>DASSIT010000117.1:0-6535 GCA_035691545.1 Pseudolabrys sp. | reverse complement strand
TGATCTATGCGGCCTTAATCGGCAGCGCGGGCTGGCTTTTGGTCACGACCTCGCAAGGATTCATCCCCGCGCAGGATCGCGGTTATGTCATCGTCTCCGTGCAATTGCCGGGTGCCGCATCGTTGGCGCGCACTACCGAGATCGTGCGCGAGGTCGAGCGGATCGCGCTCGATACGCCTGGCATTGTCCGTGTGGCGGCGTTCACAGGCCTTTCCGGCGCGACGCGAACACAGTCAAGTAATGCGGCCGCGCTGTTTCCGGTGTTCGATGAGCCGGAGGCGCGTCTGAAAAAAGGCCTGTCGGCCGCGAAGGTCACCGGCGATCTGCGCAGGCGGCTTTCGGCGATCGAGGGCGCGTTCATCATCGTCATCCCGCCGCCCTCGATTCCCGGCATCGGAACGGGCGGCGGATTTGCCATGCGCATCCAGGATCGCCAGGGGCGCGGTCCCGAGTTGCTTGCGGCTGCTACCGACGAGCTCGTGGCCGCAGCCCGCAAGACACCCGGGCTGACCTCGGTGTTCTCGCCTTTCACCGCCAATACGCCGCAGGTATATGTCGACATCGACCGCATCAAGGCGCAGAAGCTTGGCGTGCCGATCCAGAATGTGACGGATGCGATCGAGACCTATTTCGGCTCGAGCTACGTCAACGACTTCAACATTCTCGGCCGTACCTATCACGTCACCGCGCAGGCGGATCTGCCATTCCGTAAAGAGACCTCGGATCTGGCACGCCTGCGCACCCGCAATGCCGCCGGCAACATGGTGCTGTTGGGAAGCGTGGTGGATTTCCGTAACATTGCGGGACCCGACCGCGTCGCGCGCTACAATCTTTATGCGGCATCCGAAATTCAAGGAGAGCCGACGCCGGGCACCAGTTCGTCGACCGCGATCGACATCATGAAACATCTTGCCGACCAGACCTTGCCGTCCGGCTTTTCCTACGACTGGACCGATCTTTCCTATCAACAGGTCCATGGCGCCAATTCGGGTCTTTATGTCTTTCCGATTTGCGTCCTGTTCGTGTACCTGGTGCTGGCCGCGCAATATGGAAGCTGGAGCTTGCCATTCGCCGTGATCCTGATCGTGCCGATGTGCTTGTTTGCGGCAACGATCGGGGTGCGAATCATGGGACAGGACATCAACATCCTTACCCAGATCGGCTTCGTGGTTCTGGTTGGGCTAGCCGCAAAGAATGCGATTTTGATCGTCGAGTTCGCCCGTGACATCGAGCTTGAGGGGCGTCCTCGCCTGCAAGCGGTCATCGATGCTTGCCGGCTGCGGCTGCGCCCGATTCTGATGACGTCGTTTGCGTTCATTCTCGGCGTGTTGCCGCTCGTCGTCTCGACCGGCTCGGGATCGGAAATGCGTCAGGCGGTCGGCGTGGCCGTGTTCTTTGGCATGCTCGGAGTGACCATATTTGGTCTGGTTTTCACGCCGATCTTCTACATGCTGGTCCGCAACCTTGCGGATCGCTCGGGTCGGAAAAAGCCGGTCTAGTGCCGCATAGCGCTTGTCACAATCGACCACGCTTTGCGATCCTACTATCGGCGCATTCCAGACGGGTGGGCAGCCAAAAATTTCTAAAATATCATGCCCGGCGTCAAAGATTTCGGGAGTGAAAAATCATGAAATTGGGAACGTTGCCGGCTGCCATCGCGGCATGCGGAGTTTTGCTGGCAAACGGCGCATCGGCCGCAGGCGTCAAGATCGGCATTCTGAACGATCAGTCCGGCGTCTACGCCGATTACGGCGGCAAATATTCTCTCGAAGCGGCGAGGATGGCCGTCGAGGATTTCGGCGGCAGCGTGCTCGGCGAGAAAATCGAAATCGTGACCGCGGACCATCAGAACAAGCCTGATCTCGCCGCCAGCATCGCGCGCCGATGGTACGAGGTTGAAGGCGTCGACATGATCACCGAGCTGACGACGTCGTCGGTTGCGCTCGCCATCCAGGAGTTGTCGAAGGAAAAGAAGAAGATCGATATCGTGGTCGGCGCTGCGACCTCGCGCATCACGGGGGATGCCTGCACGCCCTATGGTTTTCATTGGGCCTACGATACGCATGCGCTCGCCGTCGGCACCGGTGGCGCCCTTGTCGAAGCCGGCGGCGACACCTGGTTTTTCATGACGGCCGATTACGCGTTTGGCTACGCGCTCGAAAAGGACACCGGCGATCTCGTGAAATCCAAGGGCGGCAAGGTGCTCGGCTCGGTCCGAATCCCCCTGAACTCGTCGGACTTCTCTTCATTTCTGCTGCAGGCGCAAAGCTCGAAGGCGAAGATCATTGGACTGGCCAATGCCGGCCTCGACACCACCAATTCGATCAAGCAGGCCGCGGAATTCGGCATCGTTTCCGGCGGGCAGAAGCTCGCAGGCCTTCTGCTCACCATCTCTGAAGTGCACGGCCTGGGACTGCAGGCTGCGCAGGGGCTTGTGCTCACCGAAGGCTTTTACTGGGATCAGAACGACAAGACCCGCGAGTTCTCGGCCCGCTTCATCAAGCGCACCGGCCATATGCCGAGCATGATCCATGCCGGCACCTATTCGGCCACGCTGCAATATCTGAAGGCGGTCAAAGCCGCGGGCACCAAGGATTCCGACGCTGTGGCCAAAAAGCTGAAGGAGCTGCCGGTCGACGATATGTTTGCGCAAGGCGGCAAGGTGCTCGAAAACGGACGCATGGTGCACGACCTCTACCTGTTCGAGGTCAAAAAGCCATCCGAGTCGAAACAGCCCTGGGACTATTACAAGCAGATCGCGGTGGTGCCGGGTGGCAAGGCTTTCCCCTCCGCCAAGGACAGCGGTTGTCCGCTGACGAAGTGACCGGAAGACCGAAGCGATCGTAATGCTATCGTGACGACGGATGCGGCGCAGCGCCTGACTGGACGATGCGTCGCAAATTCCCGAGCGTGGGCTGTTAATCGGTTTGAAATCAGGGTGTTGCATCATAGACACGGCGTGCGGATTAAATGATTCGGCACGGCCGGCATTGTTGCGGATGCGAGCATGCCGGCGCTACTTTCGGCCGATCGGTTTGCATCTTCGAGGGGAACCCATGAGGTCATATCGCAGCAACACGGATGTTCTGGCCGGGCGGAGATTTGCCCGACATTGGCTGCCGTCGCTGCAAGCCATCGCAGTGGCTTTGCTGCTGCTGACGCTTCCGATTGCGGCTCCCGCCAATGCGGTGCCGGCCCAGGGAACGGGCGCTCACGTCTATCTGCTGCGTGGCGTGCTCAACATCTTCTCGCTCGGTCTCGACGAGATCGCCGCAAGACTCGAGGCGCAGGGCATTCCCGTCACCGTGATCAACTATCTCGGCTGGGAGTCGCTGGCCAATGAAGCCGCCGCCGACTACCGGAGCGGGCGGATAAACACGATCATTTTGGTCGGGCACTCCTCCGGCGCCACCGTGCTTCCCGATATGGTGGCCCGCCTCGATCAGCTCGGCGCCCCCGTCAAACTGGCGATTGGCCTGGATTCGGTATTTCGCACCAGCCTTTCCGGCCGCGTCGGCAAATACATCAACTTCTACATCGCCAACGGCAATGGTGAGCCCGTCAAACCAACCAGCCAGCTCCACGGTTCGCTGGAGAATGTCAATGTGCAGAACGTCCCCGGCGTAGGGCACATCACCATCGACAAGAATGAGATCATGCAGCGCAGGGTGATAGCCGCGATCGACTCCGTGGTATTTGCCAGCCGTCCCAAGGAGGCATCTGCAGCACCGAAGCCGCAGCAAGTTCGGATAGCAAGGTAGGCGCCGGGGGATTGCGCCTACTCGTGCTGCAAGATTCGCAGCGGGTCATAATCCGGGCATGAGGGCGCGGGATATGGTCTGCCGTGTACCCCAACAGCCGCCACAATTCCACCAATTCGCCTGCCTTTAGTGCGTCTTGCCGCGCCTGCAATAGCGTGCGAATCAGAATGGCCGCTGGTGTTTGGGACGGTTTGGGGAACGCATGATAAATCCGGCGCGAGTTGCCGCAGTCCTTTGCGGAGCGGTCGTTTGGGTCGCGCTCAGTTTTGGCGGCTGTGATCTTGCCCTCGCAGGTCCGGTCGCGACACCGAATGAGACGGCAACTCCTTCAGCAGGCGCCGATCAGCCGGGCGGGGTGTTGCGCGGACGCGCATACCTGTTCCGCGGCGCCTTGGGCCCGATCTTCTCGCGCGGCATGGATAGTCTGACCGAGAAACTTGAAGACGCCGGCATCGAGGCGAGCGTCTACGAATTCACTATTTGTCAGCTGATTGCCGCACGTGCGCTCCGCGAGTACCGCGAGGATCCCGCTCCGATCATTCTCATCGGGCATTCGATGGGCGGCCTTTGCGCGGTGAAGTTTTCGGAGCTTCTTGAGGCTGAAGGCATTCGAGTCAGCCTCGTCGTCACGATCGATCCAGCTCATGTGACGCCGGATGTTCCTCTCAATGTCGATCGTTTCATCAACATCTTTTTGTCAAAGGACGTACTCGGCGGCGGCGACGTCAAGCCGAAACAGGGGTACCGCGGTCACTATGCGAGCTTTGATCTCTCCCAGCGCAAGGAGGTTTTGCACATCAACATCGAAAAGAACGATACCATTCAGGAACAGTTGGTGACCAAGGTGCTTCAGCTCACGACCGCCAAAGGCGAAGGCGATCCCGTGCCGGTTCGCTATGTCGTGCCGTCAGGCACGCCAATCGAGCTCTGGGACAGCGGCATGCCGGTGTTCGCCCGGCCGGGCGATACCTTGCAATCGATCGCTGCGGCCTATCATGTGCCGCTTTGGTCGGTCACCCAGATGAACAAGGGGCCGGACAAAACGCCGCTCGTGCCGGGCGAGCGCATCGTGGTGCCGCGTCGTCTGATGCCGCTCGTCGAGGCTACGGCACATCCGCCATCCTCGCCACGTTAATGCGCGGGCGGGCTCACAAAGTCTCGGCCTGCGATAAGATTTAGTCCATTGCCTGCGCATGATCTCTGCGCAAACGCGTTCCGCGCTCGTCGCGAGTGAAAAACCGCTGCATGCTTTGCGCTAGACTAACGCGGCGCCTCCGGGTCCGGATCATGCGCTAGCTCTGCGGCAGGAATGGCACCAGCATCGGCACGCGGCGGCAGTACGGACCATAGGCATCCGCCCCGAGTTCGGTGGTCAGAAAACCTTCTTCCATCCGTGCCTTCTGCCACAGGCCGAAGGCAATGAACGCGACGCCAATCAGCGCCGTCGCGGTGCCAACCGCAATCCCGGTCGCGATCATCGCGCCAATCAGACCGGTATAGATCGGATGACGAACCAAACCATATGGACCGGTGTCGACCACCTTGTGGCCTTCCTTTCGGGTGATCGCATTCGACCAAAAACGGCCGAGATGAATTCGCGCCCACCAGGTGAAAAGGCAGCCGCCCAGAGTCAGCACCGCGAGCACATAGGTTCCGGTCGTGCCGACCTGCCATAGCGGCTTCTCTCCGAGCACTTTGGCGGTCCACGGCGTCAGCAGGACGGCGCCAATTAGAATGGGAATCCGGTAGGCCCGCGAATCCCAGGTCCTAACGTGCTTCTCGGTTCGGCCGGAGAAGAATGAGCCAACGCCCCAGCTGACGAGCCAGGCGAGCCAAATCAGTGCCAGCAACTGCGTGGGCCAGGTTGCGGTCCAGCCGCTCCAGACGAATGCTACGATCGGGTTCGGATCTTGCGTCATGGTCGAATTATATTCCCCATGTATGACGGTGGCAAATGATGGAAAAATCGAGGAAGACGAAATTGAAGGCTAGCGCATGATCCGGAAAAAGGTGCAACGATTCTCCAAAAAGATCACGCGCAAACAACAGACTAAAAACGGCATCGTGTTTGACCTAAAGCCGTCGCGGTTCGGCTAACTGCCGCGGACGCCGAGCAGATATGCAATGGTATCGCGTAATGCGGGCTCGATAGGTCTGGGTGCATAACCAAGCTCCCGTTTTGCCTTGTCGATCGAAAGATCGGTCGCCCGCAACGCGATCCGCACTCCCTCTGCCGTGCCGGATGGCGGACGGTGAGTGATGTGATCGGATACGAACTCCAGCATCGCAGCCGACATTTCCGCCACTCGGCCGGGGACCGGGATCGAGAAATAACGGCGGCCGCTGATCCCCGCCATCAGCTGTAAAATTTTTTTAAGCCGGATGCTTTCGCCCCCGAAAATATAGCGCTGGCCGATTTGCCCGCGTTGCATGGCCAGGATTAGCCCGGTGGCGACGTCTCGCACGTCGACCAGATTGACGATGAAGTCCAAATAGAATTGCACGTGCGAATTCAGAAAATGCTGCAGCATTGCCGTGGGGGGAGTGAGGTTATGGTCGTGAGGTCCGATGGGCATCGTCGGCGTGCCGACGATCAGTGGAAATCCGGATGCTGCAGCCTGGGAAGCGAACTGTTCGGCGAGCATTTTGGAGCGCGTGTAAAGGCCAGGCATTTCCTCCGGCGGCAGCAGGCAGTGCTGGCCGTGGCCGTCCCGCCGAGACAATGGGCGGAAAAGAATGGATTCAGTCGAGCAGTGCAGGAAACGATCGACGCC
>DASSIT010000116.1:0-13688 GCA_035691545.1 Pseudolabrys sp. | reverse complement strand
CGCCTCATCACCACCAACGATGTGTTCGTCTATGACGCGCTCAAAACACCGCAGTTCTGGCTGATCTGGTGGGTACTCTGCCTCAACGTGACCGCCGGTATCGGCGTGCTCGGGCAAGCCTCCGCCATGAGCCAGGAAATGTTCCCGGGCCATATCACCCCGGTGGCCGCGGCCGGCTTCGTGGGCCTGATGAGCCTCTTCAACATGGGCGGCCGCTTCTTCTGGGCGTCTACGTCGGACTATATCGGCCGCCGCAACACCTACTTCGTGTTCATGGTGCTCGGCTTCATCCTCTACTGCACCGTGCCCTATACCGGCTCGGTCGGCAGCGTCGTCGGCTTCGTGTGCTGCTTCCTCGTAATCATCAGCATGTATGGCGGCGGCTTCTCCACGGTGCCCGCCTATCTCAGGGACATGTATGGCACGCGTTACGTCGGCGCCATTCACGGCCTTCTGCTGACGGCGTGGTCGATGGCGGGGATCTTCGGCCCCGTGCTGGTGAACTACATCCGGGAATACAACGTCACCCACGGCGTGCCGAAGGCGCAGGCCTATAACACGACCATGTACATCATGGCCGGCTTGCTCGTGATCGGCTTCATCTGCAATTACTTCGTCAAGGCCGTGAGCTCGCGCTATCACATGGCAAGCGACGATCAACGCAGTGGGGATACCCGCGCTGCGCGCACGGCCGGCGCTCGGGCCTAGGGGAGAAACGAACATGACGGATCAAAATCAGCAAGGCACGACGACGCTTCAACTCGTGCTCGCCTGGGGCTTTGTCGGCATCCCGCTCACCTTGGGCGTGCTGCAGACGCTGATCAACTCGATGAAGCTTTTCCAGTAGCCGCGTTAGTGACTGGAAAAAACTGCGGCGGCTCAAAAGGCCGCCGCTTTCTTTTTCGGCCCCCTCCCCGCTGCTAACCGATCAAAACACCGAAATATTTTTTCTCGATACGTGTCACTTAATTTAAGTAGTGGCGGCGAGCTTCAAATCCATTGTTACTTACCGTGCTTCGATCTGGCTTGTTCCGTGTCCTGTCACTGAAAAACGAGTCAGGCCGCCTGCTGAGGCGGCCTCACAAGATCGTCATCACATTATTTTCTCGGCGAACGCTTTCAGTAGCAGGGCCAGCACGCGCCTGAGCCGCCACCGTAATAGCCACGGTAGCCACGATAGCTCGGCGCGACATAGACCGGACCGGGCGCATAGGCATAAGGGTCGTCTTCGTATGCATATGGTCCTGCGCCGTAATAATAACCATTGTTGGCGATAGCCGAGCCGACAATGGCACCTGCGGCGAGCCCACCGATGATACCGGCAGCGGCGGCTCCACCATGGCCATGACCATATCCATGACCATGACCGTAATACCGCACTTCGGTGGTCATGTTCGGCATCGATGAACTGACCGTTGCGGTGTTTGTCAGCGCCGGGAAGGCTTGTGATGGGCTTGCGAAAGAAAATGCAAGCGCACACGAGACGCCTGCACCGAATACATAGTTACGAATCGATGTATGCATATTGAAGCCTTTCAAATTGTCGAATTGGGCGCAGTTAAGCGCCGAGCAGGGTCAGATCCGACCAAGCAACATCAGCACAATGACAATGATGAGAACTGTGCCGATAAGACCAACGCCGCCGTGACCGTAACCATAACCGTAACCGCCAAAGCGGCCGCTGAACCCGCCGAACAAGAAGATAACAAGTACGACGATAAGGATGAGTCCTAGCGACATAAATTTCCTTCCTTTGTCAAAGTCGAACCAAAAATATTACCTGGCGGCCGACATACCCTAACCGGAGGCATTCAGCGCCAAGCGCAGTGGCGATAGCCGCTTTCATTGACCCAGCAGTGACGATGGTGATGGTGCCTGACCACATCCGGTCCGCCCACCACACCCCCGATTACGCCTCCGACGACCGCGCCAGGAGGACCAGCAATGACGGCGCCCGAACCGGCGCCGATCGCGACGCCTTCCAACGTTCCGGCCTGGGCCATGATCGGCAGCGCGGCCAGCATCAACACGAACATTCCGGCTTTAAGCGTGAAACGCATGAAAAATCTCCTTGGTTTATCTCACTTTTCGCCAGTAAAAATGCAGGCGTTATAGGAAAAACGGCGATTCATGAGATGATTACTTAAGTCTGTAAATCCAATGCACATGCTCAATAATTGTTCCCTCGCCACCTCAAATATTTATAGCCGGAAATACTTATGTACACTCTCGGACGATACGACGCTTTTCTTATTTTACTTGGTGAATATTTGAACAATCCGCCCGTTCATGCGTTGCCCATCCATGCACGGACAGGACATGCGACTCCACAGAGCCATCAAGCCGATCACCAAAATTGCAATTGCGGCCGCCGTCGCAGGCATCGTGGTTTTCCTCACGACCCTGAGTCCGAATGCAGTTGTCCCCGTAGATGCGAGCGCGCCGTTGGCCGCATCCGCAAAGGCGGATCGCCTGCCACTCGCTGTTAAGGGCGCGGCATGCTCGACCCATGGATGGCCTGACTTCGAAAAACGATGCCAATTCGACTTCAGAGAACACCCCAACCGCGCACACGATGTACGTATTATCGCGCTGCGCTAACGCAAGCGACGCGCAATCCCGCTGCCGATCCAACAATGCAAAAAAAGCCCGAAGGGAAACCCGGGCTTGAAGACGCTGTATTGAATCGGATCGGCTTACGAGATCTGGCTAAATGCCTTAGTTGCGCCGGTCTTGAGGGGCTCAGTCGTCGCAAGCGTAACTTTTTGAGCCAGCATTGCGAGTTCCTTGGCTTGCTCGCCCAACGATTCAAATTGTTTGCGTGAATGATTGGTCGACAATTCGAAAAACTCGGAGGGCGATTTCACACCCATCAATCCCTGGGCAAAGTCAAAAGCCGCCTCGGCATTGGTGCGAGCGAATTCGATGACTTTCGTGTTGTACTCCTGCGCTCCCTTAACACTCCTCGAATAGCTGTCCTTCATCATCGTTGTCGCATCAGCCACGGCGTTGTTCGTCTTCTCAATAGCCGCTTTGATCTGGACGGAGCCGTTTTCAGCCGTTTCACGAAAGGCCTGCGTGGCGTCTGTCCTGAAAGGGCCAGCGGCCTTTGTCGCTGTCGGCTTGGTCTGGGAATCCATCATGTCAATATCCTTTGGGCATGTGCCGTTGCGGATTTCCGGAAGCTGCGCCCTGAGCGCTCATCGGAACATCCTGGATCGCACGAGCGCCAAGCAATCTTCAAACGCCGGTGCGAATGCGATCGTGTAAATGCTCATGTGGCTATCTCGATGCAACAGCGCAATATGATTTATCCGCGCGGTTACAATTCGTGATCGGAAATGCGACGACGCGCCGACAATTCGCCCGCGTTCATTGGACTCGTTCTGAGATTCCTCCAGCCGGAACATTGGGGGCCTTCAATGTCTGAGGTGGTTTGGCCTTGAACGTCGCGTGCGTCATCGATACTGCGGTTCCGTGACAATCGCTTGCAATATCCACGCGGGCGTCCAGCTGCTTCGCCAACGCCTGAATAAGACTGGTACCGAGCCCGGCCTTGATTTCGCTCGCCTTTACATCCGGTTTGCCGATGCCGTTATCGGAAATCGTCAGCTTCCAGTCGCTTTCCGCGACTTTGTACGAAACCAAAATAGCCGCGTCGGGTTTCGGATCCGGAAATGCATGCTTCAATGCATTCATGACCAGCTCGGTAACAATCAGCCCTATGCTGACTGCCTCGCGTGATATGGCAGTGCCGGAATCGGCCTCGACCTTGAGCGATATCGCCCGGCTGTCGCCGATCATCGATTGCGCCAATGTTTCACAGAGTTTCGAAAGATAACCGGCGACTTCAATCGGCTCGTGTCGACCGGAGAGGTGTAGATGCTGCTGGACGGCGCTGACTGAAAGGACGCGCTGATGCGCATCCACCAGTTGCAATCGGGCCTCTTCCGATTGGACGGTGCGCGCCTTGATGAGGAGAATGCTGGCAATGATTTGCAGGCTGTTGGCGACGCGATGCTGCATCTCTTCCAGCAACATGTCCTTTTCGCGCAAGAGTTCCTGCACTTGCCGCTCAATGGCACGCCGGGCGGTAATGTCCTCAAATGCCAAAAGCACCGTGGTGCGAGCGCCGTCCTCATAGAAGACCTCGCGGGCATTCAGGAGCATGATCCGCCGGCCGGTCGCTGGAAACTCCCGGTCGACCTCGTACCCTTCGACGGCCGACCTGTTCGTTGTGATCGTCTCCAGAAGGTGGCGAAGCTCCGGGATATCCCATTGACCGTCGTCAATTTCATAAATCAGCCGGCCATGGACATCGTCACTCGCGAGTCGAAATGTTTGAAGGAATGACCGGCTGGCTGCGAGGACGCGCAGATTCTGATCGAGAACCACGAGTGGATCGCGAACCGTGTCGACGATGGCCTGCGCAAGCGTAAGCCCGTCCCGAATGTCAACAAAAGGGCTGGCTTTCAGCGGAAGCGAAGTGAGCATGTGATCTTTCCGCCCCGCTTTTCGAGCAAGGGCAAGGCAGCGCTGATTTTCCTAAAAGATGGCGCGAACGCCAGGACGCCCAAGCGTCAAATTGCAGGCACGGTGCACCTTTATTCAAGAATAGTCGAGCGTCTTGTCGCCGCGATAAAGGGATGCACGGCCGAAGGCCGGCCACGGGATGGCTATCCAAAATCAGCCACCGCAGCCGTGGAACAAGCACCAAACGAGCGAAGGGGTCAGCGGCACCGCCAGGAAAATCGAAATAAACATTTCGGACACGTTACAATGTTGACCGGTCGCACATATGTCGAGACTTCCTCAGATGATCGAAGCGTGGGCGACAACGACCAATGACTGAGTCAAATCCGCATTACATCAATGAATGCCATTCCGACTTGCGTGCAGTTAAGGAGGGTTGGTATGCGGCCGACGAACACGGCAGGCTCTTGTTTGGCCCGTTTTGCAGCCGTGAGAATTGCCAGACGAAAATCAGCCAATCAGTGGAAGGGACGGCGTCCTTTGAACCACCACCGCAAGCGCCTGCACGATCCAGGTAAAAGGTCCATCGCAAGATGGGAGAACGAGGGTGGCGCGACCAAAATGGGCCGCGATGAGCGATCTCATGGTCCCTCCAGCTTACAGCGATCGGGGAAGGACCGCAGGCGCGGCAGGCCAAACGAAAGAGCACCGACGGCGAGAACATAGCAGCCACCATTCGTGTCACGCGTTGCCAAGCATGATGAAAGGCAGTCTGCCTTATTCATTGCAGATGTCGCTATTCCACCCCATATCTTGGGGAGTGATGACGAGGCAATCACTGGAGGCTGTTATGACTTCAGTTCATGATCTTCAAGGTTTGGCCACCAGAACATTCTATTTTTCCATGACCGCGAGCGTATTCATTTTTGTCGCATTGTTGTTGATGCGCAGTCCTCATCCCTAATGACCTTCTGCGAAAGCACCTTTGCATAACCCGCGAGCCAACCTGTTAAGCCAGTATGACCGATATTCTAGATGCTGCGCGTGCGAGCGGCGAAGAACCAAAATTGGTTGTCCGGAAGGCCTCTCATGCCCAGATTTGGTCGGTATGGGCCGTGCTTGAAGGCAGCCCATCCGAGGAAATTTTCGAGGGTTCATCCGAGGAAGAAGCGTCAAGCTGGATCAAGGCCGGCGGTCAAGCTTGGCTCGATGAACGAAGGCGAAAGCGCAACACCTAGCGCCTGCCAGGCCAGATGTCGAAGCCGGCCCGGGTTATCGCGGCGCCCTACCCCAAATTCAGTTCCTTGAAGAAATCATTGCCCTTGTCGTCGATGACGATGAAGGCCGGAAAATCCTCGACCTCGATCTTCCAGATCGCTTCCATGCCAAGCTCGGGATATTCCTGCACCTCGACCTTCTTGATGCAGTGCTCGGCAAGTTTCGCCGCGCTGCCGCCGATCGAGGCGAGATAAAAGCCGCCATGCTTCTTGCAAGCGTCGCGCACCTGCGCGGAACGATTGCCTTTGGCGAGAGAGATCATCGAACCGCCGGCCGCCTGGAACTGGTCGATATATGAGTCCATGCGCCCCGCAGTCGTTGGGCCGAACGAGCCTGACGCGTAGCCCGCAGGCGTCTTGGCCGGCCCCGCGTAATAGATCGGATGGTTCTTGAAATAGTCGGGCAGGCCTTTCCCGGCTTCAAGCCGCTCGCGCAATTTGGCGTGCGCAAGATCGCGCGCGACGATCATGGTGCCGGTGAGCGAAAGCCGCGTCTTCACTGGATATTTTGAAAGCTGCGCGAGGATTTCCTTCATCGGCTTGCGCAGGTCGACCTTCACCACCTGCCCACCCAGTTTCTCCTGATCGATCTCCGGCAGATATTGCGCCGGATGATGCTCGAGCTCCTCGAGGAACACGCCGTCCTTCGTGATCTTGCCGAGCGCCTGCCGGTCGGCGGCGCAGGAAACGCCAAGCCCGATCGGCAATGACGCCCCGTGCCGCGGCAGGCGGATCACGCGCACGTCGTGGCAGAAATACTTGCCGCCGAACTGCGCGCCGACGCCGGTCGACTGCGTCATCGCCAGCACTTCCTTCTCCATTTCGAGATCGCGGAAGGCGTGGCCGTCCTCGGAGCCCTTGGTCGGCAGCTCGTCGAGGTATTTGGTCGAGGCGAGCTTTACCGTTTTCATCGTCAGCTCGGCGCTCGTGCCGCCGATGACGATCGCAAGGTGATATGGCGGGCACGCGGCGGTGCCGAGCGTAAGCACTTTCTCCTTGAGGAAGGCCAGCATGCGGTCATGCGTTAAAATCGACGGCGTTGCCTGAAACAGAAACGCCTTGTTGGCCGAGCCGCCGCCCTTGGCGATGAAAAGCAGCTTGTAGGCGTCCTCGCCCTCGGAATAGATCTCGACCTGCGCCGGCATGTTCGACTTGGTGTTCTTTTCCTCGAACATGGAGATCGGCGCCAGCTGCGAATAGCGCAGGTTGCGCCGCAGATACGCATCGCGCGCCCCTTCCGCGAGCGCGGCTTCGTCGTCGCCGGCAGTGAACACCATGCGGCCCTTCTTGCCCATGATGATCGCCGTGCCGGTGTCCTGGCACATCGGCAGCACGCCGCCCGCGGCAATGTTCGCGTTCTTGAGGAAATCATAGGCGACAAACTTGTCGTTATCGGAAGCTTCCGGGTCGTCGAGGATCTTGCGCAGCTGCTTGAGATGCGCCGGGCGCAGCAAATGATTGATGTCGGTGAACGCGGCCTCGCTGAGCGCGCGCAGCGCCTCGTGGCTGACCACCAGCATGTCCTTGCCCATTACCTTTTCGACCTTGACCCCGTCGATATCGAGCTTGCGATAGGGCGTCTTGTCGGGGCCGAGCGGAAACAACGGCGTGTGGTGATAGGGCGGCGTGGGAGTAGCGATAGGGGCGTTCATGGAGGCACCTAATTCAATAAATCCTAGCTTGCAGTCATATTAGAGTTTGCAACACCAGTCACCCATGAGAGCGGATCTGCTGTATCGCGGCCGACTTAAGAATCCGGCAAGGATGCGCATTCGCTTCTCGTTACCGGGCATAGCCGTCCAAAGGACGGCGTTGCTCCTGCACGCCTATGTCCCGGTGACCCCGCTTTGGAAGGCGCAGCGTTGCCAAGCGGGATGGCCGGGACAAGCCCGGCCATGACGGGGCAATTCACCCCACCACCACTTCCATCTCCCCCTGCTCTTTCCGCGTCGGCTTCACCGTGATCCGCACGTCCTGTCCGAGCGCGGTCAAGAATTCCATCAGCCGCCCGACCGAGAAATTGCCGGCGCGGTTGCGCATCAGGGCGGAGACATGTGCCTGCTTTATGCCGAGCACCGCACCCGGCGCCAAACCGAACACCATCGTGCGCTTTGATCCGGCAAGCGAAAAATTCCAGAGCTGGGCAATCCCCGGCGGCGGCGACATCGTGCGCAACGTGGACGTCACGCCGGACGGCAATCCGGTCACGGCAAACAGCCTCACCAATCAGGTCGGGCTGATAACGGTGCAGTAGCGCCGCTGCGCGGCTTCGTTGTGAGGAAACTTTACTGGCGCGACGCCGTTTCCGGGATGGTCTTCCCGTCACGGCCCGAGACGGCGGCATAGGCGTCGGCCATGAGCGATGACAGCATATAGGTCCGGGTTTGGCGGCAGGTGTAGCATACGAAAGTCGTTCGCCGCATCGTCCGCGCAGTCGGGTGCGGCATGGCGGTGACATAAACCATTACGCTCCGGCACTTCTGGCACTGCGCCTGCGTGGTCTGATCTGATGCCATGGCGTAATCCGGATACGAACGGATGCGGCGATCTACACTCCGGGTGCGTTCGAAATCGTAGCCTGAAAAGTTAAAGATTCATCTATTGGCAGCGCGACGGCCGTGGAACCCGGGCCTCAAAGCCTTCTTAGCCACCTTGGCCCTCACACAAGCCTCGGCCGATTTGGAATTCCAATTGCACAATCGAGCATTGCGCGGTCCCACTTGGCCAGATCGGCCGCCGCCGCGTAAGTGCTTTGCAGGAATTCCATGAGGGCCTCGTCGGGGTCGCGCGCCGTGCGCACGGCCTCGTATGGCAGCAGGAACTCGCCGAGGTCGCCGGAGAAATACGCTTGCGCCGGTTTTACCATCGCCGCGGCAAATCCCTGCAGTGCCGGATAGGCATAGGAATAGAATGCGGCGTCGTCGACCGGCCCCCCGCCACCCGGCCAGAAACCGGCGCTCGAGACCTCGTGCGAATAGGCTTCCTGCGCGACGGCGTCGGGCAGATGAGGCACGCCGCCGGGATGACGCGGCGCCGTGCGCCCGGAAAAGCGCGTCACCGCGAGATCGAAGCTGCCCCAGAAAAAATGTACCGGGCTCGCCTTGCCCAGAAAGCCGGTGCGAAAACGGGCAAAAACGTCATGCGCAGCGAGCAGCACCCGCCAGAAGCGGTTTGCACAGTCCGCGTCATACGCGGCGTGCAGCGTGTCCTGCTCGAAAGGAATGCAATCGGCGATCTCGCACGGCATTGTCGTGACCTTGACCTCGATGCCGAGCTCGCTCAATGCGATCATCACCGAATTGTAGAATTCCGCCACGCTCATCGGCTTGAGCATCACCTGCCGAAAGTGCCCCTCGCCGGTGCGCAGCCACAGCACGTGGTCGATGAAATCGAAGTCGATCTGGAAATCGCCGCTGCGCCAGGGAATGGGTGAAGTCGTCAGCCCGCGCGCGGTCACGTAGAGCGCAACGTGCCACGAGTGGTTGAGCCACGGCGCCAATGCCAGGCGGATCTTGCCGACGACCTGCGTCCACAATTGCAGCGTGTCGCGCGTATCTCGCCAGGCCGCGAGCGGCAGTTCCGGCCAGCGCTCGTGAGGGCGTGCCATCGCGTCATCATGGCAAAAATAGCGACCAGAAACGAGAGAGGCCGCCCCAACCCCCAGGACGGCCTTCCCCCAGCTACCGACCGAACGGAGTCAGTAGAACTTGTAGTTCAACCTCGCGCCCACAATGTTGCGCGTCCGCACGTCGGCCGCAAAGGCGCCCAGAAGCAAAAACTGATATCGCGACATGAGTTTTCACTCCGCAAGCAAAGTGAAGACTTGAAGATACGCCTCGATAGAATTAGTGACAATCAAAGCGCGATGATCTGGCCGCCTACACGCTCGAATTCCGGCGGCCGTGATTGAAATGTCACATCGTCTCGCTTGTGCGAAGTTCCAATACTAGTCGCTACCTCTGATTACCTTCGAATACTCGTGTTGGTCGGGCGGTGGTGGACTACCCTCTTTTTTACGCTCAGTGATATTCCCTGCGCCGCCTATCGTCTGGAAACTCATCTCGACGACTCACGATGTCAGCTGGGAAACCGACCCATGCGCGACCTGATGTTCATGTTGTTTCCCGTCGCCCTCGTCATCTATTTCGTGATTTACCCCGATCAGTTCAGCGCATTCATTGATTGGGCGGGGCAGCTCTTTCACTAGCGGCCGTAAAGCGGCTGTGCCCTGCCAATCCCTGGCGGAGGGGCGTGAAGAGGCAATTGCGGCGTCACCCGATACGTGCGCCGCCTAAATCGCTGGATTGGATTGACGGACGGCGTTTCATCTGCCATCCGCATCGCCTGTTCGTCATTCCTCTGTTGCGAAATGCCTCAAAAAACATTCCGTGTCGGCCGCTCCTTCACCGGGCTCGGTCTTTTCGCCATCAGGCTGATCAAAAAAGGCGAAAAAATCGCCGAATACAAAGGTCCGCGCGTGGGCGCGGAAGAAGCCGGCCGGCTCGAACGGCGCGGCAACCGCTACCTGTACGAGATCAATCCCCGCGTCACGATCGACGGCACCCCGCGCAGCAATATTGCCCGCTATGCGAACCATTCCTGCAATCCGAACGCGGAGACCTACACCTATGGCGGCCGCGTCTTCATCCGCGCGCTGCGCAAAATCAAGCCGGACGAGGAAATCACGTACGACTACGGGACCGACTATCTCAAGCACGTGATCGGCCGCTCGCGCTGCCTGTGCAGGCGCTGCCGGCGGCGGCGGGCGCGCAAGCAGCGGGAAGCGCGCATGTTGCGAAAACGGCGGGAGGCGCGCCGTGCGCGAAAGCGCAAAAGCCGCTAGACCGCACCGCAGGCCCGCCATTCGATTTTGCGCCTCCCCGCAACCCGGTGCGCGTGCTAGTGAGGCCTGCAATTCCGCCGGGGAGCTTCCTTGACCTCCGAGAGCCTTGACCAGCGTGTGATCGCGCGCTCCGACCGTATCCCCCTTGGCATTCTGTTCATGCTTGGCGCGACAGTCATGTTCGCGCTTTCCAGCGCGCTGTCCAAATGGCAGGTCGCCGAATATTCCTTCGTTGAAGTGCTCTTCTTCCGCGCAAGCGCCTCACTTGTCGTTTGCGCCGGCTTGATCCTGCCGCGCACGGGACTCAACGTATTGCGCACGCGTCGCCTGCGCGATCATTTCGGGCGAAGCGCGACACAGGCAACCGCGCAGAGCCTGATCATCATCGCCTTCGGGCTCATGCCGCTGGCCGGCGCGGTCGCGATCAATTTTTCTTCGCCGCTCTTTGCAACCTTGTTTGCCGCGTTGTGGCTCAAGGAAAAGGTCGGCCTGGCGCGCGGTGTCGCCCTGATTGCGGGATTTCTCGGTGTCATGCTAGTTGCCGCTCCGGGCGCCGACAGTTTCCGTCTTGGTGCCATGTTCGCGCTGGCCAACGCGGTGATGTTCGGAAGCATCACGGCGGCCGTGCGCGGAATGACAACGACCGAGTCCACGGAAACGCTCACGATGTATCAGATGATTTTTCTGACATTGTTCTTCACGCTGGCGTTGCCGTTCTTCTTCGTCTGGCCGACGCCGATCGACGCCGCCGCCTTGATCGCCAACGGGATCATCAACGCGTTCGGCCAGTACTGGTGGACACGCGCATTATCGCTCGCCCCGCCCTCGGCGGTCGGGCCGTTCTACTACTTCATGCTGGTGTGGTCGGCAGCACTGGGCTTTCTATTCTGGGGCGACGTCCCCACGCTGACCCTGCTTGGCGGATCCGCCATCGTCGTCGGATCCGGACTTTTCCTGCTGTTGCACGAGAGCAAGCGAAAGCCGCCGGCAGCCGGGTAGTCCGTTCATCAACGCTCTCGAAAGTCTGCAATGTAACAAGGAGTGCGCCAATGAGCTTGAACATCCGCCGTGTGGTCACAGGCCACGACAGTCAGGGCCGCGCCAAAATACTCCTCGATGAGACCGTCGAGAACGTGGGATCGCAGCGCCCAGGCGCGCTCTACGGCGTAATCTGGTCCACTGAAGGATTTCCGGTCAACAACGACGGCGATGAAGATCCATCCGGCAAGAAAATCGGGACCACCATTCCCAACGGGACAGTATTTCGAATCGTAAGCTTTGGCCCCGGGGTCGCACCACGCAACCATCGGACCGATTCAATCGACTACGCGGTCGTTATGTCCGGCGAAATAGACATGGAGCTCGACGGCAGCAGTGTTCATCTCAAGGCCGGAGACGTGCTGGTCCAGCGCGGTACGATCCACAATTGGATCAACAGGGGCAAGGAACCCTGCGTCATCGCCTTTACGCTCGTCTCGGCAAAGCCGGTGACGGCCGGTGGAAAAAGGCTCGACGCACAGGGCTGATCTTGGCGGCGCCGGCTCAACCGTCCAATTCCGGATAGTGCCGGAAAATTCCCATTTCGTTGAACGCGATGCGGCGCGGTGATGCGAGATAGGCTTCGATGCCGGGCCGCGCGGCTACCCTGGCATGGATTTCGACTATTCCAGGCACGTCGCGCTCGATGCGCTTCATCGCCAGCGGGAACGCATAGCGCAGGCCCTCGATCAACTGAAACATGGACAGATCGGCATATGTCGCCTTGCGGCCGGTCAGATAGGGGCCGCCGCTCTTCGATCGCGTGGCTTCGAAATACCCAAGGTATTTCGGCACGCGTTCGCCGAGAAAATTTCCGGTGTAGCGTTTGGCCTCCGGCTTCTGATCTTCGTAGTAAAGACCTGAACCGACGGGATGATGGGTGTCGTGGATTTCCTTGACGAAATCCGCAACGGTCAGCTGCAGCTGATGCACCCATAGCCGGGCTGCCTCGTCGCGAGGGCCAAGCTTCAGACGCGGCCCGAGGTAGAACAGGATATTGGCGACCTGAGCGATGACCAGCTTGCCGGCCTTCAAAAAAGGCGGCGCATAGGGCGGGTGCTTTTCACGGCGGCCACCCAATATGGCCATCATCCGATCCATGCCGCCGGATTTACGTGCGACATCATCATAGGCCGCGCCGGCGTCTTCGAGCGCGAGCCGGACGAATTCTCCGCGGCCCTGGATCTGCGGCCAATAGAACAACTGATAGCGCATGATAATGCCTCGCCTGCGGCCGTGTATCGATCCGCAAGCTTGGCCCGAGCTCCAACGTCACTTCAAGAGGGATAGTCTCAATGCAAGGACGCCGGCGAGGGAAATCCCCGCCGGCGCCCCATGCAAAATTCAGATCAGTTGATGGCGAAGCAATAGAGCAATCCATCGCCGCCGGTGCTGCGCAGGTCGGCCTGCGAGCAGCCGCCATCCGGTCCGCGCGAAGGATGCGACGAGTTCCACGACCGGGACTCATCATCGTCCCGCAAACCCTGGCGGTCGTTGTGACCGAGCATGACCGACCCCTGCGTGCTGCTCGTGTAGTTCTTGCAGGTCATGTCCTTGTCGGCCGGAAAGGCTTTTCCGTCCGGCGTCGAGCCGGTCAAAATGTCGTGGCGGTTGGGCTTGTCGCCGCGCCCGTTGATGACTTCGCCTTTCTCGGAAAGATTGTTTTCTTTGCTGAGCTTGTTGTTGGCGCTGTGCAGATCATCCACGCTCGTGGCAACTGTCACGCCTTTGGCGTTCACCCAAGGTCCCTTGCCGATGCGATCGCGCGCGTTCACGGCGCCCGCGCCTTGCGTTGACAGGTACGCGTGCCAGGTTTTTGCGCCCGCGCCGGCAGATGCCGCGAGCTCCTGGCAGTGGCGGTCCGCGCCGGCGAGCCCGCCGAGATCGGCGCCCTTGCCCGGCCCTGCACTGGTCACGAAAAACGACATGTTGGCCTGCTGCGCGTGTGCAGACACAATCCAAACCAGCGCCACGCACGCGGCAAGCGGCACGCCCTTGCGAACAGACATCATATAAATACCTCCCGGGTTCGGCGGGAGCACCTCGCCCCACCATCG
>DASSIT010000115.1:0-29780 GCA_035691545.1 Pseudolabrys sp. | reverse complement strand
AACACGATCCGACCGCACTCTTCGCTCGGCTATCGACCGCCGGCGCCACAGACGATGAACCCATTCGTGCCACCGCTAGATCAGGTCGCGCAAATGCAATAGTCTCTCTATGACGCTGGTACAAAAAAGCCGTCAGGCCATTCCATTCACGATCACGCGGGCGCTTGCTGCGCTCTTGCAGCGGAATCACGTTGCATTCGACATAGCTACGAAACTGTTCGGCAATGACAGCCGATTGTTTGATTGGCTTGTTCATCGTTGCACCTAAAGTGAATTGATATAGCGACGAAGCTCGGCGCCTTTGACCATGCTTCGCTTGCCTTGCTTTGAAAGTTTGATCTTTTTGGCTTCAATCAATTCGTACAGATAGCTTTTACTCACACGCAAATGCGCCGCCGCTTCCGCGACGCTGAAGATGTGATCGGCGATATCGAATGAAATTGGGTTCGGTTGATCGTTCATAGTCCAATCTCCAAGGCGCTCGAAAGCGCGCAAATGTTGGAGATTGGAGTCCTTGAGTCCGGGCCGATCCTTCAGAGTTGCCGCTATCGCGACCCTCAATGTGCGGAGGTCATCGACGGTTCCGCACTCTCAGTTGGATCATAACGACGTCACCGCCGTTTATTTTATGCCTTCACCGTCTTATGACGGCGCTCAAGTGACCAATCAAACCGGCGGCGACCGGACCTTCCGCATGGGGCGGTTAGTTTTTTCGGGACGCACCCGCCCGGCACGCACTCGCCGTACTGCCGGTATCGAGATCATGAAACGACATCATAAAACGAATCAACCCTTTTTTATCCGTGGGCGTCGTTAAAGATGGTTAAGTTGCCAAGTAAATTGCCCAATCGGCCATCATTCTCCGTCGTTTTTCGAAGCCGGTAGACCGTCGATAGGCTGCTTCTACTTCGTTTGGAATTTTATGTGCCAGCGCAAATTCACGAAGATCGCGGGGGTGTTCCGTTTCGTCGCCAATATAGTCGCTGAATGTTGATCTGAAGCCGTGCGTTGTGAAGCCGGGACGGATGCCGCGCAAACACATTAAGAGCGCCGTATCCGATAATGGCTCCGCGGCCTTCGCCCCTTTGAATATTAGATCGGTTGGCCCTCCGCGCTTGATACTTTTCAAGATCGCGACGGCACGATCCGACAACGGGACTTCATGGGCTTTATTGGCCTTCATCCGCGCGGCTGGCACGGTCCACTTCTTCGCATCCAGATCAAATTCGTTCCAGCACGCCCAGCGGACTTCCCCGGATCGAGCCGCGCACAAAATCAAAAATTCCAAGGCCAGCGCGGACGTACTTTTGAGCTTGCGAAGTTCACGCATAAATGCGGGCGCTTCCTTGTACGGGAGCGCGGGATGATGCGTAACCCCGGGCTTTTTACGCCCTTCAAACAAGGGCTTTAGATTTTCCCAAGAGGCTGGATTTTCGCCTTCACGAAGCCCTTGCGCCTTTGCCGCTGATAAGACGCGCTCGATTCGTCCGCGTAACCGCCGCGCCGTTTCGTTCTTTTTGTCCCAAATTGGATCAAGACAGCCGAAAATGTCCGCCGTAGTAATATCAGCTAGGAGCGTCTTTGAGATTGGTTTGCAATATTTTTCGAGTGTTTGACGCCATTGCCACTTGTGCTTTTCGTTTCGGAATCCCGACAGCGCTAGTTTTAAATATTCGCTCGCGAAATCGCCAAAGGTGCGCGCGTTACTGGCGACGGCGCGCGTGGCGGCCTTTTCTCTCAAAGGGTCAACGCCAGCCCTTAGCAACGCATAGGCAGCATCACGGGCCTCTCGCGCTTGCTGTAGCGAAATGATTTGGGCTGACCCCAACCCCATTTCACGCACGCGGCCATTCGGAGCACGGTAGCGCATGATCCAACTTCGGCCGCCGTTTCCAACTTGGAGATAGAGGCAAAAGCCATCCGCATAGCGCCCGGGCTTTGCCAGAGACGGAATTTTTCGGGCGCTAAGTCTGTACAACTGACGCATCGCTAAGCCTCATAAGATTCGCCTACCCCACTTTGTGCCCCACTCGCTGCGAACGGCTCCCGTGGCAGCGGGTGGTTGGCGGTGATTGGTAGGCGACAGACTTGAGGTTTAGCTCGGGCTAAAACTGTAGTCAAATCAATAGCTTATGTGGTCACCCGCGGACTTATGTGGGCGCCCGACGAAGCTGGTGGAGAAAAGCCAAACCGGACCTCGGCTCCGCCCACCGCCGAAATCACCAATAATCGCGAAATTTCACTTTAGTCGCCGGTTCTCGTGACGCGAGCTGATCGTCGGATCCTGTGCGGGTGCCGATACTGGTTCATAACAGTACGGCAGGCCTCGGTGAGCAGATTGCGATTCTTCATAAGGCACTCAAACACCTCGTGGCGGCTTGGGATGGCGCTCCAGCAAACTCTGAACGCATCGCCGAAACAGGCGTCACGCTCACTTGTGGTTTCGGCAGCGGCAGGCGACCACATGAATAAAGCTGTTAAAGCCAGCGCTACTGCATAACGCCCTCGCGTGCGATCCGGCATGCGATCCTCGATTGTTTTTTCGGCAGGGAGGAGGACGCGCCCGCCAAATTGATTTTTGGATGTCCGCCTGATGATCGTGCCCCCGACTGCGTCGATGATACGCCGCGACAGTCTTCCACCCTATGGCCGTTGCGCCACAGTGGATAACATATTCAAAAAGTTCCGCAGACGAATCGCGCTTCCGGAGGCGATGGAGTTTAGGTCGACGGTTCGTCGTCAGCTTTTGTCCTGATGCCGACGGCTGCCATTTCCATGGGAATGACGATCTCGCAATGTAGGCCTTGCGACTCAAATCCAAGGCGCGCCTCGCCACCAAGTTCCGCGGCAATGCTTCCCTCAATCAGCTTGGATCCAAAGCCGCGCTGCTCCGGTTCGGAAACCAAGGGCCCGCCATGCTCGGCCCAGTCGATGCGCAATTGCAGACCGCCGCCATCCGCGCGTACCGGCTGCCACTGGATTTCAATACGGCCACCCGGAACGGACAGGGCGCCATACTTTGCGGCATTCGTCGTCAGCTCATGGATGGCCATCGCCAGCGTGAGAACCGCACGCGGCCGCAGCACTACATCTTCGCCGCGCAATACAACGCGATTGGGAGCGGCGCCGGCATACGGCGCCAGGCTTCCCGACAGCAAATCCCGCAAATCCGCACTTTCCCAATGATGCATGGTCAGCTGATCATGCGCCTTGGAAAGAGCGATCAGACGTCCTTCGAACCGCTCGCGGAAACCCATGGGCGTGGCGGCGGCGCGCGCTGTCTGCGCAGCGAGCGACTGCACGGTCGCGAGCGTGTTCTTCACGCGGTGATTCAATTCGTCCATCAACAATTTCTGCCGCTGCTCCGCGGCCTTGCGCTCGGTGATGTCCTGCACCACGCGGACAAGGTACAGCAGTCGCTCGTCGGCATCGCGCACCGGGGATGATCGCACTGACAACCAGATCACCCGGCCGTCCCTGCGGATAAAACGCTTTTCAACCGAATAAAAATCGAGTTCGCCCGCAACCTGTTTTCGAAATGCACCGCGATCAGGATCGGCATCGTCAGGATGCGTATGCGTGAACAGCGTGTTAGCAAGCAGATGTTCGCGACTAAAACCGGTGATTGCGCAAATTGCTTCGTTGACCCGCAGAAATCGGCCGTCCGGGGAAATTTCCGAAATTCCGATGGCGGCGTGTTCGTAAGTCGCGGCAAATCGCTGTTCCTGTTCGAGCGCAAGCAACCGTGATCGCTCGAGCGCGGAATCCATCCGTTTGCGTTCGGTGATGTCGAGAAAACAATTCACGGCGCCGACCAGATTGCCCTTCACATCGCGCAGCGGATCAACGTTCACGGAAACGATGAGTCGCGTGCCGTCGGCACGTTCGACAATCCGTTCAACGTCGCGCGCAGGATTACCGGTCGCCAGTACCTCGGATACTATCGAACGCGCAACTGGCGCACCGTCGAGCTCAAAGAATTGGGCACTTTCGCGGAATTCTTCGTGTAATTGGCCCCGCTCCGGCGCGCGGCCCCAGATTGCCACGGCGTGCCGATTATATTGAAGGATCGTGCCCTTGGCGTCGCAGATGAAAGTCGCGATCGGCAGAAGGTCGAGAATACCATCGGATGCGCGCAGCATTGCATCCAGCGCGGGCGGAATTGGTCGCACCACGGAAGAAGCGTGATTTTTCGAACCCGCCATCCGCACGCCTCCGCGTGGACACCGACCCCGAACCCCCGACGCAACGATCAGATTGAATGGCGATTTGTCAATGGCGCGGTGTGGTAGACCGCATTTTCAACAAACCACGAAAGATTGCGCCTAGCTCGCGTGTTGAACTGCCTGATCGGCCGGCGCGCGGCCGATCCAATGTTCAATGAATGCCGCGAGCCAGTTTCGCGACGCCAGATCGTGCACCGCACGATCGGCAATATGCTCGTGCCGCTGTTTCGCCCCTGGCAATTCCATGCGATGCGCGCCGCGAACGAGCCATCGGTACATCATCGCATGTGTGACTTCGGGGTGAAATTGCAACGCATAACCCGTGCCGTAACGAAAGGCTTGAACCGAGAACGCATCGCCTTCCGCCAGCAGCTCGCTGCCCGACGGTAAGTCGAAACCTTCGCGATGCCATTGATAAACATGGTCCGGCCATTCGGCGCAGATTTTCCGGCCCGCGTCTGTCGGCCGGATCGGATAATAGCCGACTTCGGCATGACCTTGCGGGTGCGGATAAACGCGGGCGCCAAGTTGGCGTGCCATCATCTGCGCTCCCAGGCAGATTCCCAGGTAAGGTTTTTTGTCGCGCAGCGGCACGCGGATCCAGTCGATCTCCCGCTGTACAAATTCCTCGCTGTCGTTGGCGCTTTGCGGCCCGCCGAAAATCGCCGCACCAGCATGCTCCTCCATCGTCTCCGGCAAAGGATCGCCAAATCGGGGCCGGCGGATATCGAGCGGATAGCCGAGCTTTGCCAGCGTCTGGCCGACGCGGCCGGGCGAGGAGTGCTCCTGATGCAGGATGAGAAGAATGGGCTTCATGTGATTCGCGCGATCAAGCGGACTCTCACTACTAGCTGCTCCTTCGGAGTTTGCAAATATGACCGCCGGAAGGCCGCTATGCCCCCTGCGCGGACCTGCGCCTGCTTTGCCGGGAATCAACGACCGCCAGAACGATGCGGCGCGGAATCAGTCGTATCAACACGGTGATCAACCTATTAAGAAGACCCGGCACAATCGTCCTATGGCCATCCATCAGGCCGCGATAGCCCGCTTCCGCCACACCCTCCGCCGACTGGGTAAGGATACTCGGCGCCAGCTTGCCGCCGCTGACGCCGGCGCGCTCGGCAAACTCCGTCGGTACCGGCCCCGGGCAAAGCACGGCAACGCGGATTCCGCGCGGCTTGAGTTCGCTGTGCAACGCCTCTGTGAATGAAAGCACGTAAGCCTTGGTCGCGTAGTAAACCGCCATGCCCGGGCCCGGCAGAAAGCCCGCCATCGAGCCGACGTTGAGCAGCCCTCCGCGATGACGGGCAAGACTGTCGACGAACGCGAGTGACAATTCCGTCAGCGCGCGAACATTGAGATCGATCATCTGCAGTTGTTCGCCGCGATCGCGTGCGCTGGCCAGGCCGACGAGGCCGAAACCGGCATTGTTGACGACAAATTGCGGTTCGACATTCTCCGCCGCCAGGCGGTCGGCAATGTCGCGCGCAGCGCCGGGCTTTGCGAGATCAATCGCCATGACGATCGGCCGTTGCGCGCCAAATAATGCGATTTCGTCGGCAAGTTCACGCAATCTGTCTTCGCGCCGCGCGATCAGCATCAATTCATGGCCATGACGCGCGAACACGCGTGCGAGCGCGACTCCGATTCCGGCGGAAGCCCCGGTGATGATGGCAATGGGCCGCGGGTTCGTCATGTCTTCACCTTACCCGCGCGACCGCCATTCGCGCCAATCCAACAGCTCCGCTGTTGAACCACTATTCGAGGTATTTGCTCGGTGGGAAGTCGCGCGAGAACACCGGCTGCTCGACAAACTTCTTTGGATCGAAAGTCCAGAACTGGCTCACCTGCGGGTAGGTCTTGATGATGGTGTTGGTGAGCTTTCCGTTGACGGGCGCCACCTTGCGAATGTGGATGTCGAGTATCGGCGTGCCGTATTCATCGAGCCGCACCGGCCCGATCGGGCCATGAGCGAGACGGACGTCGTGCATCGCCTTGAGGAAGGCTCCCGCGTCGTCGGTCTTGCCGCCCGTGGTTTTCAACGCCTCCTCGATAATGAGAAGCGCCGTGTACGGACCTGCCGTGTAGAAGCCGGGATCGTGTTTGTACGCTTCGTTGATTCCTGCGACAAATTTCTTGTTGTCCGGCGTGTCGAGGCCGGCGGCGTACCAACCGCCGGTAAAGACGCCAACCGCTTCATCGCCCATCAGCTTGAGAATGCCTTCGTCGGTGCTGGTTGTGTTGCCAAGTACGGCAATTTTTCCCTTCAGCCCAAATTCGCTGAACTGCTTGAGGAAACGCAAAGGATTGCTGCCGGCAAATCCCATATAGATCGCCTGGACGTCGCCCTTGATCTGCGCGAGATACGGTCCGTATTCCGGCGCGTTGAGCGGCGGCCATAGCTTCTGCACGATCTTGCCGCCGGCGCCCTCGAAACCAAGCTGAAATCCGCCGGCGCCTTCGTGGCCATAGGTGAAATCTTCGGCGACGATCGTAATCTTCTTGAAGCCAAGTGTTTTGGCCGCATAGTCGCCGAGCGGATATGTGACCTGCGGCGCCGTACCAAACGCATGCAGCACCCATGGGTTCACCGCGTGGCTTTTCAGATCGACCGTGGCGGCTGAGGTCGTGGTGATCAACGGCACCTTTGTGTCGCGAACATAGCCATCCATCGCAATCGCTTCATTGGTCGCCAGCGGGCCGATCGACACCGCCACCTTATGGCGCTCGACGAGCTCCTGGAGTTTGGTTTTGGCAAGCGCCGGGTTTCCGGCCGTGTCCTGCGTAATCAGCTCGACCTTGCGGCCTGCGATCATGCCATTGCGCTCCTTGAGAAAGAGCGCGGCGCCTTCTTCCTGCTGCTTGCCGCCGGCGGCTAGCGGACCGGTGAGGACCGTGAGAAACCCGATTTTGAGCGGCGGCGCGGATTGCGCAAACACTTGCGGTGCCGGGAAAAGGCTGACCGCGGCGCCCGCTTTGAGCAGCGTGCGTCGTGACACTCCAAATTTGCTGTTTCTTGCCGACATCGACGGTTCCTCCCTGTAGGCCTGACGTTTCCCTTATCGCGGGAAATCGACGAACAAAAGCGTTTGGCGCCGGTTCAAGTAGCCGGCCCGACAAGCCGCCCTACCCCCAATCAACCCCAAATATTCGATTATATTCGCATATCCGACAATTTCCGCCACCACCAATCAGGGGCAACCAATGTCGGATGCGCAAGGCTCGGACGGACCTATTCGATGGCCTTGCCCTTGCGGTAGCTCTCCTCAAGGAGGCGAATGTTATTCTGCACGTATTTGTTGTTGGGGTCTTTGCGCTGGGCAGCCGCGAGCGTGGCACGCGCACGCTTGTAGTCGCCGCGCAGCATGTATGAGTAGCCCTGATTGTTGAGAATTTCGACGGTCGGACCGACGATACCGATCGCCTGAGAATAAGCGCGATCGGCTAGATCAAATCGGCGCAAGCGATCATAAGATGCGGCGAGACCGAGCCATGCTTCGGCATCGCGCGGATGCTTTTCGACGGCGCGGCGGAAGTGTTTTTCCGCGAGACCGAAATCATTCGCCCGATAATGCTTCTTGCCGAGGCTTAACTCGTCATTCGGATCACCGCCAAGCAAACCCGGCTCGGCCGCCGCGGGCACGCCCAGCGGCGGAGGCACCGAACCTGTCGATTCGCCACCGGCCTGCTCCGGTGCGGCTGCGTCGGATGCCTGCTGGGAGGGATCAGCTGATTGTGATGCCGATGCTGATGCCTCGGCGCCCGGCGTCTTCGCGGCAAACAAATTGGAGAGGCTGGAAGATGTAGTGCACCCGGCAAGCCACAGAGCGACCATCGCGATAATCAGGGCTCGGGCATTTCCAATAAGCATGTCAAAGCCTTGCGGAAGCACCCGCTACCGGGAACCCTGTCAGGCTAGGGGAGGATGGTTAAGAATATCTTCACCGTGCGGGGCCTGGCGCCGAAACACGAGGTAAAGCGCCCAATTGGGCCTGCCGGCGCGCGCATAATGCCCGGTATTTCCTAGAAGTAGTGCCCTGCGTGCAGACGCACGAATACCGGCAGCAGGATGACGACGAACAAGACCGGGAAGATGCAGGCCATCATTGGCACGGCGAGCTTGGCCGGCAGCGCATAGGCCTTTTCCTCGGCCCGGGACAGACGCTTATGGCGCATGTCGTCGCTATAGACGCGCATGGCATCGGTGATGCTCGAACCCAGGTCGATCGACTGATTGATCAGGGTCGCAAATGCGTGCGCCTCGTCGAGTGCAAGGCGGTCGGCAAAATTTTCGAGGGCGTCCTTGAGCGCGCGCCCGGCGCGGATCTCGAGATTCGTCAGATGAATATTGGCGGTGAGCGATGGATAGCTCGTGCCCAATTCATGCGAGACGCGTTCGAGCGATGCCTCCATCGACAGGCCTGAGTCCGCGCAGACCACGAGCAGATCCATGAAATCCGGAAAGCCTGAGCGATGCTCGACCTTGCGCGCCGATATGCGCCTGTCGATGTAAACACTGGGCCCGACATAGCCGGCGACACCGCCGACTATGACCATCACCCAGACCATCGAGCCGCTCATCCTCATAAAAGGCAGAAACAGGAACACGGCGGCTGCCAGACCAACGGCCAACGCGGTACGCGCGATGAAGAAATATGCGACGGCGCGCGGGTCATAGATGCCGGCCTGAACGAGGCGTCGGCGGAGCACCTTCATGTTCTCGTCGTTGGCCGACCCATAGTGCTTGTTGGTGTAGTCGATGAGTTTGGTGACTGTCCTTTGGCTCGAATGCTGCAGCGAACGCGAGTGACTTGCTTCACGTTCGGCTTCGTTCATGATACGCGCCGTGCGCTTCTTAACCGAATTACGCACGCGTATTGCCGCCATCACCGAAAACGCCAGCGTGCCGGCCGCGAGAAATATGAGCAGCCCTATCAGCATTGTGTTGCCGTCGCTGAACGTGCTGGCGAATACGGAGCCCATCGGTCAGATCCTGAAATTGACCATGCGGTACATGATGAAATTGCCGACACCCATCCAGCAACCGGCAAGCGCGAGGATGATTTTCGTCAGATCCTGATCCCAAACGCTGGCGTAGAAGTTCGGCACCAGGAACTGGATGATGCCAAACATGCCGATCGGGAGCGAAGAAAGTATCATGGCTGACGCCCTGCCTTCCGCTGCCAGAGCGCGAATTTTGCGGCGCATTTTGAAGCGCTCGCGGATAACCTTTGAAAGGTTTTCGAGAATTTCGCCGAGATTGCCGCCGGTGGAGCGCTGTATTGCAACCGCTGTCACGAACAGCGGCAAGTCGTCGGTCCCGACACGAAAGTACAAATTGCGCATCGCGGTCTCAAGATCCGACCCGTAGGTCAGCTCGTCCGTGATGATACCGAATTCGGTACCGATTGGATCCGGCATTTCCTTCGCCACCATCGCAATGGCAATCGGAACCGGATGGCCCGCGCGCAGCGAGCGGACAATAATATCGATTGCATCGGGAAACTGCGCGCCGAATCTTTTCTGGCGCCGTCGGCGCAGGATTTTCAAAACCAGAGGCGGCAACAGGATTCCGCCGGCGAGGGCGGAAAGTGCAGCGTAGGAGACTTTGCCGTTAAAAACCATGACGCCAGCAAAGATCGCGACCATTCCTATGACGGCAATAAGGATCAGCCGGCCAAAACCGATTGTCAGGCCGGACTGCAGCAGCAGCTGATTGAGATTGACGAGCGGCAGCCGGTAGTCGCCGCCGCTAGTCAGGCCGCGCTCCCGCCGCAGCTGGACGAGAACGCTCTCGCGGTCGGTCTTGCCCGACATAACCTTGAGGCGACGATTGATGTTCTTTCGATAGGACGCGTTGTTGTAGACCAGCAGATACATGCCTTCCGCGAACATCGCGGCCGAAAGCCCGATCAGCAGGTAGAACAGGTAAATTGAATTGAAATTGAACATGGCCGTTCAGAGCGGCTGTGAGGGATCGAAGTAGCTGCCGGGAATCTTGATGCCCAGATTCGACAAATGGGAAAGGAAGCGCGGCCGCACACCGGTCGCCTGGTAATGACCCTGCACTGTACCGTCGGCAGCAGTTCCAGTACGCACGTACTTGAATATTTCCTGCATCTGAATGATGTCGCCTTCGAGCCCCGTGACCTCCGCGATCGACGTGACCTTGCGTCGGCCATCCGACTGGCGCTGAAGCTGGACGATGAGCTGAATGGCGTTGGCGATCTGACTCCGGATCGAGGCGACCGTCATCGGGAGGCCGGCCATGCCGATCATCTGCTCAAGGCGCGAGAGCGCGTCGCGCGGTGTGTTGGCGTGGATCGTGGCCATCGATCCTTCGTGACCGGTATTCATCGCCTGCAGCATGTCGAAGGCTTCTTCGCCGCGGCACTCGCCGAGGATGATGCGGTCGGGACGCATGCGCAGCGCGTTTTTCACGAGTTCGCGCTGGCGTATCTCGCCCTTGCCTTCAATGTTCGGCGGCCGCGTCTCCATGCGGCCGACATGGGGCTGTTGCAGCTGCAATTCCGCTGCGTCTTCGATTGTCAGCAGACGTTCCTTTTCGGAAATGAACGCGGAAAGCGCGTTAAGCATGGTCGTTTTGCCCGAACCGGTGCCGCCCGAAATAATCGTTGTGACGCGCGACTTGACCGCCGCAGCCAGCACCTCGGCCATAGCCGGGCGCAACGCGCCGACTTCCACGAGCTTGGTGAGATTGAATGGCTTCTTGGAAAACTTACGGATCGAGACGAGGGGGCCATCGACGCCGATCGGACGCACCGCGACGTTGACGCGCGAGCCGTCCAGCAGGCGGGCGTCGCAGAGAGGGTGCGATTCATCGACGCGCCGGCCAACTGCAGCAACGATTTTATTGATGATACGGAGAAGGTGCTGCTCGTCCTTGAAACGCACCGACAGCGGCTCGAGCACGCCGGCCCGTTCGACATAGACGCATTCATGCCCGTTTATCAGGATATCGTTGATCGTCGGATCCTTGAGGAGCGGCTCGAGAGGACCCAAGCCCGTCATCTCGTCGAGAATTTCCGAGACGAAATCGCTGAGTTCCTGGGTATTGAGAGGAAGGCGCTCGACCAGCACATATTGCGAAACAAGCTGCTGGACGTGCCGGCGAACTTCTTCTTCGGGTACTTTATCCAGTGCCGAGAGATTGATTTCCTCGATCAGACGACGGTGCAAGCGCACCTTGGCGTCGAGAAGCTTTTCGCTGAGCAACGGACTTTCCGAGGGCTGAGCGGGCGCGCCCTGCTCGGCCGTCGCCTCGGGAAAAACGGTCCAGGAAACGCCCTCAAGTTCCGATGACGGCGGTTCTTCGGCTACCGGCGATTCCGTCGATGTGGTGCGGCGTGCGGTGAAGCGACCTGCCATCTTAGCCCACCATCGAAAGCTTGAGTTTCTTCAGAAGCGCAATCGGCTGTCTGTCAGCACCCGCCTTGGACGCCGGCGCATCCAGCACCAGCTTTTTGAGCTCGGCGGTAATCTTATTGCCCGGCTTGACTTCATCGAGAGGGACGCCTCGATCGATCGCCTCCCGGACAAGCGCGTAGTCATTGGGAATCGCGCTCAGGAAGGCGTCGCCGAGTGTCTGTGCGAGGTCGGCGCGACGCAGGCCGGAATCAAACATGCGCTGGCTGAAGCGATTGACGATCACCTGTGGATTGGGGCCATCGCCCAGCCTTTCTCTGATCGCTGCGACCAGTTGCTTTGCGTGGCGCAGCCCGGGAACGGTCGTTTCACTGACGATGAACAGCTTGTTCGAACCAAGCAGCACGCTATCGGTCCATGAGAACCAGGTGCGCGGCATGTCGAACACGACATATTCGAAATTGTTCGACACGAGGTCGAGCAAGCGCGTCACGACATCAGGATCAAACGAGCGCATCTCCGCCGGGCGATTGGGCGCAGCGACAACGGCGAGCCCTGACGCGTGGTATGACAGCATGACTTCGAGCAGCTGCCGATCAAGGCGATCCGGCCGCGGTTCGATTTCCGCCAAATTGAGGCGCGGCTCGAGGTCGAGATAGTCCGCGACCGAGCCGTGTTGAAAATCGAGGTCCACAAGACAAGTCGACGGCTTTGCGCGCTGGCTTCCGCTGTTGAGCAGGATCATCGCGCTCTGCACGGCGAGCGTCGTGACGCCGGCGCCGCCCACTGCGGGCAGGAACGTGTAGATCTTCGCTTCAGTATGCTCCGCGCCGCCGCCGGGACCCTTGGCAACACGCGCGCACGCACGCACCAAGTCAATCGGCTCGACCGGCTTCACGAGGAAATCGGCGATCCGCATCTGGAGAAGCGTGCGCGCGACGTTCTCGTCGAAAACCTGGGTCACCGCGATGACCGGTGGCCAGGTGCCAATTCGCGCCATCAGCCGGGCAAGCGCGGCCATTTCGTCGGCGCGGCCGGCATCAAGATCGACCACTACGACCGTTGCTTCGCCGGTTTCCAGTGTGTCGGCTTGCTCGGCGAGCCGGCCGGAAACCACTCCAAGCTCGATCGCAGACGACGTCCCGAACGTGGCGCGCACTGAAGCGTCGAACGCCGCGTCGGCGGTCAGCACCACAACGCGGGTTCGGTTGGCGTCGGAATTTCGTCCAATGCGCATAACGCGATCGAAGTCCTGTCTATTTCACTGGCGCCGCAGGCTGCGTGACGACCGGTCCGACAGGTCCCGCACTGCTCTGTCCGCCTTGTGATGATTCCTGATATGCCCCGGACGTGCCGATGCCGCGCGGCGTGATCACCTTGTTGGTGCGATAGCGCTCGACCGCGGTTTCCAGCTTCGCGCCGTTGAACGCTATATTGCGATTGGCGCTGTCGCGCGGCCACGGGTCGACCATATGCGTCACCACATTGGTCGCAACCGCATTGCCCCCGGATAGCGCGATGGTATCGCGGCGATCGATATACTCGGAGCAGCCGGCAACTGCCGTGAGGAGGACGGCAAGCGCGAGCGCGCGTATTGCTTTACTGAATGGCTGCATTGGATTCCCCCTTCGGCATGTCGAGCATGTGCCCTGTGAACGGCCGGTCGCCGGCAATGGCGATACGGGCCGTGACGGGCGTGAGCGCGCGCGCCTCTCCCCGACTGACCTCGGTCTTGCCGAGCAAGAAGAAGTCGACGTCGTTCGGCGGCAACGTATCGTCGGTCGGCGCCTTGATTTCGTCGCCGGGCCGCGCCGGACGCACAACGTGCGGCGTGACGATGATGGCAAGATCGGTTTCATTTTTCTGGAAGGATTTGCTCGAGAACAGCGCACCCAGCACCGGCACGCTGCCAAGCCAAGGCAGCTGCTCGAGCTGGTTCTTGTTGTCGCTCTGCAGCAGCCCGCCGATCACGAAGCTCTGTCCGTCGCGCAACTCAACCGTCGTCGATGCGCGGCGCACGATGAGAGCGGGAACGGAGATGCCGTTGCTGACTGCAACCGTATGGGTCGTGTCGATCTGGCTGACTTCCGGCTCGATCTTCATATTGATCAGGCCGTGGCTGAGCACCGTCGGCGTGAAAGCCAAGCCGACGCCATATTTCTTGTAGTCGACCGACACCTGCCCGAACGACCCGGAAACCGGAATCGGGTACTCGCCGCCGGCTAGGAAGCTTGCTGTGTCGCCGGAAAGCGCCACGAGGTTTGGTTCAGCAAGGCTGCGGGCAACGCCTTTCTGCTCGAGGGCGTTGATCAGCACGTCGGTCGAAACCCCGCTGGCCACGATGCGGCCAACCAGGAACCCGAACGGCGACGAGCCGGAGATCAAACCTGCCGCCGTCTCGGTCGCAATCGATGAGGCTGTCACCGGCAGGTCGCCGGCATTCACGCGGTTGCCGATATTGGTGATGCTGCTTCCGCCGAATCTATTCCACTGAACGCCGAGCTCGCGGCCGGCAGTGCGCGAAATTTCTATAAAGCGCACTTCCAGAAGCACCTGCTGCGGCGACATCACTGATACGGAATTGATAATGTCGGGCCCGAACTGGCGCGCAATGGTCACCGCCTTATCGAGGGTTGTCGCATCCACGACCTCGCCGGAGAGCATGATACGCCCGTTGACTGTGGACGCCTGGATGCGCGATCCCGGGAAACGCCGATGCAACTCGTTCTTCAGCCGCGTGATGTCGTAGGAAACCTCGACGTCGAAGATGCCGACCAGCTTCTTGCCTTCGGTATATACCGACACGCGCGTCGTGCCGATCTTCTTGCCGAGTATGGAGAGTGACCGATCGGTCAGCGGGTTGACGTCGGCAACTTCCGGATCGCCGACAACGACGTCGACGAAACTGATGTCAGTGTGCACATCTTCCGACTTGCCGACGGGAACAGTCACCATGACCGTGCGGTTGTTTCCGCTGATCTGGATAGCGCGCCCCTGAGCATAGGCATCGCCGACCATCCCCAAAATCGACGCCGCCAGCGCGATGGCCAGGGCGATCAGAAGATCGCGCAGCCAGTTGCCGCGTTCGGTAGTCCTGTCCGCAGTCGGCCAGCGAAAGCCGGCGCTGATTTCGTTGTGCTTATTCACGACACACTCCCCACCCCTTGAATGATCACAAAGCCCGGGATCACCAGGCCACTGGTCTCCGCTCCGTTGCCGCCGAGGCCCCATTACGTCCCTCGGCAGGAACGGTGTATTCCTGCTTCGCCGCCGCGCGCGTCACCACGACTGTCGTGGTGGCACCCTTGTCTGAGTTCACCGGTTCGTTGGTCCCAAGATCCTGAAGCGTGACCTTGCGGGTTTTCACTTCGGCAGTCTCTCCCGCCTTGCGGAGCAACAGCGAAAGACTGCCGACCGAAGATGCGAGCCACAGCTTTTGCGCCTCGACGGTATCGACCTCCAACGTCACGGATTTCGCGACCGCAGCCTTGGCCGCGCGTTCATCCGCAGTTTGGTCGACTGCGAGCACGCGCGTATTCTGCAACACGACCTGAGTGGTGGCTGAACCTTTGTCGATCTGTCGCGTGAGCACGACATCGACGTGATCGCCCGGCAGGACAAATCCGCCGACGCCTTCAACATCGTTCACGCGGATCGTGACAGCCTTCATGCCTGGCTTGACGAGCGCGGAAAGAGTCGCCCGCTGGCCCGGTCCGGTAATCTTTAACGCGAGCACGGGCTCGTTCGCTTCAAGGGCGGCCAGCACGACGCGGCGGCCGCCGGACAGAATGTCGCCAATCTTTGAGAACGCGCCGCTCGGCAGCGATTCAGACGGCCACGGGACCTCCTGAAGCATGGAGGCATTGAGCTCTGTGCCAAATCGCAGCGCCTGCTTGGCGACGACGACCGTTTGCGACGCGACCGGTTTCGTCTCGATATTCTTCGCCCGCATGCTGGCCTGGTTGTTGAGCCAGACCTGGGCGATGAATACCGCGAGCAAGCCGAAGACAACGGCAAACCCGATCATAACGATTGTACTGGCACGCACGGCGATGAGCCCCGTTTTACGCGACCGAACTATTCCCCGGTCTCTTCACATGCGAACACTAAGGGCGAGGCAGTATTGAATTACTAAAATCATTGGCGCAATTGCGCCTATGCTGAAGAGCCCATGAATTGCTAGCGTTTAAATGTGGTATCCAAACCGCGATAAACTTTAGAGTAACCTTGGGGGGCATTAACAATACTAGTTCGTATACTGGTGCTCCCGGTAAGATTCGATTCAGTCTGTTCGCGGAGCCGCCGCGCAGAAAACGCGCGTCATTATTGGCTTTATTGGCTTTTGCTCGTGCAACCCGGCGGGCGCGGCCATCACTGCAAGCTCATCAAGACTAAGACACGGTTACCGAATTACATTACCGAAAGTTGCCCATGTGCCGGCATTGCGGCAACATGCCGTTCCTGTCGCAAGCCCAACGACGACACATCTCCGGCCGGTGTGGCGTCACGATTTTACCTGGAGATTTACCGACGATGTCGAAGCCTCGCATTAGCTACGTCGATCCATCGACGATCAATGATCCGGCGATGATCGCGGAATTCGAACGCTGCGCACGCGAGGGAACTCCGCGGCCGGAAAGTCAGGCAATTCGCGCCCACGTGCCGGCGACCTTCTGGTCGTTCGCCAATACTTGGCGCGACGTATTCAAGAACGGCGTCGCCGATCACAAGATCAAGGAGCTCTGCCGCATCTATGTCTCGCGTTCGGTCCTGTGCGAGTTCTGCGGCAACCAGCGCTCCATGAAGGCCGCCAAGTCCGGTCTCAAGGAAGACGACTATTCCGACTTGATCAATTTCGAGAGTTCACCGCGCTACGATGACCGCCAGAAAGCCGCTCTCGCTTATGCCGAGGCGATCACCTGGGATCTTCCGGCCGGTGACGCGTTGTGGGCGCGCCTGCACGAGCACTTCAGCGAAGCGGAGCTCGTCGAAATCGGATATTTCGTGGCAATCACCATGGGCCAACAGCGCTGGCTACGCACACTCAACATCGAGCATCATCAGATTATGGCCGGCACCGATGCATCGATGGCACCCGGCTTTGAGAACTTCGACGCGCTCAAGCAGTCAAAACAGGCTGAGGACTACTGGGCAAAGATCAACTCCAAACCCGCAAAACAGGCTGCAGAGTGACAAGTCAGGCAACATCCGCAATTCGCATGGTTCCCGCATCGCAGGCCGCCAAAGACGAGCCGCGCATCCGTGTGCGCGGACTCGGCAAACACTACGGCACCCTCGAAGTATTCCGGAATATCGAGTTTGATGTCGGCGCGCGTGAGATCGTCGCGATTGTCGGTCCGTCCGGGTGCGGCAAGACGACCCTGCTTCGCTGTATCGACGGTCTCTTGCCCCACGATACCGGCGAGATTTGGGTAGGCCGTGAGCCTGTGACCGAGCCCATTGCCGGCGTCGCCATGGTCTTTCAGCATTTCGGGCTCTTCCCCTGGAAAACCGTCTTCGAAAACGTCGCCTATGGACTCCGCATGGCGGGCACGCCCAAGGCGGAAGTTGACCGCAAGGTGCCGGAATTCATCAAGCTTGTCGGGCTGACAGGATTCGAGAGTGCGTATCCGTATCAAATGTCAGGCGGCATGCAGCAGCGTTGCGGCCTTGCGCGCGCGCTCGCTGTTGAACCAAATGTCTTGCTCATGGACGAACCTTTCGCCGCGGTCGACGCACAGACGCGCGAGATCCTGCAGTTCGAACTCCTGCGAATCTGGGAACAACGGCCGACAGCGATGATATTCGTCACCCACTCGATCGAGGAAGCGGTCCTGCTCGGGCATCGGGTGATTGTGCTCAAAGGACGGCCGTCGAGTATCCACGAGACCATCACGATCGATCTCCCGGAGCCGCGCAACCGCGAGACGTTACGTGAACCGCGGTTTGCCGAACTTCGCGAGCGCGTATGGGTCACGTTGATGCGCGAGGCTCGCGAGGCCGAATTCCAACTCGAGCGCTGAACAAAAAAACGGAAGTTACAAGGGAGGATTCAATGATCCGCAGAACAATTGCATTCACGGCTGGCTGGCTGATCCTAGCAGCGTCATTGGCTGGGAACGCTCCCGCCTTGGCGCAGGGCAAGAAAATCATCGTGGCCACGCCGGGCATTCCGCCTATCTATTCCATGACCATAGCTTTTGTTGCGGAAAAGCAGGGCTTTTTCAAAAAGCACGGCGCCAACGTCGAAATTAAACCGTTCGATAACGGCACTGCCGCGGCCCGCGCCGTGGTTGCGGGCGATGTCGATATGGCATGGTCGCCGACGCCTCCGGTCATTAATCAAGTATCCAATGCCGGGGTGCCGCTGGTTGCGGTCTACGGAATGCCCAACCCGGACTGGGTGATCGGGACCACTGATACAGGAAAGACCTGCAAAGATCTGGCGGGCCAGGACGTCGGTGTGGATTCAATCAATGGGGCTCGCTCAATTGCACTCCGATCAATGCTTGCGGCCGGTTGCAAAGAGGTGAAAATAGAGGAAGTCAAGCAGATTGCGCTCGGCTCCAGTCCCGGCCAGGCGCTGCTCGCCGGACGCCTGCATTTCGCCGTGCTGCATCTCGACGACCTCGCCGAGATCCAGCACCAGGGCAAGAAGCTCAATGTCCTGCTGGCAATGAAAAACACCAACCCGACCAGTCACTACCTGATCATGGTCGCACGCAAGGACAACCTTGCGAAGAACCGTGATGCGATCGTGCGGACGGTTGCCGGCATGCTGGAAGCAGCCAGATTCATGCAGGATCCCAAGAATGCCGACGCAGTCGCCGATGCCGCGGCTGTCACCGGGCACAACAAGGATGTCAACAAGGCCGCGCTCGCCGAATTCCTAAAGATCGATTTCTGGGCCGCGAAGGATGACGGCATGCCACGCAACAAGATTGAGGCGGTTGCCGCGCTGATGAAGAAAATCGGTTCGATCAAGCCCGACAAGGAACCGGTAAAATTTGACGACTTCGTCGATGGCACAGTCTGGAAGGACGCCAGTGCAATGGTGAAATAAAATAAAGCGAGGGCATCAGGCGGACGCCCTCTCGTCGTTACCTCGAAGCCTCGCTTCGGCCGCGGGGCAACGGCGTCAATCATCCGAGTTGAATGACTGGATCGGTGTCAGTGCTGAATACTTCTATCCGCCGCCATGGCCCGCTCTGGCTGAGTCTCCTCGCCGGCGTCGTCATTTGGGAAATCGTCGGCCGCTCGACCAGTGCCGCGTTCATGGTCCCGTTCTCGGAAACCCTGGTGCGTCTCTGGCAGCTCACGACCCGCGGAGAGTTCATTGCGCAATTTATCGATTCAGCACAACTTTTCCTCACAGGGTTCACACTAGCGATAGCTGTTGGCGCACCGCTCGGCTTGCTGCTCGCCCGCGTGCGCACCTTGCGAGTCGGCATCGAGCCTTACATCATGATTTTCTATGCCACCCCGATGGTGGCATTGATACCGTTCATCCTTTCAATGATGGGATTTGGCTTCGCACCCAAGGTGCTCGTCGTCTTTCTCTTCAGCGTCTTTCCGGTGCTCTACAATACCGTGGAAGGCGCGCGCAGCATCAAACCGGAACTTATCGAAGTAGCGAAGTCCTACCGATCCTCGGAATGGTCGCTGTGGCGCGAAGTCATGCTGCCCTACACGCTGCCCTACATAATGACGGGAGTACGCCAGGCGATCGGCCGCGCCTTGGTCGGCATGATCGCCGCGGAGTTCTTTCTCTCTTCGACCGGCCTTGGCCAGCTGATCATGGGCGCTTCACAGGACTTCGATACAGCCGGGGTGTTCGCATCCATTCTGGTGATCGGATTGATAGGGGTTGGATTGACTCGGCTCGGCTTGAAGATAGAGCAGCATTTTGCTCGCTGGAGGCAGTAGCCGATGACCGATTCAACGATCGGCGCATCGACGGCTCAGGCCGCTCGACCCCGCTCAGTTTCGCGATTTGCATCCCGCGAGACTACCGGTTTCATGCCGCGCCTGGTCACGGGGTTGGCTATCCTGATTGCGTGGGAATTCGTCGTCCGCGCCTTGGCGCCGGCCTATGTCGCAAAACCGAGCACGGTTGTGCTCGCAATTCCCAAAGTGGTCGTCGATCCTGCGTTTCTTCAAGCACTCGGCGCCACCCTTGCGGCAGTAGCGGAGGGACTGGCCATCACGATCGTCGTCGGCACCTGCATCGGCCTTCTGATGGGCCGCAGCGCCACTGTCGACCGAATGATCCGTGTCTACATCAACGGCTTCAACGCCATGCCTATGATCATTATTCTACCGCTGTTTTCACTGTGGTTCGGCTACTCGAGCTCAGCTCGCATAGCCACGATTATTTTTGCCGCCATATTTGCGATCACCATGAATGTCGCCGACGGAGCGCGCTCTGTGCCACGCGAATTCCTGGAAGTGTCCCGGTCATTTCGCTCCGGCCGCGTGCGGATGCTCACCGACATCGTCTTGCCGGCGTCGATGCCCTATTTGCTTGCCGGTTTCCGCCTGGCGGCCGGCCGGGCTCTGATCGGCGCGGTGGTGGCCGAATTCTTTCTTTCGATCGGCGGGATCGGCTACTACATCCTCTACAATTCGCGTTCCTACCATCACAACGAGGCTTTTGTCGGCGTGCTGCTGCTTGCCGGCTTCGGCGTCGGGTTCGAGCTACTGGTGAACTGGACCACGCGCCGCTTCATGCCCTGGTATCGCCGCGACGAGAAAGCCAACTGATCTCCGTAAAGCAAGGACCACAGGCCCATGTCATCCGACCCTCGGCTCAAGGCCGCTATCGCCCATTGGGGCCCGCGTTTCATAGCGAATGGAGTTGTTCTCACCGACTTCGAGGAGGTCACCGGATCGATTGAGTCATATGATGATTGGTGCAGCGCCTGGTCGAAGCGCGCGGCCCATCATGAGCAAATCGGTCTCGAGGCAATCGCGAAGAGACATTTTCTCACCGCCGGCGAAAGCCTCCAGCGCGCCGGCGTCTATTACCATTTCGCGTCGTTCCTGTTCGTGCACGATCAGGCACAGATGAAAGCTGCGCACGAGAAGCAGATCGAATGCCGGCAGCTCGCCCTGCCACATCTTCGCCCGCCCGGCGAGCGCGTCGAAATTCCATACCAAGGCAAGAAACTGGCCGGAATCCTCCGCAAACCGACAGGCATTGACAAGCCGCCGGTCGTCGTCATGGCGGTTGGCCTCGATTCAACGAAGGAAGAAGGCGATGCATATGAGGCGCCGTTTTTGGCGCGCGGCGTCGCCACGCTGATGTTTGAAGGCCCCGGACAGGGTGAGGCGCAATATGAATTTGCCATTCGTGGCGACTATGAGGTGCCGGTCAAGGCGGTCATCGATTTCGTCGAGCGGCGCACGGATCTCGATTCAAAGCGCATCGGAATGTGGGGCGTAAGCCTTGGCGGGTACTATGCTCCGCGAGCGGCGGCTTTTGACAAGCGCATCAAGGCTTGCATCGCCCTTGGTGGGCCGTTCAATTGGGGAGAGGCATGGGACGGGCTGCCGGAACTCACGCGCGAGGCCTTTCGCGTGCGCAGTCACTGCAAGACGCAAGACGAAGCGCGGAAGAATGCCCAAACACTTTCACTTGAGGGCGTAGCTCAAAACATCACCTGTCCGCTTTTCATCGTGAATGGCCGGCTCGATCGCATCGTGCCCGCGAAAGATGCCGAACGTCTGGCGCGCGAAGCAAAAGGGCCCGTGGTCCTGATGATGATCGAGGATGGCAACCATATCGCCACCAACCGCGCCTATCGCTGGCGTCCGCAAAGCGCGGACTGGATGAAGGAACAATTGGGCTAGCATTCACATCCACTTGCTCGCGCGATGCCGGCGGCGATTCAAAGAGCGAGAAATCCCCTTGGCATCGAATGCATGCGCTCGATTCCACTTTCCGTGATCAGTACCATCTCGCCTGTCTGCACGCCGGCCTTGCCATCGCGGGTCACGACATTGGGCTGAATCACAACGGTCTGTCCGGCGCGGAACGGTTCCGTTGGAACAGGACCCGCGGGGCGGCTTTTGCAGCCGAGGATCGGCGGCAGATAACCGCCACCATAGCCGTGCAGAAGATCGTCGATGATAGTGAACCCCGCCTCTTCAATCACGCTTGATGCATCGATGACCTGAGCCGGCGTCGCGCCGGCCTTGAGAACCGCCGCGATCGCGTCAAAGGCCGCGTCCGCCGTCGCATGGAGCTCGCGATAAAGCCTGTTCGGTTCGCCGAGCGAGAAACTGCGCAGCACTTGGCCCGGATGGTCCCAAAATGCCGCACTGATTTCGGCAGCCACGGCATCGCCTGCCTGAACGCGACGCAGACGGGCGAACTGCCGAGGCACCGCCAGCTCAGGCGAATCCATCGACGTGACGCCGATGTAATGAATGACGCTAGTGGCGCCATAGCGAATATAGGCCCGTTCGACCAAGTCACCGAGTTCGCGCTCATTCAAGCCGGGTCTTATGCTGTCGCGAAGTGCGGCCATCCCAAGATCGCTGAAATAGGCGCCGATGCGCAGCCAATCGAGTTCCTCGGCTGATTTTACCTGTCGCAAGCGCACGTAATCCCGGTTGAGATTCGTCAGCCGGCCAAATTTCGCGGTCAGGGTCGCATGCTGATCGGCGGAAAGTGGACCAATGGTCGCCACGCGATCGTGGCGGGCGCCACGCTGGCCGAGCGCCTGGATCGCTGCAGCGATGGTCGATTCTCCGCCCCATGCGACATCAGCCTCTTCGGCGAGGATCTTCGCCTGCGGCACATGATTGACGTACTGCACGAACAGGGCGTCGCGTTCGCCCGGCGCGAGCACGCCCACCGCTTCCGCGGTGACCGGCCATTGTGTAAGCCATTGCACGGCGGAACCGAAACGGTTGGCGCCGCAGAAAACGAGATGATCGCAGCCCGCAACCGCCAACAGAGCGTTAATTGCCGCACGGCGCCGCGCCATCTCCCCTTCGGAGAAGCGCGGATATTCAGCGTCGGCAATGCGCGCGAGCCGGGAAGGAAGCGTCACGTGGCTTTCTTCGGCAGCGCCACGATCATGTCGAGTTCAACGCGTGCCCCGGGCGATGACAACTGGTTGATGCACACGGTAGTGCTGGCAGGCCTCCAATCTCCGAAATACTTGGCCATGGTGCGATGCATGGCATCGACATCGCGGAAATCGGTCAAATATTTCGTGATCTTCACGACGTCGCGCCAACCGGCGCCGACATGATCAAGGATCGACTTGATCGATTCCATTGCGCGCCGGGTCTGCTCTTCGATCGCGTGCGGCTGGATATGCTCCTCATCGACATGCGGATGCTTATGATAGAGCGGCGACGACGTCGCTCCCGAGACAAACATCAGGTCGCATGCGCCGACGATATGAATGGCCGGTGCATAGGGCATCGTGTGCGCCTCTTCCGGCTTGGGGTGCACGGCCTCGAGCCGAAAACTTTTTTCCGGCTTTGTCATGACGGTCATCGGGAGCGCTCCTTCAGCTGACATAGAGATTGAATTCAGTCGACGCGCCAGTTGCCGAGCACCGCGTCCACGGCGTCCTGCAGCTTGGTCACAATGATACCTAACACCGCGAGAACAATCAGTACGGCAAAAACCTGCTCGGTTTCCAGTATTTGCCCCGCGAGATAGAGCCGGGCACCGAGGCCGACCTTGCCGACAACCATTTCGGCCGCGACCACAAGAATGATTGAAACGCCGAGCCCGAGGCGGACACCCGCAAAGATCGAAGGTATTGCGCTCGGCAGCAGCACCCGCCGCATGATTTGCTGCGGCGTTGCACCGAGATCGCGCGCCGCCAGGACCAGCCCCGGGTCGCACTGGCTCACACCGAGTACGGTGTTGATGACGATCGGGAAAATTGCGCCGAGAAAGCTGATTGCCAGCATGAACGGTCCGCCCGTTCCGAGCCAGATGATCAGAAGCGGAATCAGCGTGATTTTCGGAAGTGGATAGAGCGCCGCGATGAACATGTCGGCCACCGCCCTGGCGCGGAATGAGGTCGCTATCCAGAGGCCAAGCAGCGTTCCACAGACAAGGGCGATGGCAAAGCCTGCGAAAATACGCCAAAGGGTGGCGCCCAGGTCGACGACGAGGCCTCCGCTGCCGAACAACGTTACGAGGGCGACGACGATCTGCGAGGGACGCGGCAGATATAGGGCCGATACGCCGAACAGGCGGGCGGCTACCTCCCACACAATCAGCACAAGAATGATAGAGCCCCAGCCCAGCACGCGCGGATCGTCGAGCGGCGAATATGTCGTTTTTGCTCGCGACGGCGCGGCATCTCCTGGCAGTGGCGAGACGCTCATTGGCTTTGCCCCTCGCCGCTCATCATGGCGCGCATGACCTCATCACGCAGCAATCCATAGATCCGGTCGAACAGCGTGGCAAAACCCGGATCGCGCGTGGTTGCCATGCTGCGCGGCCGCGGCAACGCGACTGCGATGGTGGCCGCGATGCGGCCGGGACGCGCCGTCATCACCAGAATCGTATCCGCGAGCAGGATCGCTTCCTCGATCGAGTGCGTGACGAGGATCGCAGTAGTGCCGCTGGTTTCCACAAGTCGCGCCAGTTGCTCCTGCAGCACAAGTCTCGTTTGCGCGTCGAGCGCACCAAACGGTTCGTCGAGCAGCAGGACTTCCGGTTCCATCACCAATGCCCGGGCGAGACCGACGCGCTGGCGCATGCCGCCCGATAACTGGCGCGGATACCGGCTTTCGAACCCGGTGAGGTCGACCGCGGCGATGGCGCGCCGCGCGCGCATGTCGCGTTCGGCATGCGGCACACCAGCGAGGTCGAGCCCGAAGGCGACATTTTCGAACACGGTCAGCCAGGGAAAAAGGTTGAAGGCCTGCCACACCGTCGACATCGCCGGCCGCGCAATCGCCTTGCCGGCGCCGAGAGCGGTAAAACGCAGACGGCCTTGCGTGGGATCGAGAAAGCCGCGGGTGATCTGCAGAAGAGTACTCTTGCCGCAACCACTCGGGCCGATCAGCGCGGTCACCTTCCCCGGCTCGAACGCGCAAGTCACCGCCTCGAGCGCCACGGTCGGCGTCGCGGACGAAGGCGCAAATGTCAGCCCGACATCATCAAACTCGATCGAAACCGCCGGCATGCCCGTTCACGACGTTCAGGTGAACGGATTGCTCTTGCTCAACCTCGCATCAGCATCAACCGCCGGCGACAGATCAAACAACTGCTCCTGTGTGACGCTCGCATTCACCAATTTGATCTTGTTCCAGAACTTGCCTTGCGCAACGCAGGAATCGACGTTGGGCATTCCTTTCTCGTCAAACCAGGTCCACCTCGGGGCAGCCTTCTCGATCAAGGGCGCCGGTACCTTCGTGGCATCGGAAATGATTTTGATGACGCCCGCATCTTTCGCGGCAGCGGCCTTGTTGAACAGCCGCCCGGCATGGGTATGCACCATGGCAAAACGGACAGCCGCCGAGTTATTGTCTGCCAGGAACTTCGAGGACATCACCCAGCAGGCGAGCTGGGCATTCGGCTCGATATCGGAGCCCGCGCCAATGATCTTGCCGACATTGTTCTTTTCGGCAAGGAAGGCGAGCGGCACCGGAATATTGGCGGCGTCGGCCTGTCCCGCACCCATCAGCTTGATCATGTCGGGATAGGGCATCCCGCTGGACCAGTTGAGATCGCGCGTCGGATCGAGTCCGGCCTTTTCGGCGGCACGGCCGAACAAATATTGGTCGATGCTGCCGGGCGCCTGGATCGCGATTTTCTTGCCCTTGAGCAGGCTGGCCTTGTCGACCGCCGTGAAGCCCGCATCATGCATGGCATTGCTGGCAACGATCGTCATCGAGCCAGAGCCCGGCTTCTCGATGCCTCGGTCAAGGATGAGCTTGTACGGTGCGCCCTTGGCAACGGCATTGAACAGGCCGGCATTCAGGGTAGACGCCGTCAGGTCGAGTTCGCCTGCGACCAGAGCCGGCATGGCGAGTGCGCCGTCCGCGAAGTACACAAGTTCGACGTCGAGATTGACCTTGTCGAAGAACTTCTTCGCTTCGGCGATGAAAATGGGGCCTGACGAGATCAACCGCACCAGGCCGACACGGATCTTGGTACGCGCCTCCTGTGCGCGCACGCGGCGTGGCAATGCACTGGCCAAACCAACCGCTGCGCTGCCGCCGAGCAGCCGGCGTCGATCAATGGACATTGGCATGGCTTATCCTCCCCGATCTTATTTGTTTGATGTGGCTGAGATCAGCGTACCAACGCGCCAGCATGGCCGCAACGTCGCGCCGATCCGGCCTTTCGCGGCTCCATGCGCTTGATCGGCCAAGCCGAACCGCTAACGTGCGACCGACAGGAGACTTCCGAATGCCCTCAACGATCCTCGATTCCGCGGTGTTTCGCGACATTTTCACCACTCAGGCGATGCGGGACGTGTTCTCCGACGAGAACCGTGTGCAGAAATATCTCGATTTCGAGGCCGCGCTCGCACGTGCGCAGGCCAGTCTCGGCATCATTCCGGAAGAAGCGGCTGCCGAAATCGTTCGCCACTGCTCGGCCGACAAGATCGACATGGCGAAACTCAAGGAAGCAACCGAACGGATCGGGTATCCGGTTTTGCCCGTGGTGCAGCAGCTCGTGAAGCTCTGCAAGGATGGGCTCGGCGAGTGGTCGCATTGGGGCGCCACCACGCAGGACATTACCGACACAGCGACCATCATGCAGATCCGCGAAGCGCTCGTGATCGTCGAGAAGGAAATCGAAAGCATCAGCAACGGGCTTGCCGCGCTTGCGAAGAAATACCGCGACACGCCGATGGCGGGACGCAGTAATCTCCAGCAGGCCGTGCCGATCACCTTCGGCTACAAGATGGCGACCATGCTGGCGGCATTCGAGCGTCACCGGCAGCGCCTGAATGAACTCAAGCCGCGCGTGCTGGTGGGCGAATTCGGGGGCGCCGCAGGTACCCTGTCGTCTCTCGGCAAGGACGGCTTGAAGGTCCAGGACAAACTGATGAAGGAGCTCAAGCTCGGCCAGCCGGAAATTTCCTGGCACACGGTACGTGACCGGATTGCCGAGGTCGGATGTTTCCTCGGCCTGGTCACAGGCAGCTGCGGCAAGATCGCGTTCGACGTGAAACTATTGATGCAGACAGAAGTCGAAGAGGTCTACGAGCCGTTCCACGCCGGGCGAGGTTCATCATCGACGATGCCGCAGAAGCGCAATCCGATTTCCTCGGTCTATATCACCGCGCAGACCGCGATGGTGCGCCAGCTCGTGGCCGCGCTGCTCGAGGCGCAGGTCGAGGACCACGAGCGCTCCACGGGCCCGTGGGAAATCGAGTGGATCGCCTTGCCCGAGATTTTCATGCTATCCGCCGGCGCGCTGGCGCAGACGCGTTTCCTGGTCGAGGGGCTGCAGGTCAACGAAAAGAAAATGCGGGAAAATCTCGACATCACCAAGGGATTGATCATGTCGGAGGCCGTGATGATGGGACTCGGCGCGGATCTCGGGCGCAACAAGGCACACGATCTCGTCTACGACATCTGCCGCGAGGTCGTGAAGACGGGCACGCCGCTGATCGATCTGCTCGCCGCGGACAAGGAAATCAGCAAGCACGCCGACCGCAAGAAACTGGAGAAATTGGTCGACCCGGCGAACTATCTCGGCGTCGCCGGTGAAATGGTCGATCGCGTGCTCAAGATGCGCAAGAATTGACGGCCGGCCCGATTCACCCGGCCTTCGGCATCGTTTTCCAGATCGCCAGCGCGACCAGAAGCGTCATCGCGCCGATCAGGAGAAACAACGCCGGGACCGTGGCGCCGTATTTCTGCATGACCGCGACGGCAACTGTCGCGGCTGTCATGAATGCCGCATTGAGCACGTTGACTGCGGCAATGGTGCGCGCGCGATAACCAGCGTCACTCCAGCTCTGCACCGCTGCGAAGGCCGGCACAATGAACAGGCCGCCGGCAATCGCAAGGCCGCACAGATCGATGGCGACGCGCGCGCCGATGGTCGAGGCCAATGCGACGGCCGGCCCTTGCGCCGATTGATCCGGATAGTACCCAAGCGTTGCCATGCCGATATCGAGCGCGAAAAATCCGAGAAGCACGGCGCCGGCGAGCGTTGTCCGCAGCACAATGCGCCCGCGCGCAATGGCTGCAGCAAGTCCGGACCCAAGGCCAACGGCAATCGAGAACACCGCGAGGTAGGCGGTCACCGTATCTTCGTTTCCGCCGACGATCGTCTTGATCAGCGGCGGCAATAGTGAAAGCACGACGATGCCGACCAGCCAGAACCAGCTCGTCACCATCGCGCCCCACCATAGTCTTGGATCGGCGCGCAGATGACGAATCATTGCTGCGGTCGAAGCCGCAACATTGATCTCAATCCTGAGACTGGGCGCGCCCTCACCGGTCGGCGGAATGAGCAGCGCCGATATCCAGCACGCACCGGCAAAACCCAGGAGCAGCGCCGCGACCACGCCGTGACTGCCCCCGCCGCGCGCGGCAAGGCCCGCGACAAGCGTGCCAAGTAGTATTGCGACGAACGTCGCGCCTTCGACCAGGGCGTTCGCGGCGGGCAATTGTTCGCGCCGCAGATGATCGGGGAGGATTCCGTATTTGATCGGTCCGAACAGCGCCGCAAGGATCCCTAACCCCGAGAGCGCGACATACAGCAGCGGCAATGAGGCTCGCAAGTAGCCCCATCCCGCAACGGCGGCGACGCCTATTTCGACGAATTTCAGGTGCTGCGCGACGCGCGCCTTGTCATAGCGGTCGGCCAGTTCGCCGCCGAGCGCCGAAAGAAAGAAATACGGAGCAATGAATACCGCGCTGGCGAATGTAATCAGAGCTTCGGCATCGGATGCCGTCGTTTGGAACAGGATAACAAAGACGAGGGTCGTCTTCAGAAAATTATCATTGAATGCCGCAAAAAACTGGCACCAGAAAAGCGGTGCAAATCTTCTCGTCATGAACAGAGGCGGCTGCATGCCTCCGTATTATTGCAGAGTTCCCTGGTGCGTGGATGCAGGCCCGACAAAAATGCGGCGGCCTTTCGGCCGCCAGGTCGAGCTTCTTCGGCGCGTCAGTCAGGGCCGGACCTGGTCCTCGTAGGATTCCACGACCATTGCGCCAAAAGCGAAGCCGAGGGCGATGCCAATCGAAACGCAGAAGAGCGTAAGCCACATGGCGTGCCTCCATAGCTGTTTATGCAACAATGCGAGGTCTGGCCGAGGCAACGCGTCAGAATGGCGGTGGTTCCCGGCCATCCACAGTAAAGAGGTGCCTGGAATCAATGCCCTGTTGCAACGGTATGAAAATACAGGGGATCTGGACGCTTTTATAGGCCGGAGCTGCGCATGGATGTTTGCAGATCGGCGAGCAGAAGCCGCAGGTCAATTTCACGGAATTCAAGGTAGATCCGGCGCAGCCAGCGCTGTAATTCGATATGGGCATCGAGGGGAATGCCGACCGCGTTGCTCATATCGGGACCCGCGAATGAGAATGGCGGGGTGTCAATGTATTTTCGCAAGCCCGGCGCCAGCACGGGCATCCGCATAGAGACCGCACCGCCGCCCGCGACAGGGTACTTGTCGCGATGCTGTGACGATCCGAGTATTTCGTTGTGCACGGGAACCAGCAATGCTTGCGCGAAACGCTCGCGCAGGCTGCGATAGGCTGCGACCGACGTCTGGTCGGGCGTCACCATGAACAGCAGCGCAACCGCGATCGATCGCCGCCGCGCCTCTTCGACAAAATCTATTTGATTCGCCAGCCCGATAAAGGACTCATAGGAATCGTGCCCGAGGTCAACGATTTTCGTCGTGTCGTCACCGGCAACCAGCCGATCGAATAATGCCATTTGGCCGTTGACGTCGCGAATGGTCGCCGCCACCGTCTGCTCGGGCAGGAACTGGATCAGGCCCCTTTCGCCGGAGTTGACGTCGAAGGCAGCAACAGTGCGATTCTCATGCCGCTGAAAATCAGTGAGCAGCCGCGCCAGCAGCGTTTTGCCCACGCGCGGGCGCGGCGATGCAACAATGACGACGGAATTGCGGAATGACATCACCTGCCCGGACACCGCGCGCGACGAGCGCGGCCTGAATGGAATGCTAGCCTGCAACCTGGCGG
>DASSIT010000114.1:0-38088 GCA_035691545.1 Pseudolabrys sp. | reverse complement strand
GAATGTCGAGGTCTGCCGCAAGCGTCGGCAACCGCGGGTCGCCGACATCCGAGCGCGCAATCAGCGGACAAGGCCTCGGATTGCGCTGGCAATAGAGCAGAAAATCGGCGCTCCAGTCGCGCGGCAGGATGCAGATGTTGGCCTGCACATAGCCCGCCGCGATCGCGGCCGTATAACCTGTATAGCCACCCGTGCGGATGGCGTGGCGCGCCGCACGCGGATCCGCCCGGTCCCAGGTGACGGCATTTCGAAGCGGCGTGACCGGCATTTGATGTCCTGCTGACTCGCTGCCGGCCGCGCATTCGTCCGGGCTGGCGGCCACGGCGGCAAATCGACCGGAATGGGTTTGCAATTTTGTATACTAAATCATACGATTTCAGCCCTCGGGTCAAGCCACCCGCGCGACGCCAACCGTCCGCGCAGCGGTGGCGGGAGGACAATCAGATGAATGCGGGAATTTCCTTTCGCTCAGCCGTGGTGACGGCCACTCTGCTCCTTGGCGCATCCGCGCAAACCGCCGCAGCCGCTGACGCCGTCACATTGATCACGGACTTTGGATATAACGGGCGCCACGCCTACTTTTTCGTCGCACTCGACAAGGGCTACTACAAGGACGCCGGACTTGACGTGAAGATCGTCGGCGGAAAGGGATCGGTCGATGCGATCCGCCAGGTGGCTGCGGGCAATGCCAATTACGGTTTTGCGGATGCCGGATCATTGGTGCTCTCGCGCGCCAATGACAACATTCCGGTCAAGCTGGTGGCGGTGGTCTACGCCCGTCCGCCTCAAGCCATTTTCTGCACCGAGGAGTCGGGGCTGAAAACGCCAAAAGACCTCGAAGGCAAATCGATCGCCAACCCGGCGGGTGGTTCGATCCCCGACATGTTTCCGGCATTCGCAAAAGCAGCCGGCATCGATGCGGCGAAAGTGAACTGGGTGGTTGCGGCAAGCTCGGCGCTGCCGGGGCTGCTCGCCAGCGGCAAAGTGCCATGCGTCGGCCAGTTTACCGTGGGTGAACCGTTGCTGCGCGCACAGGCTGCCCCGAAAAAACTGATCCGCTTTGCCTATTCGGATCCAGGGCTGAGCTACTACGGGAACGGGCTCATCGCGACCGAGCAAACGATCAAGGCCAACCCCGATCAAGTCCGCCGTTTTGTTGCGGCCACGATTAAAGGGCTCAAGGCCGCGATTGCCAATCCGGCCGAGGCCGGTGCGATCATGCACAAATATCACCCGGAGGTGAGCGTCGAAGTCGCCAAGGGTGAAACGGAGTCCGTCGCCGAACTGGCGCAGGTCAAGGGAAAACCACTCGCGGAAATCGATCCGGCGGGAATTCAGGCCACGATCGACGTCGTCAATGGCGCCTTCAGGCTCAAGTCACAGGTAAAGGCCACCGACACCTACGAGCCGGGCTTCGTCGCGAAATGAAACATCTGCGCAAGCACTCACGGGCAAGGGGCAAAACGAGAGGTCATCTTTGCAGTTAACGCGTGTTGCGGTGCCGGATCTCGTCTCGAACTCTTATTTTCCGGCCATCGCCGCCATTGCTCTCGGCAATTTCGCCAAGGAAGGACTGGACGCTCAACACCGCCTGATCTTTCCGAACTACAAGGCCTACGAAGCCCTGCGGGAGGGAGAAGTCGACTTCGTCGCGGGGCCGGCGCATGTCGTTTTGCTGGCATTTCCCGAATGGCAAGGTGCCAAGCTTCTCGCTGCGTTGTCGCAGGGCATGTATTGGCTGCTGGTGATGCGCGCTGATCTCGACGTCAAGCCCGGCGACGTCAACGCGGTCAAAGGCCGGACCATCGGGGCCGCGCCACTGGTGGAGCTGACGTTCAAACGTCTGCTAGCGGAGAACGGCGTCGACCTCGACCGCGACCGAGTGAAGATCGTCGACGTAAAACGCGCGCACGAGCGCGGCGTCTCATTTGGCGTCGCTGCCGCCAAAGCACTCGAGGACGGACAGATCGACGGTTTCTGGGCAAATGCGATGGGAGCGCAAAACGCCATTCGCAGCGGCGTCGGCAACGTCGTGCTGGATGTCCGGCGCGGACTGGGGCCCAAGGCGGCTTTTCACTACACCTTCCCCGCGCTGGTCACGAGCGACCAGGTCATTGCCCGCGAACCAGACATGGTGGCCGCAGGTGTACGTGCCGTGGTCGCGGCGCAGCGCGCGCTCGTCAAGGATATCAGCCTCGCAGCAAAGGTCGGGGAGAAATTATTCCCTCAACCGGAAGCCGATCGGATCGCCGATGTGGTTGAACGCGACCTGCCCTACTACCGGCCGGACATATCCGACCAATCGCTCGCAGGCCTCGTTCACTTTTCGCAGGCAAGCGGCCTGTTGAAGGGAACGCCGACGCGGGCACAGATGGTTGCATCGCAATTCGAGCGCTATCTGACGGCATGATGGCGAGGACGGGACTGACAGATGGTGCCAGCGCCAGTCGAGCGTCCACTTTTTAGCGGGCCGACAGTCACTGCGATGGAATATCCGCGCCGACCGCATGAGTAAATCCGCTCCACATTTCACCTGTCACGGCTGCGGCGCCAGTGTCGATATTGCGCGCGCGTTTCCATTTTCCTGCCCAAATGCAGGCCCGGCAAACGACGATATCGATCATGTGCTCGTTCCTGCGGGCTCAATTGACGGTATTGATGCAGGAAATGAGCCCGATCCATTCATCCGGTATCGGACGCTACTTTCCTCCTATCGGCTGGGCCGTTGGCTGGGTTTGCCGGATGACGCCTGGACCGACGTCGTCGGATCGCTCGAAGAGCGCTTGCTCGCCGCGGACGGAAGGGTTTTCCGGCGCACACCCATGTCACGCCAACCTGATCTAGCCGCGGCGCTCGCGTCAAAACCGCAACTCTGGGTCAAGGACGAAACGGGTAATGTTGCCGGCTCTCATAAGGGCCGACACCTCTTCGGCGTGATGCTGTATCTGCGCGTCCTGGAAGTCGCCGCCCATCCATCCGCCGAGATGCTGCGCAAGCGCCGTCTTGCCATCGCCTCCTGCGGCAACGCCGCGCTCGCCGCCGCCGCGGTGGCATGCGCCGCGGAGTGGCCCCTCGATGCGTTTATTCCAGCCGATGCAAATCCATCGATTGCCCGAAAGCTCAAGCAATTGGGCGTCACCCTTCATGTTTGCGAGCGCTTGCCGGGCGAGATGGGCGATCCCTGCATGCGCGCCTTTCGCAGGGCCGCGCACGATGGCGCAATCCCCTTCAGCGTGCAGGGCCCGGACAACGGCCTGGCCATCGAAGGTGCGCATACGCTGGCACTTGAAATGAGCGAGGGGTTCGCCGCCGCCAATGTTCCCGACGCGATCTACATCCAGGTCGGCGGCGGCGCGCTTGCCAGCGCGATTGCGCAAGGGTTTGCGATTGCGAAGCGGATCGGCCTATTGCCGAAAATGCCGAAGCTGATGCTCGTTCAGACCGCAGGCTGCGCGCCAGTCGCGCGCGCATGGAAGCGCCTGGCGGGTACAAGCCTTGGCGATGCGGTGCGGCATCGGTCGCGCTTCATGTGGCCATGGGGCCAAACGCCTTCCAGCGCCGCAAGCGGAATTCTCGATGACGAGACCTACGACTGGTGGGAAGCGGTGAAGGGTGTGCGCGAAACGGGCGGCGAGGTAATTGTCGCCGATGAAGCGACCATTGTGCGCGCCCGCAATCTGGGAAAGACCCACACCACGATACGTGCATCTGCGACCGGCACCGCGGGTCTTGCGGGGCTGATGACGGCGGGCGCAGCGGGAGAATCCGCCGCGGTGATATTTTCCGGCTCCGATCAATATGGTCCCTAGCGCCGGCCAGAAACGGCATGACCGAGAGCCCTAGCTTTTCCGGTCATTCCGCAAACCTTGACCTCCGCGCTGCCGATCGGTTGAGTTGAGTCATGCCAGAGTCCAAGACGACCTACTATCTCGACGATTTGCATGTGGGACAGCGCTTCGAGAGCGCAACGCACTTGCTTGACGCGGCGCAGATAAAGGCCTTTGCGGCTGAATTCGATCCGCAGCCTTTTCACATGGACGAGAAGGCCGGCGGAGGCAGTCTATTCAATGGATTGGCGGCGAGCGGTTGGCATACGGCCGCGATCACCATGCGTCTGAATGTGGATGGCGGCCTTCCCATTGCCGGCGGGATCATCGGAGGCGGTGGCGAGTTGACCTGGCCGGCGCCGACAAGAGCTGGCGACATCCTCCGTGTCGAGAATGAAGTGCTGGAGATCACGCCATCGCGGTCGCGGCCCGATCGCGGCCGCGTTACAGTCCTTGTGCGCACTTCCAATCAACGCGGCGAAATCGTGCAAACGCTCAAGGCCTACCTGGTCGTTCCGCGCAAGGCCGCGGGCTGATTTCCCGGCGCCGCCGGTCAAAGCAACGGATAGCAATAGGGGCAGGCCTCTTCCGCCGTGCGGCCGAGCGGATCCCATTCCGGCAAGGTCTGCCAGATGGTTTCGCCGGCCGCCTGGGCGTCCTCGCGCAGGCGGCGGAAATCGACGCCCGGGATGACGCCGTTTTCCATGCGCACTTTTCCGTCGACAATGACGGTATCGACGTCGTCACCAACCCCGCATTCAATGACACTTTTGACCGGGTCCCAAACCGGTCCGTAGCGCAATGAATTTCGTCCCGTGAGGTCGATGATGACGATGTCGGCGAGCGCATTTGGCGAAAGTCGTCCGAGATCGTCGCGCCCGACCGACTTGGCGCCGCCCAAGGTCGCGGCTTCGAACACTTCGCCGGCGGCAGCGGCAAAATAGGTGTGTGTCATTATTTTGCCGAGGTAGGAGGCCGTACGCATGTTCATTATCATGTCACGCGGATACGTGTCCGAACCGATGGAAATATTGACGCCGGCATCGCGATATTTCTTCCAATTGTCGAGGACACGCGCGCGCCGCACAATATTTATCGGGCAATGCGAAATCGTCGCGCCCGCCCTGCCCATCAATTCGAGATCATGGCCCGACGAATAATTTAAATTCGGATTATCGGCGATGAAATTGCCGTGTCCGATATTCAAGGTCGGCCGCAGCATGCCCAAGTCATCGAGCAATTCGATCGGCGTCATCATGTATTCGCGCACGATGTCCTGAAACTCGAGTACGCTATAGGCTGCATGCGTGGCCATCGGCAGCTTGCGCGCATCCGCCTCTTCGCGTGTTCGCCGCAGAAGTTCGAGGCTGGCCGTTTCGACTTCTCGGGGCACCAGAATTCCGCGCACGCGCTCCTCCGCCGCACCGTCGTGCCGGTCGATCCATGTCAGCGCCGTCGCAAGGCCGCTCAGGCCGAGTTCGTCATTGCGGACTCGCCTGAGCCGACCCTTTTCGTCGCCGACCCACCGGCCGCAATCATAACCGGGAGCCAGATAGGCACGCGTTCCGAGTCTCGTGACCTCGTCGAGCAGGGCATCCTGGACACGTTCCTGGCTGCCGAATTCGATGAACGTGGTGACGCCGTTGCGCAGCAGCTCGGCCACCGTGAACCTGGCATTGAGCTCGAAAGCCGCCTGCGATCCCGCGTCTCCGTGCTTCAGGTAACGCGGGTCACCCTTAACGACCTTGCCCTCTCTCGGGACACTGATTTCAAGGAACGGCTGGCCATAATACATTGGCCTTCCGGTGTCCGTAATAAGCCGGTGCGACGCGCGATGCCCGGAATGAACATGCGTGTCGATAAACCCCGGCGCGACAAGTTTTCCCGTGGCATCTATCGTAGTGTCGGTTCGGCCATCGAATGTCTTGCCGACATGCAGGATCCTGTTGCCCTCATAAACGACGACCCCGTCACGGATCAAACGATGACGCCCGCCTTCATGGCCGACGATCCAGCCCCCACGAATTAAAGTTCGCATTGCTACTCCATGCCCGATTCAACCGCCGATGACCTGCTCCAAGCCATTGCCGCGGACCGACCACGACGTGAAGTGTGCTTCGAGCAGCGCAAAAATTGCATACATGCCGATACCCATCGCGCCGACAACGAAAAGTGCTGCGAAGACGAGTGGAACATTGAAGTTCGAGCTGGCAATCAGCATCACATTGCCGATGCCCTGGTTGCCCGCGATGATCTCCGCAATCACCGTACCGACGAAGGACAGAGTGATCGAGATTTTCAGCGATGCGAAAAAATATGGGAGCGAACGTGGAATACCGATTTTAACAATCATATCGCGCCGGGTTGCACCGAGCACGCGCAGAACATCAAGCAGTTCCGGCTCAATTGTAGCAAAACCCGTGGCGACATTGACGACCACCGGGAAAAACGACAGCAGAAACGCGGTGATGATGGCCGGGATTGTGCCGATCCCGAACCAGATGACCAACACAGGAACCAGCGCCGCCTTTGGCACGCTGTTGAACGCGATTAGCAGCGGATAAAGCGCGGCATACACAAGCCGGAATGAGCCAACGACGATCCCAAGAATGAGGCCGAAGAACACCGAAAATGCAAAACCCGCGAGCGTCGTCCCCAGCGTAGACAGCCCGTGCGTCATGAGCGGGTAGCGAAATTCGTAGAGCGCGGCAAAGGCCTCGATAGGCGACGGCAAAACGAAATTTTCGATGTGAAATATCTTGACGACCAGCCACCACAGCGTCAGGAAAATGAGTGCCGTGATCCAGGGCGCGAGCCGCTCGATTCTTGTTTTGCTCACGACGTCTTACCCAAACTGATGTGATGGCGGCATTCGTGAACGAGATCGACGAAGTCGGCCTGGAATGTCATGTCGAGCGTTCTTGGGCGCGGAAGAGGTATCGCGCGCGAAGCGATAACGCGGCCAGGTCGCGCGCTCATGATGTGAACCGTGTCGCAGAGAAACACCGCCTCCCGCAGCTCATGGGTTACCAAGACGACAGTGCATTTCTTGTGCATCCACAGGTTCTGCAATACCCCCCACAAATCTTCGCGGGTAAAGGCGTCGAGCGCCCCGAACGGTTCATCAAGCAAGAGGATCGATGGGCTGTGGATCAACGCGCGGCAGAGCTGGGCTCGCTGTTGCATGCCGCCCGAAAGCTGCCACGGCATGCGGTCTCCGAACTCTGCCAGACCCACCGTCGCCAGCAGCTCGTCGGCGCGGGCACGTTTTTGTTCGTTGTTTGGCTCGCTGCGATAGGGCTCGACGATCTCAAGGGGAAGCAGGACATTGTCCCTGATGTTGCGCCAAGGCAGCAAAGTGGCATTTTGAAAGGCCATGCCGACGTTCTTTAAAGGCTTTGTCACCTCCGCTCCGTCGACATAAACGGAACCCTGCGAGCTTTTGACGAGGCCGGATACGAGTTTGAGAAGCGTCGATTTTCCGCAGCCGCTCGGACCGACGAGGGCAATGAATTCATTGCGGTCGACCGACAGATTGGCCTTGGACAGCGCAAGCGTTCCGGTGCCGTCACCGGCACCGGAGTGATTACCATAGATTAAATCGATATCGGCGATTTCAATAAACGTCATTTTCGTCCCTCGCCGTCGAAGCAGGATGGCGCTACTTCACCATTCTGTCCTTCGCCGGCGGCAGGTAGGACGAGTTGAAGATTTCGTCGGGCTTGGGAACGTTAGGAAGCTGATAGCCGTCCGCAACGATCTTGATGCCACGAGCAAGGCGACCCTTGTCGACATCGCCGAAGCCCAGCTTGAGAACGTTCGGCGTTACGATGCAACACTCCATCGCAAGTTTCAGCCGATCGCGCTCGATATTCGCGTTGAGCAGCGGCTCATACTTCAACGTCATCTGCACGGCCATTTCCGGATCTTTGACCATGTCCTGCACGCCTTTGATCGTCGCGCGGATGAAGCCTTTCACCGCGTCCGGGTGCTCCTTCAGGAACGCTGGCGAAGCGGCCACGCCGTTGCCGTAGAGATCAAGGCCATGGTCCCGATACATGAACGATCCGACCTGATCCGGATTCACGCCTTTCGCCTTGAGCTCCAGCATCGTGTTGAAGATTTGCCCGATAATGGCGTCCACTTCATGCTTTGCGAGCAGTGTTTCGCGTAATTTCGGATCGATAAATTTGATATTCACCTTCGTCGCGTCGATGCCCGCGTGTTGTGTAAACGTCGGAAACAGCTTGAAGCCGCCGTCGTGCGCCGCCGCCCCGAGAGACTTGCCCTCGAGATCTTTCGGCGACTTGATCGGCCCTGATTTCAGGTAGGCAATCCCGGCGGGCGCCTGCTCGTAGCCCATCAGCAGAACCGGGAATCCCTTGTCGGGATTCTTCGAATCGAAGTCCTCGACGACGCTGATGTCAGGATAACCCATATCGTAGACGCCACTTGCCATCTGCTGAACCAGGCCAACGGAGCCTTTGCCGCGATCGATGACAACGTCGAGTCCTTCCGCCTTGTAGTAGCCCTTGTACAACGCGATAAAAAACGGCGAATGGACCGAGCCCGGTATCCAGTCGAGCGAGAAGCGAATTTTCGTTTCGGCGCGGGCCGACCCGGCCGCTGCAGCGCATATCGCCGCCATAAGGACTAAGGTAACGAAGCGAGCAATGGTCTTCACGTGTACCTCCTCTGTTTTCCCGGCCTGGTTAGTGGTTTTTCTTTCTGTGCGTCTTCTATGCCCCATTAAGCTTTAGCCCGGCGCCTTCAAGTATTTTACGCGCCTTCGCCCGCTGCTCATCGGATATGACCAGCCGTTCGGCGAAGTCACGGCCCGAAGGACGCGTCGCGTCGATACCCATCTTTGTGACGGTGAAATTCTCAGGGTCGGAAGTAGGATCCAGGATCGCGGCCTTGGCCCCTGGAATGAAGAATATGTCCTTCTCGGCGCGAACGCGTGTCGCCACGGCCCACATTACATCATTGAGATCGAAAATATCGACGTCATCATCCACGACGATGACGTATTTCGTATAGAGCTCCGTGCCGAGGGTCGCCATAATAGCCATTTGCGGCTCACCTTCCGCGGTCTTCTTCATCGAGATGAATGCAACGAACGCGCCGCAAGTGGTGTGCGGCACGTGCACATTCTTTACATTGGGAAGATTGCGCCGCAATGCATTCAGGATTTCGCCCTCGCGCGTGACGCACGAGACCAGGATGTGGTCCTTCGACATGCCTGATGTAACGCACTGGTACATCGCATCGGCGCGCATCCGGATGCGCTTTGCAACAAAGACATTCTGCGTGCTCCGGTAGGATGCGTAACCGGTGAATTCGCCGAACGGGCCTTCCGGTTCGTGCACGCCGGCGAGGATTTCACCCTCGATCACGATTTCGGCGCCGGCCGGCACTTCGAGATCCTCGATGCCGCTGCGCGCGAGCCGGTATGGTTCGCCGAACAGGCCTCCAATGATCTCGAATTTCCGTACATTCGGCGGATACGCATAAACCATCGAACCCATGTAGTGGAGAGGATGCGTGCCGATGGTGATCACGGCGGGCAGTGATTGGCCACGCTCTTCGGCGCGGCGATGAAACTCGTACATCCGCCGACGGGAATGCAGCGACACGCCGAGCCGGTTCTTGCCCTTGAGCATCAGGCGATGGAATCCGGTCGTGTCCACTCCGGTTACCGGATCGCGCGCGGAAATCTGGCCGGCCGTGATATAAGGCGCCCCGTCCACTGAAAACTGCAATGGAATTGGAAGTTTATAGAGATCGACATCCTCGCCTTCGATCACAACGTCGTTCCATGCCGCCTCCGAAACGACCTCGCATGGAAGGTACTTCTGGCAACGCTCACGGAATGCGGTCGGCAGCTCGCCCGGTTCAACGCCGAGACAAGCCGCAAGCAGCCGACGATTTGCGGCCACATTGGTAACGACGGGAATATTAAATCCGGTCGGCTTTTCGAAGATGACCACCGGATTTTTGCCGGCGCGCTCCAGCTCAAATACGACCGAAGTCATCTCGAAACGAGGATCGACCGATCCGCTGACGCGCAAGATCTGGTCCGGATAGTCCCGCTCGACCATCTTGAGAAATCCGCGCAAGCTTTGCGTATCAACATTGTCGGCGCGGACAGCCATAGGCGCCTATCCCCAAATGAGCCTAATGTTAGAACAATGATAAGACGGTCCCTGCGACAGGGCAACATCCGAATGCAGCGCGCGTCTAACGAGCAAGTCCGCTCGCTGCATCGGTCAGTTTTTTCAATTGCATTTTATTATCCGGACGTGCAGTCCCGTCGGTGGCGTAGAGCATGTAGGCGCGAATGTTAGGCGTGATCGTTCTTGTTTGCCCTTGCTGGTCTTGAGGCCAGCGCTCGCGCGCATGGATGTAGAGAATGGCCTGCTCGATCTGCTCGGCCTCAAGTTCGATAGCCTTCACTTTCCGTCGGAAACCCTCGTGATTGGTTTGCGCTTGCTTGAGAACCTGCCGGACTTCGCGCAGTGGACGGACGACGCGGCTTCGCCATCTCTCGACGGTTGCATCCGCAGTTCGGATGTCTTCTTGCGTTAAGTCAATTCCTCGGTCGGCCCCGAGCCACGCGGAAAACAACAGCAGATTGATGTCGATATTGAACTCCTGCTGGAGCGCGAGGCACTCGTCTGCAACGCCGTCCGCCGCGTAAACCGCAAGCGAAAAACGCCAGAACGCATTGTCGAGTTCCAGCTCCGCAGAATCCATGCAGCCCGTTTAACTTCACGATGAGTGGGTCAGGTCCATATCCCGGGCAGCTTGCGACGAAGGCTTTGCGCGTCCTTTTCCGCCCGACCATCGGCGAACGGCGCCGACCTCGATGTCGAAAAGATCGAGGACCCGTCCCAGAGTGTGATCGATCATATCCGCAAGCGACTTCGGCTGCGCATAGAAGGCCGGCACCGGCGGATAGACTATCGCGCCAGCCTCGGTAACGGCGGCCATTGTCCTGATATGGCCGAGATGAAATGGCGTCTCGCGCAACATCAGAACAACCCGCCGCCGCTCCTTGAGCGCCACATCGGCTGCCCGCGAAATCAGATTCGCCGTATTGCCCGTCGCTATCTCGGCCATCGTCTTGATCGAACATGGCGCGATGATCATCCCCATCGTAGGGAACGATCCGCTCGAGCAGGCGGCGCCGATATCATTGTTGGGATGCACGACGGTGGCGAGTCTTTCCACATCAGCAAGCTTGAGCTCGGTTTCGTAAGCCAACGTTAGCTGGGCCGCACGCGATACAATTAAATGGGTCTCGATGCCGGCGCCCTTCAGCAATTCGAGCAGCCGGATTCCATAGATGGCTCCGGATGCGCCGGTTATGCCGACAACCATCCGCTTCTTCTGGTCTCCGCTCATGCCAGTCCTCGGTCCATTGAATCCCGGCGCGCAGGTCGTCAGCAAAACAGCTATTCGGCGCGGTTGTATGCTCGCGGTTGATCCTAAGGCAAGCGCGTTGCGCAAATCAAATCATCCGCCCCCAATGACGGCCGTCTGCCGCCAATAGGCGCAAATCGGTCCATTCCAGGGTACTCACGACGCCCCGAATGCAGTAACCTTATTTAGGCAGTCTTAATGACGACAATCTGCAACGTGTGTGATGCCGGGTTCCGCTTCAGGCACCACACCAGTCGTAGATGCTTAGCGCCATGACCTTGATGGCGGCGAGATAATCCTCGATCGACACATATTCATCGTCCGCATGCATCACCGCGGTCGATCCGGGCCCAAATATCACGGTTGGCGTTTTTCCGTAGAGGTTCAAAAACCGGGTATCGGCCGCGCCCTGCCGGCCGCTGATTTCAGGCTGACGGCCGGTTACTTCCGTATAATTTTTGCTCACCGTCTCGACGATCGGATGCGTGACCGGAATTTCCGAGGCCTGCGCGTCGTAACCGACGAACCGCACCTTCGGTGGATGCTCTTTCATCCACGGATCCCCTGCTGCGGCCTTGGCGATGTGCTCAACCAGGCTGCGCTTCACACCTTCATGATCCTCGCCGGGAACCGTCGCCATGCTGCCCTTCAAGAGACAGGTGGCAGGAAACGAACTGGGAAAATTGCCCGAATGAAACGCACCGATCATGCACGGCAGCGCGTCGATTGCCTTTGGGTAAAGCGGATGCTTGACCGTCGCTACACGCTTTGCTTCGAGCGCTTCGACCGCCTTGGTGATTTTGTACCCGAGTTCGATGCCGCTGACGCCTTGATAGCGGCGCTGGATTCCTGCGGGTTTACCTTGAATTTCGATTTCGAACCAGATCCGGCCGATGCAAGCCGGCTGCACCGCCAGGCCGCTGGTCTCGCCGGAAATGCCGGCATCGGCCTTGTAGCCGCGGATGACGGTGTCGAGCGTGCCATGACCACTGACTTCCTCATCGATCACTATATTTATGAGGACATCGCCCTTCAGTTTGATTCCGGCGGCCTTGAGGAGCTCGACCGCGATAATGTGGCTGGCAACACCACTCTTCATGTCGCAGGAGCCGCGGCCATAGATACGGCCCTCCTTCACCTTCGCCGACCAGGGATTGTCGCTCCAGCCCTCGCCGTTACCCACCGGGATGACATCAGTGTGCCCGTTCAACAAAAGCGAACGGCCGCCGCCCGAGCCCTTCCACGTCGCGACAATATTGGGCCGGCCTTCATAGCCCCGTTCGACGGGGATGTAGCCGGGGTGTTTCTTCAGCTCTTCCCAGCTCGACTCCCACATATCGACGTCGAGGCCGACTTTCTTCAGGTAGCTGTTGAGGAAGGCCTGGATCTTGCCTTCGTCGCCGGTGACGCTCGGGATCGCAACAATGTCCTGAAGAAACTTGATCGCTTTATCCTTGTTGGCATCGACAGTATCCAGGATCTTCTTTCTGGCCTCGGTCATCTGAACTCTCTCCCTACGCAAAGTTTTGATTGATATTGCTATGCCGGCCGACGTCCCAAGAGCCGTCGCACGCCCGCTTTGATCCGGCCGGCGAGCACCGAAAAGAACAGCCCGCCCGCATTGAGTTCAGCCGACGCCGCGCCGGCGCCAGTTGTCTTGCCGCTAAGCCTGGCTTCAACATTCTGCGCGAAGGCCTCGATGATACGGCTGGCAATATCGTGGACGAGGTCGGAACGGCTAAACTGGGCAAGCGGTCCCGTCAGCCTGTAACCGACGTCGAGGTCGACTTTTGTAGAACCGTCGGATTCTGGCATCAGCCGATAGCGTATCACGCCACGCGTTGCGGAGCTGCTGCGCTGGTCGCGCCCACTGCCTTGGATTTTCCCCGAGTGAGTTGCAGCGTCGCGATCGATCTCCGCCACGCCATGGAATTCGGCGGCGATCGGGCCCACTTTGATGCGCATTTTTCCGCTGACGTTGCGTGCCGTAGCGTCACCGATCAGAGAAACGCCGGGAAGGCACGATGCGACCGCTGCGGTATCGGAGAAAAAACTCCAGACAGCATCGATTGCATGGTTGACTTTGAAGCTCTGCTCAAAGCTTGCCTGCGGCTTCCAATCGGTCAAATCCTCCGCATTCATTGCGGGCGTCGCGCTCGCTGCGAGTGCATCAGCGCGCCGGGTGCCAACAACAGCAGCAGTTGCTTCGCCGTGTCCCGATCCGGCCGGGCCAAGCGCCACACGCCCTGCGCCCGGCGCTGCGGCGATGCCGCGGGCGCGCCGGTCGGCAATGACTTGCTGGATTGCACGAACAATGCCGAGATAGCCGGTGCATCGGCAGAGGTTGCCGCTCATCGCGACCCGGATATCGTGCTCGGTCGGTGCCTGGGCCCGCAAGACCACGTCGCGCGCCGACACCAGCATCCCCGGCGTGCAATATCCACATTGCAAGGCATGTTCACGTGAAAAGGCGGTTCGCAATTCCTTGCCGATCTCGTCATCGTCGAGACCCTCAATCGTCGTCACACTCGCGCCGCTGCAAGCAACCGCGTAGGTGATGCACGAACGAACCGGCATCCCGTCAACCAGCACCGTGCAAGCGCCGCAAACCCCGTGTTCGCAGCCCAGATGCGTACCGGTCAAAGTCTGGGTCTCGCGGATAAAGTCGGCAAGGTGCGTGCGCGGCTCAACTTCCGCACTGGCGGCGCGCCCGTTGATGGTGAGGGAAACCATGCTCATGCGCGCCGCGCCTGCTCGATGGCCCGCCGCAAGCAGGCAAAATGGATTTGTTGCTCGATCGGATCGGTCATCCCGCATTCTGTCATGGCGCGTTCCGCGACGTCGCGGTTGATCGCGCCGCCTGGCTTTCCATCGAACAGAGTCGTCGCATTGCTGAAAACGATAGGTTTCGTTCCGGTCGCGCCGATCACCGCGCGGCAGATCGCGCGTGCGGGATCGTGCAGATAGGCGCCGATGGCGTGAGCAAGCTCCCCGGTTTTCCGACAATGCTTGAAATAGCCCCACCGAACGTCGGGCGACAGACGCGGCACCTCAATGCCCGAGAGAAGCTCGCCTGCCGACAGGCTGCACTCAAAAACACCGGTCATCAGCGTCTCGACAGGCACCCTGCGTTCCTGCCGCCGCCCGCGAACGACCGCCTGTGCTCCAATAACCGAAAGCGCCGAAATCCAATCCGCCGACGGATCCGCATGAACGAGGCTACCACCGATCGTTCCGCGATTACGTACGGCGCGGTAGGCGATACTCGATGCCACCGCGCGCATTGCGCCGCCAGTCACGTCCGGCACCCGTCCGTCTTCAATGTCAGCGTGGGTGACGCATGCGCCGATAAAAAGCTCATCCGGCTTTTCTTCAATGCGCTTGAGTTCGGCAATCGCGGTGATATCGACCAGCAGGTCCGGCTGCACAAGGCGCAGATTGAGCATCGGCCCTAGCGACTGCCCGCCGGCAATGAATTTCACCATTGCGCCGTCACGTGCGGCCAAGGCGATGGCGCCCGAAAGATCGACCGGTCGCGCGTAGTCGAAGTTGACGGCCTTCACGCAGCACCCCTTGCCGATCGGGCAATGGCGGCGAGTACCTGCCGAGGGGTCATCGGCGAAACCAGCAGCTCTGCGCGCAACGGCCGGAGCGCATCATTGACCGCGTTGGCGATAGCCGCGGGTGGCGCGATGGCTCCCCCCTCGCCGATCCCTTTCACCCCGAATTCGGTATGAGGCGAAAGCGTTTCCATGTGGTCGATGCGCGCGGCCGGCACTTCGGTCGGACCCGGCAGCAGGTAGTCAGCGAATGTCGAGGCCAGTGGCTGGCCGGCCGAATTGAACGGCATCTCCTCATAGAGAGCGGTTCCCACACCCTGTGCCAATCCGCCAAGGATCTGGCCATCCACAATCATCGGGTTGACCAGCTTGCCGCCGTCTTCAACGACAACGTAGTCGAGAATTTCAACATTGCCGATTTCCGGATCGACTGCGACGAGCGCAGCGTGAGTGGCGTAGCTGAATGTGCCGCTGTCCGGTGACGGGCGGTAACCGACGGTGGCTTCCAATCCGCCCATATCGACGTCGCTCGGCAAATTTTGCGGCTTCAGGTACCAGGTTCGTGCGATCTCGGTGAGCGAGATTGACGCTTGCGGGCCGGCAACTTCACCGCCGCGCACAACTACATTGCCGACTTCGGTCTGCAGCAGCTGCGCGCCGATCCTCGCGGCGCGCTTGGCGATTTCCTTGCAGGCGACCGAAACCGCGCCGCCGGCCATCACCATGCAGCGAGAGCCCCAGGTTCCGGTCGAATACGGAGTCATCGCGGTGTCGCCATGAACAACCTTGATCTTGCCAATGTCGATGCCGAGAATTTCGTGCGCGACCTGGGCGAGCGTCGTTTCCAGCCCCTGGCCATGCGACTGGATACCGACGCGAAGTTCGAGCCCGCCGTCCGGTGTGAGACGCGCAGTCGCCTGTTCGAATCCGGGAACCATCGGAATGCCCCAGCCGTGATAGACAGACGTCCCATGCGCGGCCTGCTCACAATAGGTTGCCATGCCGACACCGATCAGGCGACCGTCCGGTTCACCGCGTTTTTGCCGTGCACGCACTGCATCAACGTCGATTGCAGCCACGGCGCGCCGGAGCGACTCCGGATAGTCGCCGCTGTCGAACCACTTCTTGGTGATGTTGGTGAATGGCATTTTTTCGGGCTTCACCAAAATTTTGGCGCGCACTTCGTGCGGCTCGACACCCGCCTCCCGCGCTATGGCATCGAGCACGAGTTCAAGAGCAAAACAGACTCCCGTGCGCGCAACCCCACGATACGGAAGTATCGGACATTTGTTGGTGGCGACCGAGAACGTGCGGCACCGGTATGCGGGGAAGTCGTATGGCCCCGGCAAAATGCTCGCAACTTGCGCCGCCTCGAGACATGCCGAGAACGGATAAGCCGAATAAGCACCAGAATCGACAGTCGCTTCACAATCGATTCCAAGCAGACGGCCGTCGCGGTCGGCGTAGCCGGTGATACGATAGAAATGCTCGCGGCAGTTGGCGCCGGCAGTCAAGTGTTCGCGACGATCCTCGATCCAACGCACGGGGTGCCCGCAACGCATGGCGAGCCAGCCGAGGCAAATCTCTTCGGCCAGAAGGATTCCCTTGTACCCGAAGCCGCCCCCGACATCCGGCGCGATGACGCGCACCTGCCCCTCGTTCAGGCCTAGACATTCAGCGAGACCGGTACGCACGATATGAGGCATCTGGCATGCGGAATAAACCGTAAGCTGCTCAAGCCGGCCATCCCAAATTGCAACCACGCCACGTCCTTCGATCGGCGCCATGCACTGGCGCGCCGTTCGGATTTCACGGGTGACCTTGATGGGTGCGTCGAGCGCCTTTTCGATATTCACATCGACGAAGGTTTCCAGAAATACGTTGTCGCCCCAATGCTCGTGCAAAAGCGCCGACGCAGGCTCGCGCGCCGCCAGCATGTCGTGGACCGCCGGCAATTCCTCGATGTCGAGCTGGACTGCGTTCGCGATGTCTTCGGCGTGCGCGCGATTGGATGCAATGCACATTGCAACGAGTTCGCCGACGTAGCGGACTTTATCGGTCGCAAGCGAAGGCTGGTCTGAGACTTTGAAGCCGCGCAGCGCCGATACCGCGCGGATCGGATTGACACCATGAAGATCGGACGCTGTGAACACCGAACTCCTGAATGCTTCCGGTACGTCAATGCCGCGAATGCGGCCGTGCGCCAGAGGGCTGCGCACGAAGGCGACATCTTTCAGGCCGGCAAAGCGAAGATCAGCGACGAATTGCCCCCGACCGCGCATCAGCCGGTCGTCTTCCTTGCGAAGGATTCGCGCGCCGACGCCCTGCCCTGTCACAACGACTTACTCCGGCCTCATCAATCGGTATGGCAATGCCCGTAGACGGCGACCATGAACGCGTTGCGTCCAGGCAATCCGGCGCGCTCTAGTTCTATGATGCTAATCTTAGTACGACATCAATTGCAACTGCGAAGCACCGTCGCTCCGCCGCCCGCCCTGACCTTCGCGGCACGCCCGCGCGCCGCCTGCCGCGCCGAAGCGCGGGCACCTGCGAACAAGTCGATGTGGAGCTTAATCGCGTCGCTGCGGTACGTGATGTCAGCGACGTAGATCGCGACGCCCTTGTCGTCGATCACGACGCATCGGCATTCCGCGATCGGCGCTCCCAATTCGATGTGCAGCAGCCCGGCCGTAACAGGATCCGCGCTGCCGATGACGACCGTTTGATGTGCGTCCTGAACTTCAATGCTCTTCATTCCGGCAAGTACCGACAAAGCCGGATGTTGACGGAATTCATCAGGGGCACGCCGGTACACGCTGTCCGCGAGGTGAACGTTGACTATCCCGTAGGGTTGACCGTCCTTGTACTGAACGCTGCGCATGAAAATGTACTTTGATGCAAGCTCGCCTTCCTCCTCGCGCAGCGTGGGTGCCGGTGGCGGAACATCAACTTTGATGCGCTTAAGTACATTGTCCTTGATCGTGTCGACGAGGACTTCCCAAGTCGTCGCGAGCTTGAACCAATGGCGCGAGACCGGCGTGTCGGCAACAAACGTTCCGCGACCTTGCTGTGAATGTAATAGACCTTCTTCACGCAGAATATCGATGGCTTGGCGAATTGTGACGCGCGCTACCTCGAACTCACGCTCCAATTCGACCAGCGTAGAGATTTTTTGGCCAGGCAGCCATTGTTTCGTCTCGATCCGTCTCCGCATGACCGAGGCAACCTGGATGTACAGCGGAACGCGGCTGCGATCATAGACTTTCGAAATTTCGGACATGGCCCCTTCGATCGTTGATCCGCGAAATACGATTGATCTTATTCTTCCGTTCCGGGATGTGTCACCAACTGCGCGCAATATGACCTTCTAGCACGAGCACGCCCCGTGCGCGCGCCCAGTTTCGTCGTCGACGTCGCGTTGCTCCGCAAAAATATCGACAGCCCAGGCTGTTACAACCTTTCCGTGTTGCTATCAATCTAAAAACAAGCACAATATGCGGCCGGTTTGAAGTCTCTTCTTGGCGGCGAAAGCAGACCTGATGGCAACGTTTGGAATTGGCGCCTCAGTTCTTCGCAAGGAGGACGACCGGTTCTTGCGCGGGCGCGGGCAGTATGTCGGCGATTTTCGCCTCGCCGGCATGCGCGAAGTGGCTTTCGTCAGAAGTCCGGTCGCCCACGCCCGACTGCGTGGCATCAGCGTCCCCGAACAATTTCGTGACGCAGTATTCACCGCGAAGGACTTGAGCGGGGTCAAGCCGATCGTTTCAGCTCCGCCCCTCAAGGGCTTCAAATATTCGGTCGAACCCATCTTGGCCGTCGACAGGCTGCGCTTTGTCGGTGAGATGGTCGCAATGTGCGTCGCGCCTACCCGCGCCGAAGCGGAGGATATTGCGGCCACGGTCGCGCTCGACTTTGAAGAAATGCCGCCTGTGACCGACATGCTTGCGGCGAGCGCGCAAGGCTCCCCACTCGTTCACGAAGAATGGGGCGACAATATATTCGTCGAGTTCAATGAAGGGGCCGCGATCGACACTGTCACTAAAACGGCGGCGATCAAAGTAAGCCGCAATATTCGCACCGCGCGCCATTGCATGTTCCCGATGGAGGGGCGCGGAGTTCTGGCATACCGCGACGCCCGGTTGCGGTACCTTACGCTGGTAACGTCGACGCAATTCCCAAACTCGGTACAGACCGGATTGGCCGAATGCCTCGGCATCGAGCATGGCAAGATCCGCATCATCTCACCCGATGTCGGCGGCGGATTTGGGTACAAAGGACTGCTTTGCCGTGAAGAAGTTGCTCTTGGTTGGCTGGCCCTGCAACTGGATCACCCGGTGCGCTGGCTCGAAGATTGCCGCGAGCATCTGACCGCGAATGCGAATTGCCGCGAACATCATTACCGTATCACGGGCTACGCGGACGCTGATGGTAAATTGCTGGGAATTGAATGCACCGGGTTGGTCGACGCGGGTGCTTATTCCTCATACCCGATTTCGTCTTCCGTCGAGGCCGCGCAAATTGCCAATCTGTTGCCGGGCCCTTACGTGTTCTCTGCCTACCACTGCCGTTCAGCTGCGGTTGCTACCAACAAATGCCCGATAATTCCGTATCGCGGCGTGGCACGGACCGGTGTGTGCCTCGCAATTGAGGTGGTCATGGACGCCATCGCGCGCGAGGCCCGATTGGAGCCTTACGAGGTCCGCCTGCGCAATATGGTCCAGCCCGAGCAGATGCCGTTCAATAATGTGGTCGGCAAGCATTTTGACAGCGGCGACCATCCTGAATGTTTGCGGCGCGCCGTCGAAGCAATCCAGCTGAAGAATATCAGGGAGCGGCAAAAGCGGGCCGAGCCAGACGGCCGGATGATCGGCGTGGGCCTGTCCTTTTTTGTCGAGCAAGGCGCGCACGGGACTTCAGTGCTCGCGTCATGGGGCCGGCCGATCGTGCCCGGGTACGAACAGGCAAACGTCAAGCTCACGGCAGACGGCGAAGTCGAGATTCATGTCGGCACCCACTCGCATGGACAAGGCCATGAAACGACTTACGCGCAGGTTGCCTATGAAATTCTTGGCGTCGATTTTGCCAAGATAAAAGTCATCCAGGGCGACACGCTGTACACGCCCTACTCGACCTCCACCTGGGGTTCGCGCTCGATGGTATACGGCGGCGGCGCGGTTGCCACCGCTTCGCGGCTGCTGGCGAAGCGTGCCGCCCATATCGGCGCCTGGCTCATGCAGACCGACGCGTCGAAGGTGACAGTGACGGGCGGAAAGGTCGTAGCCGGGGAAAGCAGCGTGACGTTACGGGAGGTCGCTCGCGCATGGTATCTGCAGCCGCAGACCCTGCCCGCTGAAATCGACACCGGTGGCCTCGACGTCACCGCGGGCTATCGCGCGGCACGCGACAGCGGGACTTTCACCTATGCCGCGCACGCAGCGGTCGTTGCGGTCGATCCGGCGACCGGCGTTATCGAGATTCTCGATTACGTGGTGGTCGAAGACGGCGGCACGCTCGTCAATCCCATGATCGTTGACGGGCAGATTTACGGCGGTACCGCGCAGGGCATCGGCACTTGCCTCTACGAAGCCACCCCGTTTGATGCTCAAGGCCAGCCGCTGGCATCCACCATGCTTGACTACATGCTACCGGGGGCAACCGAAGTGCCCGCGATCCGCGTGCTGCACATGCAAACGCCATCGCCATACACCGAATTTGGCATCAAAGGCCTCGGCGAAGGCGGTGCAGTCGGGCCTCCAGCTGCAATTGTTTCCGCGGTGAATGACGCCCTGCGCACGCTAGCGGTAGAAGTGCACGACTTGCCGCTCACCCCAGAACGAATTCTTGCCGCGATCGAGAATGTCACCTCGCACTCTGATCAAGGCTGAACGCGCATGAAGCCTGCAGCCTTCGACTTCGTGCGCGCGGCGAGCATAGCCGAGGCCACACGGCTGCTGGCCGAAACGCGCGGCGAGGCACGTCTTGTCGCCGGCGCGCAGTCACTCGGCCCGATGCTCAATCTTCGGCTGGCGCAACCGCGCATCCTTGTCGACATCACCGGGATTCCCGAGTTGGTCCGGATCGAGGATGAAAGCGACGCGGTGACGATCGGAGCCTGCGTCACGACGGCAAATATAGAAGACCGTCGCCTGCCGGGCCGTGGTCTCGACGCACTCGCCTCAGTCGCGGCCCACATTGCCTACCGCGCGGTGCGCAATCGTGGAACGATTGGCGGCAGCATCTGTCACGCCGATCCGGCAGCCGACTGGGTCTCCCTGCTCTGCGTCCTCGGCGCTGAGTGCATTATCGCGGGCCCCGTTGGAAAGCGCCGCATTCCCGCCGAAGCCTTTGTCGTGGGGGCCTACGAAAATGCGCTTGGGGCGGCCGAGATGCTGGAAGCTATACGCGTACCGCGCCTGTCGGCGCGCGGCCGCTGCGGCTACTACAAGATTTGCCGCAAGGCTGGCGAGTTTGCTCTGGCGATCGGCGCGGTCCTGATCGATCCCGATCGGGGACATTTCCGGGCGGTCATAGGCGCGGCGAATGGTCGGCCTGTGGTCCTCGCCGATATGCGCGAACTTCGTCGCGGCAACGGAAAGCTGGATGAAACGGCTGTAACACGCGAGCTGGACAAGAACGGCATAACCGACCGCATCGGCCGCCGGCAGAAGCTTGCTGCGCTCAAGCGCGCCTATGATCAGGCGGCCGCATGACTACCATCCACATCACGGTGAACGAGCGCGAGATTTCCGCGGACGTCGCGCCGCGTCTCCATCTGGCGGACTTCCTGCGCGAACACCAGAATCTTACTGGGACGCACCTGCGCTGCGAGCAAGGCGCTTGCGGTGCCTGCACGGTGCTGATCGATGGCCAGCCAGCCCGTTCCTGCATCACTTTTGCCGTCATGTGCAGCGGCGCGACCATACGAACCGTAGAGGGTCTGGATGACGACCCGGTTATGGTGTCGCTCCGCCGCGCATTTTCGGAAGAACACGCTCTGCAATGCGGATATTGCACGCCGGGCATGCTGGTGACCGCGCGCGATATTGTGCTGCGACTGCCCGACGCTGACCAAGCACGCATTCGCACCGAACTGAGCGGTAACCTCTGCCGCTGCACCGGCTATGTCGGCATCGTGCGCGCCGTCAAGAGGGTGCTCGAAGAGCGACGGCGCGGCGAAATCCCGAATGCGACCTATGAACCGGGGCCGATTGGTCCAGTGGGCGCGCGGCGCCCCCAATTCTCAGATAATCGCGCTTCGGAAGCTTCGGCTGCATTGCGGGCCCATCAGCAAGAGACGACAACTGAAACCTCCTTTGGTTTACGCGGCCGACAACCCAATGTCGAAATCCGACAATCATTCACGGTGTCCCGACCACCGGCGGAAGTCTGGTTCTTTTTTGGCGACGTAAAGCGCGTAGTGCCGTGCATGCCTGGCGCTCGTCTCACACACCCGCAGGCCGGCGACCAGGTCGAAGGACAGATGTCGGTTAAATTGGGACCAATCACTGCAAATTTCGCAGGCCGGGCACGGATCGAGCGCGACGACCGGGTACAGCGCGGCGTCATCCTCGGCGCCGGCCGAGACCAGTCCGGCGGCTCACGCGCTGCCGGCGAGGTCGAATATATTCTGGACGCGACGCCCGACGGCGGGACACGGGTTAACCTGTCGATAAGAGCCTTGCTTGTCGGCCCCCTGGCCCAATTCGGCCGCGGCGCCATCGTCGAAGACCTGGTCGCGCGTCTCACGGAAACCTTCGCGCGCAATCTCGAAGCGCGCTTGACCGGCACAGCGACTGACGATTCATCCGCCGAGGCGCCACTTCAGATGGGGTCATTGGTACGGCAAGTCATCTGGGCGCGACTAAAATACGTGATCGCCGCACTGTTCGGAACCCGCAGGAATTGAACCGCGCGGACTAGATCTTGAATTCCGTCAATGTATTTGGCGCAAATATTTCTTCGGGCTTGAACAGACGGTCGATCAATCCCTGCTCCTTCGCATAACGCATAAGCGTTTCGACGTTACGCCAATTCGCTTCGAGGCCTTCCGGCCAGAAATCCTGCCCGAATACCGCGATTGTCTCCTCGAGCGCCGGCAGAAACCAGGGAAGGCTGTAAGGAATCGCGTTAATATCCAGCATCATATCGTAGCAACGCTTGGTGCTCTCTCGGAACGCCTTGAATAGACTCTGCGCGACCCAGGGCGCCCGTTCGTACAAGGCACGCTTCATGACCACCGTGTGCATGATCGGCACAAAGCCGACTTTTTTATAGTAGGCGTGCTCGTCGGTTTTATAGTCTGGGAAAAGCCGCGTTACATCGGGGTGCTTGTTGCGATAACTGGATGGAATCCGCGGGCCAATAAGTGCGTCGATTTCCCCACTTTCCAGCATTCCATTCAGGCACTTGCCGTCTGGAATCTGCTCAATCTCCACGTCGGCATCGACGCGAACGCTCATCCGGTCGGCCCTGTTCGCCTCCTCGATGCCGCCGGTCCGCCAGCGGATCGCGTTCGGCGGCACGCCATAATCGTGCTCAAACATTGCACGAAGCCACAGCGCCGCCGTCATCGAATACTCCGGCACGCCCATGGTTTTACCGCGCAAATCCTGCGGCCGCTTTATGCCCGACTTGCGGTTGATGAAGATGAAGCCATGGCGAAAACAGCGTGATGGAAATAATGGGACAGCGACGAAATCAGGCCCGCCGCGCGATTTTGAAATGAGATAGTAGGCAAGCGAGCATTCGGCGACGTCGAACTCCGCATAGCGGAGCATCCTCCAGAAAACCTCTTCGATCCGCATCTCGATATATTCGAGATCAAGTCCTTCGGGCTGGACGGAGCCGTCTATCAATGCCCGCGTGCGATCGTATCGGCCGCCCGCCATCGTGATTTGCAACTTCGCAGACATCTCGCCTCGCAGAGCTTTTCCTTTGAACGGCCTTCAGTATAAGATACTAATGTCCTGATTATAGCAACAATCGCCGGCCTCCTCCGGCGTGTGCGCGTAGGCTTCCGTCATGCGAGCCGCGACATTGTCCAGTGTGCCGATGAGCGCCGGTCCCGATCAAAGCACAACCGCGCCGGTTCTGCGTGTCAGCGGCGTGCGCAAGAGCTTTCGCGAACTCGAGGCAATTCGAAACGTATCGCTTGACGTTTCCGCGAATGAATTCGTGAGCGTGCTCGGCCCGAGCGGATGCGGCAAAAGTACATTGCTTATGATGGTCGCCGGCCTCATTGCACCGAGTGATGGTACGATTTCAATTAATGGTTCGCCGGTTACAGGCCCGCGCCCCGAGATTGGCGTCGTGTTTCAGCAGCCGGTACTACTGCCCTGGCGCACGGTGCTCGACAACGTGTTATTCCCCATCGAGCTTCTCAAGCTTCCGCGCGCGCAGTACGAACATCGCGCGATGGCCCTGCTTGCAATGGCGAAAATCGATGACTTCGCCAATCATCTTCCGCGCCAGCTTTCGGGCGGCATGCGCCAGCGAGCCTCGATTTGCCGCGCGCTGATTCACGATCCGAGCATCCTACTCATGGATGAGCCATTCAGCGCCTTGGACGCCATTACCCGTGACGAGATGGGCGTTGAATTGCTGCGTATATGGCAGGCCAACCGGAAGACGGTGATTTTCGTTACGCACAGCATCCGTGAAGCCGCCTTCCTGTCGGACCGTGTCCTGGTGATGGGTCGCCGTCCGGCCATGATCATCGAGGATCTCAAGATTGACCTGCCGCGCCCGCGCGAGATCGCGATGATGGAAAGCGAACCTTTCAACCAGCACGTCCGCCATCTGCGGAAATCCATCGAGGCGAGCCATGCTCAGTAGATTACGAAAATCTGCCGGCGAATTAGGCTGGCCGGTCGGAATCAGTCTAGTGCTGCTCGGGCTCTGGGAGGCCGCGGTCCGCGGACTCGGAATCCGCAGTATCATCCTGCCACCGCCCTCGGAAATAATCGAAGCGGTTATCGCCCGCCGCGAACTGCTTCTGGCCCATCTATGGCCGTCGCTTTACCTCACCGTGCTTGGTTTCGCGCTGTCGGTCATAGGCGGAATCCTGGTGGCGGTAGTGATTACCTATTCGTCCATTTTACGGAGAACTTTTTATCCGATTATTGTCGTCTCGCAGGTGGTTCCCAAAATTTCCATTGCCCCATTGTTCATCGTCTGGTTCGGAACGGGAACGATGTCGAGCCTCCTGCTTGCGTTCCTCATTGCGTTCTTCCCAATGACGATCAATTCGGCACTCGGCTTCCAGTCAATCGACGAAGATATTCACCGGATGGCTCGCACTTTTATGGGAAGCCGCTGGCAAATATTCTGGAAAATTCGGATGCCCAACGCTCTCCCCTACATTTTCAGCGGCATGAAGATATCCATCACGCTCGCGATCATCGGCGTTATCGTCTCGGAATTCGTCGCCTCGCAAGAAGGCATCGGCTATCTGATCAAGCTCGCCGGCGGACTGCTCGATACGCCGCTGATGATGGCCGCGATCACGGTCCTCAGCATCAGCGGCCTCGTGCTTTACGGCTTGATCGCGCTGGCGGAGCAACACTCCGTCTATTGGCAATCGTCGAGCGACATCGGCGGGATCGCCGGCGGCTAATGGGCCGTCGAGGCAAGGGGAAAGAGCAATGAAAAAAGTAGCCGCCCGCTTCGATACCGTTCATTTTGGCTTTCATGACGCCACGCTGGCGCCGATCTTGACGATCGAAAGCGGCGAGGAAATCCTCATCAGCGCGGTTTCAGCAGACCCTAGTCATGATGTGCCCGCAGAATGGCTGCCCGCACAAATTAAAGACATCCATGCTCGCGCGCAGCGTGGTACCGGACCGCACATCCTCACCGGACCGATCGCCGTGAGAGGCGCAAGGCCGGGCGATGTCCTGCAAGTCGATATCATCGATATCCGCATGACGCAGCCCTATGGCTTCAACGTCATCAGCCCGCTGAAAGGCATGTTCGGCTACGAAACGCCCATGCAGAAGACGACGATTATCCCGATCAATCTCGAGACCGGCCTCGCCGAAATTGCGCCGGGGCTGCGGGTGCCTGCCCGGCCCTTCTTTGGGCAAATGTGCGTTGCGCCCCCGGAAGCTTGGGGGCGTCTCGACAGCCGCCCGCCCAACAAACACGGCGGCAACATCGATAATAAGGAATTAGTGGCAGGTACGCGCCTCTTCCTTCCGATATGGGTCGAAGGCGCGCTTTTCAGCGCCGGTGATGGGCACGCCGCGCAAGGAGACGGTGAGATCAACCAGACCGCGATTGAAACCAGCCTCGACGGGCACTTCCGGTTGTCGCGGCGTGCTGACTTCACGCTCGAATTGCCGGTCGCGGTGACCCCTGAGCACCTCATGACCATGGCATTCCATGAAGACCTGGACGATGCTGCGCGCATCGCGATGCGAAGCATGATTGACTTACTCGAACGCTTTTATGGGATGGCATTCCATGACGCCTATCGCTTCTGCAGTGTCGCCGCCGACATGCGCGTCACTCAGTTCGTCAACGGAAATCGCGGTATCCACGTCATGCTTGCGCGCAATCTTGTGACGCAACTTCCGTGCAAGCTCGACCTGTTCGCGAATCTGGCGGCGCGAACATGACGACGCCAAGTGGCAAGGAATGGGAAAAAAAACAACCGGAGAGGAGGAATACAAATGTCTCGTCTAAATCGACGTTCATTCGTGGCGCTGGCGGGAGCCGCCGGCGCAAGCGGAGCAATGGGGATTTACGCTCCTTCGATCGCGCGTGCGGCCACTCAGGTGAAGCTCACCTTGCCGTGGCTTCCACTCGGCACGTTCAGCTATGCCTTCATTGCGAAAGCAATGGGGTTCTGGGAGAAGCGCGGCCTCGATGTCACAATCGACCGGGGTTTCGGATCAGGCAAGGTCTGCGTACCGGTCGACCAAGGCCAGTATGACTTCGGCATTCTCGACCTTGCGGTAATGATGAATTGCGCGGGACGAGGCCTCGATCTGGTTGCGGTTGCCGGCATATGGCCGATCTCCCCCGTCGGTATCTTTTCGCTGAAGGAATTCAATATTGTTAAGCCAAAGGACCTCGAGGGCCAGACGGTCGCCTTCGACGTCGGCAGCGGCGACTTTCAGCTATGGCCCGCTTTCGTCAAAGCCACCGGCATCGACGACAGCAAGGTCAACAAGGTCACGATGGACGCAGCCGCGCTGATCAAAGCTTTGGCCGAAAAACAGGTTAAGGCGGAAGGCAATTTCTTCGGCAGCATCGCGCCGAGCCTGTGGGCACAGGGGATGGAGATCAACGGCATCCTGTATGCGGACTATGGAATCAAGATGCTGAGCAACGTCGTTGCCTGCAAACGCTCGACCATCGAGAAGAAGCCTGAACTCTGCAAGGATTTCATGGAAGGACTGATGGAGGGATTGAAATACGTATATCTCAATCCTGAAAAGTCCGCGCAAACGCATCTCGATATCGTCAAGGAGTTCAAGGGCGGGAGCGTCACCAATCAGAAAGTGATCGAGTTCGGTCAGGCCGTCAGCACGGCGCTCGGCATGGTCCCGGCATTCAAAAACAACGGGCTCGGCTACATGGATCCTACCCTGGTGCAGCAGACTGCCGAGACGGTCGCGACCTACATGGGCGTCAAATCATTGCCAAAGACCGACACGATGTACACGAACAAGTTCGTTGGAAACGTGAAACTCAGCGACGCTGAATGGAAAGCGACCGAAGAACGTTCAAAGAAATATCTGCCAAAGGCCACATAATAATCGTGCCATGGCCGGTCGCGCATGTGCGCGGCCGGCTGGATGGGTCATGCGACCGGAAAAGCGACCACATTCTTCGAATTAATGGATATATCGATCCGCGACCCTACGGGCCAATGCATCGCGGCTTCGTGTCCGGGGAGACGGACCAACAACCGTCCCGACATGCAGTCGGAGCAGTCTACGTACAAGTCGACGTGCCCGCCCTGAAATACATGCGCAGCCGTCGTGCCGAGCGCCGCCGCGGCCCCGGTCGAATCAGAAACCTGCAGTTGCTCCGGGCGCAAGAACAAATCGACCGGCTCCAATGGTGACATTCCCGCCAGCGGCGCGGCCGGCACCCTCACCTGTATGCGGCCCAACGTCACGATTGCGTCCGAGCCGTCGATACGTTCGAGGCGGCCGCGCATCACATTCGCGTCGCCGACAAACGAGGCGACAAAGCGCTCACAGGGTACCGTGTAGATTTCCGACGGCGTGCCGACCTGTCGAATCCGCCCTTCCGACATGACGGCAATTCGATCGGACAGGCTCAACGCCTCGCCTTGGTCGTGGGTGACAAAGATCGTCGTGACACCGAGCTTGCGCTGAATCTCACGCAATTCAACCTGCATTGACGCGCGCAGGTTTCTATCCAGGGCCGAAAAGGGCTCATCGAGAAGCAGCACCTTCGGATTGATCACGAGCGCACGCGCAAGGGCGACGCGTTGCTGCTGACCGCCCGACAGTTGACGCGGCCTACGGTCTTCCATTCCCGTAAGTTTTACCAGCGCCAGTGTGTCCCTCACCCGGTGCGCGATCTCTCGCCGGGGCAGCCGGCGCATCTTGAGGCCATAGGCCACGTTGGCTGCTACCGTCATATGCGGAAACAGCGCGTAGTTCTGAAACATCATGCCGATTTCGCGCCTGTAGGTCGGCACATCGTTAACCAGCTCGCCATCGACGAGAATTTTGCCGCCATCCGGGCTGAAAAAGCCGGCGACCAAATTGAGCAGCGTAGTCTTTCCGCAGCCCGACGGGCCGAGCAAAGTCATGAACTCGCCGCGCCTGATCGGCAGCGAAACTTCGTGCAACGCGACGATGTCGCCGAAGCGTTTGAGGACGGAGTCAAAGCGCACGGCAATATCATCGTCGTGGCCAGGCGGCGGGACTTGCTGACCGCTATCAACGGCTTTGTTCAACATTCAGAACCTTACCAAGTCCAAGAAACGCATTGGCGAATGTAAGCAGAGCTGCTGTGGCGACGATGTACATCACGGAAAGCGCGGCCATCGACGGATCGGCGTATTCGCGCACATAATTATACATCGCTACCGGCAGCGTCTGGGTCCGCTGTGCAGTAACAAACAGCGACGCCGTGAATTCATTGAAGGACAGTATTGCGGCAAAGAGCCAGCCACTGACTAGGCCCGGCAGCAGCAGGGGCAACGTTACTGTCATCAGGACCCGATGCGGCGGGGCGCCGAGGCTTGCCGCCGCCAATTCGAAACGAGGATCGAGATTCCGCAATGACACATAAACGCTGCGCAACACGAACGGCAGAACGAGGATGACGTGGCAGACGATTACAACCGTATATGTGTTGGCTGCGCCAATCTGCGCGGCGAGGATCAGAAAGCCAAGGCCGACTGTAAAATGCGGAATGAACAGCGGTGACACAAGCACGCCTTCAATTACGTTCTTTAAGCGAAACCGGTACCGATCGAGGGCAATCGCAAATGCGGCACCGACAAACAGGGCGGCCGTCGAACTCCACATTGTTACAATGACGCCATTGCGAAATCCCTGGCGAAAATCCTGATATGCGAGCGCATGCGCGAACCACCGCCACGACAGGCCCTGCGGCGGAAATGACAGCAGCGCCTTATCGTTGAAGGCGGCAATCGTCACGACGACGGCCGGAAGCACCAGAAACCCAAGGATTGCAATCACGACGGACCCGCCAAGAACGCCGAGCAGTCTCTGATAGGCCGAGCGTGGCATGTCAGTGCGGGCCAATCTTTTCAAGCGGCCGCGCGGCAAGACGCAGCGCAGACAGAACGACGAGCGTGAGCGCCAAGCCGGCGACACACAGGCTCGCAGCGAAGGGGAAATTGAAGCTCGCAAAGCCGAGCTGGTAGACAAGGTTCGACACCATATTGACGCGCCCGCCGCCGATGAGCTGCGGCGTCGCGAAGGCGCTGAATGTCCAGGCGAAAGCCGTCGTCACGCCGGCGATTATCCCCGGCATCGACAGCGGCAATGTCACCGTCAGGAATGCCCTCACCGGCCCGGCGCCGAGGCTTTCGGCGGCTTTCTGGTAGTCGCGGTCGATGTGCGCCAGGGCGGCCGCAAGCATGATCACCATGACCGGCATCGTCACGTGCACCAGCGCAATAACCACGCCGAAGGTCGTGAACATGAACTGGATAGGCTGCTCGATTACGCCCAGCTTGAGCAGCACCGAATTGATGAAGCCATTGTTACCGAGAACGATGATCCAGGAATAAGTGCGCACGACCTCGCCGAGGAACAATGGCGTCACGACGGTGATAAGGACGATCGATTTTGCAATCGGATTTCTGACGTTAACCAGCGCATAGGCGAGCGGATAGCCGACTATCAACGTGCAAAATGCGGTCAGAAAGCAGATCCATACCGTATCGAGAAACACGCGCGCGTAAAGCGGTTTCAGCAAGGCCGTAAAATTGGCAAGTGTAAGCCCGCCGGGCTCCAATGAGCCGGGGATATAGGCACGGACGCTGTATTGCAGAACTGCAGCCATCGCGACGACAAATGCGAGGGCGCAGAGCGCGGCTGGCGTAACGAAGGTGCGTAAATAAGGTTGGTTGGTCACAGCCGGACCATGATGGCCGCGGGCGCGTGGGCCCGCGGCCTTTTCGCGTCAGTTCATGATATTTTCGGCAAACCACTTGCGCCATTCCGCAGTTTTTTCAGCTCGCAGCTTGGCGTCGATATTGATTTGTTTCTTCCACTGTGCGGCGGTCGTGAAAACGCCGGGGAGCTTCGCAATTTCCGGATCAAGCTTTGCATTGAGCACTGCCGGGCTGCCCTTCTTCAGCTTTGCAATTTCCGCCTGGACCACGGGATCATACAGGGCATTGATGAATTTATAGCCGAGCTCTGCCTTTTTGGACCCCTTCATGATCGCCACGGTGTCGACCCCGAGCACGCCACCTTCTTTCGGAATTACTACCGTTATTGGGACACCTTGGCCGATCATGTAATAGGCGTTCATCGACAGCACGACCTGCACCGGTGTTTCGCCGGTTGCGAGCAGTTGCTGGCTGTTGGCGTCATTGGTGTAGAAAGCCTTGAAGTTCGGCTTAAGCGCCTTGAGCTTGTCCTGGCCTTTCTCCCAATGCGCCGCATCACCTCCCGACAGGATCGCGGACACTACGATGATGTGGCTCGGGTCAAAGTCCGGTGCAGCCAGCTTGCCTTTCAGCGCCGGATTCCAAAGGTCGTTCCAGCTTTCGAATTTCACGCCCTTGAGCAGGTCGGCGCGATAGCCAATCGTGTAAATGTAGGCCCAGCTGCCGAGGTGAAAGGGGCTGATGCGCGCCTCATCGGCGAGATTCTTGGCGTTCGGAATCTTTGCAAGATCAAGCTTCTCGAACAGCCCGTCATTGGCATAGAGCCAGCCGACATGGGACGTCGTAAAAGTGATGTCGCTTTCGGGATTGTCCTTGGTCAATTTTGCCTTGTTGAGCCGGTCGATGGTGCCGCCGGTAATAAATTCGACCGGGACGCCGGTCTCCTGCGTGAACTTCTTTGCAACAGTCTCGGCGACGAGGTCGCGCCAGCTGCCGCCCCAAATGCTCACGACGAGTTTGTCTTGTGCTTGGGCCGGAAAGCCCAGCGCAAGCGCGAAGAACGCGATCAATAGCCGTTTCATTTTATACTCCCCTGTCCGCGACGCGCGCTTGCGCACGACGTCTTCTTGCACACTTGCGCCTTGCTCGCAGGCGCTGCTCGCGCAGATTTGGCTCGCGGCCTCAGTCTGCGTCATCCGGCAGTTGTCGACAATAGTACCTATCTTGCATACGATTGCCACGCTTATGTATTGTCAAACTACGGGCACCCGCCCTCCCGGGAAGGCCGTGCCCTGTTGCAACCCGACGCAGACCAGCCGGCACCAGCGATGAAGCCTTGTCCGTTCGAATATATGCGGGCCGAAACGGTCGAGCACGCCTGCGCCCTTCTGGCCGATCGCGGCGAAGAGGCCCGGCTTTTGGCCGGCGGGCAGAGCCTTATCCCCATGATGAACCTTCGGCTGGCGCGGCCCGCCACGCTAATCGACGTCGGGCGGTTGCCGTTGAACAGTATTTCTATCGGCGCGCGCAGTGTTCGCATCGGCGCCCTTACGCGCCACTGCGAGCTCATCGATAGCCCGGAGTTGAGGAAGGCAGCCCCAATTTTTGCCGAAGCGGCACGCTACATCGCACACCCGACAATTCGCAGACACGGTACCGCCGGCGGCAGCGCGGCCAATGCCGATCCGACCGCCGAAATTCCAGGCCTGCTGTCGCTCATGGATGGACACGTCGAAGCGACTTCGCAAAGCGGCATCAGGCCGGTTCCAGCGCATGAATTATTTCGCGGCGCCTTCAGTACCAGCCTCAAGCCGGATGAAATGATAACGGCGCTGCACTTCCAGGTTCCCGCCGGCACCTGGGGCGCAAGTTTTCTGGAGCTTGCAGAGCGCGAAGGCGACTTCGCGGTGGCGGCCGTCGGCGCCATCGTCGAGCGCAAGGGAGATCGCGTCACCACAGCGCGCATTATGCTTCTCGGCGCCGACTCCGTGCCGGTGCGCGTGCAAGCCGTCGAGGCAAGCCTGGTCGGCATTTCAATCACGAATTCAGTCGCCACGAAAGCCGGCGCGGATGCAGCGGCAGCGCAACGCTGCTACAGCGACATTCGTGCCACTGCCGACTATCGCAGGCATTTGCTGGCCGAATTCACGCGGCGCGCGCTGCTCTGCGCCTATGAACGTGCGGGAGCGACCGCGTGAAAGCCGTTACCCTCACCGTCAACGGCGTGAGCAAGACTTTGACGGTCGAGCCCCGCCGCTTGCTTGCCGACGTGCTGCGGCACGATTTCGGCTGCTATGGCGTACACTTCGGCTGCTCGCATGGCGCCTGCGGATGCTGCACCGTGCATGTCAATGGCGAACCGCGGCTCTCGTGTCTTGCCTTCGCGGCCCAGTGCGACGGCATGGACATTGTAACGATCGAAGGCATGGCGGCAGGCGATACCCTCCATCCGCTTCAGCAGGCTTTCATCGCTGAACACGGACTACAATGCGGCTATTGCACGCCCGGATTCATCATGGCGCTTGCACCGTTCATCGAGCGTGCGGACGAACCGACCGATGAGGAAATCCGGCAGGCGATGTCAGGCAACATCTGCCGCTGTACCGGGTACCATAGTATCGTTGCGTCGGTTCGGCGCGCGATTGCAGCGCGCAAGGAAGGCGCCGATGCCTAGCCGAGCAGCAGAACAGCCACGCTATGTCGGGGCGCGCATCACGCGGCTGGAAGATCCGCGCTTGATCACCGGCCAGGCCCGTTACATCGACGACCTTGCGCTTCCCGGAATGATGCACGTCCGTCTGGTCCGGTCTGAGCTTGCGCACGCAAAAATTGTCAGTGTCGATACATCGGCACTGCAGGACGTCTTTTCGCACGCACTCGTCTTTACCGGCGCGGATACCGGCAGCCTCGGCATTCGCGCCGTCGCCGACCTTCCGGGCGTGCAAAGTTTTACCCAGCCTCTTCTTGCCCAGGGGCGCGTCCGGTTTGTCGGTGAAGCGATTGCTGCGGTACTCACCGATGACCCCTATGCTGCGGAGGACGCAGCCGAGCGGGTTTTCGTCGACTATGAACCGCTTCCCGTCCTCGCAGATGTTGAAGCAGCGACCGCAACCGATGCCCCCCGGCTGTTCGACGCCTGGCGGAACAATCTGTTCGTGGAGCAGACGCGCAAGGGTGGCGACATCGATGCGGCGCGCAGCCAGGCCCGCCATATCGTCCGCCGCACCTATCGCAATCAGCGGCAAGCCGGCGTTCCGATGGAGTGCCGCGGTGTCATCGCGACCCTCGACTCGACAGGGCGTATCCTCTCGGTCTGGTCATCGACGCAAATCCCGCATCTGCTGCGGACCTATCTGGCCGAAGAGCTTAAGTGGCCCGAAAACCAGGTCCAGGTCATCGCGCCGGAAGTCGGCGGCGGCTTTGGCGTCAAGGGACATGTATTCGGCGAGGAAGTGCTGGCGGCATGGCTTGCCATCCGCACACGGCGGCCCGTCAAATGGATCGAAGACCGGCGCGAGCATCTTATCGCCAGCATTCACGCGCGCGAGCACATTCATACTCTTGAAGCCTACGTATCAGCCGAAGGAAAGGTGCTCGGACTGAAAGCCGACATCACCGCCGACGTGGGTGCCTATTCAGTTTGGCCATTCACGGCCGGAAGCGATCCCGGCATGGTCGCGAAGGTCATGCCCGGCCCCTACGATCTTGCAGCATACGAGGCGACTTACCGTGCTGTTGCGACGAATAAGTGCCCGCTCGGCACTTACCGCGGCGTCGGCCGTCCCGCAGCCGTATTCTCGCAAGAACGCTTGATGGATGAAATCGCGATCGAACTCGATATCGATCCATTTGAATTGCGTGAACGGAACCTGATCCAGAAATTTCCGTATAAGAACGTGCTCGGCTACACATATGACGAAGGGTCGTACGCGCAGAGCATGAAGAAAGTGCGCGAGCTTCTCGCGCCTGACATTGCGCGCGCGCGCAATCCGGAACGGCCTGAGATTCGAACCGGGGTCGGAATAGCGTTGTTCCTGGAGCAGACTGCGCACGGCACGCCGGATTTCATCCGCCGCCGTTCGCCGATCGAAACCGGCTACGAGTCCGCCAAAGTCGAAATGCATCCGGACGGCAAGGTGACGGTCGACACCGGCGTGCAGTGCCACGGCCAAGGGCACGAGACCACATTTGCTCAACTTGTCGCCGACCAGTTGGGAATTGCGCCTCAGGACGTGATCGTGCGGCACGGCAATACGGTGACCTCGCCATACTCAGTCGGAACCTGGGGCAGCCGTGGTATTACTCTTGGAGGCGGTGCGGCGCATCGGGCGGCGGGAATCCTCCGCGGTAAACTGATCGCCATTGCCGCGCAACATCTGCAGACGAAGCCCGAGACGATCGAACTCGCCGATCACCATGCCCGTATCGCCGGCGATGCGTCACGCGCGATTCCGATCTCGTCGCTTGCACGTTGGGCCCAGCGCAATGTCGAAAACCTCCCGGCCGGAATGGAACCGGGGCTAGTGGCAATCTCGTTTGTCGACGGCCCGCCGGACGGCAGCTATACCAACGCCGTGCACGCCGCCGTGGTCGATATCGACATGACAACGGGGGGCATCAAACTCACGCGTTTCGTGGTGGTCGAAGACTGCGGCACCATCGTCAATCCGATGATCGTGGACGGCCAGGTGCGTGGCGGCGTCGTCCAGGGTATCGGCTCGGCTCTTTGGGAACATTTCATCTATGATAAGGACGGGCAGCCGCTGACGACTAACTTCGCCGACTACCTGATGCCGAACGCGCCGTCCTTGCCCGATATCGAGGTCCACCACATTGAAACACCCTCAGCGGTGACGCCGCTCGGGATGAAAGGCCTGGGCGAAGGCGGCGCCATCGGCCCGGCTGCGGCGATCGCGAATGCGATATCCAATGCGCTGGGCGTGGCCATCCAGGAAACGCCGATTACGCCTAATCGCGTGTGGGATCTCATCAAATCCAAGCAGTCTTCGCAGCCTCAAGCTACTTGAGGAGCCGCGTCAGGATGCGGGGAAATTCACGCAGACGTTCTTGATCTGCTGGTAAGCGGTCAGTGCTTCAAGGCCTTTTTCACGCCCGAACCCGCTTTGCTTGAAACCGCCGAACGGAAACTCAACGTCGAGCCCAACCCAGAACGAGTTGATCCAGACCTGCCCGACCCGCAGCTTCTCGCTCATCTGCAGGGCGGCATCGATATTTTTCGTATGCACGCCCGCGACCAGACCGAAGGGGGAATCGTTGGCAATCTCGATCGCATCCGATATATCGTCGAATGGTATCACCGTCAGGATCGGTCCAAATATCTCTTCGCGCGCCACGCGCGCGGCGTTTGAGGCATTCGTGACCAGCGCCGGGCGCACAAAATTACCCTCCTGGAGCGCCGGGTCGGACGGCAGATCGCTGCCAAGGAGCAAGTCGCCTTCTTTCGAGGCAAGATCGTAGTAGTTCTGTACCTTGGCCTTCTGAGTCTTGTTGATAAGCGGCCCCATGCCAGGGTCGTCCAGTCCTTTGCCGAGCTTGAGCGCGCGCGCCTTTGCCAGCAGGGCATTGACGGCCTGGTTGTGAATGCGCCGCTCGACAAGCAGCCGTGTGCCGGCATTGCATACCTGTCCGCAGTGAAGGAAGGCTGCGCCTGCGATGATGTCGAGCGCAGCGTCAATGTTCGCATCGGCAAACAGGATTTGCGGCGACTTTCCGCCAAGTTCCATCGAGCACGGAATTGTATGCGTTGCGGCGGCAGCGAGGACCTTTTGACCGGTCGCCACCGAACCGGTGAAAGTGATCTGGTCAACGCCCCGGTGACGCGCCAGCAATTCGCCGGCAACCGAGCCGCGGCCTGGCGCAAGGTTGACCTGCCCCGGCGGCAATCCTGCCGAACGGCAGATTTTCACGAATTCGTAGGCGGTCGTCGGAGTTTCCTCGGACGGCTTGATGATCACCGAGCAGCCCGCCGCCAGTGCCGGCGCCACCCCGCGCGCGATGAGCTGAAACGGGTAGTTCCACGGGACAATGTGCAGGCTGACACCGACCGCCTCACGGATCGTCCAGTCCATCCAGCCATTCCCGAGCGGGATCGAACTGCCCTGCAGCTTGTCGGCGGCACCGCCGTAGAATTCGAAATTACGCGCCGCACAATCAATTTCCCAATACGCATCACGCAGCGGCTTGCCACTGTCACGGCACTCCATGCGTACAAGCTCCTCGCGGCGGGCCATGATGCCGTCTGCGATCCGCTGCATGATGCGGCCCCGCTCGAACGGGCGCATCTTTCGCCAAGAGCCCTCGTCGAATGCCTTGCGCGCGGCGCGCACCACGCAATCCGTGTCCGTCTCGCCCGCACAGGCAAATTGCGCAATGGCTTGCCCCGTGGCCGGATCGAAGGCCTGCATCGCTCCGTCCGCACCATCGAAGATTTCGTCATCGCCATGAACAATGGGAATCTTAGGCAAGGTCACGTCGTTTCTCCGGATCGAGACGCTCCTCGCATGATTGTATACAAGGGCATTGATGTTGTCGACAAAGCTATCTAGATTCGTATTTGTCTAGAAGCGCCTCACGGAATTGAGCATGGATCTTGGGCTCCGCAACAAGCGAGCGTTGGTCACCGCAGCCTCGCGCGGCCTCGGCTTGGCATCGGCGCGTGCGCTGGCCGCGGAAGGCGCCCGAGTTGCGATGACGGCGCGCAGTGCCGCAAGTCTCACGCGCGAGGCGGAAGCACTCGCCCGAACAGGACCGACCGAGACCTTGCCGTTGACGATGGACCTCTGTGATCCATCGAGCATCCGCGGTGGCGTTGAGGAGGTGGTGCGACGGTGGGGCGGAATTGACATCCTCATTGCGAACACGCCGGGACCGGAGGCCGGTCCATTCGTCAGCATCAGCCGTGATGCCTGGCGTGCCGCCCTCGACATGACGCTGATGCCGGTGATCGACCTGATGCAGCAGGTCATCCCCTCCATGCGGGCCAATGGCGGCGGGCGTATCCTTTGCATCACCACCATTGGCGTAAAAACGGCGCAGCCGAGCATGGTTTTGTCGAACGCCACGCGGCTCGCGATCACGGGCGTCGCAAAGACGCTCTCCGTCGAACTTGCAGACGACAACATCCTGGTCAACACGCTTTGTCCCGGACCGATCGACACCGATCGCATGGTGAGCTTGATCGACGCCACGCAAAAGGAAAAAGGCATCAGCCGCGCGGCGGCGGAAGCCATCTGGCTTGACGAAGTCCCCCTGCGACGCATGGGCCGCGCCGAAGATTTCGGAAAACTGGCCGCCGTGCTGGTGTCTGACGCGGCTTCCTACGTGACCGGCGCGGCGGTGTCCGTCGATGGCGGCAAGGCGCGGGCGTATTGAGCATGGGCGAGCGGCAAATCAATCGCTTTGAAGGCGGCGATCTTGTCGTCAAATCCTTGCAGGCGCAGGGCGTTCGCCAGATCTTTTCGGTTTCGGGCGGACCGCTTAATTCCATCTACAGCGCCTGCGCAACACACGCCCTGCCCCTTCACCATACCCGCCATGAGGCCGGCGCCTGTTTCATGGCGGACGCGATTTCGCGCCTCACCGGCATCCCGGGGGTGGCCGCCGTAACGCTTGGACCGGGCGTCACCAACACGGTGACGCCCGCCCTCGTCGCAAAGATGGCAGGCACGCCGCTGCTCAT
>DASSIT010000113.1:0-31222 GCA_035691545.1 Pseudolabrys sp. | reverse complement strand
TGACGCGCGTCGAAGGTGTGGGATCGATCATTGTGTTCGGCAGCCGGGACTATGCGATGCGTGCGTGGCTCGACCCCGACAGGCTGCAGTCGCTCGGGCTGACCGCAAATGACGTGGTGACCGCGCTTGCAGGACAGAATGTGCAGGTTGCTTCCGGCGTGCTCAATCAGCCTCCAATGGACAAGCCTGGCGCTTTCCAGATTTCCGTGCAGACCCTCGGCCGCCTGAGCAATACCGAAGAATTCGGCAACATTGTCGTCAAACAGACCGCCAACGCCGTCGTGCGGATGAAGGACATCGCAAAGATCGAGCTTGCCGCGCAGGACTATTCGACCAATTCCTATCTCGACCGCGACCCGGCCATCGCGCTTGGCATTTTCCAGAGGCCCGGATCGAATGCGCTGTCGACTGCCGAGAACATCAAGAACACAATGGACGAGTTGGCGCAGCATTTCCCGCCCGGCCTCAAATACGACATCGTCTACAACCCGACGCAGTTTATTCAGCAATCCGTGGACGCGGTGGAATCGACGATTGGCGAGGCGATCATCCTCGTCGTGCTGGTGGTCATTCTTTTCCTCCAGACGTGGCGCGCGGCGATCATACCGATCGTGGCCATTCCCGTGTCGCTCATCGGCACGTTCTTCTTCATGGCGCTGTTCGGCTTCACCCTCAACAATCTCTCGCTGTTCGGACTTGTGCTCGCGATCGGTATCGTCGTGGATGACGCAATCGTGGTGGTGGAGAACGTCGAACGCAATATCGAGGCCGGCCTTTCGCCCCACGATGCGGCGGTCAAGAGCATGGACGAGGTGGGTGCGGCGCTGGTCGCCATCGCGCTGGTGCTGTCGTCGGTGTTTATACCCTCGGCCTTTATCACCGGCATTTCCGGGCAGTTTTACCGGCAATTCGCGCTGACCATCGCGGGCGCCACCATCATCTCGCTGATCGTCTCGCTGACGCTGTCGCCGGCCCTGTGCTCATTGCTGCTCAAGCCGCACCGCGACATCGAGGATGGGCATTGGTGGAGCAAGCCGATCCATGGCTTCTTCAACATCTTTAATCGCTATTTCGACAAGCTCACCCACGGCTACGGCAGACTGTCGGCAAAACTCGTGCGGATCGCCGTGTTGATGTTGCTGGTCTATGCCGGAGTCATTGCGTTCGGGCTAAACGAGTTCCGTAAGACTCCGGTGGGCTTCATTCCGCAGCTCGACCGCGGCTATCTCATCATCATCACGCAGCTTCCGCCGGCGGCGTCGCTTGCGCGCACCGACGAGGTCAATCGCAAGGCGGTCGAAATCGCGCTGTCGATTCCCGGAATCGCACATGCCGTCAATATCGTCGGCTTTTCCGGCGCGACGTTCACCAATGCGCCCAATGCCGGTGCAGTCTTCGTAACGCTCGATCCGTTCGAGAAACGGGCAGCCGATGCACGGCAATCGGCCGCCGCAATACAGGGGCAGCTGTTTCAGAAACTGTCGGCGATCCATGACGGGCTGATTTTCGTTGCAGCGCCGCCGCCTGTATCCGGCATCGGCAATGCCGGCGGCTTCCGCATGATGGTGGAAGACCGCGCCGGCCGCGGCTCGCAGGCTCTTCAGGGCGCGGTCTACGCGATGATGGGGCGCGCGGCCCAGACCCCCGGGCTCCAGCAGGTGTTCTCGCTGTTCGAAAATACGACCCCGCAGCTTTATCTTGATATCGACCGCACCAAGGCGCAGCTACTCGGCATTAGCATCCCGGACGTGTTTGCCGCGCTGCAGATTTATCTCGGCTCGTCCTATGTCAACGACTTCAACTTGTTTGGCCGCACCTACCGGGTCATCGCGCAGGCGCGCAGTGAGGATCGCAGCAATAGCGAAGATGTACTCAAGATCCGGGTGCGCAACAGCAGCGGTGATACCGTGCCGCTCGGCGCGTTCACGACCGTGCGCACCGTCACCGGCCCGTATCGCGTGCCGCGCTACAATCTCTATCCGGCCGCGGAACTCGATGGGGCCGCCGCACCGGGTTACAGCCAGGGCCAATCCATCAAGATCATGGAGCAGCTGGCTGCGCAGACGCTGCCGCAGGGCTTCACCTACGAATGGACCACGCTCGCCTACCAGCAAATCCGCGCCGGCAGCACTGCCACGTTCGCGTTCGTGCTGGCAGTGGTGTTCGTCTTCCTGGTGCTGGCGGCGCAGTTCGAAAGCCTGACGCTGCCGCTTGCCGTGATCATGATCGTGCCGATGTGCCTGATCGCGTCGATTATCGGCGTGGTGCTGCGCGGCCAGGACAACAATATTCTGACCCAGGTCGGTTTCGTCGTGCTCATCGGCCTTGCGGCCAAGAATGCCATTCTGATCGTCGAATTTGCCAAGCAGCTGGAGGACGGAGGCCGCGACCGTTTCGAAGCGGCGGTCGAGGCGGCGCATCTGCGGCTGCGGCCCATCTTGATGACGTCCTTTGCATTCGTGCTGGGCGTTTCGCCGCTGGTCTGGGCGATCGGTGCCGGTGCCGAATTGCGTCAGACGCTGGGAACCGCAGTGTTCTCCGGCATGATCGGCGTCACCGTCTTCGGCCTGATCTTCACGCCGGTGTTCTACGTCGTTTCGCGCTGGCTCGCGCTGCACCTGGCACGCCGCCGCAGCCGCCAACGGCGCTCCGCTCAATAGCAATTCGTGATATTCGAGGTGGCAGATGACGATGAAATTCGGATTCGGCCAGCCGCTGACGCGCAAGGAGGATGATCCGCTCCTGCGCGGAACCGGGCGTTATATTGCGGATATTTCGCCCGAGGCCACGCTTCACGCCGTCGTCCTGCGTTCGCCGCACGCGCATGCCCGTTTCAGCATCCATAGTCTCGACCGGGCGAAATCCGTTGCGGGGGTGCGCCTCCTGCTGACGGGTGATGACGTCAGTCACCTCGGGCCGCTGCCGACGCCCGGCGTGCTCCCGGGCGTCGATATCAAGGTCCCTCCATATTCAATTCTCGCCACGGACACCGTGCGTTACGTCGGCGATGCGGTCGCCTTCGTGGTCGCCGACACTATTTCTGCGGCGAAGGACGCGGCGGAAGCCATTGAGGTCGACTGGCAACCGTTGCCCCATGTCGTCGGCGCCGCCAATGCGTTGCGGCCAGGCGCGCCCTTGGTGTGGCCTGACAGGCCCGGAAATCTTGCATTCGAGACGTCGGCCGGCGACGCGGCTGCGACCAGGCAGGCCTTCGCCAAAGCCGCGCGCGTAAGCGAGTTGACGATCGTGAACCAGCGGCTGGTCACGAATTATCTCGATACCCGTGGCGTCATCGCGGAATACGACGGTGACCGGTACACTCTCACGCTCGGGAGCCAGGGCAGTCATCTCATCCGCGATATCATCGGTGGCAGCGTGATGAATCTGCCGCCGGAGAAGATGCGGGTCATTACGCCCGATGTCGGCGGCGGTTTCGGGACCAAGGCCTTTCCATACCGAGAATATGCGCTGGCAGCCGTCGCAGCCGAACGATTGCGCAAGCCGGTCCGATGGATCTGCGAACGCTCCGAGCACTTCCTCGCCGATAGTCACGGCCGTGACAATATTTCCACCGCGCGGCTGGCGATCGACGACAAGGGGCGATTCCTCGCGCTCGAACTCGATATTGTCGCCGACATGGGTGCCTATCTGTCGTGCTACGGACCGTTTATTCCGTGGCTCGGTGTCGGCATGGCGACCGGCTCCTACGATATCCCCGCTGCGCATGTGCGCCTGCGGGCGGTCTATACGAACACGGTCCCGGTCGATGCCTATCGTGGCGCCGGACGGCCGGAAGCGTCTTATCTCATCGAACGCGCTGTTGATGCCGCGGCGCATGACCTCGGCATCACCTCGGATTCGATACGCCGGAGAAACCTGATCAAACCCAGGTCGCTGCCGTACAAGACGCCGACGGGAAAAGTCTACGACTCGGGTGACTTTGCGGGCGGGCTCGCGCGCGCGCAGGAGCTTGCCGACTGGGACGGGTTCAGCAAACGCGCGGCACAATCAAGGCGTTCCGGAAAATTGCGCGGAATCGGAGTTGCCACTTACGTGGAAGCCTGCGGCAACAATGGTCCGGAGACCGCGACTCTCAATCTCGATCGCGATGGCGGGGTCACCTTGCTCATCGGCTCGCAGTCGACGGGTCAAGGTCATGCCACATCCTATGCGCAACTCATTGCGGAACGTCTCGATCTGCCGCCCGATCGCGTGCGCGTCATTCAGGGCGATACCGATCGCATCAAAACCGGTGCCGGCACCGGCGGGTCGAGCTCTATTCCGGTGGGGGGCGTATCTGTCGATCGCGCCGCAAAGACGCTTGGCGACCATCTCAAGGAGCTCGCGTCGGATGCGCTGGAGGCGGGCATAGGCGATCTGGAGATTGTCGGCGGTGCGGTGCGTGTAGCCGGAACGGATCGGCTTGTTTCATTTGCCGACCTCGCAGCCCATCCAAAGGCTTCGCCTGACAAGTTGCGCGCGTCGGAAGAATTCGGCGTGGAGCCTGCAACATTTCCTAACGGGACGCACATTGCCGAAATCGAAATTGATCCAGACACCGGCAACACCGCCATCCTGCGTTATGTCGTGGTCGACGATTTCGGCGCGACGCTAAATCCGCTGCTGCTTGCGGGACAGGTCCACGGCGGCGCAGTGCAGGGCATCGGCCAGGCGCTGATGGAGAACACTGTATACGACCCGGCGTCCGGTCAGCTTCTCAGTGCCAGCTTCATGGACTACGCGATGCCGCGCGCCGGCGATGCGCCGGACTTCGTTTTCGAGACGCGCAACATCCCCTGCAAGACCAACCCGCTTGGCGTGAAGGGTGCCGGGGAAGCCGGGTCGATCGGCTCGTGTCCGGCGGTGATGAACGCGATCGTCGATGCGCTTTGGCGCAGTCATCAAATCCGCCATATCGATATGCCGGCGACGCCGCACCGGATCTGGCAGGCGATCGACGCCGCGCGGGGCGCCAAGCCGGCCTAGACCCGCGATCACGAATTCGTGAACACAGGCAGCAATCGCCCGACCGGAATAATCGTTACGGTTCAAATGTTTGCGTGGGGGGTTGCCTTGAGGCGAAAGAATTTTCCAATGAAACGAGATGCCGCGGCGGCGCTTGCTGTCGCTTTTCTCGCGGCCGGAGTGGGCGCGGTCATTGCCCAGTCCGACCCCATTGCCGCACGCAAGGCGATGATGAAGGAAAACGATGAAAATGCTCTCGCGCTCGTGCGGATGATGCGCGGACAAATGCCGTTTGATCCGGTCAAGGTCGACGCCGCCTTCGCGCAATGGGAAGACACCGCGAAGAAATTTCCCGAGCTTTTCCCGGGAAATTCCCAGATCGGTCAGGAGACGCGTGCCGCGTCGAAAATATGGATCACGAAAGCAGATTTCGATGCCAAGGCTGCCGAGTTCGGAAAAGTCGTGGCCGAAAACCGTGTAAAGGCAAAAGCATCGCTCGCCGGATTGCGTGCCGCCATTCCGTCGATCGGAAACGCATGCGACAACTGCCACAAGGAATATCGAACGTCACGCCGTTAGGGAAAAGTTTCCAGCCATAGCGCGTCGTTCATTGCTAGTCTCAATTCATCGAAGCGAGTCGAGCCGGATGCTCCTCAAACTGGTCGTTGCCGCGGCCGTCGTCAGTGCGTCCGCATTCTGGTATTTTACGATCCCCGAGACAATTCCTGCGAGCGCATTGACACCCGCGCGTGCCCGCGACATCGCCAACGGCCGCACGATGTTTTTGATCGGCGGCTGTTCGTCCTGTCACGCGACCCCGAAACAGAAGGACGAGACACGACTTGGCGGCGGGCTAGCGCTCAATACCTCGTTTGGCGTGTTCTACGTGCCGAATATTTCCCCGGATATCAGGGATGGCATCGGCGGCTGGAACGAAGCGCAATTTCTCACCGCAATGCTGGAGGGCACCTCGCCTGGTGGCGAGCATCTCTATCCGGCTTTTCCCTATACTTCCTACCGCATCATGCGGATCTCCGACCTGCGCGATCTGTTCGCATATCTGAAGACCTTGCCCGCGATCACAGGCCGTGTACGCGATCACGACTTGCGTTTTCCATTCAATATTCGCCGGGCACTCGGGGTATGGAAGCGGCTCTTCCTCGACAGGAAGGCATACGAGCCGGATTTCACGCAATCCGCGCAGTGGCGGCGCGGCAGCTATCTCGTAAATGGCCCCGGCCACTGCGCCGAATGTCATTCGCCGCGCAATTTTTTCGGTGCGATCGTTTCGAGCAGGCGCTTCACCGGCGGCCAAAGCCCGACGGGGCAGGGCGGCGTTCCGGATATCACGCAGGGCAAACTGCACGATTGGAAGGTCGAAGATTTCGCCGAAGTCCTCGAGACCGGAGAAACCCCGGATGCCGACCGTGTCGGAGGGATGATGGTGGATGTCGTGGCCAACACCAGGCAATTGAGCGAAGCCGACCGCAAGGCCATGGCAGTGTATCTCAAGTCGCTACCGGCACCTTCGCGCTGAGTGAGGTCCCCGCAACAGGCGTGGCCGTGACGAGTCGACCGTGGCCGGGCCTGTGGTAGAGACATCCCGATGCACCCGTTCAAGGCCATCGGCCTCAAACTGATATCAGCACTTTTGTTTGCCGCCATGTCCGCGCTGGTCCGCCAATTGGGCGATGTGGCGCCGGTCGGCCAGATGGTCTTCTTCCGGAGCGCGTTTGCGATCCTGCCGGTGCTGATTGTCTATGCCATTCGCGGGGAACTGTCCTCCGCCCTCCGCACCAAACGGCCGCTCGGCCAGCTCGGCCGCGGGATGCTCAGCATCGGCGGGATGTTCACTAATTTTTCGGCGCTCACGCGGCTGCCGCTGGCGGATGCGACGGCAATTTCCTTTGCTTCGCCGCTCATAACGGTGGCGCTCGCGGCGATAATTCTCAAGGAACGCGTCCGCATCTATCGCTGGTCGGCGGTCGCCGTCGGATTTGCTGGCGTGATTGTGATGCTGATTCCGCATCTCGATCTGGGCCGCTACACCACTGTCGGCGGTGCGGTAGCCGGCGCCGGCGCGGTGTTCGCGCTCATTTCCGCGGTCTGTAATGCCGGGACCGTCATACAAACGCGGCGGCTCACGCAGAGTGAAACGACGTCTTCCATCGTTTTCTACTTTTCGCTGGTGTGCGCGATCGCGGGTGCATTGACTTTGCCCTTTGCCTGGCATTCACCCACGCCCCGTGAGCTGACGGGCCTCATTGCGCTCGGCGTTTTTGGCGGTTTCGCGCATATCCTGCTGACCGAGAGTTACCGCTATGCCGCGGCCTCGGTGGTGGCGCCGTTCGACTATTCGTCGATGCTGTGGGCACTATTGCTCGGCTACTGGCTGTTCGGCGAACTGCCCGAGACCTTGGTCTATCTCGGTGCTTCAATCGTTGCAGGCGCGGGACTTTTCGTGATCTGGCGCGAGCGTCAACTCGGCCTCAAGCGTGCACGCGAGGCGGAAGGTGCACCGCAGGCGGCGTGATGCAATGCTGTGACGGTCAATGAGTGTTCTGGATTCCAGAATGGTCCTTTCAACTCTCGCCTGATTAATCGCCGGCCACTTCGGATGTATCCGCTGGGTCGTCGACAGGGCATTGCGTCTTTGTCGCAAAAAAGCCCAGGAGAACGCACTGAGGTATCATCTCACCAGCATGCGGTTTTCTGTGGAGTAACATGAAACGGCTCAGGCGCTAGATTCTGGAATCTGTTATCCTGTTACCAGCAGCAGTCTTTCAGTTTTGTGGGGCTGGAGATGAGGGCGTTATTCTGGGCGGTATTGCTCGCGGCCGGCCTCGCGACGGAGGCTTCGGCCCAAGTAGCAGTCGGACCGGGTGCAATAACGAACAATGTGGCGATAACGAACAATGTAAATGGCATCCCGATTACGGTGAGCGCCACCTCATGGATCACGGTCAACTCGTCCGACAGTGAGCGCCCGGTAGATGCCAGAATTTTTGCGGATCTCATCGACCTTCAGCGAAAGTTCCCAAAGCTGCTGGAGACGCTGGGGCTGTCGACAGCCAATTGCAACAAGCGACACGCCGAAAGCCAGAGTCCGGTTGTATCGCTCAAGAGCGGTTCGCTCTGGCCGGTTGACGACCAGTTGATGATGTCGGTTCAGGGTCACGTCGATGTGTGGTCGTGTCGGGCCAGACCTGCAAAATCCGAGGTCGCGTGGAGGCGAAAAAAAATTGGATTTATCAAGTTGAAACTTCCGGTGCTTCACACCGTGAGGTCAATGACTAAGAAGAAAATGGACGGCACCCAGCAATTCCGTGGAAATCTGCCGATCCAGCTGGTCAAAAAAGACGGTGCAAATGTCGCGCTGAAAGTTGCCCGGCCTGAAATTAAGCTGGAGGGGCAAGATACGATCACAAATGCGAATTTAGATCATGCAAAGCTCGACATAAATCAGAAAGCTTATGCCGCTTTGCGAAGCGCGATTAATGTCGCGAAGCTCAAGACTATTCTGCCAAAAGAATATCAGAAGCTGACTGTCGTCTCGACTCGCTTCCGGAGTTATGGCGGCCACGCCATCGCGGAGATCAACCTGGCGGCTGCTGCCACGCCAAATACGCAGTGAGGTAAAGCTCGCGCTGGCGAACTCGGCGGTCGCTCAGTTGCCGTTCGGCACGAAATGCCGCTTTCGCGCGTGAGCGCACAGCTAGGCCTGAAACGCCTTGAAGGTGATGATGGTATGCGTGTCCTTGATGCCGGGAATGCACTGCACCTTCTCGTTGACGAAATGGCCGATGTCGGTGCCCGCATCGACGTAGAATTTCACGAGCAGGTCATAGTCGCCGGCGGTCGAATAGACCTCGGAGGCAATCTCGGCTTCGGCCAGCGTATTGGCCACCTGATATGATTTTCCCAATTCGCATTTGATCTGGACGAAGAAGGGGGTCATTGGGCGCCTCCGGAAGTCGAGTCAGGGTCTTACAGTCGCCAGACGAACCGTTCACACGGGACCGCCGCAATCCAGCAAAAACAGGGGTTGATGGCAAGCAGTCTTGCCTTGAGCAAGCGCGCGGACTACCTATTGGACAGCAATCTCGTGGGGTGTCCGGCTGCTGCCGGACTGAGAGGCGTATCGCCAACCCAACGAACCTGATCCGGGTCATGCCGGCGGAGGGACCAGAGATGCATCGTCCGCAAGCCGCATCGCGCAATGGTCTGGCGCAAGTCGCGTCCGGCGTTCTTGCGCGCTTGCGCATGTTCGCGCCGCGCGTCCACTGCATCACCAATGGCGTTGCGCAGAATTTCACGGCGAATGTTCTGCTGGCGGCCGGGGGCGTTCCCTCCATGACGCTTTCGGCGGAGGAGGTCGGCGCGTTCGTCGCCGGCGCGCAGGCACTCTTGGTCAATCTTGGAACATTCGATGCGGAGCGCCGCGAGGCGGCGTCGCTCGCCGTCGCAACGGCAACCCGTAACCAATTGCCCTGGGTGCTCGATCCGGTCTTCGTCGATCGCGCACCGCCGCGCGCCGCTTTTGCACTCGAACTTATCGGCCTCGGGCCGTCGGTCGTCCGCCTCAATCATGCTGAATTTTTCGCACTGGCAGGCAACGCGCCGTCGCGCGATGTCATCATGAGCTTCGCCCGATCTCAGCGGACCGTCGTGGCCTTGTCGGGCGAGACCGACCTTGTCACCGACGGCGAGCAGATTGCGACGATCGCCAACGGCAATCCGTTGATGGCGAAAGTGACCGCCTTGGGCTGTGCCGGCAGCGCATTGGTCGCGGCTTGCCTGGCGGTCGAGCGTGACGCGTTCCACGCAGCTGTGTCCGCGCTTGCGATCATGGGCGTTGCAGGCGAATTGGCCGGAGCAGGAGCCGCAGGGCCGGGGAGCTTTGCCGTCGCTATTGTCGACACGCTGCATGGTCTCAACGAGGCGACGCTTGTCGCGAGCGCAAAGGTGAAATGATGGACGTTGATCTCAGGCTATATGCGTTGATCGACCCCGCGGTTTCCGGCGGCCGGACGCTTGCTGATCTCGCGCGACGCATTGGCGGGAGCGCGACCCTGGTTCAGCTCCGCGACAAGCACGGGTCGACCCGCGCCATGGTCGAGGAGGCGCGCGCCCTGCGCGACGTATTGGAGCCGAAGGGTGTTCCGCTGCTGATCAATGACCGCGTCGATGTTGCGCTCGCGGCCGAGGCCGATGGCGTGCATATCGGCCAGGACGACCTGGCGCCCGCCGATGCGCGGCTCCTGCTTGGCCGTGGCGCGATCATCGGGCTGAGCGTCAAGACAGTCGAGCAGGCCAAAGCCGCGCCGCTTGAACTGCTCGATTATGTTGCAATCGGCGGCATCTATGGGACTACCTCGAAGGACAATACGGCTGCGCCGATCGGCATTGCCGGCTTGCGGGAGATCGCCGCTGCGATCCGGGCGCGCAAACCGGCCTACCGGATTTGCGCCATCGCAGGTATCAACGCCGGCAATGCGGCCGAGGTTGTCGCTGCCGGTGCCGACGGCATTGCGGTCATTTCTGCCTTGTCCATGGCGGCCGACCCGCAAAAGGCGGCACAGGAATTGCGGGCGGTGGTCGACAACGCGCTCGCGGAGCGGGGGCGTTCGTGACCGCCGTAGCCGTCACCATTGCCGGTTCCGATTCAAGCGGGGGCGCCGGCATCCAGGCCGATCTGAAAACATTTGCTGCGCTGGGCATCTATGGCGCGTCGATCATTACGGCTCTGACCGCACAGAATACAAAGGGTGTCAGCGCAGTGCATGATGTGCCGCCCGCTTTCATTGCGGCGCAGTTTGATGCCGTATTTTCCGATCTCGATATCGCGGCGGTGAAAATCGGCATGCTGTCGCAGGCGTCAACCATTGAAGCGGTGGCGAAAGGGCTTGCGCAGAATCGCGCGCGGAACATCGTGCTCGATCCGGTTATGGTTGCGACCTCCGGCGACCGGCTCCTGACGTCGGATGCGGTCAACCTGCTGCGGGAGCAGCTCATTCCGCGCGCGCTTGTCGTGACGCCAAATCTCCCTGAAGCGGCGGTCCTCACGGGCGCTTCGCTTGCGCGCAATGAGCAGGAAATGGAAATCCAGGCCCGCGAGATATTAGCCCTTGGTGCGCGCAATGTGCTTATCAAAGGTGGCCACGGCGATCGCGCAGAAAGTGCCGACCTGCTGATCGGGGAGGGCGACGTTGCCCGCTATTCCGCCGCGCGAATTGCCACCGGAAACCTTCACGGCACCGGCTGCACGCTTTCGTCGGCAATCGCCGCGGGGCTGGTGAAGGGGCTCGATCTCAAGGAGGCGATCCGGCAAGCCAAGGACTATGTCACCGCGGCAATCGCGGCCTCCCGAACGTTCAATATCGGCGGGGGGGCGGGGCCGCTGCAGCATTTCTTCAAGTCAGGGAGGGAGTCATGACCACTCGGCGGAACTTCACCATTGGCGCCGGCATTGCGGCCGGCATTCTTGCGGCTCCGTCGGTCGGCCGCGCGCAGACGCAGAAATGGCGGATGGTCACGTCCTGGCCGAAACGCTTGCCCGGCCCCGGCATGTCGGCCGAACGCATTGCGGACCGCATCCGCGCGTTGTCGGCCGGCAAGCTCGACATCACCGTTTATGCAGCTGGAGAGGTGGTGCCCGCCTTCGAGGTTCTCGATGCTGTCGGCAATGGCGTCGCCGATATCGGCCACACGGCCTCGTTTTACTGGCAGGGAAAGATGCCGGCGGCGGCTTTCTTCACGACGGTGCCGTTTGGCTTGACGCCCAATGAGCATGTAGCCTGGGTCGATGCCGGCGGCGGACAGGCATTGTGGGACGAACTCTACGCGCCGTTCGGCGTGAAGCCGTTCATGGGCGGCAATACGGGCGTCTGCATGGGAGGGTGGTTCCGCCACGAGGTGAAAAGCCTTGCGGATGTACACGGCCTCAAGCTGCGCACGCTTGGGCTTGGCGGCGAAGTCTACCGCCGTCTCGGCGTCACGCCGCAGACGACGCCGCCCGCGGAAATCCTGGTAAGTCTGCAGTCCGGCGTGATCGACGGCGCTGAATTCGTCGGCCCCGGCACCGATATTGCGCTCGGTCTCTACCGGGTGGCGCCATTCTACTACTACCCCGGGTTCAACAAGCCGAACGGCACCGGCGAGTGCATCGTGTCGCTCAGGAACTGGAACGCGCTCTCCGCCGAGCTCAAGGCCGTGATCGCGCACGCCTGCGCGACCGAAGCAAATTACGCGCTCGCCGAAATGGAGCGGCTCAACGCGCAGGCGCTTGCCGCGCTGGTGAATGAGCACAAAGTGAAGCTTTCTGCTTTTCCGAAGGACCTCATAACGGGCGCGCGCAAACAGGCCAATGATGTACTCGGCGAGCTTGCCGGCCGCACTGCCATCACCGGAAAGGTGCACGCATCCTATGCCGAGTTCCGCGAACGGACGGCGCCATGGTCGCGGGTATCGATCGAATCGGTCTTGCGGGCACGCTGGGCATGAGGCCTCTCAATTTCGCGCCCAGCCCGCGAAAGCGTGGTGATGCGACCAACTGTTGAAGATTGTGCCGGGTGAATTAACGGTCTCTACACCACGTTCGAGAGGCTTGCCGGACCACTTGACTCATCTCAATCACAGCCGTGGCGTATGCGCGGAGACTCCATGGCGATATGAAACCCATGGCAATCGCGGAAAAGCAAGCAACGCTTGTACCGCTCCTCAATCCGCGCGTCAGCGAAGGCGCGCAATTCCTGGCGTTAGGCGGTAAGCCGCCGGCCTTTGCAGAAAGATACCTGCACACAAATGCCGGCTCGTCCTGCGCAGGCATTGTGCTGCTCGGGCGTGTCGACCCCGCCAAAGTCGCTGACGTTCTCAAGACAGCCGCGGATCCGGCAATTCCTATCGCCGATTTCGGCGGCAACGATACATTGCGTCGCGATTTTGTCGGAATGCGCTTTGACCGCGGCAGTTTGAACGAGATCGGGACGAGTTTCTCCACGATCTGGCGGCGGCTCTCCGAGATCCCGTTCAATGCCGAGCACAGGAGCCGCGACGAATTGACCATCCTCCGGATTGCCTATTCGCGCGACACCGCCATCAACGCGGCTTTTGCACCGCAGTCGCGGCACATCGTGGAATATCCGCTGCTCGGCACCGCGGCGCCCGCCGCACGGCGCCGTCTGGAAATGCTGGCCGGCCTCGATCTGCTCCACCGCCGGCATTTCACGCGGACGCACAGCTGCGACAAGTGCGAATCCGCGCGGCTTCATGTCTATGAGGCGTGTCCGGCATGCGGAAGCGCCAACCTGCGGGAAGAGACGGTCGTGCATCACTATCGGTGCGGCTGTCAGGAAATCGAATCGCATTTCGCCCAGGGCGATCTTTTGATCTGCCCCAAGTGCCACCGCACCTTGCACCACATCGGTGTCGATTACGGGAAGCCCGGCAAGGCCGTCCTCTGCGCCAGTTGCGGCGCGACGAATTCAGAGCCTTCTGTCCGATTTGCATGTCTCGATTGCTCGTCCGTGCAGAACGCGGATGACGCCCGGGCAATCGATTGGTTCAACTATGACCTTACCGAGGAGGGTATTCGCGCCTTGCGGGAGGGGAGGCTGCCGCAGTTCGACATTACGCCCCTCCTTGAGGGCCGCACGCACACCTATTCGCCGCGCGAATTCCGCCTGCTTGCGATGCACGAAATAAAGGTTGCGGAACGGCTCAAGCGTCCATTTTCGGTCGCCCGTTTCACGGTGCTCAATCTTGACGAGCTCATCCGGGAGCGCGGCGCAATCGCGGCCGACGATGGCTTCAGGCGTATCGCGGATGCGGTCGCGTCAGAACTTCGATCAAGCGACTTCGTCGGCGTCGGCACAAATCTCTCGGGCGTCATCGGGTTTCCTGCGACCTCGTCCAGCGACATCGACATCATCGTGAAAAGAATTCGCCGCTCCATCGATTCAAACTCGAAGGCCGCGCTCCAGCTTGGCGTCGAAGTGGCCGAAGGGGACGCGATCATCGGGATGCTTGCAAAGAGCTGATCATGGACGCGTTATCATTCCTCGGTTCGCTGGATGTGATGAGCTTGGTGTACCTGTTCTGGTACACGGCGCTTCTCGAGATCCCGCGCTACTTTATCGGCGCACTGGTGGTACCCCTTCTGGTGTCCGGGCGGGACGAGTCCGTCGTCGACCCCGACCTTTCGATCAGCATCATTCTCGTCGGGCACAACGAAGAAAAGCCGCTTCCTGCCTGCGTCCATTCGCTGGCCGAACAGACGATCCTCTCGGTGTGCAAGGACGTGCAGATCATCGTCGTCGACGACGGTTCGACGGATCGGATGCGCGAGGTCGCATTGCGCCTGCAACGCGAGGGCAGGGTCGATAACGTGCTCATCCTGGAGCAGCGTGGAGGCAAGAGCGCCGGCGTCAACCTGGCGTTATCGGTCGCTCGCGGTGATATCGTCGTGATTTCGGACGTCGACACCACTTTCGACCGCGATGCGCTGGCGGAGCTGACCAGCTGCTTTTCGGATCCGCTCGTGGGCGCCGTCAGCGGAAATCTCGGCGTGCGAAATGCGTCCGCAAGCGTGGCGACCCGTTATCAGGCGATCGAATATGCGGTCGGTATATCGCTGGGACGCTGCATCGCCGACGCTTTCGGCACTTTGTCGGTGATATCCGGTGCATTCGGTGCGTTCAGGCGGGCGGCGCTCGAAAGTGTCGGCCGCCAGGACGTGGAGGTTGGCGAGGACGCCGACCTGACGATGAAGCTGCGCAGCGCGGGCTGGCGCCTCCGTTTCGCGCGACGGGCGAACGCGTTGACCGATGTCCCGGAAACCTTTTCCGCCTTTATCGCGCAGCGCCTTCGCTGGGATCGCGGTCTGATAACCATCTGGGCGCGAAAATATCGAAGCGCAATCGACCCCCGGCATTCCTCATTCCGGATTTCCGACGCGGTTTCCGTGGCCGACGTGATTTTTTTCCAGGTCGTCCTTGCCGTGACGTTTCCCGTCTATCTCGGGTGGCTGTTCTACTATTTCGGCTGGTTCGCGACGACAATTCTCGCGGCCACGATTGTCGGCTACGCGGTGCTTGATCTCATCGTATTTCTTGCCGCGGCAACGGTGGGAATACGAATCCCGCTATGGCTGATCGCATACTTGCCGCTCTTTACAGCCGTGCAAATAACGCTTGCTCGCGCGGTTCGCCTTGTCGCGATTGCCCAGGAACTGATCTTCCGGACATCTTACCGCGACCCCTACGTGCCGCGGGGGGTCATGGAACAAGTGGAGGTCGTGTGATGCGTTTCCTGAAGCGCCACATCTCAACACGGCCGCCGGTCAACGAGCCGCGATCGCGGCGGCTGGCCTTGATCCGGTGGGTCTATCTTTCGATCGTTTTTGCGCTGGCGCTCTGGCTCGGCAATTTTATGTACGGAGATCGCCTCTTTCTGCGCAGCGAAGGTCTCGTGCTCGGTGACACCGCGGTCATTGCCGCGGAATTTCCGGTAACGGTAAAGGAGCTTCTTGTCCGCGAAGGCGAATCCGTCAGGGTAGGCAAGATCGCGGCGATCGTTTCCTCGCAGAATGTCGCGGAGACGATAGCCCGTCTGGCGGCCGATGTCGCTGCCAGGGTAATCCGGCAGAGCGAGCTGCGGATCCGAAGTGATGTCATCGATGCCATGATACCCGTTGCGGAGCATCGCCAGCAATTCGCCAGCGGCGCGCGCAAGGAATTCGAATCGCTTCTCGACCGCCGCTACCTCGCGCTGAACCAGCATGCCACCGCGCTTGAGAATGAATATCACGGGATTCAAGATCTGCAGACGCTGAAGTCGGAAAGAAGGATCGTCGACAGCGAACTCAGAACGCTTGAATCGGCGCTCGCGGACGCTCAATCCGCGATTGCCGACTTGCGCCGGATCTATGACGATGGCCGCCTCGCCGCGCCGATGGATGGCGTCGTCACCCGGCTTGTTGCGAGCAAGGGTTCTGTCGTTCGCGCGGGTGAGCCGATCATCGAGCTCAGCGGCGATCATCGCTTTGTTCTGGCCTATGTCCCGACAGGCGCCCTCTATAGCGTCGAGGAGGGGGATGAAGTCACCATCTCTTCCGGCATGCAGGTCGCTCACGGAAAGATTGTCCGCGTCGAACCGTTTGCGGCGGCACTTCCGCGCGAGTTTCAGCGAGCCTTCACGCCGGTCGAGCGCCAGCAAGTGATTCGCATTGAATTTCTTTCAGGCGAGACGCCGCCGCCGCTTTTTTCGAAGGTGACGGTGAGGAGCGATGGGCTGCTGTCCTCATTTGTCCCTCGCATGAAATCGCCTTTTGTCCGCAAACTTGCGGCCGTCGATCCCAAGCCAAAGCAATAGTGGATTGCAGGATTGCAGCATCCACATGCGCGTGGGCATGCGCGCAATCCGAAACGGTGTATCGCCCCGTTTTCCGGTCGATCTTCGGCGTTTTCCTTCAATGACATCTTCGTGAACGGCACGCCGATTGTTGTGAACGTTCAGTGTGTTGCAAGTCGTGCTGCGCTGCGGCAAAAGCCGCTCTCGCAAGAAATCCATCTTGCCTCAAACACAACGGAGCTGAACCGTGAAAGTCATTGCCAAACTTGTCATCGCTTCTGTTTTCGCACTGTCGGCAATCGTGCCGGCGTTAGCGGCTGAGGAAGACACGCTGCTGGAGCGCGAAGGCAACATGTCGGCCCGCAACGCATTTGCCCAACAGGAAGTTGTCAAGCACGCGCGCACGCATAAGGCCGTCAATGCCAGGGCTTATGCGCCGGCCAGCGCCCCGGCTGACGACGTTACCGACTTCAGCATTGGCAGCCAGCGCTAAGCGTTCCTCCCCAAGCTTGCGCTGTTTGCCAAGAGGCCGCCGGAAGCGGCGGCCTCCTTCCCCCACCGTGATGGCTTCGCAATCACAGGGCGTGCCGTGGAAATCCAATTCGGTGATTTCGCTATCGACCTAGCGCGGCAGGAACTGCGACGAGGGGGAAAGTTTGTTCCGGTCGAACCGCAGGTGTTCGATCTACTTGTTCACCTTGCCCGCAATCACAACCGTGTCGTCAGCAAAAAAGAAGTGATCGACGTCGTCTGGAAGGGTCGTATCGTCTCTGAAGCGGCAGTGAGTTCGCGCGTGAGCGCGGCGCGACACGCCGTCGGCGATAATGGCTCGGACCAGAAAGTGATCCGTACCTATCACAAACGAGGCTTTCGCTTCGTTGGAACAGTCAGGCAGCCTTCGGCGCCAAGCGGTGCCGTCACCGCGGTAGCGCATTCGAATAGTGCAGTGCCGGTGCCTGCGCATCGACCATCGGAGCGTGCCGCGGTTGTCGTTTTGCCCTTTCAGAATCTGAGTGGCGATCCTCTGCAGGAATGCCTCGCCGACAGCTTTACCGAAGACATCATCGCCGGACTGGCGCGGCAGCAGTGGTTTTCCGTCATTGCCCGCAGTGCCAGCTTTGCGTTCAAGGGTGTCGCGACTGACGTCCGCATTGTCGCGGCCGAGCTGGGTGTGCGTTACGTGCTCGAGGGCAGCGTTCGCCGTTCGGGCAATAAATTGCGCGTGACAGCACAGCTGGTCGATGCCGCCAAGCGGGTGCACGTGTGGGCCGATCGGCACGACAGCGTCTTTTCCAACGTCGGTGGTTCGCAGGACGAAATTACCAGCCGGGTGATCGATTCGGTCGGCTCACAGATCATCTTGACGGAGGCGGCGCGGCTCCGGCAAAGGCCCACCCAGGACCTCAGTGCCCGCGACCTGATGATGCAGGCGCTGCCTCACATGTGGCGCGCGAGCACGGCGGAGCAGTGCAGGGCGCAGGATCTGCTGGCGCGGGCCGCATCACTCGATGGCGAAGATTCGCATGCGCGGATTGATGCTCTGCCGGGACGGACCTTTGCGAGCGTCGCCTGGCCTCGAAGGTAAAGTCAGGCCGTCAATCGAAGTCTCTCTGGCTAGGAACTTAATCCTTGACATCGTGACGCTGCGCGCCTAGCGTTGCGACAGCTTCGGCGCGTCGCGCAACTTGGCGCGGCGCCGTCCGTCTGCTCGCAACCGCAAATCACATCACTGGAGCTTCGCCATGGTGAAACGAACGCGCGTGCGTGCGCGCCGTCCGCGCACAACTGCGTGCAAAATATCCGAACCTCCCGCCGACAAGAGGATTTCATCCCACCGCTATGTTTTCACGCCGGAATTGCTGGCTTACGCGCGCCACCGCTTCGAGCATACCGACGCGTCCCTCGCCGATATTGCAGTCGACCTGGGGATCCACAAGGGCACGGCGGGCGATCTGGCAAAGCGCGAGGGTTGGGTGCGTTACGTGCCGCCGCCGCGCGATCTCGCGCCATCGGTGCGGCTGCTGGAGGCGGCAGAGGCTCTTAGCCTTCAGCCGGCTTTGACAGGGTCGCCGCCGGCGCACGCAACGGACGGAGTAACGCCCGAAGGTCAAGCCAATGACGAGGGAGCGTTGCCGCCGCTCGCCGAAACTGTCGTGCGCCTCCATCGCGCTGTCCTCGATGAGCTCGCGGCACTGGAGTCAATGCGCGCGCGGATACGGCGCCAGCCGCAAAGCGGAGGTGAGGCCGAGCGAACTGCCCGAACCATTTCCCGCCTCACAGAGACCCTGCAAAAGCTGCAGCGTCTGCAATGTAATGCCCCTGAAAATGGATCCGACTATGACATTCCCGCCGACATCGATGAATTCCGTAACGAACTTGCGCGCCGCATTGACGAATTTGTCTCAAGCCGGGCTCACACGGGCGATGGTGAATGACCTGCTCCTGCAGCACTACATGCCGCGGTTTGCTTGCGACTTCATCACGCTCGCGCATCGTCATCAGGAACCTCCGGCGCAACCCAACGGCGGCGGCCCGTGGACAACCTGGCTGATGCTGGGCGGTCGTGGCGCGGGCAAGACAAGGCTCGGCGCGGAATGGGTGCGCGCGATCGCGAACGGAACGGCCCCGTATGGCGACCAACGCTGCCTTAACATCGCGCTGGTTGGAGAGACCGAGCGCGACGTGCGCGAGGTCATGATCGAAGGCCCCGCCGGGATACTGCGCACTTCTCCCCGCAGCGAGCGTCCGCAATGGACCGCGACGCGCCGTCGTCTCGAATGGCCGAACGGCGCCGTCGCGCTCTCGTTTTCTGCGGAGGATCCGGAGCAGCTGCGCGGGCCGCAGTTCGACGCAGCCTGGTGCGACGAACTCGCGAAGTGGCGTTATGTCGACGAGACCTTCGACATGCTGCAATTCGGGCTGCGGCTTGGCGCGCGGCCGCGGCAGCTCATCACCACGACGCCGCGCTCGATTCCATTGATTAAACGTCTTCTCGCCGATCCGCGCACGGCCGTCACCCGCGCGGCAACGCAGGCGAATGCCGCTCACCTGTCTCCGGCCTTTCTCGATGAGATCCTGGCGCGCTATGCCGGCACGCAGCTCGGCCGGCAGGAGATCGACGGCGAGATCATCGAAACCCGCAATGATGCCTTGTGGACCCGTGAGTTGATCGAGGCGTCGCGCGTGCAGCGTGCGCCGCCGCTCCGGCGCATCGTGGTCGGGATCGATCCGCCGGGCTCGGCACGATCGGGGGCGGATGCTTGCGGAATTGTCGCGGCCGGAATCGCGGAAGACGACAAGATCTACGTATTGGCGGATGCCACTGTCCAGGGCCTCTCACCGGCCGGTTGGGCAACCGCGGCAGTAGCACTTTTCAATCGGATCAAGGCGGATCTTGTCGTCGCAGAAGTCAATCAGGGCGGCGATATGGTGCGCGCCGTTATCCAGCAGGTCGACCCGGCAATCCCGGTGCGGGCCGCGCACGCGACGCGCGGAAAATGGCTGCGGGCAGAGCCGGTGGCGATGCGTTATCAGCAGCGCACGATCAAACATGTTGATCCGCCGATGCGCGAACTCGAGGATCAGATGTGCGATTTCGGCATGGGCGGCCTTTCATCGGGCCGTTCGCCCGATCGTATCGATGCCCTGGTTTGGGCGGTGACCGACCTGATCAAGCGTGGGGGCGGGCCAAGAGTGCGTATCCTTTAGTAATCGCATCCAATTTTCCGTTTTGAGTAATGAAAGGGCCTCAGTGTTCTCCTCCGAAGGCAGCAAGTCGATTCACGCCGGATCGCGGCTGCCGCTTTGGGGGATCGGAATGGACAATCTCAATGCCACATTGAACGGTGCAATGCACAATCTTATGCCCGCGAAGGGCCATGTGTGGACGGCTCCTATTTCACCATTATCCAGCCCAGCTCAAGGAGGAAAAGCGATCAAGCCAATAACTGCGGTCGCGGCAATCAGCACCGGATTGCTCACTTTCCAGCGGAAAAAAACGGCAAGAGATTCCACGCCAATAAGGGCGGTTAGCAAGTTACCGATGGCTATGTTCCCGAGCAAAATGCATGCACACTGAAAATGGTGCCAATAGCCGCGGCATATGCACCTTTGACGAAACATTGCACATTGGGGTTGCCGCGGTGGCGTGCCAACAGCGGTGCGACTACCAAAACCAAAATAAACGAAGGAAGGAAGATGCCCCCGTTGGTCACAAGCGAGCTCATTGTATGACGTTCCTCAGAAAATTATTTGCCGGTCGTGTTTCGCTCTGGATCACGTTCTGGCTTATAGGAATCCCGCTTGCTGCAGTTTGGGATGTAAGCGGGGGATGCATCTTCGCCGAATGCGGGATATCGTCACTCGGGCCTTTGCGCAACCTGTTTTTTGCAAGGCTTTTAATGGCACTGTTCGCGCTATCGAACGTCGGTGTCGCGTTCGTTTCGGTCGCCATTTGGCGTAGTGCATCCAGGCACCGACGAGCCGTATGGTTGGAAGCTCTTCTAGCTTTCAGCGCGAAAGTTTACGCAGTGCTGACCGGGGTTACCGCGTTCGCCGTTTTAATAGCCATCGTTTACGGCATTTTGCATTACATCGTCACCGGTCGCGTTTGAACTGTGTCGAAGGAAGGGCCACGGTGCCGATTCCAAACAGAGGCGCGGGCCTGCGAGCGACTTAGACACCAACACGTGGACGAGCCTGAAAGCGCTTGACCCAAAGCGGCGATTTGACAAGCGGACATTCGGTGCAGCGGGGAAATGTAAAGGTTGAGGCCCCCAACGGGGTGACCTCGCTTCCGTAAATGCTTCAGTTCTTGGGCAGAACGTGCGGTGAAGAATGATGATGCACTATGCACCATTCATTTCCGCGCTTGGCAACAAGCATACTGAAGCGCGATGGCCCTGGAACCGGCTTGCCCTCTATCATGCGAGTGAACGTGTAAAAACCGGTCACTAGCACAGCATTATCATCGATTTTTATTGTGTGCCGTTCGTCAATCGCATTCTTGTTGCCGGTTCCTTTTGTAGGTGTGAAGTATTTTATGATTCCTTGCGTCCCCTCGGAGATAACGGGACTGACAGTTCCCAAAAGTATTGCATCCGGACAATAGTTCTTGGCGATCGTCTCTGGATCGTTGGTGTTAAATGCGCTCGACCAATGGTCCACCGCGGCATTCGCATCTTCTGTTGGGCCAGCCGCGGCTACGGCGGGCGACATCAACATCAGGGCAATAAAAACAAACTGATTAATTCGTGTCATTTTCCGTTCCTTTTGTGCAGTGAGAATTGCCGGTGCTTCGTTGATTAAGAGTATCGAGAGTTCAGAGTTTGGCAGCGGCAGCGTGCTTGTGATCGTAGTCTTCTACACGCTTGCGCTCTTCAAGATGCCGTCGCTCCATGTAGTGCGGGTCATCGAGCACTTCGCGCCACGCCTGATCCAGGATACCTTTCGTTACCGCCTGCTCATACTCTCGCACCGTCCATACAATCCAAACGACGCAGGCAACTCCAATCAATACAATTACAATTTCCGGGATGGCGAAAGCGGCTGTGTACGTATTCATGGTAATCTCCCACCATCAAATGGCGAAGATTGATGAACCGCTACATCTTCCCCTTCCACATTGATCTGGATCAACGCAGGCCAGCGGCTAAGGGTCACACCGACTTTATTCGAACCGGGCCACAACAAGTCCAACTTCTACCGGGTCGAATCCGACAGTGAAAACGATTGGTATCGTCGCGGTGGCGGCCTTCGCCGCCTGTGCCGCGGGGCCATTTGCGCAGATCACGGCCATTTGACGTTGAACGAGATCAGCTGCCTCACTTTGTCAGTCTGTGCGTTGTATCGATGTCGATGACGCCCCCAAATTTGGAAAACCGATCGCCAACCAAACCGAGGAACCAGTCAAGGCGGTAAAGTTTGCCGGCAACAATGGTTCACCTCCCGCGCCAGAGGAATGCAGAAAGCGTGCTTGTGTGAACTACCTCACATTGAGTGCGCGTGCACTCCTCCTACCTTCGGTTTGTGGGGATTGGACATGTCAGTTAGCTCAACCTATGCCCGGTTCAATTATGCCGATTTGCCGGTTGAGAGCTACGCGGCCGGCGAAGTGGTGCTCGTTCAGGGCTCGAGGACAGGGCGGCTGCTATTTCTAAAGGATGGTGCTGTTGCAGTCGTTAGGAACGGCACCCAGATCGCAATAGTCGATGAGCCTGGCGCCGTGTTTGGTGAACTCTCGGCCTTATTAGATTTGCCACACTCGGCCGAGGTCCGTACCCTGGCCCCATCCCGATTTCACGCTGCCGATGCAGCCCTGCTTCGCCACAATGCAGCGGCGCTTTTTTATGTTGCTGCGGTTTTGGCAAAGCGCCTGGACCGCGCCAACGAGGCATTGGTCGCTTTGCTGCGGTATAGGGAAGCCGGTACTTCTCATCAACGCACTAAGGGCTAGCATTCATTTCAAGGAAATGCCCAACCGCCGGCAGTAAATGAATCAACAAAATTCCCGCAAAAGGAACGGTTGCTGAACGTGGCAATGCGGGGCTTGCCAAAGGGCTGGCGCAAAATCGCAGTCGTCCGCATGCCCGGCGAAGGCAAACAGGTCTCGTTGGCCGGAAAGCCCGTGGTGTTCCTTGTGACCGGTCAGGACACGAGGCACACGTCCATGTTCGATTGGACTTTGCCGCCCGGCTTTTCCACCGGTACTCACGTCCATCGCGTCCAGGAAGAAACGTTTATGTGCTGGAAGGCGAATGCGAGTGGCATGCGGGCGGCGAGCTTGTCCACGCCAAGCCCGGCACCTACCAATTCATCCCGCCGGATATGCCTCACAATATCGCCAATGCCAGCGACAAGCCGGCGCGGATGACGTGTCGCCTCCGGGCCACGAACAATATTTCGAAGAACTGGTGAAGCTCGTGACGAAAAGCGGGCCGCCGGACGCCGGCGCCATCGCCAAATTGCGAGCGCACTTCGATACCGAGCAACTGTCGTCGCTGAAAGCCAGTTGATTTCCCCTAACTTGCTCCCGCGCGCCGCTGCCCGGTCCGGGTGGCGGCGTTTTCAATGTCCGAAACGAGTCGTGAGATGTCATGTCCGCTTTGGCTGTCATAAGCAGACATGGATTTGCAATCTCCGCATTACCCCCAGATAGCAGGCGTGTGCGGTGCGCTAACTCATGTCCGCGGAGCGTTAATAGCTGCGCCGAACAAAGCTTTCCTATTTCGCGGCGATTAGCTCGAAATCGGACTTTTCCAGTGCCCAGGATGCGGCAAATCCAATGACCAAGCCCCAAAAAGGGGCGCCTATCGAGAGAATCGAGACATTGGCCACCGTAACGAGAAAAGTCACCGTGGCGCCAAGGGTAAAGCTGCCCTTGAAGGAGACGATGAAGGCGCGCTCGAGGATGCGCACCAGAGCCAGCCCCGCCAGCGTGGCGATGAAGGCCTTAGGCGCAGCCAGCATGAAGCGGGTAAAGAGCGGCGAGAAAATCCCGAACGCCAAAGCCAGCAGCGCAACCAAGACACCGGCGGCGTAATGCTTCTCCTTGGCCCCTGAACTCGCGAGGATGGCATTAACCGGGCCGGTGAGACAGGTCGAGACCGTGCCGACCGATGCGGCAATCAGGGAGCCGATGCCGCACGCCGCCGTGATCATGTTGACGGGCGGCTTGTGCCCCGCGGCCTCAAGCACGGCGAAGCCCTGCGCATTCTGTGCCGCCAGTACGGTAATGGCGAGCGGCAGCACCAGTTCCACCATGGCGGCCGCGGAAAATTCCGGCGCATAAAGGTTGGGGCTCGCAAAGGTGTGAGAGGCTGCTCCGCCCATTTCGAACGTGCCCGACAAGGCAATGACGACAATTCCGGTGATGAGCGCGCCAATCAGTGGCGGTAGTGCGCGCCCAAGCGCGCGGGCCGCCGACAGCAGCACAAATACCGCCGTCATGGGCGCGGCGATGACGAAGCCATCGCGGATTGCGTAGATCAGATTGAGGCCGAACTGGAGGAACACTCCGGCTACCATCGCCATCACGATCGGCATCGGCAGCAGATTCATGCACTTGCGCATCCAGCCGCTCAAGCCAAGGATCAGCATCAGCAGGCCGGTGGCATAGTAGGCGCCGATCACCTGCGCGAAGCTCAAGTGATGGAGAGCTTGGCCGACCAGCACGGTGCCCGGGATAGTCCAGAAGAAAACCAACGGCTGCCGGTAGGCGAGACAGAAGGCGAGCGAAATCAGCCCATTGATGAAAAAGCATCCGAACAGCCAGGATGCGATATCCGCTTCGGCCAAGCGGCCGGCCGCGCCGGCCGTCAAAATAATTGCCACCGGCGCGGAAGCGGCGAATAGAAAGGCGACTACAGCGTTGACAAGATAGACACCGCGGAATCCGCTGATCAGATCAGGGAGATCGAATGTCAGGGCGGGGGGGCGTTCAAGCGGCATGGGACGGCTTATGAGGGAAGAGGCGCGGACGGGTCGTAATCCTGGAATGTTAGGCGAACCGCGCCGCTCCGCTCAAGAACAGTCAAGCCACGATTTACGTTGGCGACCAAAATCGATCGTAGCCGTGCACTGTTCGCCAGCTTACGCCGCTCCGGGCGACGAGCTCGGGCCCAAGCTGTCTCATCAGCCAATGCAGCCCGTATCCATCATAGCCGCCATTGCGGCCAAGTTCTCGGCTCACCGTCGAGGCCGAGCGACCCAGCAATCGTGCCATCAATCGTACTGATTGATGCGCCGCAATCCCTCTGGATATTTCCTCGCGTCCAGCGAGCCTCAGTGCCAATCGTGAGCGACGCCGGGGATGGAGGGCCAATCCCACCGTGCGGAGCCACTTGGTAATAAATAGACGATGATGGCTTGCCAAATGCTCGCCCAATCGCTTTGAGCGACTCTCCCCGCTGCCGGCGATCCCACAACTCCGTCTTCCCTGCCGCAGTGAACCCGCGACGAAGCCTCTGATCCGTCGCCGTACCCCATCTTTTCCCCCAAAGATAAAGCGTTGCGTCGATCAATTGAGACCACAGCCAAAAACAGACACGCATGGTTCGAGTTCTTAGCCTATTTTGTAGCGTACGGAAGCATACGCGTAAGTGTGCGATCTCGAAGCAACCAATGATGAACAAGCGCCGCCGCGGCATGTAGGACAGCCACGACCGCAAGCGCATTCGCCAAAAATTCATGGAGCTCCTCAACACCCTTCGCAAATTGGTGGTTTTTGGCCCAAGGCGATGCGATTTCGAATATGCCAAAGATGGGTAGAGCATCGCCGTCAGCAAATTGGGCGGTTATGCCCACCAGAGTGACTGCTGCGAGCAAAACATAGAGAAGCCAATGCGCAGACTGGCTTGCGTAGTCACCCCAGCGACCGAAGAGCGTCCGTTCGGGCGGCGGCGGCGGATCAACTAATCGCCAGATCACACGAACTACCAGCAACAGCAAGATTGCGAGCCCTGCGGAAACATGAATGAATTCGCTGGTGTGCCGAACAGCGCCCCGCGGCAAATCTTCGCCAATGGTGCCGAGAGTCCAAGCGAGGATGACTAGCCCCGCTATCGCCCAATGGAGTGTTTTGGGGATAGCGCCATATCTATCCGTGGAGTTTCTAAGCTGCATGTGAGCCTCTCTGATCGCTATCGAGATATTGGCAGCCATTTGTAGATCAGGCCGAAGATGCCGAAATGCACAAAACCTTCCGAAAATCCCAGGAGGGCACCAACTACGACTCCCGCACCGGATATTGAATACCCGTATGGCCCGTAAAATGTCGTCAGCATCTCTGCAAATGCGCGCATCCCCGGCACGCCAGCCATAGCACTGACGGTTACGATGATGGCGTGTAGCGACAGGAAAAGTCCCGCCGCAACAGCGAATCGGAGTGCCGGAAATGTGTTCATGCTCGCCTCCATAGCAATCTGCAAAGTAAGGCGAGAACGCCATTGATGACTTGATCCACGTCAAATAACAAAGCTGGATGCCAAAGCAGTATGGGTTGACCTTATAGAAATGCCAAAATGCTCACCAAGCGAACTCCCGAATGCGCTGCGACGTCGTCTCGGTTTGCCTCTGCTCGTTTTGTACGGCACCGGGATCACGATTGGCGCAGGCATCTATGTATTGATCGGCGCCGTCGCTGGTCACGCTGGAAAGTACGCGCCTTTGTCATTTTTGATCGCCGCCGTCGTTATGGCGCTCACAGTTGCGTCTTACGCCGAATTGTCGACGCGGTTTCCGGTCAGCGCTGGTGAAGCCGCATATGTAAGAGCTGCCTTCCAATCGCGTGTGATGTCGACCTTTACGGGTTTATTAACTATTGCGATTGGGGTGGTGGCGTCTTCTGCGGTTACCCTTGGGTCTGCCGGTTATATCGGACAGCTTGTCGACATCCCGCAAGGCGTCACCGTGGTGATCATCGCGGTGACGCTGGGTTCGGTCGCTGCCTGGGGCATATTTGAATCGGCACTTCTGGCAGGCGTTTTCACGGTCATTGAGGTTGGCGGCCTGCTGGCAATTATCGTTGCCGCGATCCACGCTGAGGTACCGGTTTTTGCCGCGCTGGTACCACCGCTGCCAACCGACGCTCACACTATGGCCGGCATCGCTTTCGCAAGCCTGCTGGCGTTTTTTGCTTTCATAGGCTTTGAAGACTTGGCAAATGTCGTCGAGGAAGCAAAGGTGCCGCACCGCGACATCCCACGCGCAATGGTCCTCACTCTTCTTATATCGACGGTACTCTATGTTGCGGTCGCCGCGGTCGCTGTCAGCGCGGTTTCGGTCGAGCGTCTGTCGTCTTCTCCGGCCCCGCTCAGCGTTGTCTTCCGGGAAGTGGCTGGCGTCAGCCCCACTACCATCAGCGTTATCGCCATCGTGGCCACGCTCAACACAATTTTGGCGCAGATGGCGATGGCGGCACGGGTGCTCTACGGCATGGCACGGCAGGGTGATTTGCCTCGTGTGCTTGGTCGTGTGCATTCAAAAACGGCAACGCCGCTGATCGCGACGGCCTTGATTGTTCTACTGGTGATAACGTTTGCGTTGGCGGTTCCACTTGTGCAATTGGCAGAAAGTACCTCGCTCGCAACACTGGTGGTGTTCGCACTGGTCAATTTGGCGTTGCTACGCCTACGAAAACGTCGCGTCCAGTCACAACAGCCGCATGTCAGGGTTCCGATTTTGGTTCCAGCAGCGGGCTTCGCGACCTGTGTCCTGATGATTATGAGTGCGCTGTTTGGGTGACTGCCAAAAGACAAAGGATGCGTGGAAGAATAAAGTGGGCACAGCTTGGTTTCGCGTGCCCGTAACGAGTATCACCAGCGTAGTTCCGTAACGTGTAAGACAAGGTTGCCCAAGGCGGACGCAAAAATACTGTCATCATGAGCGCGACTTTGGCCGCCCGATCCACCGTAAGCCCAGAAAATTGCGTCCGTGCAGTCATTGATCAAGCCTTTGCATGCTCGCAATGATCACCAATGCAACGTGGAAAACCACGAGCCCCAAGGCAAAATATGCAACAACCTCGTGCATCTCATCGATCGCGACCGCCGAGTAAAGATTATGGGTGAGAAACATGAGCACGAGTGCAAAGAGTGAAATTATGGCGATCACCATTGCAACCGCTAGTACAAAAGTACCGGTGGCGGTCTTTCTATGAGCGAGGTTGCTTGAAACGCGTTTGAATAGGTCTGCGACCCTTTCCAGGTGGAAAACGCTGTCAATGTACCTGTTCGCGTGCGGCCGAAACAGCTCCCACCAGGTCTGCGCAATCACCAAGCCCGCAATCGCGTACCCGAGGACCGAATGCGTATGCTGAGTTTCCTCTCCCGTTACATATGCAACAACGAGAAGCAGAGCGAGGAAGAGTGCCGACGCCCGAATTTCGAAATCCCAAAGGCTTTCAATTGCGGTAAATGCGGTTTTCTGCATGCCAGCGCCTCCTCTGTCTAATAGGATAAAAGTTTCAGGACGCCGCATTGATGTGCGTCAATGAAGCGGCGTTGCGATATATCAATACGGCGGCGATATTGTAGGTCAGGGATTCAATGCGAACCGTCAGTACCTGAAGAGGTGGATACCGGATGAGCCGCCTTCACCCACACTCCGAGCATCATCTTGTGGAACGTATAGGATGGCTGCGGGCGGCGGTGCTCGGCGCCAACGATGGCATCATTTCTACGGCCAGCTTGATTGTTGGCGTCGCTACCGCCGCCACAACGCAGAACGAGGTTTTAATTGCAGGCGTCGCCGGGTTGGTGGCCGGCTCTATGTCGATGGCCGCGGGCGAGTATGTGTCCGTAAGTTCGCAATCCGATACTGAACGGGCGGATCTCGCTCGCGAACGCAAGGAGCTAAGTGATAATGTCGAGTTCGAAGAGGAAGAACTCGCTCAAATTTACGTTAATCGAGGACTCGAACCGCCGCTTGCACGTCAGGTTGCTCAACAACTGATGAGCAAAGATGCTCTAACAGCGCACGCACGCGATGAACTCGGAATTTCCGAGATCACCACAGCTCGTCCTGTGCAGGCTGCATTGACTTCAGCGGCGACGTTTTCGTTGGGCGCGGCCATGCCCTTGATTTTGGTCATCGTAGCGCCCAGCGGAACGCTTATCCCGATCGTGTCCGCTGCGTCATTAGGGTTTCTTGCGCTTCTAGGTGCAATCGGGGCAAGAACAGGCGGTGCGAACGTCTTGCGCGCCACGGTGCGGGTGACTTTTTGGGGCGCGCTGGCGATGGCTCTTACGGCCGGCATTGGAAAGGTTTTCGGCACAGTTGTTTAACGCGATTTTGTTTTGCCACGGCTGGGCACTTTCTTCTGTTATCCAAGATAAAGCCCATGGTGGCTGCTATTGCCCCAAAGCAGCATAGGCCAGCGCACCGCGCATGTCCGCCTTTGAGCGGACGTCAGCTCAACGAACGGCCGTGAAAGACCTTGCACTTCGAAACTCCAGCAGAGAGATTCAACGCCTGCGTTGCGTCGACTGGTTGAGCTGGCTCGCCGAAAGCGGACTTATGCACCGCAGTAAAACGGATCCCTATTCGATCACCTCGTCGGCGCGGCCGAGAAGTGAGAGCGGGAAAGTGATGCCCAAAGATCTCGCAGCCTTGAGATTGAGTATCAATTCGACTTTCACTGCCTGCTGTACCGGAAGCTCAGCCGGCTTGGCGCCCTTCAAAATTTTCGCGGTATAGGCGCCGACTTGGCGATAGGCATCGGGTAGGCTGGTTCCGTAGCTCATCAGTCCACCCAGCGCAGTAAATTCGGGCCACGGATAGATTGCTGGTACTGCTTGGTGTGCAGCCAGCGACACGAGTTGTTGACGCCGGCTGGTCAAGAATGGATCGGGCATAACCACCAGAGCGCCCGCCTGCCGCTCAGCAATCGATTTGAATGCCGAGCTGATTTCGGCGTCGGTAGTTGTATTCAAGACGACAAGCTTTTGGCCCATAGTGCGAGCTGCGACCTGTGCGGCGTGTAAGTTGTTTTCGCTATCCGGGAAGTTTGGATTACTAATCACCGCAACCACGCTGGCACCGGGCACCACTTCATGCAAAGTTTCGAGTAGTTTCGGCACAAGGGCGTCAGCTAGATAACTCACGCCCGTGATATTGCCACCGGGTCGATTAAGGCTAGCGACCAGCCCCAATTTGACGGGATCAGAGCCGATATTGAAGACGATAGGAATTGTCGTGGTAGCGGCCTCAGCGGCCAATGCCGAGCCTGTGCCGCCGACTGCAACGATGACACTGACCGGACGGCTGATGAGTTCCGCGACTTGCTCCGGCAGTCGATCATATTGACCACTCGCCCAGCGATATTCGATGGCCACATTTTGACCGTCGATGAAGCCACCTTCGCTCAGTCCGCGTATGAACGCTGGTACGAACTTTGGAAGGACCGCAGCCGACGTATTTGTACTCAAGAACCCGACTACCGGTGCGGACAGTTGTTGCGGCCGCGCCGCAAGCGGCCACGCAAGTGTCGCGCCGCCGAGAAGCGCAAAGAATTCTCTGCGATGCATGTGCCTCCCCACGAAAACCGCGCCCCCTAAACTATAGCAGCATTGGTTTTGGCGGCGAGGGAGAAATCGCACTCGACGTAGTCGAGAGACCTTGCAATTCGAAACCCCAGCAGAGAGATTTAATGCTTGCATTGCGTGTGCCGGTTGAGCCGACTATCCAAAACGGACATTGCACCCGCTTGTGATCAGTCGGTATCTTGAACGTCCCAAAGCCCCATAGGTTTGTGCGCAGAGAGGCAACAAATGGCTTCGGCCCATTCGGCAAGTTATCCCTTAGGTGGCACTAGCACCGAGCGTGATCGTTTGCTCAGCCAAGCCGCGCAATACGAGCCGACGGCCAATTGGCTGCTTGACCAGATCGGAGTCCAGCCTGGTTGGCGGGCGGTCGATATCGGCTGCGGACCGATCGGAATCCTCAATTTGCTCTCGCAACGCGTTGGCCCACGCGGCGCGGTGATTGGCCTCGAACGCGAGCACCGCTTCGTGGAGATGGCGCGGGCCGAAATCGCCAAGCGCGGCATGGGCAACGTCACGATGATTCAGGCGGATGGCCTCAATACCGGCCTGGAAAAGGGCTCGTTCGACCTTGTGCACGAGCGCCTAGTATTGATCAATGTGTCTGCACGCGAAGCGTTTCTGACAGAAATGATGTCACTGCTTCGCTCCGGCGGAACGGTTGCGCTTGAGGATGTGGACAACGTCTCGTGGCTCTGCCAGCCGGCGCACCCGTCGTGGGACATTCTGTTGAATGCGTTTCATGCGGTCTTTCAAAGAGGCGGCGGTGACCCATTTTTCGGCAGACGGCTTCCGGTTATGCTACGCGCCGCTGGTGTTCGGAATATCCAGACAAAAGTAACGGTCGAAACGCCGCCACTTGGCGATTA
>DASSIT010000112.1:0-18293 GCA_035691545.1 Pseudolabrys sp. | reverse complement strand
CCCCGCGCAAGCGGGGGTCCAGCACAAACTGCACAGCCCGGTGTGTCGCCCTGGATCCCCGCTTGCGCGGGATGAGCGGAGCTTCCATCCGGCGCGCGGGGACGAGCGGAGATTCTATCCGGCCTGCGCGGGGATGAGCGGGTGTGGAGAAAGCGCGCAAAGTCGCGCAGGATCGCAGCGTTGATATGCGTCACCGCGAAGGCGGTGCAAAATTGGGGTCGAATGTTCCCGGTGATGGGATGAACTTGCGCAACAGCCCCGGCGCAATGGCACTGACCGGGTTCACCGTGATGCGCGGCGCGCCCGGTGTGCCGACTGCCTCGTAATTGATTCCAAGCAGGCCTTCCTTGTTTCCGCCGCCAAGAAACAGCCCGACAATCGGAATCTGCCCGAACATGTTGTTGATTCCGTAGAACGGCACGAACGTACCGCGGAGGTGAACGTCGTCGCGTGTGTAATCAATATTTCCCTCAATGGTGGCTCCGACCAGGGGACCGCGGACGATTCCGTCACGGATCGACGTCTTGCCGGGAACGCGGGTGAAGTCGGCCCGCATTTCGCTGAAATCAACGCCAGTAGTGCCGGCCGCGCCCGGCGCACCCGAGACGACCTTTTCGAGAACCGGCTCGCCGCGCACGGTGAACCGGCGGATATAGAGCGTCCCGACCTGCGGCGACTGCTCCTGCGTCGGCGGATCCATGGCCACCCACATTTGCCCGCCATACATCCGGGGATACATATCCGCAAACCTGAACAGCGCGCCGGCATCATCCGTCTCGAAATAAATGACTTGGTGATTGTCGCGGGCACGCACACGCAGGTCGCCGTTGAGCGGCGTGTCGCGCCCGATCTTGCTCGTCATCACGAAACTTCGGATATGACCGGAGCGGCGCGACAGCTTGAGATCGAGCCCGCGCAGGGTCTCGCCGTTATGGCCAGCCACGGTGCCGACCTTGACGTCCAGATCGAGGTCCGACTGCTTCTGCTTGCTCTTGTCGGGCGTCGTCCCGGCCAGTGAAGATTTGACGAAATTCCGGCCGTCATAGATATCGCCGCGCATTGACACGTGCAGTACGCCGTCAAGACTGCGATCAGCCTTGAGCGCCACTTTGTCACCGTCCGACAACGCGAACACCGGGAAATTGGCCGCCGTGAGTTCGTTCGCGCTGTCGAATTCAACCGAACCGCGGACGGTGACGCCTGCGCCGTCAATGCTCATGTCGTCGAGACGAACCGTCTTTCCCGTCTTCACCATCGTATAGGTGGCACGCGCGGGCCTGCCCGCCGGCTTCACCCATCCCGGCAAGAGATTATCGACCTTCACCGGTGTCAAATCGGCCTCGACGTTCAATCCATCGTCTGTGCCGTTGCTGCCGATCTTGCCGATCACCTTGACCGGAATAGCCCCGGTGACGGCGGTGCCGAGATCCATGCCGAGCCTGCGCCGGGCCGCTTCGTCAATGATTGATTGCAGATGCAACTCGGCGTCGGCATCGCCTTTTTGCTTGCGCAAATCGATGGAAGCCGACGTGCCGTTGATCTTGGCGTCGCCCTTGATCTGGTAGCCATCGGCGGTCGCAGTCACCTTGAGAGACTGCGCCTCGACTTTCTGGCCCAGCAGCATTTTGTCGGCGGCAAAATTCGTAAGGTCGGCGCTGATCGTATATGATGACGAATCCTCGGGCATCGGCTTGGCGAGGGCCAGTTTCACAGCAACCTGCGCTGAAATTGTGCCACGCGTTGATGCTGGATCGAGAGTGATCCCCACCGAATCACGCAGGCCCTCGCTGGAAAGCAGAGCGGCGGCGGCCGGCACCGTTCCATCAATGCGAAAGCTTGCGCGCGCCGGCGCGGGCTTGGGGTGAGTGTCCGGCACCTCGAATATGCCGCTGGCAATATTGAGTTTGCGTCCGGGCGCGGCCTCAACGGTGCCGCGGCCGATATTAACGACGGCGTTGCGACCGGTAATGCGCACCGTAAGGTCGGCATCGCGGATTGCCGGCAAGCTTGCGAGCGGACGCAAGGTCGTGCCGCTGGTTTCGATATCCACGGAGAGGCCGTCGTCGGGTGTCGGCGGCCCGTTGTGCTTGAAGTCTTCGAGCGGCGCATTGCCGGCAATAACAACCCGCTCGACCGTTCCTCCGGAAATATGATCCTCGACCCAGGATCTGACGTCGACGGCAGCGAATAACGGCCACAGCCGCTTGAGCGCCGACACCGGCATGCGCGTGCCTGCGACCCCAAAGGCGACATGCGGCTCGGCGCCGCCGTAATCCAGCCTGCCGGTCACGGCAACGCCGATATTGTGCGATGGACGCGTGTCAATACGGCCCAAATCGCCCTGTTCCAGGTCGATGCGCTTGCGGACGGTATCGATGCGCGCGCGCACGGCCATGCGATTGATGGCGATGCCTTCGTCATCGGCCGATGCGCCCGGCGCCAGGATGATGGGGTCGATCACCGGATCGCTCCGCGCCATATTGAGCACCCACATCCCGTTTTGCTCGGGCGGCGCCTCCAAGGTCGCGCGCATGGTGAACTGATTGCCGCCCGATTGAACCTGAAATGGCATGATCAGCGCGTGGCGGCGTCCATCCCAGCTGAAGCGGAAATCGGCGTGATCGATATCGACACTCACTTTATCGTTGCCCCGATCGGTGATCGTTCCCTTCTCGGCGACGACCTGGCCTTGCACCGACTGCGGCGTTCCGTTTGCGAGGATGTCAGCGCGGATACTTGCCGACAACGGCAAGTCGACATCGAAATCGTCCGCATCCATTCGCAGCGCCAGAAGAATGTCGCGCGTGGATACCTTGCGCGCCTCTATGCCGACGGCGCGCACACCATCCGCCAGCGGACGCATCGCCGCGCTGATGACCCAGGGACGCTTCGGGTTGTCAGATTCAAGCCGGAATATGACGCCGCCACGCCGCGGCCTCGTCAGGCTCGCATTGATGGCGTCGAAGGTCCAACGCTTGCCGTTGCGCCTGTCGTCAACGACCAGATTGCCATTCTTGAGACCCAGTTCGCGCAAGTCATGGCCGTCAAGACCGGTTTGACCAAGCGCGTCGATCCAGGTCATGACGCCGGAGAGTCGCTCGAACTCCGCATTCAGCACGGCTTGCGGATCGACGGAAGACGCAGCTTGTTCGACGGGCGGTGGCGCTGCCACCGGTGCGGCGACGGCTATAGGCCTTTTGTCGGCGCCGGCAAATACGGTGAGGCGACCGTCGGCTTCGATGCGCACAGCCATTTCGGCGCCTACCAGATTGAGACTTTGCGCGCGCAGCTGGCCAAACAGCAGGCTCCTGCCCGAAAGCCCGACTTCGGCCTTGGGCGCGCTGGCCACGACGGCACCATCCGGATCACGCACGACGATGTCACGCAAGCGCAGCGACGTGCGCCCTTTCTCGTCGCGTTCGAGCTGCGTACCGCCGACGTAGACTGCGTGATTGCCGCCGAAGTTTTCCTCGATGGCGGCTTTCAGCCACGGCGTTGCAATGTCGAGCTCGATTGGTCCGCTTGAGAGTCGCCACCATAGGCCGAGTACAACGACGGTCGCCAGCACAAAGGAAACAACGACGGTGAAGAACAGCCGCCGCAGCAACCGCATGCGAAACACATTGTGCGCCCGATGGCGCAGTCCACTCCACCGCAGACGACGCGATCCGTGCGCGACGCGATGACGATGCTGCCCATGCCCAATGGCGATGGCATGATGGCCCCGATGGCCGTGTTCGTGTTCGCCGCCTGTCATGCGCTGGATCGCGCCCCTCGTCTGACGCAGCGTGCGTAGCGTACTGCCGACCAGGCAAACAACCCGCGCGGCCTACGGCACATAGTGACGGAACCCGTTGCGCCCCTCCGACGCAAGTGGCATGTGCGACATGACCGCTTGAAAGCGACGAAAGGAAGGCACATGGACCGCGAACTTGTTGTGGGTGCGAAGGCTCCTGCCTTCACCCTTCTGGCCGACGGCGGCGGCAGAGTTTCGCTGGCCGATTTCAAGGGCGGCAACCTCGTCCTTTATTTCTACCCGAAGGCCGATACGCCGGGCTGCACGAAGGAAGCAATCGAATTTTCCCGCCTGCGGGCCGATTTTGCAAAGGCCAATACAGCCATTCTTGGCGTATCGGCCGACCCGGTGACGGCGCAGGATAAATTCAAATCCAAGCACCGGCTCGGCATTGCACTGGGATCCGACGAATCCAGGAAGATGCTCACGAAGTACGAAGCCTGGGGCGAGAAGTCGATGTATGGACGCAAATTCATGGGAGTCATACGCAAGACGTTCCTCATCGGACCCGACGGCCGCATCATTCGAATCTGGCCGAAGGTGCGGGTGCCGGGGCACGCCCGCGAGGTGCTTTCAGCCGTCCGCGACGCGTAATCCCCGGCAATTGCAGGAGGATTCCAGCGATATCGCATCCCAATTACCGGTTTCTTAACCATATCGGATTGATATCGGCGCCTGCCGGCCAGCGGTTCGATCACGGCCGAACCGGCGCGGAGCGTCGATGTCGTACTCGTCTTCCTCGCACTATCCGGCAGCCGACGCGGCCGCCCGCCACCCACACCCGCGGGCACAATCGGCCGCGGTGATGTCGCGCCACCTCCATCGCAGTCACGGCGGCTACGTCCTCACCCACGCGGGGCATCAAATTCGCATTGGCCCTGTCGCATTCTGGATTGTCGTCGGCGGGCTGGTGGTCATGGCGGTGTGGTCGATAGCGACCGGCAGCTATTTCGCATTTCGCGATAATGTCCTCACGCGGCTGATCGGCCGCCAGGCCGAATTGCAGTTTGCTTACGAAGACCGGATCGCTGAACTGCGCGCGCAAGTCGACCGCATCACGAGCCGTCAGTTGCTCGACCAGGAACAATTCGAGCAAAAGCTCAACGCATTGCTGCAGCGGCAGGCGACATTGGAACAACGCACGCTCGCCCTCGGCGGCGATGTATCGGCAACAGGGACGATCAAACCCGCCCGCGTTTCGCCTGCGGAAAAACCGCCGCGGGCCTCGCAGATCAACGATACGGTTATTTTCGTTGCACCGCCGGACCGCGAAGCGCGGCTGCAATCACGTGAACTGCCGGCCATGGCCACGCAAATCGCCGAGCGCACGAGTGCCGGCGGACTAAACGGCGTGCTGGCGCGGATTTCGTTGTCGCTCGACAAGATCGACCAAAAACAGGCAAACGCGCTTACAAATCTCGAAGATCGCATCGACACGAAAATGCGCCGCATGCACAGTGTGCTCGCCGATCTTGGAGTTGATCCTGCGCGAACGCGCGCCGATGGAGCGATCGGCGGGCCGTTTGTCCCGCTCAAGCCGCCGCCCACCGGAGCCAGCGCGTTCGAACGGCAGCTTTACCGCATCAACGTCGCCCGCGCGCAAGTCGATCGATTCACGCACGCATTGGTCGCAGTGCCGGTTCGCAAGCCCGTTATCGGCGAAGTAGACATGAGTTCGCCATTCGGCATGCGCATGGATCCATTCCTGGGCCGCCCGGCGATTCATACAGGCATCGACCTGCGTGGAGAGATCGGCGAACCCGTGCGCGCGACCGCGACCGGCCGCGTGTCGATTGCGGGCCGCGAAGGCGGCTACGGCAATATGGTCGAGATCAATCACGGCAATGGCCTGGCGACCCGTTACGGCCACTTGTCGGAGATCGATGTGAAGGTCGGCCAATTCGTCCGCATCGGCGAAGTGATCGGGAAAATAGGTTCGACCGGCCGTTCGACCGGCCCGCATCTGCACTATGAAACGCGCGTCAACGGCGAGGCCGTCGATCCGCAGAAATTCCTGCGCGCCGGCTTGAGGCTGGGCGACGTCTAGATTCGCGCCCTACTCCACATCCTCGACCTGCTCCGGCCCGCCGCCGAATGCCTTTTGCGCGAGCGCGGCCTGCATGAATTCGTCGAGGTCGCCGTCGAGCACGCCGGCCGTATTCGAAGTTGAAACGCCCGTCCGCAGATCCTTCACCATCTGATAAGGCTGCAGGACGTACGACCGAATCTGGTGGCCCCAGCCGATGTCGGTCTTGGCCGCCTGTTCAGCTGCCGCCTTTTCTTCGCGCTTCTTCATTTCGATTTCAAAAAGTTTTGCCCTCAGCATGTCCCATGCCATCGCCCGATTGCGATGCTGGGAGCGGTCCTGCTGGCACTTCACCACAATATTCGTCGGAATGTGCGTGAGACGCACCGCCGACTCGGTCTTGTTGACGTGCTGTCCGCCGGCGCCGCCCGACCGCATGACGTCGGTCCGCACATCGTTCTCGTTGATATCTATCTTGATGCGGTCGTCAACGACCGGGAAAACCACGACGCTGGCAAATGACGTATGCCGCCGCGCATTTGAATCAAAAGGCGAGATGCGCACCAGGCGGTGCACCCCGTTCTCGCTTTTGAGCCAGCCATAGGCATTGTGGCCCTTGATCATGACCGTCGCCGATTTGATGCCGGCGCCCTCGCCTTCGCTTTCCTCAATCCACTCGACCTTATACCCATGCGATTCGGCCCAGCGCACATACATGCGCATGAGCATGCTGGCCCAATCCTGGCTCTCGGTGCCACCGGCACCGGCATGGACTTCAAGATAACAGTCGTTGGCGTCGGCTTCGCCGGACAGCAGCGCTTCCAGTTCGCGCCGCGCGACTTCCGCCTTCAGCTGCCTGAGCGCGGCTTCCGCTTCGCCGATTGTTTTTTCGTCTTTCTCAGATTCCCCGAGTTCTATCAGCGTCAGCTGATCCTCGAGCTCCTGCTCGATGCGGCCAATGGCCTTGAGCTGATCGTCAAGCGCGTCGCGTTCGCGCATCACCCGCTGCGCTCTCGCCTGGTCGTTCCAGAGATTTGGGTCTTCGGAATCCTTATTTAATTCAGCAAGGCGCCTGGTCGCGGAATCGACGTCAAAGATGCCTCCTCAGCAGCCGCACCGACTGCTTGATTTCTTCGACCAGATTCTGGGTTTCCGCGCGCATCGATTCGTCCTTGGCTCGAATTGTTCCGCATGTAGCGCCCTTGATCGCACGCTGCAACCCGCTGCATTCGACGCGGCTTGCACACGGCAACCATCGATGTGCGATTAGTATAAACCGCCCGTGCCGGAGCGAACCGCGCGGTCGGCGTCAGGGCTCACGCCAACGCCCCAGCCCCGGCCGCCACCGCCATCGCTGCCATCGCCGCTGCCCACGACCGAGTAGCTGTCGGGCGGCGCGGTGCCCGGCTTGAAAGCTTCGAGGATTGCCCGCTCGGTGCCGGGGCCGGCGCGCATGCCGGTCTTGAGATCGACGCGCACGAGCTTGATGCCGGGCGGCACGCGGAACGGCACCGCTGGCCTGTCGGCGAGTGCTACTTTCATGAAATCCTTGACGATCGGCGCGGCCAGATGCCCGCCGGTCGCCCCGCGTCCCAGGTGACGCGGCTTGTCGTACCCCATGTAGACACCCACGACGACGTCCGGAGTGAATCCGATGAACCAGGCGTCCTTCTCGTCATTCGTCGTGCCGGTCTTGCCGGCAACGGGCTTGCCGACTTCCTTCTGGAAGCCCGCGCCCGCGGCGGTGCCACGCTGGACCACGCCTTCCATCATCGATGTGATCTGATAGGCCGTCATCGGGTCAAGCACCTGCTGGCGCCGATCGACCAGGGAAGGCTCGGGCTGGTTTTCCCATTTCTTGGCGTCACAGCCGATGCATTCGCGCTCGTCGTGTTTGTAGACGGTGTGGCCGTAGCGATCCTGAATGCGGTCGATCAATGTTGGTTTGATCCGGCGCCCGCCATTGTCAATCATCGCATAGGCGGTGACCATGCGCAGCAGCGTCGTCTCGCCTGCACCGAGCGCAAATGAAAGATAAGGCGGCAACTCGTCGTAGATGCCGAAGCGCTTGGCATATTCGGCAATGAGCGGCATGCCGATGTCTTGCGCGAGGCGTACGGTCATGACGTTGCGCGAATGTTCGATGCCGAAACGCAGCGTCGATGGTCCGAAGAAATTGCCTTCGTAGTTTTCGGGGCGCCAGACCCCGAGACCCGGGCCTTGATCGATTTCCAGCGGCGCATCGAGCACAATTGTCGACGGCGTGTATCCATTATCGAGCGCGGCCGCATAAACGAACGGCTTGAATGACGAGCCCGGCTGACGCAACGCTTGCGTCGCGCGATTGAACTGGCTCTGGTCGTAGGAGAAGCCGCCAACCATCGCAAGGACCCGTCCCGTCAAAGGATCCTCGACGACTATCGCTCCGGATACCTCCGGCACCTGCCGCAAGCTGTATTGGCCTTCGGCCTTGGTCGGCTCGACATAAACGACATCACCGGGGCTCACGACCTGGCTGGCTTTTGCGACTGCCTTGCCACCCGTCTTGGCCCATTTCATGCCGTCGAGCGGCATGATGCCGACGGTGCGCTCCTTGCTGACAAAGCCACCCGGCTCGCGTCCCGGCTGCAATCCGATGCGCGCCGATTGATCGCCCACCTCGAGCACGACCGCGATCCGCCACGGCGCGACGTCGGTCAAGGCCTTCACATCGGCAAGCTTGACGCCCCAATCGCCACCGATGTCGATCTTGGTCACCGGACCGCGCCAGCCTTGCTGCTGATCAAACCGCACGAGTCCCTCACTAAGCACCTTGCGCGCAAGCACCTGCCACTTGGTATCAAGCGACGTACGAACCGACAGGCCGCCTTCGTAAAGCTTCTTTTCTCCATAGCGTTCGTAGAGCTCGCGTCTGACTTCCTCGGTGAAATATTCGGCGGCGAAGGTGTGCCCGCTCGCCGCCTTGGTCGTGACGCCGAGCGGCGAACGTTTTGCGTTTTCGGCATCGGCGTTTTTGACGAATCCTGCTTCGGCCATCCGATCGATGACCCAGTTGCGTCGTTCGATGGCGCGCTCGCGCTGGCGGAACGGGTGATAGTTGTTCGGCGCTTTCGGCAATGATGCTAGATAGGCCGCTTCGGGAACCGTGAGCTCGTTGACGGCCTTGTCGAAATAGACAAGCGAAGCCGCAGCAACGCCATAGGCGCCGAGACCGAGATAGATTTCGTTCAGGTAAAGCTCGAGGATCTTGTCCTTGCTGTAGGTGCGCTCGATCTTGAGCGCCAGCAGCGCCTCTTTTACTTTGCGCGAGAGCGACAGTTCATTCGTCAGCAAAAAGTTCTTGGCGACCTGCTGCGTGATCGTCGAAGCGCCCTGCGGGCGGCGGCTCGATCCGTAGTTCTGAAGGTAATTGAACGCGGCGCGCGCGATGCCCGTAAAATCAAGTCCGCCATGTTCGTAAAAATTTTTGTCCTCGGCGGCGAGAAACGCATTGATGACGAGTTTCGGTACCGCCTGAATCGGGATGTAGAGCCGCCGCTCGCGCGCATATTCCGCGACAAGTGATCCGTCGGCCGCGTGCACGCGGGTCATGACCGGCGGTTCATAGTCCTGCAGTTGCGAATAGTCCGGCAAATCCTTGGAAAAATGCCAAAGCAAGCCGGCGGCCGCGGCCACGCCCACCACAAAGAGTATGGTACCGGCCGCAAAGAGAAAGCCGAGGAAGCGTAACATGAGCTTCATGGTCGAATGATCCCGCCTCGCGCCAGGTTGCGGACTTCATCCTTGGTGGCGGATAGCCGCAAGACCAATAGGCTTTTTACTACGGCCGAGCCACCGCCGTCTGCGCCAAAGGCTGCGGTTCGACCCTGTATTTGCCGGGTTTTATGTTGAAACTGAGGCCGGGCGCTCAGGCAGCAATCCAGATCTGGGCCCATTCAGTGGCGTCCCGCGCCGGTACCGGCGACCTGCGGCGTAAAGAATGCATCGATCGCCTTAACCAAGGCTTGCGCCGAATGGGCGCGCCAGGTCGCGGAATTGAGCTGCTTGAGATCGTCCTTCGTCGACATGTAGCCGAGCTCAATGAGAACCGAAGGCACATCGGGCGCCAACAGAACCTTGAACCCGGCCGATTTCAATGGATGCTTGTGCAGGCGCGCAGCGGTCTTGAGCTCGTCCACAACCGTGCGCGCAAATTGCATGGAAAATGTCTTGGTCTCGCGCTGCGCCAGGTCGACGAGGATGTTGGCGACGTCATCGGGTTCGGTCGTGAGGTCGACCCCGGCGATAACGTCAGCCTTGTTTTCAGCTTCGGCTAGTCTCGCCGCTTCCGCGTCGGAGGCCGTCTCCGACAAGGTATAGACGGTCGCGCCCTCGGCCTGGCCTTCGTTACGCGGCAGCGCATCTGCATGGATCGATATGAACAGCCCCGCATTGCGCGCGCGGGCAAAACGCACCCGCTCGCCGAGCGGGATGAAAGTGTCGTCCGACCGCGTCATTGCGACGCGGTATTTGCCGCTGCCCTCGAGCTGTCCGCGCAGCGTTTGCGCGAATGCCAGCACGATATCCTTTTCAAGTTCGCCGCCAGAACCGCGCGTGCCGGTATCGATGCCGCCGTGACCGGGATCGAGCACGACCAGTGGGCGCGAATCTCCATCCGCCTTGGCCGGCACATCGACCGGCTTGACCGCCGCGCTGCGCACCGGACGGTTCTCCAGCGCGATGGCACGCAGGAAATTCGTGCGATCCGTGGCGACAAGATCAAGGACCAGCCGGGCCGGCTGGCTATCCGTTGCATCAAGAACGAATGCCTTCTCGATGCGGACCGGACCCTTGGTGTCGATCACGATGCGGGATCCGCCTTGCATGATCAGCCCGTAGCGAAAGGCCTTGACCAGCCCGCGTCCCTGTTCAGCAGCCTTGGCCGGAAACTTGAAGGTGATCTGCGGCAGGTCGACAACCACACGATAGGGGTCAGCGAGCGCGAAAGCCGCGACGTCGATCTTGCGATTCAAATCAACGACAAAACGCGTGCGCTTGTCGTCCCCGCCGATGCGCAGATCAGCGGCGACGACTGGCTGCTCCGTCACGGCAGCCAATGCCCGCTCGGTCACACCGTTTTCGTCGGCCACGCCGGCCGAGTCGAAAAGCAGCGCACAGGACAGAGCACTGGCGATGGCTATAGCAATAGCGATAGCGCGGGCTGTCACGAATCCTGACCCTTTTGGAGCGCTTTTTAACCCATTAAGGCCCTCTTCGGTTAACGGAACTTGATTGGGGGCCTCATTCCGCGCGCCGGTGTGGCCTATCTGCAAAGCTTCCCTTGCCAGTCAACGTTCAGGGCCGTATGAAGAGTCTGCTGATGGTTAGAGTTCCGGTTGTGCCGCGTTCGGGCCCCGGCCGCTTAGGTCCTGTACCGCCCCCCTCGAGGAGGTCGGCGGACGGCCAAGCGAAACGAGCCGAAACCCTTGTGAAGGACACCCGGATCAGCGCGCGGCTCGTATGGCCGTTCGCGACCTAGCCGTGAGCAACGAGAAACCTCGGTTCGCGCCCGATGCGGCGCGACCGCAGCGCTACGGGTCGCAAGTTTCATGCTGCCACTGACGCAGCAAAGGTATTTTGAAGTCCATAACCCACGCGCCGCCGCTGAGGCGGCGCGCGGCGGTATGGATTTCGCCCTCGCGGCCCTTTCCATCCACACCAATCAGGCCAGTTCCCCGGACAATCGTCTTGCGCCGTCTACTTCGCGCGAGCCATGGGGAGCGCGTGGCCCAGTGAGAATTTCCAATGGCCGACAAAATGTTGATCGATGCGACCCACCCGGAGGAAACCCGGGTCGTCGTGCTACGCGGCAATCGCGTCGAGGAGTTCGACTTCGAGAGCGCCAACCGCAAACAGCTTCGCGGTAATATCTATCTTGCCAAAGTCACCCGAGTAGAGCCGTCATTGCAGGCGGCCTTCGTCGACTACGGCGGCAATCGTCACGGATTTCTTGCGTTTTCTGAAATCCATCCTGACTACTACCAGATCCCCGTCGCCGACCGGCAGGCGCTTCTCGCGCAGGAGGAGCATGACCAACGCGCTGCCGAAGCAGAGGCAGACAGCCGCGCGGGACGGCGTGGACGCCGCCACCACCACCGAGGAGCCCAGCGCCAGCGCGATCGCGACATCGTGCAAAGCGAACCGGTTGGCAACGAAGAAATGCCCCGCGAGGAATCGGCGGTGCAGCCGGACGCTACGGCTTTCCCAGAGTCGGGGGCCGATCAGATTGCTGACTTCGGGGGCCAACCGCACGATCACGAACCGGTTCCGCACGAATTCAACCATGAATACGGTGACGAAACGGCTCACGGGACGTCGCAGCCGCTTGCTGCCGATGACACCTATCCATCCGACGCGGCCCCTCATGAGGCGGTGGCCGAGGGCGAACAGCCATCTGCGGCCGCCGAAGGCGCACTAACCGCCGATAACGCATCATTCGAACAGTTCGATCACGCCGCCGAGGCGTCGCCACAGGATTCAAACGGGTCCGCGGGCGACAACGGCAACGGCGAAGAGCACGCCGAGGACGAAGCCGTTGAATCAGTCGGCGGCGCCGACGCACTTGAAGAAGTGCAGGAACGGGTGCCCCGCTTCCGTCGCCAGTACAAGATCCAGGAAGTGATCAAGCGCCGGCAGGTCATGCTTGTGCAGGTCGTCAAGGAAGAGCGCGGCACCAAGGGCGCGGCGTTGACAACCTACCTCTCTCTCGCTGGGCGGTATTCCGTTCTCATGCCTAACACTGCGCGCGGGGGCGGCATTTCCCGCAAGATCACGTCGGCCGACGACCGCATGCGGCTCAAGGAAATTGCCCAGGAACTCGAAGTGCCGGAAGGCATGGGAGTGATCCTCCGCACGGCGGGCGCAAGCCGCACGAAAACCGAGGTCAAACGTGATTTCGAATATTTGCTGCGGCTGTGGGAAACGGTACGCGACCTTACGCTGAAATCGACCGCGCCCAAGCTCGTCTATGAGGAAGGCTCGCTTACCAAGCGTTCAATTCGCGATCTCTACGGCAAGGACATCGAGGAAATCGTCGTTTCCGGCGACGAAGGCTACAAAGAAGCACGCGAGTTCATGCGCATGCTGATGCCGAGCCACGCGAAGTACGTCAAGCATTACAAGGACACGCAGCCGCTATTCACCCGGTACGGCATCGAGAGCCAGCTCGACGCCATGTTTACGCCGGTTGTTCAGCTGCGCTCCGGCGGCTACATCGTCATCAACCAGGCTGAAGCGCTGGTCGCGATCGACGTGAACTCCGGCCGCGCCACGCGCGAGCATCACATCGAAGACACCGCGCTGAAGACCAATTGCGAAGCGGCGGAGGAAATCGCGCGGCAGTTACGACTGCGAGATCTGGCGGGGCTCATCGTCATCGACTTCATCGATATGGATGAGGGTCGCAACAATCGCACCGTCGAGCGGCGCCTCAAAGAAGCGCTCAGGCATGACCGCGCCCGCATCCAGGTTGGCCGAATTTCGCATTTCGGACTTCTGGAAATGTCTCGCCAGCGCATTCGCACGTCAGTGCTGGAAAGCTCGACCGAAAAATGCCCTATCTGCGGCGGTTCCGGCCATGTGAGATCCGTGTCGTCAGTCGCGCTGCAATTGCTGCGCGCTGTCGAAGAAATGCTGATCAAGGGAGCGACCCACAATCTGCTGGTGCGGACGCGCGCCGAAGTCGCGCTCTATGTGCTCAATCACAAGCGTGCGCATTTAAGAGCGCTGGAGGAGAGGTTCCGCATCATCATTACAGTTTCTGCCGACCCCACCGTGACCGGCCAGCAGTCTTACGTCATCGACCGGGGCGAACAGGTGCACACGCCGGAAGCTGCGCGCATTCTTGCCGCCCAGCAGCCGCAAGTGACGGCGACTGTCGAAGAAGACGACGAAGAAATCGAGGAAGCGGTCATCGCCGCCGACGAGGGCGAAGAGCAGGAGCCGATTGCGCCCGAAGCGGAAGGTGAAGCACGCGCTGAAGGCGAGCGCGATGGCGCCCGTCGCCGGCGACGGCGACGCGGCCGTGGCGGGCGCGGCCGCAGCGGCGAGCCGCGCGAAGGCGGGCCGCTGGTGCCGCACGAGACCGCCGCCGATCACGTCGTCGCGCCTGAGGATAATGAGGGTGGCGCAGACGGGCAGGATGAATTTTCGCAATCGCAGCCGCGACAGGAAGGCGGACCGCTTGCCGACGGCGAGCCACGCCGACGCCGCAGGCGTGGCCGGCGCGGTGGCCGAAGAAACCGGCAACGCAACGGCGAGCGGCCATTCAATGCGTCCGAGGGCGTGCCGGAGTCCGAGCTTGCCAGCGGGGTTGAGGATACGGGCCGGCCGTCAAACTATGACAGCACACCGGAATATGCGCCCCCGATCGAGGAGCGCCCGGTACCGCAGGCGGATACGCACGTTGCACCGGCTGCCGCGCAAGAAACGCCTCGGCGCCGCTCGACCATTCGTGAGCCGGCGGCTTTTAATTCCGATAGCGCAACGTCGGCGCCGCCGAACAGTCCCCCGTCAACGCCGGTCATTTCCAGCACCGGTACCGACGAACCGGCAACGCCCAAGCGCGGATGGTGGGCCAAGCGCCTTCTGGGAGACAAGGGTTGAAGTTTTATCGTGGCGTCTGCGCGCAGTCGTCTAATACCGGCACCATGACCGCGGGCTGGGCTAGTCTCACCGTAGTTTGCCGCGAGACCTGACTTCGCCGATAAACATGTTATCGTCCGCGCACGTCGACACGCACAAGGAGCCGACCTGATGCTGCGAATCCTGGCAATCGCTTCGATCCCCCTGCTGCTGGCGGTAGCGTCGGCTGGCGCAGTTACCTCGCAGGAAAAGATGGAGACGTGCAAAGTCGGCGCCGACAGCCAGCAGCTGGAAGGCGCCAAGCGCAACGCCTTTATCAAGAAATGCATGGCCAGCGGTAACTACGAGCCGCCCGCGCGGAAAAACGCCAAAAAGATGTCGGCACCGCCGCCCAAGCCGCAATAGCGCCGAATGATCAGCGGCTGGTGGCCTGCACGGCAGGCCGTTCCAGCGGTTTCACCGCGAATGTACGGAGCTTTCCGCGCCGAAGTGCGTCGATCGTCACGCGGCGGTTGATGCGCTCGCCATTGAGCAGCCGGACGAGATCATCGACGCCGGTTATCGGCATCCCGTCCACCCGCACGATCGTATCGAGACTCATCAGGCCGGCTGCGGCCGCCGGGCCCTGCGGTTCAAGCGTGGTGATCATCGCTCCGGTTGCATTCTCGATCCCGGCGACGCGCGCATGCCTCCGCGGCACTGCCGTCGTCTGCGCCGACACGCCGATATAGGCCCGGCGCACGCGCCCATGCTGGATCAATTCACTGAGAACGAACTGCGCCGTATTGCTCGCGACTGCGAAGCAGATCCCCTGGGCTCCCATGATCACCGCAGTGTTGATCCCGATGACCTCGCCGCGCGAGGACACAAGCGGACCGCCCGAGTTGCCGGGATTGAGCGCCGCATCGGTCTGGATCACATCTTCGATCAGGCGCCCGTTGCGCGAGCGCAGCGAACGGCCAAGCGCCGATATGACGCCGGCAGTTACCGTCGATTCAAAGCCGAGCGGATTTCCGATGGCGACCACCAGTTGCCCGCGCCTGAGCCTTTTCGAATCGCCGAGTCTGGCGCTCGGCAGGTCGCGCGCGGACCCGGTGCGAAGCAGCGCGAGATCGGTATCGGGATCTTCACCCAGGCGCCGCGCTTCCATGACGCGGCCCTCGGCGTCCTGCAGCTGCACTTCCCTGGCGGCTTCCACCACGTGGGAATTGGTCAGCACGAGGCCGTCGGGCGCTATGATCACGCCCGACCCGACACCCCCGGGGCGCCCATTCTTGTTACGGACCTCGACGCGCACGACCGCCGGGCCGATGGCGTCAGCCACCGACGAGACGGCATGCGAATAGGCGTCGAGAATTTCAGTATCGGACGACGACGGCGTTTCGCCGACGTCCCCGACATCGGACGGCGTTGCAAAATCGAGCATCTGCGTTTTGGGGTTGGTTGGTCTGCCGTAGATGTAGGTATCGATCGCATAAAATAAAGATACCCCCACCGCAGGGGCGACGTGCTGCAGGCTCGATTTGCCCCAAACCAGGCTGATTTCAAGGCGATTCAAATTGACCGGTCTCGTTTAACTTTCATCAAGCCGGCGGGGATAAGGTCTTACGCCGACGCGTTATTTTGGTTTGTGGGACCCAATGGACAGCAAGCAGGCAAGACCGAAACCGGGCCGGGCCAAACGCGCGCTTTCGGCCGGAGAAGGCCGCCGCGCGGCTATCGTGTCGGTCGCACTCGCCGGCATGTTGCTGCTCGCCGCCTTCGTAACGGCCCGCTCTTATTTTTCACCGGAACGCGAAGCCAGGGATGCGCTGTCAAAAGTCACCCCGCTGTCGCCATCCAGCGGAGGTGAAGCGGCAAGCCGAGTCGCGTCGATTGTGGTCGAGACCGACAAGAAAGGCCGTTGTGAAGAACGCCGCTTCGACAATCGGACCGGAAAGATGGTCTCCGCGAACTATGTCGATTGCGACGCCCGGCTTGAACCCGAGCGCGACACGACGCCTTCAGACAGAATCAACAGCGAGCGCATTCGCGCAATCCTCGGCGCGTTCAAGAAATAGCCCCTAGCGCCTGAGCCACTGTCCGATCCGTTCCACCGCCTCGCGCATCTCGGCAGCCGAACCGGCATAGCAGAAGCGAATGAAATGCCTGCCGTTGATCGGATCGAAATCGATGCCGGGTGTTGCCGCGACGCTCGCCTCGTTGAGCATGGCCTTGGCGAAGGCGAGACTATCGTCCGAAAACCGGGAAATGTCGGCGTAAAGATAAAATGCGCCGTCGACCGGAAGGAATTTGTCGAGCCCGGCTTTCGGCAAACCTTCCGTGAGAATGCGCCGGTTCTCCTCATAGCCGTGCTTGACCGCTTCCATTTCGTCGCGCCCGTCGAACGCCGCTTCGGCCGCGACCTGTGCGAGCGTCGGCACCGATATCGCAAGATTACCCTGCAGCCGCTCGATCGTGCGCACCAGCGTTTCAGGCACGACCATCCAGCCGACGCGCCATCCCGTCATGCAAAAATATTTCGAGAACGAATTGATAACGACCGCACGGTCCGACACATTGGCAGCAGTCTCGGCCGCGAGCGCGTAGTCGAGGCCGTGATAAATTTCGTCGGAGATCACACGGATTCCTTCAGCCTCAGCGATGGTGATCAGCCGCGCAAGGGCGTCGGCGTCAATCATCGTGCCGGTCGGATTCGCCGGACTTGCGATCACGACGCCTCTAAGCGGCTTGCGCTGGTGCGCTGCGATCAGCGCTTTGGCGGACATCGCCCAGCGCGTCTCCTCCGATGTCTCGATCAACACCGGCTCGCATCCGAGCGCGGAAAGAATGTGGCGGTAAGGCGGATAGCCGGGATTGGCCAAGGCCACACGGTCGCCGGGTTCGAACAACGAAAGAAACGCAAGCATGAAACCGCCGGACGATCCTGTGGTCACCACCACGCGCGCCGGATCGACCGCAAGGTCGTAACTCTCCTGGTAGTGACGAGCGATCCGCGCCCGCAGCGACGGTATTCCCAGCGTTTCGGTATAGCCGATACGGCCGCGCGTCAGCGCTGCTTGCGCAGCCTTGATCGCGACAGCGGGCGCCGGGGCGGCCGGTTGCCCAACCTCCATATGAATGACTAGGGCACCCTGTGCCTCGCGCTGCGCGGCCGCAGCCATCACATCCATGACTATGAATGGCGGCACATCGCTGCGTTTCGACGGAACCAGCAGCTTTTTTGCGGCGTCTAGCATCGTTTTTGGCCGATCTTGCCCCCTGCCCCGCTGCTGCCGTATTCCGCGGATTGCTTGCGGTTGGCAAGCGCCCTGACCCAGTCGTGATCGCGAGCCGCGTTGACCGCCCCATGGGGCGTCACTAGTTTCACGCCCATTCGGTGCATCGGTATGTCCTTGGACGGCACACCTAACAGGACGCGGCGCAGGGCGCCAGCAGCCCGCGCGGTCGCACTCGTTACGGCGATAGCGCTCGGCGCGGCCGGCGGCGGCCCTGCCGTGGCCCCGGTGCATGCGCAGGAACAGGCGCTTCGCGGCCTGCCGATCATTCGCGATGCGGAGATCGAGCAGCTTCTGCGCGATTATGCGTCGCCCATTCTGCGTGTCGCCGGCCTCGCGAAACAGAATGTGAGGGTCGTCGTTCTCAACGACCGCTCGTTTAACGCCTTCGTCATGGATGGTCGGCACATCTTTATCAATGCGGGGGCATTATTCGACGCGAAGACGCCAAACGAGATCATCGGCGTGTTTGCGCACGAGACCGGGCACCTTGCCGGCGGTCATCTCCAGCGCCTGCGCGAACAGCTCGCCTCCGCTCAAACCGCGTCGATCATCGCATTGCTTGCAGGCA
>DASSIT010000111.1:0-60789 GCA_035691545.1 Pseudolabrys sp. | reverse complement strand
TCGATGAAATTTGAATTTGCGGCTGTCGGCGCCACCCGGTGCGCAGCTGCGACCGTGCGCGCGAGCGAATCGGCCAGCGCTGCATCGAGGCGGCCAGACTCGGCCAAATGGTCGAGTGTCTGGTTCTCGTCGAAGCGCTTCATCTCGACGGCCCATTCAATCGGGTGACCTTTCCCGCCGATTGCGAGCTGGCCGTTTTGCTCGCGCGTGATCGCTATGACTCCGCGGTAGATGGCTGGCGCATAGGCGCGATTGACTGCAATCTCGGCTTCGCAGGCCGCCTTGCGCCTCTCAAGGGTGGAGAAATCGAGGAAAGGAAAGCGGACCTCGCGCTTGATTTTCAGAGCCCTCGTCCCGGCAAGAAACACTATGGCGGCGTGGGTATCGACGCGCTTGACGGGTTGGCCGTCGTGATTGGCAGGGTCGCTCAAGAATGCGATCACCGGCTGTTGTGAGGTTTCTGCCATATCGTGCGACGCCTTCGATCGTTAACATCGTGGCAAGGGTTAAAAACGCCGGCCTGATCCAGATCAAAACGGCCGGGGCGAACCGCGGCATGATTATCTGCGTTACAGCGATCAAGGAGACCAAACCGTGACGACCCTGCCACATACATTCAAGCGCATCAGGCTCAACCTCGCCCGTTCCAAGGAGTTTCCTCAAGGCTCGGCAAGGCACGGCTACGAATTTGTCGCGCCGCTCGACGGTAAAAGCCATATCGACGCGGCGCTTTGGAAAGAGCATCGCGACCATTGCCGTGTGCGCCGGTTCTGGGAGGGCGAGGCGGACCAACTTGGCTATCTGGTCCATAAGCCCGGAGGCCCCGAGCACGGGCGTTGGGTATTCGACTATGATCAGACGGCCGAAGACGATGATGAAAGCGGTTATCGCTTCGGGGCGCATGCCTTCAGGCCCGGCGAATATGTCTCGATTCGGAACGAAGATGGCGAGACACACACCTACCAGGTGGCGTCGGTGGAACCCGCAACCTGACAGGCGCGTTGTGTAACATAGCGATGGGGCGGCCCTCGCAACGTTACGCCAATGCAAGCCAGGACCGTCAGCCCAGGCGAACCCCATTCAAAACGACTTGATGACGTACCATCGCCGCTCCTGAGCGGCCGGGCCGAGCGGCTGCGCATGTTTGCGATCGGTATTGGCGAGACCGACCACGAAATCATCGTCGATCTGTACGGCTCGTGTTCGATCGTGTGGAAGAAGGGCAGAAGCCCGTACTCGCGCTCGGCGGAACCTTCCATAGCGGCGGGCTCGGGAACCTCCGCCCGATATCGTCGTCGATTATACGGGCGCGATTTCGGTCATGCTTGACGTCATCGGCCCGACGGCGGCCCGCGGAATCGTATGTCGGGCCCGCGTTTCATCGGGCAGCGAGAAGGTGCAATTCGACGTCGGTCGCTTCGATCGCAATATGGTATTGCAGAACGGCATGGCTTTCGGTTCGGTCAATGCAAACCGTCGCACGCCGTTGCCGCGCTGGCTCAAAACGTTCGAGCGATGCGGCAACGGCATCGAGATCGTTGCCGATTTTATGGCTTAACGGCAGGACAATGGCATCCAGAATCGAAGACTATGCGATGATCGGCGACCTCGGCACGGCCGCGCTGGTCGGGCGTGATGGCTCTGTTGATTGGCTTTGCTGGCCGCGTTTCGATTCCGACGCTTGTTTTGCTGCCTTGCTGGGCAAGCCGGAGCATGGGCGATGGCTGATTGCGCCCAAAACGGGCGTCCAGTGGGTGACGCGCCGTTACTGGCCCAACACCCTCATTCTGGAGACGCGCTTCGAAACTGATGAAGGTGCGGCCACACTGATCGACTTCATGCCACCGCGTAAGGAGCACTCGCAGCTGATCCGCATCGTCAGGGGCGAGAGAGGCAAGGTAACTTTCCACAGCGAGCTCGTTTTGCGATTTGCCTATGGCGCCATTGTGCCGTGGATGACCCGCGTGGACGACACGACATTGCGAGCTATTGCGGGTCCTGACATGGCGGTCTTGCGCTCGATTGCGCCCATGCGCGGCGAAAATTTCAAGACCGTCGGAGAGTTCAGCGTGACTCCCGACGAGGAAGTGCCATTTGTCCTTTGCTTCGCTCGCTCTCATCAGGACGTCCCTGAACCGGTGGATGTCGTCGAGCGCCTAGCGGCAACGGAGCAATTCTGGACCGGTTGGGCAGGTCGCAACAAAATCGAGGGTCCTTGGGATGACGCGGTGACGCGGTCGCTCATCGTGCTTAAGGCGCTCACCTACGCGCCGACCGGCGGCATGGTCGCGGCGCCGACGACGTCGCTGCCCGAATGTATTGGCGGCTCACGCAACTGGGACTACCGTTATTGCTGGTTGCGTGATGCAACAATGACGCTGCTCGCGCTCATGAACGCCGGGTACTATGACGAGGCGCGGAACTGGCGGGAATGGCTGCAGCGCGCGGCCGCGGGCAGTCCCAGTCAAATCCAGATCATGTACGGCCTGGGCGGAGAAAGACGATTGACGGAATGGGAAGTCCCGTGGCTTCCCGGCTACGAGAATTCGCATCCGGTTCGCATCGGCAACGCTGCGCACAGCCAGCTACAACTCGATATATTCGGTGAAGTCATGGATGCGCTGCATCAGGCACGGCAAGGCGGCCTTGTCGCGCACGAGACGGGCTGGGCGATGCAACGTGAGTTTCTGCTGCACCTGGCCCACATCTGGCACGAACCCGACGAGGGCCTATGGGAGGTGCGCAGCGGCCGTGAGCATTTCACGCACTCGAAGGCAATGGCGTGGCTCGCTTTCGATCGCGCGATCCGGAGCGCAGAAGCGTTCAAGTTGCCGGGCCCAACAGAGGAATGGAAGGGCATTCGGGAGCGGATACATGCCGACGTCTGCGCGCATGGATTCGACGCGGAGCTGGGGAGTTTCGTACGCTCCTACGGCTCAAAAGAGGTCGATGCCAGCTTGCTGTTGCTGCCGGCGATCGGATTTCTGCCGCCTCAGGATTCGCGCATTGTCTCGACGGTATCGGCGATCGAGCGCCGGCTGTTGGTCAATGGCCTGGTGCTTCGATATGACAGTGCGACGGCGGCCGACGGCTTGCCGGCCGGTGAGGGCGTGTTTCTTGCGTGCAGCTTCTGGCTGGCGGATGCCTATCTGATGCAGGGCCGCCGCGATGACGCCCTCCGCCTATTCGATTACTTGTTGTCTTTGCGAAATGACGTTGGCCTGCTGAGCGAAGAATACGAGCCGCGTTCTAGGCGGCTTGTTGGCAATTTCCCGCAAGCCTTTTCGCATCTGGCCCTGGTGAACACCGCGAGCAACCTCGCGCATTATCGAAAACCGGCGGAGCAGCGTGCCGAGCACCGCGTCGTCGACAAGCAAGCAATGCGTTCGGATAAGCTTGAAGTCTATTGACCGGCGCCCCGCTTGCCGGAAAAGTGCATGACCCGCATCAGGCGGCGATTTTTCAAGGAGGAGCGCGTGCTCATCGATCATCGTACATATACCGTTCGGCCCGGGACCATACCGGCGCAAATCGAGCTCTACAGCAAGCTCGGCTATCCTGTGCAACTGCGGTACATGGGTGAGCCGCACTACTACATGATGGCCGAAAGCGGCGAGCTCAATACGTTGGTGCACGGCTGGATCTATGAGAGCGCCGCCGATCGTGAGGCCAAGCGTAAAAGCATGGCGCAAGATCCTGAGTGGAAACACTACCTCGCCGAAAATGCCAAAGCCGGAAACGTCGTGCAGCAACGCAATGTCCTCATGGTACCGGTCGGTTTTGCACCCAAGATTTCGCCGGCAAGAATCGTGAAGTAGCTCGATGCGCGGCAAGGACAATGCCCGTTCAGGCGGGGAAATACTCATCGACCAGCTGTCGACCCATGGCGTGCGCCAGGCGTTTTGCGTGCCCGGCGAGAGTTACCTTGCCGCGCTCGATGCCTTCTATGGAAGCGACATTGACCTGATCGTATGCCGCCACGAAAGCGCTGCCGCCATCATGGCGGAAGCGGTAGGAAAAGTGACCGGGCGCCCCGGCATTTGTTTCGTTACGCGCGGGCCGGGCGCCACGAATGCATCCGCCGGGATTCATATTGCGCGCCAGGATTCTTCCCCGATGATCGTTTTCGTCGGGCAGGTCGGTCGCGACATGCGTGATCGTGAGGCGTTCCAGGAACTTGATTACCGGGCGGTCTTCGGTACCGTTGCGAAATGGGCCACGGAGATCGATGACCCGGCCCGCATCCCGGAAATAATATCGAGGGCCTTTCACACGGCCTGCAACGGGCGCCCCGGCCCCGTCGTGATTGCGCTGCCCGAGGACATGTTGCGCGAACGCGTTTCGGTCGCCGACGCAACCGCCTATTCGCCTGTAGAGATCTGGCCGGGGCCGTCCGACATGCAACGGCTGGAAAGCCTGTTGCGCGACGCGAAGTGTCCGGTCGTGCTTGCCGGCGGCAGCCGCTGGACGGAGCAGGCGAGTGCGGAGCTCCTGCGTTTTGCCGAGCGATTTGCGCTTCCCGTGGCCACGACGTTCCGGCGGGGGCATCTGATCGACGCGATGCATCCCTGTTACGCCGGCGATTTCGGCATCGGCCCCAATCCGAAATTGCTGGCCCGGGTCAAGGGCGCGGACCTCGTATTGTTGATCGGCGGGCGCTTCAGCGAAATGTCCTCTCAGGGCTATACCATCTTCGCAATCCCTGAGCCGCAAACCAAATTGGTGCATGTGCACCCTGGCGCCGACGAGCTTGGCCGGGTGTACCACCCGCATCTCGCGATCAATGCCGCGCCGACTGCGTTTTGCGCCGCGCTTGATTCTTTGCAGTCGCCGAGAGAAATCGCCTGGCGTGGCGAAAGCGATAAGGCTCACGCTGATTATCTGGCCTGGGGAGAGAAGGCGACACCGGTGCCGGGCGCTGTCAATCTCGGCGAAATCATGATCTGGCTGCGCGATAACCTGCCGCCGGACGCGATTATGACGCAGGGTGCCGGCAACTTTTCCGGCTGGGTTCATCGCTTCTATCGTGTACGAAAATTTGGGGGGCTCGTCGGCGCAACCTCAGGTTCGATGGGCTATGGTTTGCCTGCGGCTTTGGCAATGCAGTGCATCTACCGAGATAGAACGGTGGTTTGCGTCGCCGGCGACGGTGATTTTCTGATGACCGGCCAGGATTTTGCGACAGCGGTCCAGTATGACCTGCCCGTGATAGTGTTGGTGGCAGACAATGGAATCTACGGGACAATCCGAATGCACCAGGAACGAGAGTATCCAGGCCGTGTGATCGCTACCAAGCTGCGCAACCCGGACTTTGTCGCCTACGCACTAGCCTTCGGTGGCTATGGTGCGGTCGTTGAAAAGACCGCGGATTTTCCCGCCGTCTTCGCAGCTGCGCGCGCTTCCGGAAAGCCGTCAATCGTTCATCTCAAGATCGACCCGGAAGCGATCACGCCATCGACGACGCTTGCGGCCATCAGGGAAAAATCGCTGGCGGGACGGCGCTGATAATTTCGGACTTTCACTTGCGTTCCTCTCCTGAATCAGCGTTCATTGATTACATGGTTTATCGTCGCACCGAAAACGTCGTCCGCCGTCTTGCAGCGCGGGAGCAGACGATACTCGACGCGGCACAATCAATTGCCGCGGAGCACGGCATGGGCGCGGTGCAGATCGCGCCGGTTGCGCAACGCGCCGATATCGCCGCCGGTACCGTCTACCGATATTTTCCGTCCAAGAACAACCTCGTTGCGGAGGTAATTGCCGCTACAGCCGAGCGCGAGCTTGCGGCCATGCGCGCTGCAGCCGACGCCGCCCCCGGTCCGCTGTCGGCGCTCGCCGCCTGCCTTGCCACGTTTTCTGCGCGCGCATTGAACGATCGACGGCTCGCATGGGCGGTATTGGCTGAGCCGGTGGACGCCAATATCGACCTTTTGCGTGTGGAATTCCGGCGCGCAATCGCATCCGAGCTCGAAAGCCGCATCAACACCGCAATTGCGGGCGGACACTTGCCGGACCAGGACGCGCGTGTGGCCGCGCCTGCCATTGTCGGTGCGCTGCTGGAAGGGCTGATCGGGCCGCTGGCGGCCACCGGCGGAAGCGTGCGCGATTCGGTGCAGACGATAACGCTGCTTGCGCTCCGTGCATTAGGCGTCATCGACGCGCGCGCGCGCGGGCTCGTCGCCCAGTGCGCATTGCCTTAGGCAATCAATAAGACGTAAGTGCCGGCAGTTCGTTCATGGGCAACGTGACCACCTTGACACCGCGTTCGCCTGGGTCGTCGGCCACGTGAAAGCCGAGTTCGGCGCACATGGTGAGCATGGTGGAATTTTCCGCCAGCACCTGGCCGTGTACGGTTTCCAGGCCTTTTTCCTGGGCATATGCGATCATGTGCTTCATCAGCAGCCAGCCCAGTCCATGACCCTTAAGTCGAGAACGCACAAGAATTGCGAATTCGCCTCCTTCGCCCCGGGAGTCGTCGTGGATGCGTACCACGCCGAGCATCTTCCCACTCGCTTCGGCGATCGCAATGAAGGCCATCGCGTGCTGTGGATCGTAGTGGATGAGCTTATCGATGAGTTCGTGGCTGACCTCGCGCATTGGCGCGAAGAATCGCAGGCGCAGATCGTCCGCCGTAACTTCAACGAGGAAATCAGGGTATAATGTACCATCTTCCGGCCTCAGTGGCCGGATCAAGACCTTTTCCCCATCGCGCAACACGACATGGCGCTCGAGCAATGGCGTCTCCGCTTTCGTCCGGCCGAAGCAAGTCGAGGCCGGGCTCGAAATTCATCGGAGTATAGGTTCAGCAGTCTAGTGCGACATCAGCACCGGCACCGTCATGGCCTCGAGCAAGCCGCGCGTAGCGCCGCCAAGCACGAATTCGCGCAGGCGCGAGTGGCCGTAACCGCCCATTACGATAAGATCAGCGGAAGAATCCGCGGCGTAGGACAGGATCGTCGAAGGCACGTCGATATCGGGCGATGTAATGCGCTTCACGTCGACCTTTAGTCCATGACGAGCGAGATGCTGGCCCAGATCCGCGCCCGGCAATTCATCATTCCTGCCTGGCTTGTCGGAAATAATGACGATTTCAACCTGCTTTGCGTTTTTCAAAAATGGAATTGCGTCGGCAATGGCGCGTGCAGCCGCGCGGCCACCATCCCAGCATACCATGATGCGGTCGAGTTTCATGCCGCTCTTCTGGATGAAGGGTACAAACACGACAGGGCGCCCTGACTCAAACAGCACGCCTTCGTCGACGACGTCATCCGGCAGCGAGTCACTTCGTTGCGGTTGGCCGACGATTACGAGATCAAAGCGGCGTCCGATCCGGCCGATCTCATCGGCAGCGCCGGAAATGCTCGCGCTAATCGTGCGGGTCTCAAATGATATGCCGGTACGTTTTGCTAGCTGCTCAAAACGGGTGATGGCAGTGCGCACCTTCTTGTTCGATTCCTCGCGCTGGCTTTCGATGACCTCCGGCGGAATCCCGCCCATCACTGTTCCAGGAATAACTGGTTCGTAGGCTACGGCGATCCCGAGTAAATGGGCTCCAAAGGCTTCTGCGGCCGACACGGCATATGTGCCGGCAGGGTCATGTGCCCCCAGCCCGAGATTGACGACAATATCTTTGATCATGATGCGACACTCCAATCCGAGCTTTTACGCTCAATGATGCATGATGCTCGTCGCCCTCGGTCTACACTTTGACCAAGGTCAAATGCTTCGTGCCTTGGCCAACCGTTGTTTGGCTTGATCGTAGACGAAAATTCTATTTCTTTTTGCCGTCCGGACCAAATTGCTTGAGATAGGCCCAGAGATCGCCAGCCTCTTTCTCATTCTTGATCCCCGGGAAGGTCATTTTGGTATTCGGGATCTTCGCCCGCGGGTCTTTGATGTACTCCTTGAAGGTCTGCTCACTCCAGGTGATGCCGGAATTCTTGTTGGCGTCGGAATAGTTATAGTCGGGGGCCGTGCCGGAATGGCGGCCATCGATGCCATTGAGTTGTGGCCCAACCTTGTTCTTTGCTCCTTCACCGATCGAGTGGCATGGGAAGCACTTCTTAAACGATTGTTCGCCCGCAGCCACATCCTGTGCTTGCGAGATTTGAGTCGTCGCGGCCAGGATCACGGAGGCCGCAAGTACCAGTTTCATTGTATTGCTCCCAATGCATGCTCGGCAGTCGCCCCCAGGCCGATGCTCGCGAGCACCACCCGGTTTCCAATGGTTTTTGCCAGCCCTATGTGTAAGCCGTCAAATGGCTGATATCGTCCTTTAGATCAACCTCGGAGCTGACCGAATGTCGGTGCGCATGCCGGATCCGGACCGTGCGGTCTTGGACCGCCGAAGCCGCATAGTCACTGCCCTGCGGGCTATTGTCCGCGGCGAGGGCGTGATTGCTGACCAGCTGGAAATGCGCCCTTACGAGACCGATGGCCTGACCGCCTATCGCCAACTCCCGATGGTCGTGGTGCTGCCGGAGACAACCCAGCAGGTCGCCGAGATCCTGCGGTATTGCCATGACGAGGGCATCAAGGTGGTGCCGCGCGGGGCCGGGACTTCGCTATCGGGCGGCGCGCTGCCGCTCGCCGATGGGGTCCTCCTGGGTATGGCCAAGTTCAGCCGCATTCGGGAAATCGATTTCGAAAATCGCGCGGTCGTCGTGGAACCGGGCGTGACAAATCTAGCTGTGAGCAATGCGGTCGCCCATGCCGGCTTTTACTATGCGCCGGACCCTTCATCGCAGATTGCATGCACCATTGGCGGCAACGTGGCGGAAAATTCGGGCGGCGTGCACTGCCTGAAATACGGCATGACCACCAACAACGTTCTCGGGTGCGAAATGGTCCTCATGACGGGCGAGGTGTTGCGTGTTGGCGGCAAGCATCTTGATGCCGCGGGCTACGATCTACTCGGGGTGATCACCGGTTCCGAAGGGCTGCTCGGCGTGGTGACCGAGGTGACAGTACGCATTTTGAAGAAACCGGAAACTGCGCGTGCGCTGTTAGTCGGCTTTCCTTCATCGGAAGACGCGGGGGAATGTGTGTCGCGGATTATCGGCGCCGGAATTATTCCCGGCGGCATGGAAATCATGGATGGCCCTGCGATCGCGGCGGCGGAGCAGTTTGTCCATGCGGGTTATCCGCTGGATGTCGAGGCCTTGTTGATAGTCGAGCTCGATGGGCCTTCGGCGGAGGTCGATCATCTGATCACGCGAGTCGAAAAAATCGCACGCGGCTGCCGGGCTGTTTCGTGCAAGGCCTCGCGCTCGGAGAAAGAACGGCTTTTGTTCTGGGCCGGACGCAAAGCTGCATTCCCTGCGGTGGGCCGCATTTCACCCGACTATTACTGCATGGACGGGACTATTCCGCGCGCGCAATTGCCGCTGGTCCTCAGGCGCATGAAAGAATTGTCGATAAAATACGGCCTGCGCGTCGCCAATGTCTTCCATGCCGGCGACGGAAATCTGCACCCGCTCATCCTGTATGATGCCAATGTTCCGGGTGAACTGGAAAAGACCGAAGAGTTCGGCGCCGAGATTCTCAAACTCTGCGTCGAGGTGGGGGGCGTGCTTACCGGGGAGCATGGCGTTGGTGTCGAGAAGCGTGATCTGATGCCGACAATGTTCTCGGAAATCGATCTCAATCAGCAGCAGCGGGTCAAATGCGCTTTCGATGCCAAGGGGCTGCTTAATCCCGGCAAGGTGTTTCCGCAGCTGCACCGCTGCGCCGAGCTTGGCCGGCTTCATGTCCACGCCGGCAAGTTGCCGTTTCCCGACATTCCGAGGTTCTAGTGATGCGTTTCGGATTGTTCTGTTCGCCCAAAGCCGATGTTCCAGGCTTCGGTCCCGAGACTGGCCGCGGCTTTTTCGACTTCCTCGATTTTAATGTTGAAGCGGAAGCGCTCGGATATCATTCAAGCTTCTCGGTCGAGCATCATTTCAGCGGCTGGAACCAGGTTTCCTCGACGTTGATGCTTCTCACTGCGCTCGCAATGCGCACGGCGACTTTGCGGCTTGGTACGGCGGTGATCGTTCCCCCGTGGCACAATCCCGTCCTCCTCGCCGAAGAGGCGGCGACTCTCGATCTCCTGTCACATGGGCGCCTCGATCTTGGTGTCGGCAAGGGCTACCGGCATAGCGAATTCAAGGGCTTCCAGATTGCGCCGGAAGAGGCGGATGCGCGGTTCGAGGAAGCGGTCGAGATCATGACGCGTGCATGGACCACGCGCAGCCGGTTTTCGCATCAAGGCCGTTTTTGGCATTTTGAGGATATCGTCGTTGAGCCGCCGCCTGCGCAGAATCCACATCCACCCCTCTGGGTGGCCGCGGGCAATCCTCACTCGATCAAGCGCGCAGCCGCGCGCGGATTTAACCTCATCCTAGACCAGTATGCATCGCCTGCGGGCCTGAGTGAGCGCATTGCCATGTACAAAGCCGAGCGTGAGGTGAACGGACGAGGCTTCGATTTAATGCAGGTGGCGGTTGCCCGTCAGTTGTATGTCGCAAAGGACACGGCCGACAAGGAGGCTGCATTGGCGCGCCAGGCCGAGTACACAAAGCGCACCGTCAATGTCGCAAGGACGCCTGACGGCAAGCCCGGCTCGCATGTGCTCGCTTATGCCGATCGTGTCGGCGCCACCGAAGAAAATGCACTCTTTGGCACACCTGATGAGATCGCCCGCATGCTCGAATTGCTTCGCAGCGCCGGAGTCGGTTATGTGCTGCTGACAATTGCCGGCGGTGTCGATCAGTTACGTCGTTTCGCGCGCGAGATCATGCCTGCCTTTGCGCATGAGTCCACGGCGCGCGCGGCCGAATGAGGCCAACAGGTCATGTATTTTTTATCAGGTATTCAAAGTCGTCATCATTGCGCTTGTCCCGATGATTCTGATTCCGGCTGCGGAGCCATGCCTGTGGAATCGAGATCGCCGGGAGCTGTCCGGCCATGACAGAAACGACTCTCAAGCCGCGTGATGCCAAGGACGTCGAGGAAGCCGTCCTCTGGGCGCTCGGTAACGAAAAGGCCTTGGAATTGGCCGGGCAGGGGACCAAGCGCACCATTGGGAGGCCCAGTCAGACCGACTTGACGCTAGAGCTTTCGAGCCTCACCGGTGTGACGCTTTACGAGCCGGCGGAGCTCGTCCTCTCAGCCCGCGCCGGCACCCCGATCGCCGAGATCGAGGCGCTGCTGGAAAAAAACAATCAAGAACTCGCCTTCGAGCCTATGGACTACGGGCCACTGCTGGGCGGAGAGGCGAATCGAGGGACGCTGGGCGGTACCATAGCTGCAAACCTCTCCGGACCGCGACGCGTCAAGTCGGGCGCAGCGCGCGATCATTTCCTCGGGGTAACGGCCGTCACAGGTCGCGGCGAGACGTTCAAATCGGGTGGACGCGTTGTGAAAAACGTCACCGGCTATGATCTTTGCAAGCTTCTGGCAGGATCGTGGGGCACGCTCGCAGCGATGACGGACATCACGATCAAGGTGCTGCCCAAGGCGGACACCGAGACAACCGTTGTGGTCGCCGGCCTGGACGACATGCGCGCTTGTGCGGCAATGGCGGCGGCGATGGGGTCGCCGTGTGACGTCTCGGGCGCAGCACACTTGCCTGACCATATCGCATCGTGGTTCGGCGATTTGCCGAAAGTCCAAGCCTCGACAGTGCTCCGCCTCGAGGGGTTTGCTCCTTCCGTCGCCCGCCGTCAGGAAATGATCGCTGCAACGATGAAGGGTTACGGCCCGGTGACAATCCTCGACGAAAAAAGCTCGCGTGCGCTGTGGACGAGCATACGGCATGTCAAGCCGTTCGTTGCCGATACCATGCGACCACGGCCGCTGTGGCGTATCTCGGTCGCACCGAGCCGCGGTTACGCGATTGCCGCTGCGCTTACGCCTGCGGCGCAAATGTTCTACGATTGGGCCGGTGGTCTCGTCTGGGTCGCGATGCCTTATGCCGATGAACCGGATGCGGTGGCAGTCCGTGGTGCGGTTGCGGAAATTGGCGGCCACGCCACGCTCGTTCGGGCCCCCGCCGCAGTTCGCGCCGCGCTCGACGTATTCGAATCCGAGGACGCCGCAATGCGTGCGCTCGGCAAGCGCGTGAAGGAAAGCTTCGATCCCAAGGGCGTGCTCAATCCTGGCCGCATGTGGGTGGGGGTATAGAATGTTTTCCGGCGTCGCTTGGTCATGTCCAGGATGCGGCGAGCCATGACGACTGGCATTTCGGTGCAATTCTAATGCAAACGGCATTCTCCCTTGCGCAGCTGCTGGATCCGCAAGTCGCGTCGTCAGAGAAAATTCTGCGCGCGTGCGTCCATTGCGGATTCTGCACGGCGACTTGCCCAACGTATGTATTGCTGGGCGACGAACTCGATTCCCCGCGCGGACGTATCTACCTGATCAAGGACATGCTCGAACAGGGGAAGCCTCCGACACGCGAGGTGGTCAAGCATGTGGATCGGTGCCTGTCGTGCCTTGCCTGCATGACCACTTGCCCGTCAGGCGTCCACTATATGCATCTGGTGGATCACGGCCGCGAACATATCGAAAAGACCTACAAACGTCCGTTGGTCGACCGCGCTTTCCGCGGTCTGCTTGCGCGTGTTTTGACCAGACCGGGATTGTTCCGGCTCGCCGTGGTCGCGGGGTTTATCGCGCGGCCGTTCGCGCCGATCCTTGACCTCGTGGGCCTGCATCGTATGGCGGCAATGTTGCGCCTCACGCCGCGCCGCAAGCCTGCACCTCCTGTCGAGCGAATCGGCAAGGTTTATGCGCCAAGCGGACAACGTCGCGCACGGGTGGCGCTGCTGGCCGGATGCATCAATCCTGTGCTTGCGCCGTCAACCAACGAAGCCGCAATCCGGCTGCTCAATCGTAATGGCATCGAGGTGGTTATTGCTTCTGGCGAAGGATGTTGTGGATCACTGGGCCATCACATGGGTCGGGAAGACGAGGCCTTGGCTCTGGCGCGCAATAATATCGATGCATGGACCCGTGAACTTGAAGGTGAGGGTCTTGACGCCATTCTCGTCACGGTTTCGGGGTGTGGCACGACGATCAAGGATTACGGCTTCATGTTGCGCAACGATCCTGCCTTTGCCGAAAAGGCGGCGCGTATCGCGGCACTGGGGCGCGACGTTACGGAATATCTGGCGACGCTTGAATTGCGGGCGTCGGCTCCCGCGCACCTGACGGTCGCCTATCACGCCGCCTGCTCGCTGCAGCATGGTCAAAAAATCCTGCGCGAACCGGTCGAGCTGCTCCGAAAGTCCGGTTTTGTCGTTAAGGATATTCCGGAGGGACATTTATGCTGCGGCTCGGCAGGGACATACAACATTCTCCAGCCCGCGTTGGCGGACCAGTTGCGAACGCGCAAGCTCAACAACATCGAGCCGCTTGAGCCGGATGTCATTGCAGCGGGCAACATCGGCTGTATTACGCAGCTGGCCGCGGGCACCACGATTCCCGTGGTGCACACGGTTGAACTGCTCGACTGGGCGAACGGCGGTCCGGCGCCTGAGGCGCTCGCCGCAGTTAAGCTCGGGGCCAAAGCAGCGTCCGCCTGACATCACGCATGCTTGGGATGGTGGCCCGATTGCATCGATACCGCGGGCCGCCTAGCATAAGCGGAAGAAGTAGCCTTAAAGGCCGGAACTCTTTATGATTTTCTTGAACAAGCAATAAGGGAGGCCGCAATGCCGGCAACTTACAAAATTCTGATCATGGGCGCTTCTTATGGGTCCTTGCTTGCGTCCAAGATCCTGTTCGGCGGCCACTCGGTACACCTGGTATGCCTGCCGGCGGAAGCGGACCTGATCAATGGCGAGGGATTCCGCGTGCGTTTGCCGGTGAAAGGCCGCAGGGACCAGGTCGAGATCGATTCTCGCAAGCTTCGGGGCAAGGTGACTGCTGGCGGTGCGGCGGGGGTCAACCCAAAAGATTATGACCTGGTCGGCCTCGCCATGCAGGAGCCGCAATACCGCTCTCCGGGCGTCCGCGAGTTGCTTGATGCGGTGGCGAAATCGAAAGTGCCCTGCATGTCGATTATGAACATGCCGCCGCTTCCGTACATCAAGCGAATACCCGGGCTCAACTACGATGCGCTGAAAGCGGCGTACACAGACGCGAGCGTATGGGATAATTTTGATCCTGGTCTTTTGACGCTGTGCAGTCCTGACCCACAGGCAATCCGGCCGCCCGATGAAAAGGTAAATGTGTTGCAGGTCACGTTGCCGACCAACTTCAAGGTAGCCAAATTCGAGAACGCCATGTACACGGCCATATTGCGGCAACTCGAAAAAGACATCGATGCGGTTCGCTTCGACGCCCCGGAAGGGAAGATAGAGTTGCCTGTAAAATTACGCGTGCATGATTCAATTTTCGTGCCGCTTGCCAAGTGGGCGATGCTGCTCGCCGGCAACTATCGCTGCATCACCAAGGACGGAATGCGCACGGCGCAAGAGGCGGTGCATTCGAATATCGAGGAGTCACGTTCGGTATATAATTTTGTGTTCGACCTGTGCGTCAAGCTTGGGGCCGCGCCGAGCGACCTGGTGCCGTTCGAGAAATATGCCGCGGCTGCGCAAAGCTTGACGCGTCCGGCATCGGCCGCTCGCGCATTGCAGAACGGCGCGCCCAATATCGAGCGCGCTGACAAACTGGTGCAGTTGATCGCCAAGCAGAAGGGCCTCAGCAATTCGGTCATCGACGGCATCGTGGCGCTGGTCGATTCCCGGCTTGAGGCAAACCGCAAAAAAGCCGCCGCCTGATCGTTTCGTGAGGCGACTAAATGGAATCGGCGCAAGTTCGTGCGGACTGTGGAAAACGCAGCCCGCCCGCGGATGTTATGGCGCCGCGGAATCCTGTCTGTTAGTGTTCAGGCGATTGGCTTGTGGCATTCACGCAACAGCCGTCATATTTCTGTCGACAGGGCGGCAAATCGCCTAAAAAGGCAGCAGTTGCCCCTGTTTTCGGCTTGCCGCGAATGGCGGTCAGGCGTCTAAATTTAGCGGTATTGCACGTCAAAAGCGTACGGGGTCGATCGCAGCCGGGGCACTTACGGCTTTAGGCGCAAGCGACGGGCTAAGGGGATCGGCGAAATTTGCAAGCCGGTCGAACTAAAGGGGCAGACTCAATGAAGAAAGTTGTGTTGTCGATTGCGGCGGCACTTGCAGTTTCGGCTGCCGCGCCTGCTTTCGCGGCAGATATGCCAGTGAAAGCCGTCAAAGCTCCCGCCGCGGCGCCCAGTCCATGGGACATCGCCTTCGGCGCGGCTGTCATGAATGACTATGTTTTCCGTGGTGTCACCCAATCGGGACACAAGCCGTCGGTCGCCGGCTATTTTGAGCCGCGCTACAACATCACGCCGGAGATACAGCTCTATACGGGCATCGCCGGCGAGAGCATCAAGTTCGCGAATAACGCCGCAGCGGAAATCGATCTTTATGGGGGCGTCCGCCCGACGCTCGGTCCGTTGGCCTTCGATTTCGGATATTGGTATTATTACTATCCGGGCGGCCAGTGTTTCGGCCAAGGCCCGACGCAGGCCCTCGACCCAGGCTGCGTCAGCGGCGGCATTCCCATGAACGGCAATGCCGCGAAGAAGGTCGCCAGCTTCTATGAAGTCTACGGCAAGGTCGTCTACACGCTGAACGAATGGGCGTTCGGGGCCAATTTCTATTATTCTCCGAACTTCCTCAACACCGGCGCCGAGGGCGAGTATGCCTCGGGCACGATCAAGTTCACCGCGCCGGACAAGATGGCGCTAGGGCCATTCGGTTGGTACGTTTCGGGTGAATTCGGGCGTCAGTGGCTGGGCACCAGTGACGCATTTTACGGCGTCAACCCTCCCGGCATCGGCCCGACTGGCATCAACTACAAGGACTACGATACCTGGAATATCGGCTTCGGCTTGACGTGGAAGGTGTTCACGCTGGATCTGCGTTACAGCGACACCGATCTGAACAAGGGTGATTGCAACGCGTTCACCAGTGATCCGACTGCGACAGGCACGACCAACATCACAGCCATCAATCCAGGTGGCGTGGGGTCGAGCTGGTGCGGCGCGACCTTCATTGCCAAGCTGTCTGCCGACCTTACTCTCGGCAGCCTGAAGTAGATCAAGCCAAGTCTGCCCAAATTTGCCCTGACGGGGCGGCTGCCGCGATCGGCTGCCGCCCTCTCCTTTTTGCCACGCTGAAGCCTAGTTAGCCGGCCTGCGCCAGGTTTGCTTCCCGCACGACGGAGTGCCCGTCTTCGCGGATGAAGGCCAGCCGCCGCCGATGGAAGGCGGCAAGTGTCGCCCGATGGCCGATGGAGACGATTGTCGCGTTGGGCAGCCGTTGTTCGAGCAAGTGGTAAAGCGCCGCTTCAGCCGGTTCGTCGAGCGAGGCGGTGGCCTCGTCAAGAAACAGATAATCCGGCGAATAAATTAGCGCGCGCGCGATTCCGAGCCTTTGTTGCTCGCCGAGTGACAGCATCCTGTTCCAATGCGCCTCCTCCTCCACGCGTGAAGCCAGAGCGGGCAATCCGACCGCAGCGATGATCTCGGCGATGCGGCCCGTATCGGCGTTTCCCGGCTCGGAGGGATAGGCGACGGCGGCCGCGAGCGGCGCGATTGGAAAATACGGCCGCTGGGGAAGGATCATCATCCGGGCGTTTTTCGGAACAGTTATTTCGCCGTTGCCGAATGGCCATATACCGCCCAGTGCGCGGAAGAGCGTCGACTTGCCGGCGCCTGAGGGCCCGCTCACCAGCACGCGCTCGCCGAACTTGATCGAAAGGTCATTGGCGTTAACGAGGGATGTGCCGTCGGGCAGGCGAACGGCCAGGTTCCTGAAGCTGACGGTGCTTGCATCGGCCGGCGCAATGGTGATGACGGGAGGCGTTGACGCAACCGCGCGTGCCGCAGACACCGAATCATCAAACCCCGATAGCCGCTCGATCACGGCACGCCATTCGGCCAGCTGGCGGTACACATTGACGAAGACGGACAGCGCGTCCTGGACCTGGCCGAAAGCATTTGCTGTCTGCATCAGGCCGCCGAGTTGGACAACGCCGGCAAAATAAGCGGGGCTTACCATCACGTAGGGAAATACCACGGCGGCCTGCCTGTATCCGGCGGTCAGAAACGTGAGCTTTTTCTGCCTCGACATGATCGCCATCCAGTTTGATACGACATTGCCGAAACGTATGAGCAGGCGATCGCGTTCCGCGTGCTCGCCGTCGAGCAAGGCGATCTGCTCCGAGTTTTCTCGCACGCGGACCAGGTTAAAACGGAAATCCGCTTCGTACCGTTGCTGCTGGAAATTCAGTGCGATCAGCGCGCGGCCGATAAGATGGGTGAGCGTCGTTCCGACAATTGCGTAAATCAACGCCGCCCATAGCAGGTAACCGGGAATGTCGAATGTTACGCCGAACGCATGCAACGGCGCCGCCGCCGACAAATCCCACAAAATGACGGCGAAAGATCCGAGCGTGACAATCGCATTCAGCAGACTCAATCCGATCGGAAGAATCCCGCCGTCGATGAATGCCTTGATATCCTCCGCTATTCGCTGATCGGGGTTGTCGGCGGCGTCGCCCAGCAGCTGCATCCGGTAATGATTTGATCCTTCCAGCCAATGGTCGAGATAGGTGCGCGTCAACCACCGCCGCCAGCGAATTTGGAGCCATTGGTTGAGATAGAGCTGGTAGACGGCGAGCAAAATAAAGACCGTCGCCAGCACGCAGAAATATCCAAGCTGGTAGACGAACGCGCTCCAGTTCTTGTCCTGGAGCGCGTTGTAGAAACTGTTGTTCCAGGAGTTGAGCAATACATTCAGCCCGACGATCGACAACTCGATGGCAACCACGGCTGTCAAAAGGATGCGGCCCGGCCATCTATCCTCGGAACTGAAATAGGGACTGGCGATGCGCCAGATTGTAGCCAGCGTCGCGAAGTGACGTTTCACGAAACTCTCCTGTCTTAATTGTAATTTGTATTGGAACGATAGCGATGAACAATCGTCGCATTATTCTTAGTTCGTTTCCGTGATTTACAGAAGCACCTTAGACGAAAGATTATTTTTCCTGATCGTCATCAGAAGCTCCGAAATCGTCCGATGATATAGCGCACGCAAGGGAAGCGCGCGGCAAAATCTCTTTGCGCTTGCGTGCGATTGTCGCGTCACATTAGCATGACTTCGGGGGAGATAACGTTCTGTCGCACGCTTTGATGGCGTCGCGGCGTGTGCGTCTGTCTCCCGTCGCATATCATAATGACGCACAAAAAATGTGCGAGGGAGGATCAAAATGACCAGGTCGCTTTGGAAGCCCGATCGGAGAACCGTCATCAAGACGGGCGCCGCACTGGGTGCGTCGGCGGTTTTTTCGCCGCCGATTCTGTCATTCGCGCAAGGGGAGACGCCGATCAAAGTCGGCATGCATGACCCACTGACCGGCACTTACGCGGCAGAAGGCGAAAGCGAAGTACGCGGTGCGCACATGGCACTTGCCGAGATCAACGCCAAGGGCGGCATGCTTGGACGCAAAGTGGATCTCGTTATCGAAGATGATGCCGCAAACGCGGGCCTCGCCGCACAAAAAGCACATAAGCTGATTGAGCAGGATAAAGTTTCACTGCTCATGGGCGCAGTGTCCTCGGCGACGGCGCTGTCAGTCAACCAGGTCGCGCACGAAAACGGCATGGTTTACATGGTAACCGGCGGCCACACCGATCCAGTGACCGGCGCACAGTGTCACTGGACGACGTTCCGTATCTGCACGACGACATACATGCTCGCGGCAGGCCTTGCCGCCACGCTGTACAAGAAGTTCGGCGGCAAATGGTATTTCATCACGCCTGATTATGCGTTCGGGCACACGCTCCAGGAATCCTACGCCAAGCTTCTCAAGCAGATGGGCGGTACCGTCCTCGGCAACTCCTTGTCACCGCTCGGCACCACGGACTTCTCCTCGTATCTGATCAAGGCCCAGCAATCGAAGCCCGATGTGCTGATCAATTTGTGCGATGGCCAGGATCTCGTGAACTCGATGAAGCAGGCGGCGCAATTTGGCCTGATGAAGAAGTTCCCCATCGGCGGCGGCCTCAGCGAACTTGAAGTTCTGCGCGCACTGCCAAAAGAGGCCAAACAGGGCTGGTGGACGCTCGAATGGTGGTGGGACCAGCCCAATACGCCTCACGTCAAGGAATGGGTCGCGGCTTACCAGAAGGCCCATTCCGACGGCACTTACCCAAGCGCACGCACCTGGTTCGGCTATGCCGGTCTGCATTCGCTGGCGTTAGGCGTTGCGAAAGCGAAGTCGGTCGAACCGGTGAAGGTCGCGAAGGCGCTGGAGGGTCTCGAACTTCCGCCCGAGATCAAGCTGCAGCCGAACAAGGTCTACTTCCGGCCCGGCGATCATCAGTTGATGTCGAGCGAATTCCCTGGCGAAATCATCCAGGACGGCACCTATCCGAAACTGTTCAAAGTTGCGGATATCGTGCCGGGCGACAAGATCGCGCTTTCGGTCAAGGACACTGGCTGCAAGCTCGATTACCAGTCGTAATAAACAGAACTAAATATCAGTCATCGGCCGACTCCGCGCCGCCTCCAACAAGGGGCGGCGCGGTGCGGCTTGAAATCAAACAATAAGACAGCCGGGCTTCGATGCAGCTACTCCTGTTCAATGCATTCAACGGACTCATCCAGGGCGTGTTCTATGCGCTTATGGCGCTTGGTCTTGCCCTGATCTTGAGCCTGAATTCCGTGATCAACATGGCGCATGGCGGATTTCTGATCATCGGAGCTTACCTTGCCTACACGCTCAGTCCGTATCTTGGCTTCTGGGGCGCGCTGATCGCCGGCCCTATCCTCGCGGCCGGCATTGGCCTCATCGTGGAGCGCGTTCTGATCCGGCCGATCTACAAGCGGACTGACCCGATCTACAGCCTTCTGCTCACATTCGGACTTGCGTTGATCATCGAGGATTTGACTCGCACGATCTGGGGCCCGCAGGGATTGCCGCTCGAGGTTCCGGACATCATCAACTCGCCGATCAGCGACGTTTATTTCTTCGTCACCGGCTATCGGCTGTTCGTGATGGGCATTACGGCTGCCGCCGCGATCGGACTTTATTTGTTGCTTCGCTACACGCTACTTGGAATCCGCATCCGTGCGGGCACGCGGGACCTGGAGACAACGTCCGCGCTGGGTGTGAACATCTATAAATTGCGCGCGCTCAATTTTGGATTCGGCTGCCTGTTTGCAGGACTGGCCGGCGTACTCGCCTCCGGTGTCCTGGGACTGACGCCGCCGATGGGCAACAGCCTGATCATGCCCAGCTTCGTTGCCATCATTATCGGCGGTGTCGGCAGTCTATTCGGCGCCGTGCTCGGTGGTCTCATCATCGGTTTGGCGGCCGGCATTGCGACGACCTATTACCCCGCCGCAAGCGAGGCGGTGATCTATTTGATGATGCTGATCGTGCTTGTCGTGCGCCCGCGCGGATTGTTCGGCGAAGAAGGATTGTTCGAATGAATCGCGTTGCGTCAATTGCGATCATGTGGATCGCGCTCCTCGCCCTGCCTTGGTGGTTGCCGATGATCGGCGGGTACACGGCGCTGGGTTCGAAAGTTCTGATCTATGCCATCGCGACCATGGGCCTGAACGTCGTCCTCGGTTTCACAGGGGGCCTTTCCTTCGGACAAGCGGCGTATTTCGGGCTTGGCGCGTACGGCGCGGGGATGACGCTGAAATATCTTGCGCCCTCGACGCCGCTGGCGATTCTGATCGGCACGCTTGTGGGCGGTGCAGCTGCAACATTGCTCGGGCCGCTCGTCATGCGCCGGCGCGGCATTTATTTCGCAATGATAACTATTGCGATCGGCCAGTTGTTCTATTTCGTCATCGTTCGATGGAACGAGGTGACTGGAGGCGAAGACGGCCTTGCCGGTTTCAGCCGGCAGGACATTCATTTTGGCCCCATCGTCTACCGTTTAACGGAGACTAACTTCTACTACCTGGTCTTGCTGGGGTTCACGGCCGCGGTTGCAATCATGTGGGGCGTATTGCAATCCCCGCTCGGGCACACCTTCGTCGCAATTCGCGAGAATCGAAGGCGCATCGAATTCCTGGGCATACGGGTCGAGCGCTATGTTTGGGCGGCATTCGCCATCGCAGGAACGATTACGGCTTTCGGCGGCGCGTTGAACGCGCTGCTGTTCAACTTTACCTCGCCGCAGGACCTGCATTGGATTTTGTCCGGCAATTTCGTGATCATGATCGTGCTTGGGGGCATGCGCAGCTTCTTCGGACCATTACTTGGCGTGATTATTTTCGTCGTAGCGCAGGACTACCTGTCGAGTGTTACCGGAAATTGGATGAGTTTCATCGGGATGATTTTCGTTCTCATCGTGTTGCTGTTCCCGCGGGGTGTTCTTGGCATCTTTAATCGACGCGCGGAGGCCGTATGAACGTGGCAATTGCACCGGCCAACGCGCAGAGCACCGTGCAAGCAAAGGGCGAACCGTTCCTCCGCCTCGATAATGTGTCCCGGCACTTCGGCACGTTGAAGGCGGTCGACGGAGTATCCTTCGACATGGCTTCGGGCGAATTGCGCGCGGTGATCGGGCCAAATGGCGCCGGTAAGACGACGTTTTTCAATCTAATTAGCGGTTTGCTGCCGCCAACGTCGGGCGAGGTCGTTTTTGAAGGTGAGACCATTACCCAGCAGACAATCGTGCATCGCGTTGCAAAGGGGATCGTTCGCACATTCCAGATTACCGAAATTCTTCCCGACCTCAGTGTTTACGAAAATATTCGTGTCGGTGTCGAAACAGCGGCTAGGTTAAATTCAAAACCATGGATAAGCCGCAGCGAGCGGGGCGCAATCCGGCGCAAAGTCGATGAATTGATCGATATTGTCGATCTCGGCGGCAAGGCAGGACGCATCGTCGGCGAAATGGCGCACGGCGATCAACGCGTGGTGGAAGTTGCCGTGGCACTGAGCCTCAGGCCGCGCCTGCTGCTGCTTGACGAGCCAACGGCCGGGATGGGCGACCACGAGACAGACCACATGGTCGGATTGATCCGCAAGCTGCACAAAGAACAAGGAATGAGCATCCTGTTTATCGAGCATGACATGGACATCGTATTCGGGATTGCGCAGCGCATCACCGTGCTCGACCAGGGTAGGGTGCTTGCAAGCGGCGTACCCGACGCTATTTCCGCGGATCCAAAGGTGCGCGCAGCCTATTTGGGGTCGATCGAATGACCGTAGTAATTCGTGCGAGCGAATTGCAGACGTTTTACGGCAAGAGTCATATCTTGCATGGCATTTCGCTCGAAGTGAACGAAGGCGAGATCGTAGCGGTGCTTGGACGTAATGGCGCCGGCAAGACAACAACGGTACGCAGTATTGTTGGGTTGACACCGCCACGGCAGGGCGCCGTCGAAATATTTGGCCAAAATACAACACACTGGCCGGCGCATCGGATTGCAGGACTGGGTGTCGGTTACGTGCCTGAGGGCCGAAAGATTTTCGGAAACTTGACGGTGCTTGAAAATCTCAAAGTACCGCAAGCACGTCCTGGCCCGTGGAATCTGGATCGTGTGCTCAAACTTTTCCCTCGCCTTGCCGAACGTCAATCGCAGCTCGGCCGCCAGCTTTCCGGCGGCGAGCAAGAAATGCTGTCCATCGCGCGCCCGCTTTTGCTCAATCCGCGCGTCATGCTGCTCGATGAGCCGAGCCAGGGACTGGCGCCGCTGATCGTGCGCGAGGTCATGCAAGTCGTGCGGCGCATGCGGGAGGACGGATTATCAGTCCTCCTTATCGAGCAGAACGCGCCGCTTTCCCTGTCGATCGCCGATCGTGCGTACATCCTCGACGACGGAAAAGTCGTCCACTCGGCCAAAGCCGCCGAGCTTGCCAAGGACACCGAGCTCGTCAACAAATTGGCCGGTGCCGGGCATAAGGCCGCGTGAGCGCCGCAGGCTGAACTCCTGCCCCAGAACCGAAGGGTCTGATCGACGCCGGCAGTCGACGAGCTGTGCCGAACGTGGTTTTATCGGCGCAGCCGTCTTTTAGGAATTGTTCGTTTTGGCGGATATCGACCAAATTGCGCTGACCGCGAGTGAGGCGGCAGCCGAAATCGCTTGCGGTGCGATTTCGGCTAAAGAATACATGCGGGAGTGCCTCGACCGCATCGCGACGCTCGAGCCGACAGTGCAGGCCTTCGTTCATCTCGACGCCGAATATGCTCTTGCGCAGGCGCATGAACGAGACGAATGGCGATCAAGCGGCCGTCCGATCGGCCCGCTGCACGGCGTTCCGGTGGCGATCAAGGACATAATCGATACGTCAGACTATCCGACTGAATGCGGTTCAACGTTCCTGTCCGGCCGGCGCCCGGGTTCGGACGCGACGGTCGTCTCCCGCTTGCGCGCCGCGGGCGCAATCATCATCGGGAAAACGGTGACCACCGAGTTCGCCTATTTCAGTCCCGGGAAGACACGCAATCCGCACGATCTCGAACGCACTCCCGGCGGATCGTCGTCAGGTTCGGCGGCCGCGGTGGCGTCGCAAATGGTTCCACTGGCGCTCGGAACGCAGACCAATGGATCCATCATCCGGCCTGCCTCGTTTTGCGGGGCCTACGCAATAAAACCAAGCCACGGCCTCGTGCCGCGCACGGGTGTTCTGCAGTTGTCTCGCACGCTCGATCATGTCGGCCCCTTCGCACGTTCTATCGATGACCTTGCATTGGCGCTCGATGCCATTGCCGGATACGATTCGGAGGATCCCGATACCCGGCCTGTCGGCGCACGAAATTTCAGCGCGATCGCGGCTGACGATTTTCCGGTGGCGCCGCGCTTTGCCTTTGTACGCACGCCTGTTTGGGACAAGGCCGATCCCGACGCGCGCGAGGCATTTGAGGAACTCGCGGGCGAACTGGGCGAAGACTGCTTCCGCTTCGACTTGCCCGATCGCTACGGGGCGGCCTGGGAGAGCCAGCGTGTGATCATGGCGACCGAAATGGCACACAATCTCGGCGGGTTGGTGGATGAGGGCGGCGATATGATCAGCAAAACCACCCGTGATCTTATTGAGGAAGGACGCAAGACGAATGCCGCGCATTATCTTGACGCGGTATCCGGCGCAAAGGCACTGCGGGAAGAGCTTAATCAATTATTCCGGCAGCAATGCAATGCCATCATCACTCCGTCATCACCCGGCGCAGCGCCTAAAGGAACCGCCACCGGCAATCCCGCGTTCTGCACTCTGTGGACTTATCTCGGCTTGCCCGCAATTACGATTCCACTTATGACCAGCGCAAGCGGAATGCCGCTGGGGGTGCAATTGGTCGGGGCGTCCGGTGACGACGCGCGCCTGTTGCGCACGGCGCAGGCCCTAGTGAGAAAAATGTCCGAGAACGAATGATCTGTCAAAGTTTGGTGCGTGGCGCATTGGCGGCTGCTTTCCTATTGTCGGTGCATGGGTTGGCGTTATCGGCCGATTCCTTTCCCTTCGATCGTGAGCTTCTGCTCGACGCAACGCCGATGCGCCCAGGTAAACGCATGCCGATCCTGACAGTCGAGGAAAACGGCACGGCAAGGCTCGATCTGTGGTGCAGAACGGTCCCGGCGCGGGTGGAAATTTCCGACATGAACATCAAAATTGAGCCTGGCCCGTTGCCGGAAGATCTGCCGGCAATGCAGAGCGCGGGGCAGTGCACGCCGGAGCGCGTCAAGGCTGACGAAGAAATCCTCGCCGCTCTCAGCCAGGTGACCGCGTGGCGGCGGCAAGGCGAAGCCATTGTGCTGGAAGGAGCGATGACGCTCCGGTTCCGCGCGAGCGATCACTGATCTCACGAAAAAGGGCGCGGCATCTGCCGCGCCCTTCATTCTTACGGTTAAGGTTCCGTTCAGAAGCCCATTCCGCCGCCCATTCCGCCGCCGGGCGGCATCGCCGGCGCGGGCTCTTTCGGCAGTTCGGCGACCATTGCCTCGGTGGTGACGAGGAGTCCGGCCACCGAGCCGGCATCCTGCAGAGCCGTGCGAACCACCTTGGCCGGATCGACAATGCCCTTATCGATCATGTCGACATATTCTTCGTTCTGGGCATCAAAGCCGTAAGTTTCCGATTTGTGGTCGCTGATCTTGGCGACGACGATCGATCCTTCAACGCCCGCATTTTCCGCAATCTGACGGATCGGTGCTTCCAGCGCCTTCAGGACAATGTTGATTCCAGCTTGCACATCCGGATTTTCGTTGTGGATCCGGCCGACCGCCTTCTTGGCGCGCAAAAGCGCGACACCGCCACCGGGCACGATACCTTCTTCGACAGCGGCGCGAGTGGCGTTCAGCGCATCTTCGACGCGGTCCTTTTTCTCCTTCACCTCGACCTCGGTGGCGCCGCCGACCTTGATCACAGCCACGCCGCCGGCGAGCTTGGCCAGCCGCTCTTGCAATTTTTCGCGATCGTAGTCGGAGGTCGTTTCCTCGATCTGTGCCTTAATCTGGCCTACGCGCGCCTCGATATCGGGTTTCTTGCCGGCACCGTGCACGATGGTGGTCTTTTCTTTTTCGATGATCACCTTCTTGGCACGGCCAAGCATCGCTGTAGTCACATTTTCGAGTTTGATGCCCAGATCCTCGGAGATGAGCTGACCACCGGTGAGGATGGCGATGTCCTCAAGCATGGCCTTACGCCGATCGCCGAACCCGGGGGCTTTGACGGCGGCGACTTTGAGGCCGCCACGCAGCTTGTTGACGACAAGCGTAGCGATTGCTTCGCCTTCGACATCTTCGGCGATGATGACAAGCGGCTTACCCGACTGCACCACGGCTTCGAGAACCGGAAGCATTGCCTGCAGCCCGGCCAGCTTCTTCTCATGCAGCAGGATATAAGCGTCTTCGAGTTCAGCGAGCATTTTCTCGGCGTTGGTGACGAAGTAGGGCGAGATATAGCCGCGGTCGAACTGCATTCCTTCGACGATTTCAACCTCGGTCTCGAGAGCCTTGGCCTCTTCCACGGTAATGACGCCTTCGTTGCCGACCTTCTGCATGGCCTGGGCGATCATCTTGCCGATCGTCGCATCGCCATTCGACGAGATAGTGCCGACCTGGGCGACTTCGGCCGACGACCCAACTTTCTTCGCACGCTTCTCGATGTCCTTGACCACCGCGGCCACCGCGATGTCGATGCCACGCTTGAGATCCATTGGATTCATGCCGGCCGCGACCGATTTGGCTCCCTCTTTCACGATGGCCTGGGCAAGCACCGTTGCAGTCGTCGTGCCGTCGCCGGCGAGATCATTGGTCTTCTGAGCGACCTCGCGCACCATCTGCGCGCCCATATTTTCGAACTTGTCGTCGAGTTCGATCTCCTTGGCTACCGTGACGCCGTCCTTTGTGATCCGAGGAGCTCCGAAGCTCTTGTCGAGGACGACATTCCTGCCCTTTGGGCCAAGCGTAACCTTCACCGCATTTGCCAGGATATCGACACCGCGCAACATCCGGTCGCGCGCGTCACCTGAGAACTTCACATCCTTCGCAGCCATTTCAAATTACTCCGTTTGAATTCAACTGAAAGTCAGGCGATCACGCCCATGATGTCGGATTCCTTCATGATCAGGAGCTCCTCGCCGTCGAGCTTGACTTCCGTTCCCGACCATTTGCCGAACAGCACTCGGTTACCTGGCTTGAGGTCGATGGGGGTCAACTTGCCGCTTTCGTCGCGGCCGCCGGGTCCGACAGCGATGACTTCGCCTTCCTGCGGCTTTTCCTTCGCTGTATCGGGGATAATAATTCCGCCTTTGGTCTTCGTTTCGGCATCGATGCGACGAACAACGACGCGGTCGTGGAGGGGACGAAACTTGGTTTTGGACATGGGCTTCCTCGTGGCGCTAATGCGCATCTCATGAAACAGAAAATGCCGATTTATCAGTCATTTAGCACTCAAGGGTCTTGAGTGCCAACTGCTGTCCGGGAAATATTGCCTTCGTGCCGGGGTGTCAAGCTGATGCCGCAATCAATTGCAGTGGCGTAACCATCATTGGGCGCTTGCGCTGTTCGCCATTGCCCTCCAAAGTCGCAAGCCTGCCTCGCAAGGAGCCGGAATGAGCCTGCTAGATCGCCCCGCACTTTCGCGCGCTGCAGTTGTTGTCTTGTGTGGGCTCGGCCTTTCTGCATGCGCTACCGGACCGCAGCTCCAGCAGCCGGCGGCTCCGGCCATCGTCCCGACGCTGCCGCCTGCGTTTCCGCCGCAGGATATCGTCGGACGCTGGGGTTTGGCGGCCTATCACAAGGAAGAGGATCGCCCTCGCACCGAGGCAGCAGCAGTCGCCGGCTGCAAGCAGCCCTATGTCATCACGCTGGGTCCGAACGGCGGCGTCATGATGCACCTTGCCGACCAAGCGACGCCGACCGAATTGCGACTGAAAGGTGCCCCGGGCGGTAAAACCTTTATTGGACCGGCGGAAGATCCTCCTGGTGGCGAACAGGATCGGGAAGTTATCACCTTCGACGGCCGCGTTTTGATCCTTCGCTGGATGGATTCCGAAGTGCAAGGCCGATACGGCACCATGGTCTATGTCCGCTGCGGAGCAGAAGGCGCCAAGCGGCCGGCAAAACCCAAAGCGGGCGCGAAGCCAAGACCCGCACCAAAGCCCGCATCGGCCCCCCCGCCACCACCGCGGCAGTAGTCCCCTCTGTCATCATTGCCGGACTTCGCCCGGCATTTCATGATGCTTGGGAGAACGTGAGTCCCGTATAATCTCGCCATCCGTGGCAGACTCATCATGGTGCGCGGGTAATGTCCTGCGTCTTTACTGTGGGTGTGCCGGTATGGCGCCTTTTCGCGATTTCGTTTACGGGTCCTGGCGCGCGGTGCCCGTGCTCGGTGTGACGCAGATATTGTCCTGGGGCACCATTTTCTACACACCGGTCCTGATCCTGCCGTTGATCGCCGCTGAGCGCGGGTGGTCGATCTCTTTCGCAATGGGCGGGTTCTCGGGCGGTCTGCTGGTCGCCGGGCTGGTTGCACCGATCGTCGGTCGTTTGATCGATCGTTTTGGCGGCCATGTTGTCATGTCCATCGGTTCCCTGGTCGGCGCGCTCGGCCTGTTCCTCATTGTCTGGGCCGTTCACCCCACCGCGTACTACGCCGCATGGATGGTGCTCGGCGTTGCCATGGCTGCAAATTTATATGATTCCGCATTCGCTACTCTCGGCCGCATATTTGGCGCCGCCGCCCGCCGGCCGATCACCGCGCTTACACTCGCAGGCGGATTTGCCTCGACGGTAAGCTGGCCAATGACGCACCTGCTCCTCGAGCATGTCGAGTGGCGGGGCACTTATCTCGTGTATGCGGCACTACTCGCGTGCGTGTCGGCGCCACTCCATGCTCTGGCGCTGCCGCGTAGCCGTTTCGAAGCCGGTATGACATCGCAAAGTGGATCGGAGGCCCCTGCAAAGACGCTGCCGCCCCACGGCCTGACATTTATTTTGGTGGCGGCCGCGTTTGCGACATACGCCTTCGTTCCCTCTGGCCTTTCGGCGCATCTGCTCGCGATTTTCTCTCGCGCCGGCATTGATGCGGGAACCGTCGTTTGGGTCGGCGCCTTATTTGGGCCGGCGCAGGTGGGTGCACGACTTGTTGAATTTGCGTTCGGCCGGAATTTACATCCGCTATGGATCGCCCGTTTTGCGCTTGCAACGTTGCTTTGCGCGTTCCTGATTCTGGCGCTATTGGGCGTATCGACGGGCACCGCAGCCGCGTTCGCCTTGATGTTTGGCGGCGCTAATGGCCTCGTTACGATAACGCGCGGTGCCGTGCCGCTGGCGCTTTTTGGCGCGTCCGGCTACGGGCGTTTGATGGGGCGGCTCGCCGGGCCTTTCTTGCTCGTGCAGTCGGCAGCGCCTTTGGTCATGGCATTCGTCGTCGAGCATACATCCGACCCCGCTGCCCTGGCGCTTGCAGCCAGCTTCGCTGCGGCCGCTCTTATGTGTTTTCTTTCGATTCGGCGCCCGCACTAGGCAAACATCAGGTCGATGTCTTGCTGGGTGGCGTGACCACTGTCGCCGTCGAGTCGTGGACCGTTGATAAGGCTGATCGAGTTCGGCTCGGGCGCCGTCGCTTGCCGAACCGGTCCAATGCCGGTGCCGCAGCGTTCGATCATATCCGCCAATTCTTCTTCGACCGTCATCAAGGTTGCGATCACCTTGCCGATGCGTTGGCCGGCGAGATCCTGAAAATTGCAAGCTTCGTATATGCGGACCACATGATCCTGCACGTCCTGGGCCAGCCCATGGTGGTAGTCGTCGGTCAGGACCGAGGCGAGGGCGCGCGCGCAGTCATCGATGGTCTCGGCCGACGCAAGGACTTTCTGCGTTGCCGTTTCCATGCACTCGACTGCGGCCGCAAGCTCTCCCGCAGCTCGTGTCATCCGGCGATCATTGCCGTCGTTCAGGAGGGTTGAAAGCTCGCGCTTCGTGCGGATGATGATATCTCGGATCGCCGCAAGCTCGTTGTCTATTGCTGGGGGCGTAGCCGCGAGACGACTTGGTTCGCTCACGGCGATGGACTCCTCGGAGTCGGGTTGCGCCGGGCTGGTAGAGCCACCCACCGTCGTTTGCTCGACACGGAAGACCTTGCGCTGCACGAACTGTGTCCCCCTAGACTGAGCGGGTCTACTTACAGAACGGGCATTAATGCCGGGTTGCGCGGATCTGGAAACCGCTCGTTTACCATAGCGAATCGTGGTTGACGACAATTTACCATTCGGTGTGCGTTTGGCCGTTAACTCGGTGGTGTTGAGTGAAACCAACAGGTGTGTCGATGCGTAGTCCGATTTCCGTCGGAATTGCAGTGCTCTTGCTTTCGAATGTCGCATCGGCAGAGTCGATATCCTCTGCCTTTACCGAGACGCCGCCGCCTATGGTGGTCGCGGAGACGCCGCGACCCCAAAACAATCTAGGTGGAGGGTTCATCGAGTTCCTGTTTAGCGACTCGTCACGGCAATCGCGGGCTTCGTCACAGGATTGGTACGGACCGCCGCAACAAGCCGACGACCGCCAAAATGCAAACGCGCCACGGATGTTCGTAAATTCTTCCGCCGTTGACCCCGTGCAGGGCGAGCAACGGTGGGACGGCCGAATGGATCCGCAGTTCCTGCGCCAGGAAGTTGCCTTTAGTGGAAAGGAGACCGCCGGGACGGTCATCATCGACACGCCTAATCATTTTCTTTACCTGGTCGAGGGCGATGGCAAGGCCATGCGCTACGGGATAGGTGTCGGCCGTCCTGGTTTTACGTGGTCAGGCGTTCACGCGATTTCGGGGAAAAAGGAATGGCCGGATTGGGTGCCTCCGGACGAAATGATCAAGCGTCAGCCGTATCTGCCGCATTTTGTGGCTGGCGGTCCCGGCAATCCGTTGGGCGCTCGTGCACTGTATCTCGGCTCGACGCTCTACCGTATTCATGGCTCGAACGAGCCCTGGACGATTGGAAAAAATGTTTCGTCGGGTTGCATCCGGATGCGCAATGCCGACGTCATCGACCTCTATGAGCGCGTGAAGGTCGGCACCAAGGTCGTCGTGCTCTAGCGCCGTCAGGCGCCGTCGCCACCGCCGAAATCTCCGCCGGTATCAAGGTCATTGCCGTCGTCGAAATCAACCGCGTCGGATGCGTCGTCGTACAGGCCTGCAGATTGCGCGGCGCCACCCGCGCCGTTTCCGATATCGTCAATGCCGGCGTCGCGAGCAAGATTGCCGCCAGAGCCGCCATTGTCCCACGGCGAATTGCCTTGCGGGACGGGAGCGAATGGGCTCGCGTCGTGATGCCCGAACATCGAGCTTATCGTATTGAGCAAAAGGGCTCCGCCGATGACGCCGGCAGCAGACGCCGCCGCCGTGCCGAGGAACGATCCGCCTTGCGACGGCGCCGCGGGTGCGATCGCGCCGCCGCCGTTCCAACGCGCGTCGGGCTCCGTCGATGCACCTGCACGCACACTTGGCACCGAAGCGGCGCTCGAGCGGCCGCCCAGGGCCTGCCGCATGCTGTCGAGAAAGCCGCTGGCTGTAGGCGAAGCGGCGCCTTCGCCCGTGAGTTCGCGAATGCGGGCGTCGGCACGCTTGAGCGCTTCGTCCTGCACAAGGACACTCTGTACAAGCGGGTAAATAGCGTGCGGAGCGACCACAAGCCCGTCCGCAATCGCGCGTTCGGCTTCGCCATCACGCGGGGCCGTTTCGAGCCGCGCGAGCCGGTCAAACAGTTCGCCAATCAACCGCCGTTCTTGCGGAGTCATCGCAACCTCCCTTGGCCGTTCATTGACTATTTATGTCGTGCGGTCGTCAACGCTAGTGGGGCTGCATCAGTGCAACACCTTGGTCAGCCATGACCTTCAAAAAAATATCAGAGTTGAAAAAGGCAAATTCGCGTTCACGCAAAGTCGTGAGCAAATCGAGCGCCTTTAACCCAGAATCGACAAACCCGGGGTGACACATAATGAGGCCGCCATCGGGCAGGCCGGTCAAAAACCGCGGGAATAGCCTGGTGAAGTCGGCGGTTGGCCTGAAAGAATAAGTTCCTGCGAAAGCCGGGTTGAATGCAATTCCCAGCCGTTTGGCCTTGCGGCGAAGGCCGAGACTTAAAATGTCGAGCAACAGTGCCTTGCTGTCATTGAGGCGCCCGGGTCGCGCCCGCCCGCATTGGCGGACCCAGGCCCCCGGCGCTGTCTCGGCCGCGACTTTGAGAAATGCGTCGCGCACCTGAGGAAACAGGTGGACATGCTGGTGTCCGTCAAGAAAATCAGGTGGTCGTCCAAAGGAATCAACGAATATGCGCAGCTGCGTAGCGATTTCGATGGCCATCCGTTCCGGCTGGAGACGCCGTGCGGTCGCGGCTTGCAGCATCTTGTTGAGGGGCAAAAATCGTCCGCCGCGCAGCGGCGTAAAGTCTTCGATGATCGGCTTAAACGGCGCCGTGAGTGTCACGTGCAGGCCGATTGCCGTACGTTTCTTTCCTGAATTAAGCGTATCGAGGGCTGCAGCTTCGTCGGCGCTGAAATTCGGCGATGCGACCATCACGGACGTTGCATTGATGCGTTCCTGAAGGACCAGTTCACGAATTGCGGCGCTAACGCCCGGCGAAATTCCATAGTCGTCCGCGCAGAGCCAGATACGCCGAGGGTTCGATCGCATGTGGCGTCGGCTATTCAGCGGCGCGAGATGCCACCGGCCGTGCTTTGGCCGAATCGCTTGCGCGCTTCACGCTGTGTTCGGCAACGAAATAAACCGGCCGCCCTTTGATTTCGGACAGCATCTTGCCGATATATTCTCCGAGCACGCCGATCAGGATGAGCTGAACTCCTCCGATGACCATGACGCTCACCACCAGCGAAGGATAGCCGGGCACGTCTTTGCCGAAGAGAAGCGTCTCCAGCACGATCCAGCTGCCGAAAAACAAAGCCGTCATAGCAAGCAACACCCCGAGGAGGCTCGCAATACGCAGCGGCGCCACCGAGAAAGAGGTGAGGCCTTCGATCGAGAGCCCGATCAGCATGCGTACATTCCAATTGGTTGAACCGTGTTCGCGCACGGCCGGTTCATAGTCGACGCGTACTTGCCGGAAACCGATCCAGCTCGATAGTCCCTTGAAAAAGCGATTGCGTTCGGGCATCTGACGCAACGCATCTGCTGCGCGCGCCGACAACAGCCGGAAGTCGCCTGCGTCTTCCGGGATTTTATGGCGCGCGCCCCAATTGAGCAGCGTGTAGAACAAGCGGACCCCGGTTCTGCGCACCCATGACTCGTTCTCGCGATGTGCCTTGGCCGTGTAGACAACGTCATACGCATCATCGAGCCAACGCGCGACCAATGTTTCGATCATGCCTGGGGGGTGCTGGCCGTCTCCATCCATGAAGAGGACGGCACCAGGACGGGCATGATCTAGGCCGGCGAGCAGGGCGGCTTCCTTGCCGAAATTGCGCGAAAGCGTGACGATCTGAATGTCGAGCGGCATCGCGGGCAGGGATTTTGCGACGTCGCTGGTACCGTCGTGACTACCGTCGTCTACATAAATTACCTCGATGCTCAATCTGCGTTTGGCCTGGAGATATCGCGCGACTTCAGCAATGCGTTCGTGCAGGTCGGAAAGGCCCGCCGCTTCATTCAGCAGAGGGACGACGATCGATAGCGCCGAGGCAGATAAGGAAATCCGCGCGCGCGAGGCTGATTTTGCCGGTTTCACCGCCATTTCCAGGTAACCTGTCGCTTCCGTTTCGTTCGTGATCTATACCGCAACAGAGCTGCGCTGTCGCGCCCGCCCTACCGGCCTACGGTTTGTCGTGCTAAGCGGCGTGGACGATGATCCCTGCATCCTTCCAGAACATCCTAGACCGGCTTTCGGTGGCGTGGCACGAGCGTGCCATCGCGCTCAAGGCGGCTAGCTTCGCGCTCGTCGGCGTTGTCAATACGGCCGTCGATTTTAGTGTTTTTTGGACTACGGTGACCTATCTGCGCTGGCCGCTGGTTCCCGCCAACATGCTGGCCTGGCTCGTCGCTGTGACGTTTTCATATGTGATGAATTCCTTCATCACCTTCGGGCCGGAATCCGGCCGCACGCTCCGCTGGCGCGACTATGCAACATTCGCCGCATCCGGTGTCGCCGGCATGATTGCGAGTACCGCGACCCTTTTCGCCCTTTCCTATATTCTCCCGCTAGTGGCCGCAAAGCTGGTATCGATTTTGGTCAGCTTCGCCGTCAATTTTTCGCTCTCGCATTTTGTGGTTTTTCGGCCGCGCCCGCGTAGCGAAGACGCGGGTTGACGCGCCCGGCCGTACAAGTTGAACTGGTTCACCATGCAACACGACGACAATCTGACAGCCAAGCTTCCAAGTTTCGTCACCCACCTTGAATGCGCCATGACCGGGGAACGGCACGAAGCCGACCAGGTGCACAACTTGTCGCGCGCCGGAAAACCGCTGCTCGTGCGCTATGATCTGGTTGGCGTACGCAAGGTGATGACCAAAGTAGTGCTCGCCCGCCGCGCGCCTGATCTGTGGCGCTATCGCGAATTGCTTCCGGTGCGCAAACCGGAACACATTGTCAGCCTCGGCGAGATCATGACACCCATTGTGCGCATGCCACGCCTGTCCGCGAAGCTCGGCGGAGGCGAGATCCTCGTAAAAGATGAAGGGCGATTGCCAACCGGCTCGTTCAAGGCGCGCGGGCTGGTAATGGCGGTCTCGATGGCGAAAGCGCTTGGCATCAAGCACATGGCGATGCCGACCAACGGCAATGCAGGTGCTGCACTTGCCGCCTACGCCTCGCATGCCGGCATCAGGACGACGATTTTCTGCCCCGAAGACACTCCAGAGGTGAACGTCAGCGAGATCGCACTGCAGGGCGCGTCAGTCTATCGCGTCAACGGCCTGATCGATGATTGCGGAAAGATCGTCGGCGAAGGAAAAGCGAAAGTCGGCTGGTTCGACACGTCGACATTGAAGGAGCCCTATCGGATCGAAGGCAAAAAGACCATGGGTCTCGAACTGGCGGAGCAACTCAGCTGGAACGTTCCCGATGTAATCTTTTATCCGACGGGCGGTGGTACGGGACTGATCGGCATGTGGAAGGCCTTCGCCGAATTGGAGGCCATCGGATTTATCGGCAGGAAGCGGCCACGCATGGTCGCCGTACAAGCTGCCGGCTGTGCGCCCATGGTGAAGGCTTTTGAGGCCGGTGAGGAGCACGCGCCGCGCTGGGAAAATGCGCGTACGATCGCGTCCGGAATCCGCGTGCCGCAGGCGGTCGGCGACTTTCTCATTTTGCGCGCAGTGCGCGAAAGCGGCGGATTTGCGATCGCGGTGCCGGACGATGCGATCAGCGCGGCGCTGGACGAAATGGCGCGCGAGGAGGGATTCCTGTTGTGTCCTGAGGGCGCGGCCACTTATGCCGCGTACAAACAGAGCCTTGCGGATGGCCGCGTGACGAGCCGCGACCAGGTCGTGCTGTTCAATTGTGCGAGCGGCCTGAAATACCCGCTGCCGAAGATCGAGCGCAAGCTCGACCGCCACAAGCCAATCGATTACGCCAGTTTGTGAGCAGGATTGCCTACAGCGCGGCTTCCAGTTTTGCGAAAAGTGGATTATCGCGCGAAAATACGTAGCCAAGCTCCGCAACTGCGACTGCCTCGGCGCCGTTCTCACGAAGGAAGCTCGTGAGCGCATAGACCTGGTCGGGAGGGCAGTGAAGCGTAAGCATTCCTGAAGACGTGGGGCCGCCGAACGGCGTTTCAATATTGAATTTGCGCCTGGCGTTTTCGACCAGCATGTCGGTGCCGGCGGCAAAGCGGGCGCGCACTTCGCGATTGGCACGCGCCCGCGCCTGCGCCGCAACGCGGTCGAGGATAATGCGGGCGGTATCACGCTCGTTGTTGCCCCAGGCAGCGCCGCGCGCCGCGACGAGGTTTGCCTGCGAACGCAGGATCGTGCCGTCCTCGACGATCTTGAGGGCATTCGCCGCAAGCGTGGTGCCGGTGGTCGTGATATCGACAATCATCTCGGCGGTGCCGGCCGCTGGCGCGCCTTCGGTCGCGCCCGAGCTTTCGACGATCCGATAGTCGATGATGCCGTGCGCGGAAAAGAAATCGCGCGTGAGATTGATGTATTTGGTTGCAACCCGCATCTTGCGGTCGTGGTGCTGGCGAAACGCCGTGGCGACATCGTCGATATCGGCCATCATTCGGACGTCGATCCAGGCCTGCGGTACTGCGACAACGACATTGGCGAAACCGAATCCGAGGCCCTCGATCAACACCACACGGCGGTCCGAATCCGGAATCATTTCCCGGATGAGGTCTTCGCCGGTCACCCCGAGGTGAATTGAGCCGGAAGCAAGCTGGCTCGTGATCTCGGATGCGGACAGATATGCAATCTCGACATCGTCGAGACCGGCGATTGCGCCGCGATAGTCGCGCGCGCCGCGCGGTTTGATCAGCGTCAGACCGGCGCGCGCGAAGAATGCTTCCGCATTCTCTTGCAGGCGGCCCTTGGCAGGAACGGCGAGCACCAAAGGCGCGCTCATGAGCTGCCTCCATAGATCGCGAGCCGTTCGATCCAGATCGCGAAACCGACCGCGGCCGTGGCGTGTGCAGCGCCCAGGCGCACGAGCAATTCGTCATATCGACCGCCGGCCACCAGCGGGTCGCCGCTTCGTTTCGGATCGGTCAATTCGAATACAAGGCCGGTGTAATAATCGAAGCCACGGCTGAACGCCGTCGAGAAACGCACGCGCTTCACATCGACGCCACGCGCCTCGAGGAAACCGGTGCGACTTTCAAAGTGATCGAGCGCCGGGGCCAGTGCCGATGTCATCTTGGCTTCGCTGGCGAGCGCGCGCAGTGCCGCGGCTGCGTCGTCGGGATTGCCATGAATGGCAAGGAACCGCTCGATCAGTCCGCGGATGTCGCGCGGCAACCTGGCGCTGGCACCGAGCGCAGACTGCTCGAGAAAACGATCGGCAATTTCGCCGACTGAGCGTCCGCCAACCGCATTAATGCCGGCAATCGACAACAGGTCGGTAACGAGTGCATGTGCTCCCTTCGGGTCAGATCCGGCGAGAGCCGCCAGCACGCCTTGGTACTCGGGGCGGGCGTTGTTGCCGCCGAGCACCAGACGATCGAGATCCTGGGCGAGGTTGGTCTTGCGATTGAAATCCTTTATCAGACGCCGCTTCCACGCCGGCGGCAATTCAAGAGCGGCGATGAGGTTGGCGAACAGCGCGACGTCGCCGATCTGGATGTCGGGCGTGTTGAGGCCATATTGTGCAGTTGCCTCCAGTCCAAGCGAAAGCATTTCCGCGTCGGCCGCGGCTTTGTCGGCACGCCCGAACGACTCGACGCCGGCTTGAACAAACTCGGCTGGCCCGTCCTTGCTATGACGAAAGACGGGGCCGAGATAACAATAGCCTGCCGGCTTTCCGGCAAGCGGCGAAGCGAGATATTCACGCGATACCGGAATGGTGAGGTCGGGCCGCAGGCAGAATTCGTCACCGTCCGGCGTTGTCGTGAGGTACATGCGCCGGCGAATGTCTTCCCCGGAAAGGTCGAGGAACGGTTCCGCCGGCTGCAGCATGGCGGGCGCAACGCGCGCGTAACCGGCGCGATCGTAGGAAGCGACCAGCGCCTCCGCCCGCGCATCGGGTCCAGGGCTACGCGTTGTCACGCTTGCGTCCATTCGTGTTCCAAAACCGGCTGCAAATTCAAAGTTCGCGCGCCGGCCTTTAGCATGGCGGTCTTAAGGATTCGACGATGTTTGCCGGCTGGCCTTAACGGTCAGAGCCGGCAAATGTTTGTCGTCGTTAATAAATTTGCAGCGCCCCATCCTTGCGGCGTCGCGAAAGCCCGGATTACGGGCGCCAAACCACGCGTCGCGGGACGGGTAAGGGAATTTCAATACAACCGGCGTTCACTGGAATGTCGTGGAGGCGAAGCCATGAACAATCCGGTCCCGCGTGCGGTAGTCGAGGCATTTTATCATGCCCTGGCGACGCGAGACATGGATACGCTGGCGACCTTTCTCGACGACCAGGTGGTTTGGACGATCAGCGGCCCGGTCGACATCCTGCCGTTCTGCGGTCGGCGCGTCGGCAAGGACGTGGTGATGAAATTGCTGGTGAGCGATATCCCGACGATGTTATCGGGGCGGCGTTTCACGTCGACCGCCATGCTGGTCGACGGCGACCGCGCCGCGGTGCTTGGCAGGCTTACGGCGACGAAACGCGATGGCGGCCACGCCATCAGCTATCGCATTGCGCACTTCATTCAATTTCGCAATGAAAAGGTCGTCGAATATGTATCGATCATCGACAGCTTCGATGCGGTCGAGCAAATGCTCGGTCACAATCTCGATGCATATGACGGCTATCGCGTCGAGGGCAATGTAGTCACGGTATGACCGGCACGTGAGGGCGATCACAGCCGTCGCCCCTATTGCGTCCGTAAACTAGGCTCGCACCAGGACCACGGTTACACGAGGGCTTAGCTTCAGCCCGATTTATGGCGAGCCAGCAGTTTTTGGACGGCGTCGACCAGCGCGGTTTCCTTGACCGCGAACTGGGCCTCGGCCTGCTTCTTCAAATATTCGTCGCGGTCCTTGGTATCGGCAAGCGAGGCGCCGAGGATCAGATCCTTGATCTGGACTTCACCGCGCGCCTTTTCGTCGCCGCCCTGGATGATGGCGCACGGTGAACCGCGTTTGTCGGCATATTTGAGCTGCGTGCCGATATTGTTCTTCGGATTTCCAAGATAGAGCTCGGCCCGGACGCCGGCGGCGCGCAACGCCGAGGCCATGCGTTGATAGTCGGCGATGCGCTCTCGGTCGAACACTGTCACGATCACGGGGCCTGGCGCGGGCCTTTCGCTGATCTTGCCGAGGTGCGTGAGGGCGGCCTGCAGCCGCGAAACGCCGATCGAAAATCCAGTCGCCGGCACCGGCTCGCCACGGAAGCGCGACACCAGTCCGTCATAACGCCCGCCGCCGCCGACAGAGCCGAACCGCACCGGCCGGCCCTTCTCGTCCTTGATCTCGAAGGTGAGCTCAACTTCAAAAACAGGACCGGTGTAGTATTCGAGCCCGCGGACGACAGTCCTGTCGATGCGAACACGATCTTCATAACCCGATGCGCGCGTCAGGGCGGCGATTTCGGAAAGCTCTTGCTCGCCGGCGGTTATCCCATCACCACGCGCGCTGTCCTGGCCGGTGATTGCGGCGACAATGCCTGCAATTTGAGAATCGGAGAGCTCGGCGCCTTTTGTGAAGTCACCACTTTCATCCTTGCGGCCCTTACCGAGGAGCATTTTGACGCCATCGACTCCAAGCCGATCGAGCTTGTCGACCGCGCGCATGGTCGTCAGGCGTTTTTCCGCAGAAATCTGGAGCGCATCCATCGCGCTGTCGAGGACTTTGCGGTTATTCACCTTCACGACATACTGCCCCCGCTGAATTCCCAGAGCTTCCATCGTGTCCGCGGCGAGCATGCACATCTCGGCATCGGCCGCCATCGACGCCGCGCCGACCGTGTCGGCATCGAACTGCATGAACTGGCGATAGCGGCCGGGCCCCGGCTTCTCATTGCGGAACACCCAACCGTAACGATAGCTGCGGTAAGGCAGCGCCAGGTTCTGGTAATTCTCCGCCACGGAGCGCGCGAGCGGCGCGGTGAGGTCGTAACGCAACGAGAGCCATTGCTCGTCGTCGTCCTGAAACGAAAACACGCCCTCATTGGGCCGGTCCTGGTCGGGCAGGAACTTGCCGAGCGCATCGGTATATTCGATCGTCGGCGTTTCCACCGGCTCAAAGCCATAACGCTCGAACACGACGCGGATTGCTTCGACCATATGACGGGTGGCCGCAATCTCGGCCGGCCCGCGGTCTGCGAGGCCGCGGGGCAGGCGGGCTTTGAGCTTTTGCGGCTTGCTGGGTTTGTCTGTCATCGGCGGCTTACATACCAGAGTACACAGCCGTGCTGTATTCGTCATGGCCGGGCTTGTCCCGGCCATCCACGCCTTTATGTGATATACGCGAATTAGGCGTGGATGCCCGGCAGAAGGCGGGCATGACAACCAGGTGACCTGTCATGGCTCAAATTCAACGCACACCCGTATCGGCTGCGGTCCCCAACGACCTTGAGCCCTATTGGATGCCGTTCACCGCCAACCGGGCCTTCAAGAAGCGTCCGCGACTGATCGTCGGCGCCAAGGACATGCACTATGTCACGAGTGACGGACGCAAGCTGATCGACGGGGCAGCGGGCCTGTGGTGCACCAATGCCGGCCACAATCGCGAGCCGATCGTTGCCGCGATTCAGCGCGAAGCTGCGACGCTCGATTATGCGCCGGCCTTCCAGTTCGGCCATCCCAAGGCTTTCGAGCTGGCGAGCCGCGTGGCAGCCCTTGCGCCGGCCGACCTCGATCACGTGTTCTTCTGCAATTCCGGGTCGGAAGCGGTCGATACCGCGCTCAAGATCGCGCTCGCCTATCACAATGTGCGGGGCAATGCGTCGCGCGTGCGGCTGATCGGGCGCGAGCGCGGGTATCATGGCGTCGGTTTCGGCGGCATTGCGGTTGGCGGGATCGTGAACAACCGCAAGCAGTTCGGTGCGCTGCTCGCCGGCGTCGACCATCTGCCGACGACCTACAATCGCGAGAAGCAGGCATTCACGGTCGGCGAGCCGGAATGGGGTGCGCATCTTGCCGACGAACTCGATCGTCTCGTGGCCCTCCATGATGCGTCGACGATCGCGGCCGTGATCGTCGAGCCGGTGGCCGCCTCAACCGGCGTCCTGCCACCACCGAAAGGTTACCTCGAGCGATTACGCGCGATCTGCGACAAGCATGGCATTCTTCTGATCTTCGACGAGGTGATCACCGGTTTTGGCCGCATGGGCTACGCATTCGCGGCTGAACGCTATGGCGTAGTCCCGGACATGATCACATTTGCCAAGGGCATTACCTCGGGCTCCGTACCGATGGGCGGCGTGCTGGTGCGCAAGGGTATCTATGACGCGTTCATGAAGGGGCCCGAACACGTCATCGAACTGTTCCACGGCTACACCTATTCGGCACATCCTCTTGCCTGCGCGGCCGGACTTGCGACGCTCGACCTTTACCGCGAGGAAGGTCTGTTCGAGCGGGCGCACGAGCTGGAGGTATCCTGGGCCAAGGCGGCGATGGGATTGAAAGGCTTGCCGAATGTGCTCGATATCCGGCCGGTCGGCATGACGGTCGGCGTCGATCTCGCGAGCAAGCCCGACGGCGTGGGCAAGCGCGGGATGGAAGCCCTTGACCTCGGGTTCTTCGAGCACGACGTGATGTTCCGGGCCGTAGGCGATACGCTTGCATTGAGCCCGCCCCTGATCGTCACCGAAAGCCAGATCGGCGAACTGTTCGACAAGCTCGGCCGCATCATAAAGGCCGTGGCCTGAGCAGGCAAAGCGAGCCTTGCGATACATCAATATCGTGCCGCGTTTTTGCCCTTAGTGCTAAGGGCATGAAGCGACGCCGGTTCCTGGTTGCAATCCTGACCGTCCTGCTGCTCGTTGCAGCGGCCGGCTGGTGGCGATTTGGGCGAGGCGTCGAGATCGCAGCGACCGCCGCGACACGCGGCACTGCGGTCGAAATTGTCTACGCGACCGGCGCCGTCGAACCGGTGCACTGGGCAAAGGTCGCGAGCGTCATTCGCGATCGCATCATCGAAATCTGCGACTGCGAAGGCAAAGCGGTCTCCAAGGGAGACGTTCTGGTTCAACTCGACAGCCGAGAACAGAAGGCGGGGTTAAAGGAACTCAGAGCCCGCGAAGAATTTCTCAAGCGCGAGATGTCACGCGTGAGCGAACTGATCGCGCGCGGTTCGGCGACGACGCAAGCTCACGAGCGCGCCGGCATGGACCTCCAGACTGTGCAGGGCCTGATTTCGGTGCAAACCGAAAAAATTGCCGACTACACCATCGTTGCACCGATGGACGGCGTTGTTCTGCGGCGCGACGGTGAGATCGGCGAAATTGCCGAAGCGGGGCAGATCTTGTTCCGCATCGGAGTGCCCAAGCCGTTGCAGGTCGTGGCCGAGGTCAACGAGGAGGACGTTCCACGTGTTGCCCTGGGACAGATGGTTCTGTTCCGGACGGATGCATTTCCCGACGGGCGTCTGGAAGGCAAAGTCAGCGAAATCACGCCGATGGGCGATGTGGCCGCCAAGACATTTCGCGTAAAAATGGCGCTGCCCGACGATACGCCGCTCAAGCCAGGCATGAGCGTGGAAGCTAACATCATCACGCGCGAAAAACCGAACGCACTGCTGGTTCCCGCCGATGCATTGCAGGGCGGCGCCGTTTTCGTTGTCGATGGCACGCTTGCCCGCAAACGCTCGGTCACGGTCGGCATCCGCGGAACGCGCATGGTCGAGATTCTGTCCGGCCTTGCCGATAAGGAGCGTGTGGCTTCGCCGGCGGCGACCGACCTAAAGGATGGCGCCCGCGTGCGCCTCCTTGCGGCTCCATGAATCTCGTCCTCGACATCGCGTGGACGCATGTTCGCAGCCGCGTGCGGCAGACCGGTTTTGCCGTCGCCGGCGTTGCCACCGGTGTCGGTTTTTCGATCATGATGGCTGCGCTGATGCAAGGCTCTCAGGACGATTTCACGAAACGGCTGGTCAATACGCTGGCGCACATCTCGGTCTCGGACGAGCGGCGCAATCCGCCGCCACAGCCGGCTGAGAAAATGTTCGCCAGCGCCGAGATTCACGGTCTTACACCGGAAGCGCGCCGGCCGGGCATCAAGAATCCGCTCGCTACCATGGCGGCGCTGGAGGCTTGGCTCCCGGGCGGGATCGGACCGTCGGTCAAGGTGCAGGCCATCATCCGCTACGCCAACCATGACGTTTCGACGACGGTGACGGGCATTGACCCACGGCGCGAAGCGAAAGTATCGGAGTTGCCCCAGCAAATGCGGGGCGCCACGCTCAACGCGCTTTATCGCGCGACCAACGCTATCGTCATCGGTGATCGCCTTTCGGAGAAGATAGGCGCCCGTATCGGCGCCAATATCACGCTGCAGACAAGCCAAGGCGCCCGCATTACCGCCCAAGTGGTCGGCTTTTTTCATACCGGCGTGCGCCAGCAAGACGAAAGCACAGCCTACGTTCTCGCCAAGACGGGACAAATTTTGGCGCAGCAAACCGGCCTGATCAATGAACTGCGGATTAGGCTTGCCGATCCCCTGAAGTCGCGGGAGATCGCCGCGCGGGTGGAACACGACACGGGCTACAAGTCGGTCTCCTGGGAGGAAGCCTATGAGGACCTGATATCGACGTTCATCATCCGCAACCTGATCATGTATGCGGTGGTCGGCGCGATCCTGCTCGTAGCGAGTTTCGGCACCTATAACATCATCTCGACCATCACCCATGAAAAGGCGCGCGACATCGCAATCATGAAGTCGTTGGGCCTGGGAGAATTTACCGTGCGCTCGATTTTTGTGCTGGAGGCGCTGATCATCGGGCTCGCTGGTGCGCTAGTCGGCTTCTTGCTCGGCTATCTGCTCTGCCGCGCGCTTGGCGCGGTCAAAATTACCAACCCGTTCATAGATTCCGACCACCTGCCGTTGGCTTACACTTACGTCCACTATCTGCTGGCAGGCTTGGTCGCTCTCGTTTCGTCGGTTGTCGCCGGCTACCAGCCGGCGCGAAAGGCGGCGCGCGTGCATCCTGTCGAGATCATCCGGGGTGCGACATGAGCGAGCGCGCGGCTCGGGCGGCAGTTGCCGCGCCACTGATCGAGGCGCGTGCCGTTACCAGGATCCTGCCAGGAATTGTGCCGACCACACTCGTACAGGGAATAGACCTGACGATCCGGACCAATGAGTTTGTCGCGATTACGGGACCGTCGGGTTCCGGCAAGTCGTCGTTACTTTATTTGCTGGGGCTGCTCGATCTGCCGACGAGCGGCGAGGTGCTGATTCGCGGCCGTGCCACAGCGCATATGGACGAAGAAGAGCGCGCGCTGACACGGCTGACAATGCTCGGCTTTGTATTCCAGTTTCATTTCCTGCTGCCCGAATTCTCCGTGCTCGACAATGTCATGCTGCCGATGCGCGCGTTGGGGCGGCTGTCGGCGGAAGAAATGCGCGCGCGTGCGCGTGATCTGCTCGGCGCGCTCGGGCTCGGCGACCACGTGAACAAGCGTCCGGACCAGCTCTCCGGCGGCCAACGGCAAAGGGTGGCGGTTGCGCGCGCTATGGCCAACGAGCCGCCCGTTATTCTCGCGGACGAGCCGACCGGATCGCTCGATTCCAAGGCGAGCGAGCAGGTGTTTGAGGTTTTACGTGCTCTGGTCGAAGAGCACGGCAAGACCATTGTTGCAGTCACACACGATCTTGGCCTGGCCGAACGCATGGACCGCCATCTCGAACTGCTCGATGGTCGCGTTATTGCCGATGAATTCCATCAGGCCACGGCCAGGGCCGGAAACCAGGCCCGCGTAGGACGGCCTCGGATGGAGGATCGCCCAGCCCACCTGGACGATTGAATCGCCACGGCGGTCGTGCAGCTGCAAGGGTGGCTGCACTGCAGCGTCGGCCGCGACGTTTCGCAATGCCGGCGGCACGGCGTTTAGGTCGCCCGCCGTCCATACAATGACAGCCCCCTTTGTTCGCAGATCCGCGAGGTCGATCCAGGGCGCCCGCTCGGGCTTCCCGTCGATCAGCACGCGGGGGTGTTCCGGAGCATAGTGGGCGACGTTGCCGCCATCCCACATGCTACCGATGACGTAGACAATCGGATGCCCGGTCGCCGCGCGGTAACGTTGCGAAATTTCGCGTCCTAGGTCGCCGCCCGGAAAGAATACCGCGCGATAGCGGTGGTCGTAATTCGGCAGCACCGCATAGTTGGCGACGAAGGCGACTGCTAGGCATCCGAATACGACTGCCCAGGTGGCCACGACGCGCGTGAGGCGGAACTTGTCGAACCCGCGCCCCGCGATGAGCACCACCCACGGCCCAAGAAATAGCCAGAGCGGATATCCCCACATCGCCACGGTGCCGCGCCCGCTGATGCCTGCCATCGCCAGCACCGTAACAACAGGGCCGAATGCAAGCCATGCGACGATGCGGCGGTCGAATGCGTCCACGGGAACCGTCTTTGGCTCTCGTGGGAGAAACAGCGGCAATGCGATGAGCGCCGATGGGATCAGGAAGAATGCCTGACTGATGCCAAACTGCAACGGATGCCAGAGATGGTCGATGAGCCCACGCGACGGCAAGGCGCGATGTTCGGCGTAGGCGAAAGGCAGAAAATCGTTCTGGACGAGCCAGACGAGATGCGGGGCCATCGTGACGAGGGCTGCCGCCGCGGCAACATAGGGACCGGGCGTTGCCAGGGCCCTGCGCGCGTCACGGTCGACCACGAGGAACATCGCGAGCGGGATCGCCAGCACGGCCACGAAATATTTCGCCCACAACGACATTCCGATCGCGAGACCGAGCAGCAGCCAATGCCCGATCCACCCGCCGCGCAGCGCACGGTGAAAGGCAAAACCCGCCAGGGCCCAGAACGGCAACTGCACGACGTCGTGATTGAATTTCGCCGCCGTGTAATTGAGATAATGCAATCCGTCGACGATCAGCACCGCGACCAAGGCGCCTACGGGACCGATCAGCGGTCTTGCCGTGAGCCACACCAGCCATAGCGCGGCCAGGACGGCAATTTGCGCCAGCAGGTAATAGGCAAAGTCGTGCCCGGCGACGCGATACGCGATTTCGACCAGCCACCAGGGCAGGGGCGGCAACTTGTCATAACCGAGCTGCCACTCCCGGCCATAGGTCAGCGCCTCGATCAGGTCGAGTGGCAGATTGGCGTAAAGCAGCGTCGGAAGGGCGGTCCAAACCGCCGCGTGCAGGAGCAAAATAGCCGCCAAGGCGCGCCCGGGGGCTGCTACGATCCGGTCGACAGTGGCAAAATGCTGGGGCGGTGGCATCGGTTTTGCGGTCTACAACAGGACTGAAGTTCCTGCGAATAACAGCTGAATTCGCGCTACCATAGCAGGACTTCGAGTTGCACGGAGGCGCGCCGTCATGAACATTAGTCATTGGCTGGGCGAATCGGCAGCGGTGCGGGCCGCCGGGCTCGGTCCAGGATAGAAAGCATGCGTCGCATTAGTGCCATTTTCATTGCGGTCTGCATGATGCTTATCGCCGCCTCGATCGGCGCGGTGCTCTATCTCGGATTTAAATTCGACGCCGGCACGTCGGCAATTGTGGCGCTCGCCGCGCTGACCGGCATGGCGCTTTTCAACACCGTCGGCAACCGTCTGCGCGATCGCGGGGACCTTGGAGACCAGATCGCCGATTTGTCTCGCGGTACCGCTGACCTTGCCCGTCAGGTCGGCGAAATTTCGCGGCGTCTCAATGCCGTTGAAAACAAGATAGCGTCTACCGCCAACCGTGCACGCACTGGCGCCGACCCGCTCGCCGCCGAAATCGGCGAGCTCGGTGGTTTGGTGAAGCAGATTGCCCAGACCGTCGCAGCCCACGCCGCGGCGCTGCAAAAGCAGGGAGCGTTGCGTGCCGCTCCCATCGCGCCTCTCGCAGAATCCGTACGGCCGGTCGAAAGCACGCTCGCGTTCAGCGAGAACGCCACTGTCGCCGGTGTCGAACGTTTCCGTGGACTGTCGCGCGAAAGCATTGCCGACCTGATCTCCCGCGCGGCTGAATCCAATCGCGTGGACCTCTATCTTCAGCCGATCGTTACGCTGCCGCAGCGCAAGGTACGCTACTATGAAGCGATGTCGCGGCTGCGGACCGAAGACGGCGACATTATTCCAGCCGTCGATTTTATCGACGTTGCCGAAAGCGTCGGCCTGATGCCCAAGGTCGACAATCTCGCGGTGTTTCGCTGCGTCCAGGTCGTGCGCCGCCTGTTGCTCAAGAGCCGCGACGTAGGCCTGTTCTGCAATCTCAGTGCCGCAACGTTGAACGACCCTCTGATGTACCGCCAGCTTCTTGATTTCATGGATGCCAACAGGGTGCTCGCGTCCTCGCTGATGTTTGAATTTACGCAGGAGGCCTATCGCAATTTCGGCGCCATCGAGCACGAATCCCTGGCGGCGCTCGCCCAACGAGGCTTTCGGTTCTCCATGGATCATGTGACCGATCTCCATATAGAGCCGAAAGAGCTTGCGGATCGCGCATTCCGGTTCCTGAAGGTGCCCGCCAAGCTCCTCCTCAACAAGGTTGCCGGCGCGCACAACGACATCGACCCCGAAGATCTCGCTGACCTGCTGGCCCGATCGGGTATCGATCTGATCGCCGAGCGGGTCGAGACCGAGACGACGGTCGTTGATCTCCTCGACTACGACGTGCGTTTTGGACAGGGCTTCCTGTTCTCACCACCGCGTCCTGTGCGGGCCGAAGCGTTGCAGGGATCATCCGCCGAATCTGCCAGACCGGACATGGACGAAAGCCCGGGCGCGCTGCTGGCCACCGGCTGAAAGCCCTGTTACCGATGCGATTCTATTGCCCCGCTATTGCGGATGTGCTCATTCGCCGAATCTGGGATCGACACCCCGCATGAGCGCCGCGTTACCGCAGCTGATCCAGAAATTTTCGACGCTGGCGCCCGGTTATGATGCCGTGCTGTGCGATGTGTGGGGCGTGCTGCACAATGGCATTGCCATTTTCGACCACGCCTGCGACGCGTTGATGCGCGCCCGCGCCCGCGGTGGCGTCGTCGTCCTGATCACCAACGCGCCGCGTCCGAGCGAACAGGTGACGCGCCAGCTTGAGCGGCTGCACCTGCCGCGCGAGACCTATGATGCCATCGTCTCGTCAGGCGACGTCACCCGCAGCATCATCGAGGGGCGGCACGGACAGACGATCTACCATCTCGGTCCGGAACGTGACCGTTCGATATTCAGCGGATGCAACGTCCATTTTGCCCCACCCGAAAGCGCCGACTATGTCGTCTGCACCGGTCTGGAGAACGACGAAATCGAGACGCCGGAGGACTATCGCGCGCGCCTTGAAGCCATGCTTGCGCGCAAGCTCTTCATGGTCTGCGGCAATCCCGACGTGGTGGTCGAGCGAGGATCGACGCTTGTATATTGTGCCGGCGCGATTGCCGATCTCTATGCGACCATGGGCGGCAAGGTGCTCTATGCGGGCAAGCCCTACCGGCCGATCTACGATATGGCGCTGGCCAAAGCCGAGCACGTCGCCGGCCACAAGCTCGCGCTCAGCCGCGTTCTGGCAATAGGAGATTCGGTGCGGACCGATCTCAAAGGCGCCCGCACCGTCGGGGTCGATTTTCTCTTCGTGACGTCGGGAATTCATGCCGAAGAGCTCGGCAGCCGCGAGCGTCCTGACGCCGACTCGCTGACGGCAACATTTACCGCAGCCGGCGGCATGCCAAAGGCAATTATGCGGGAGTTGAGTTGGTAGAGCTCAGGCTGCCGGCGCGGGTATTTCGACTTCGCCGAATACGGCATCGATCTTGGTCTTGAGCGTCTGGGCGTTGAACGGCTTGACGATGTAATTCGATACGCCTGCCTTCTTGGCCGCAATCACGTTCTCGGTTTTCGATTCCGCCGTCACCATGATGAACGGAATTTCCGCAAGCGAGGGATCGGCGCGCATTTCCTGCAGTAGCGTGAAGCCGGTCATCGGCTCCATGTTCCAGTCGGATATGACAAGGCCGTAGTCGCGTTTGCGCAGCTTGGCTAGTGCGGTCGAGCCGTCATTGGCATCATCGACCTGCTCGAAGCCAAGCTGCTTGAGCAGGTTGTGAATGATCCGAATCATCGTGTTGTAGTCGTCCACCACCAGAACCGGCTTCGTCAGATCGACAGCCATGGCGTAAATGCCCGCAATGGGCTCTCCCCAAAGATGGCGATAAATATCAGCGGGCCCTTGAATAACCCGTTAATTTGAAGGTTTGTTAACGGCGCGCTAACCGTATTGTTGGCCCGAATGTTCCAGCGATGAAAATATATGCACGGTCTTGAACGCAATTGTCCGCTTTCTTCCGGATCTCCTATGATCAGGCCTTTGTCGGCATGCCGGTGAAGCAATTCCATGTTGCGCGCGGCGGTGCGCATGGCATCGACGGTGGCCCGCTTGCCGGCGCCGTGGTGGCGATCGGCAACTTCGACGGCGTCCATCGCGGCCATCGCGCAGTGATCGATGCCGCGCTCAGGCGTGCACGCGCATTCGGCGGCGCGGCGGCGGCACTGACCTTCACTCCACATCCGCGGCTGTTCCTGCGGCCGCAGGAACCGCTGTTCCAGCTTTCGAGCGAGCGCAACAAGCTGCGCCTTCTGGCCGCGAGCGGGCTCGGCGGAGCGCTCGTGATGACTTTCGATGGGGCGCTGGCGTCCACCTCGGCCGAGCATTTCGTCGAAAAGATCCTCGTTGGCGCGCTCGGCATCAGGGGTGCCACAATCGGGTTCGATTTTCATTTCGGGAAGAACCGCGCGGGCTCCCCGGCGTTTCTCACCGAACAGGGCGCGCGTCTGGGCTTTGCCGTCGATATCGTTCCGCCGCTGGAGGATGAGGGACGACCCGTGTCATCGGGGGCGGTGCGCGCAGCGCTCGCCGCGGGGAGGGTGGTGGAGGCGACCGAGCTTCTCGGCGCGCCGTGGTTCGCGTCGGGCGACGTCATTCACGGCGACAAGCGAGGGCGCGAGCTCGGGTTTCCGACAGCCAATCTCAGGCTCGATCCCTCCTGCGGCCTCAAGCACGGCATCTACGCGGTGCGCGTGGATGTCGCGGGCAAGAGGCACGACGGCGTCGCCAGCTTTGGCCGCCGCCCAATGTTCGACGACGGCGCGCCATTGCTCGAGGTTTACCTTTTCGACTTCGACGGCGATCTCTATGGACAGACGATCGATGTGGCTTTCATCGGCTGGATCCGCCACGAGCAGAAGTTCGAATCGATCGACATGCTCAAGCGCCAGATGGCGTCAGACGCCTCCCAGGCCCGCGACGCTCTCAAGCGAGCCGCCAGCGCCTTTCCGCTATTGGGTGACGTATAAGGGGCGTTGTCATGGCCGGGCTCGACCCGGCCATCTCGCTCAGGGACGCACGGGGCCCGCCTAGGCGCCAAGCCCGGTGATGACAGTGTTTTGCGCTCTTTCCGCCGCCGAATCCGCCTGCTAGTAAGCGCAACATGTCGAAGCCCGTACGCGACTATTCCGAAACATTGTTCCTGCCGCAGACGGAATTCCCGATGCGTGCCGGCTTGCCGCAGCGCGAGCCGGAAATCCTGGCACGCTGGGAAAAGGGCGACCTCTACCGCCAGCTGCGCGCGGCCGCAAAGGGACGGGAAAAATTCATCTTGCACGATGGCCCGCCTTACGCGAACGGCAATATCCATATCGGACACGCACTCAACAAGATCCTCAAGGACGTCGTCACCCGCAGCCAGCAGATGCTCGGCTACGACAGCAATTACGTGCCGGGCTGGGACTGCCACGGCCTGCCAATCGAATGGAAGATTGAGGAAGAAAATTACCGCTCGAAGAACAAGCAGAAGCCGAACCTCTCCGATCCCGCCGCAATGGTCGCATTCCGTCAGGAATGCCGTGCCTACGCGCAGCATTGGCTCGAGGTGCAACGCGAGGAGTTCAAGCGCCTCGGCGTCGAGGGCGACTGGGCGCATCCCTATACGACCATGGACTTCTTCGCCGAGGCGCAGATCGCGCGCGAGCTGATGAAGTTCGCCGCCAACGGCACGCTGTACCGCGGCTCGAAGCCGGTGATGTGGAGCGTGGTGGAGAAGACGGCGTTGGCCGAGGCCGAGGTCGAGTACGAGGATTATACCAGCGACACGGTGTGGGTGAAGTTTCCGGTCATCGAACTTGAATCGGGGTTTAAAAAGGTTGGATTACAGAAATTTCCAAATCGAATTGCCGATCTCGAAAACTCGGCGATAGTGATATGGACAACCACGCCATGGACTATACCCGGCAACAGAGCAATCAGCTTTTCGCCGCGAGTTAAATACGGACTTTATGAAGTCTCCGCTGCGGCGAAAGATAATTGGGCCAAGCAAGGCGATAAGCTAATACTCGCCGACAGGCTTGCCGAAGCGGTGATGAAGGCTGCGCGCGTTGAAGGGCTTACCCGACTCACCGACGTCGATCTCAACTTGATTAAAGCTTGTGGGCACCCGTTTCGAGGTAAGGGCTATGACTTCAAAGTTCCTCTTCTTTCCGGCGAGCATGTAACAGATGAGGATGGTACTGGTTTCGTGCACACAGCGCCGGGTCACGGGCGCGAAGACTTCGAGGTTTGGACCGCGAATAAATCGACGCTGGAAGCGCGGGGAATCAACTCGTCCATCCCCTACACCGTCGACGAAAACGGCGCGTTCACCGAAGCCGCGCCCGGCTTTGCCGGCAAGCGCGTTATCAATGACAAGGGCGAGAAGGGCGATGCCAATGAGGCGGTCATCAGGGCACTAATCGACGCGGGTATGATCATCGCGCGCGGCCGGCTAAAGCACCAATACCCGCACAGCTGGCGCTCGAAAAAGCCGATCATCTTTCGCAACACGCCGCAGTGGTTCATCGCGATGGATAAGGGCATCGACAAGTCCGGTGACACGCTGCGCGTCCGGGCGCTGCAAGCGATCAAGGTCACCCGCTGGGTGCCGCCACAGGGTGAAAACCGCATCACCGGCATGATCGAGTCCCGTCCGGACTGGGTGATCTCGCGCCAGCGCGCCTGGGGCGTGCCGATCGCCGTGTTCGTCAAGGAAAAGCCGGACGGGTCAGTCGACATCCTGCAAGACCCGGATGTCGAACTGCGCATCGTCGAGGCCTTCGAGAAAGAGGGCGCCGACGCCTGGTACAAGCCGGGCGCACGCGAACGATTCCTTGGCAAGCTTGCCAACGACGCGTGGAAGAAGGTCGACGACATTCTGGATGTCTGGTTCGATTCCGGCTCCACGCATGCTTTCGTGCTGGAGGATCCGAAGCACTTTCCGGCGCTCGCCGGCATCAAGCGCAGAATCGATGGCGGCAAGGATACCGTGATGTATCTGGAAGGCAGCGACCAGCACCGCGGCTGGTTCCACTCCTCGTTGCTGGAGTCGTGCGGCACGCGTGGGCGCGCGCCATTCGATGTGGTGCTCACCCACGGTTTCGTGCTCGACGAGGGCGGGCGCAAGATGTCGAAGTCGCTCGGCAACGTGACGGCGCCCCAGGACGTGATCAAACAGTCCGGCGCAGATATCTTGCGCATGTGGGTTTGTGCGTCGGACTATGCCGACGATCTGCGCATCGGCCCAGAGATTCTGAAAACGACCTCCGATACTTATCGCAAGCTACGCAACACGGTCCGCTGGATGCTGGGTTCGCTTGCGTATTTCCACGAGGAAGACCGCGTCAAGTTCGACAAGATGCCGGAGCTGGAGCGGCTGATGTTGCACCGGCTCCATGAGCTCGATGCATTGGTGCGCAAGGCATACGCCGATTTCGACTACAAGCGCATCTTCGCCGCACTCTCGACTTTCATGACGTCGGATCTATCGGCGTTCTATTTTGATGTCCGCAAGGACGCGCTCTATTGCGACCCGATCTCGTCGGTGAAACGCAAGGCCAGCCTCACCGTGATCGACCATCTGTTTCGCTGCACCGTGACGTGGCTGGCGCCGATGCTGTGCTTCACGGCGGAGGAATCGTGGTTGTCGCGCTACGGCGCGGACGCGAAGTCGGTGCACCTGGAAACTTTCCCTGACGTGCCGGCCGCCTGGCATGACGACTTGCTCGCCGAGAAGTGGCGCAAGGTGCGCATCGTGCGCGGGGTCATCACCGGCGCGCTGGAGATCGAGCGCGCGCAGAAACGCATCGGCTCGTCACTAGAGGCGCATCCGATCGTGCATGTATCGAACGACGAGCTTTACGAGGCGGTGGTCGAATGCGACCTCGCCGAAGTGTGCATCACTTCGGCCGCGACGCTCGTCCGTGACAATGGGCCTGATACTGCGTTTCGTCTGCCGGACGTGGCGGGCGTTGCCGTCGTGCCCAATCTTGCTGAAGGCACCAAATGCGCGCGCTCGTGGAAAATTCTGACGACGATTGGCGCCGATCCGGAATATCCGGACGTCTCGCCGCGCGATGCGCAGGCGTTGCGCGAATGGGAAGCCACGCGCAAGGCGGCGGAGTGAGCGCTTGCAACTCATTGGCCCTCAAACACGTTTTGGATTTTCCGTCGCGGCGATCGCTTGCCTCCTCGACCAGGCCAGTAAATTGTATTTGCTGTTTGTGTTCGATCTTGCGGCCAATGGACCGGTGCGCATAGGCCCGTTCTTCGACATCGTTCTCACCCGCAACAGGGGAATCAGCTACGGCCTGTTTCAGACCCAAGGGCCGGTCGGGTTGTGGATACTGCTCGCATTCAAGGCCGCGGCAGTGCTGCTGCTGTCGATATGGCTCGCACGGGCAAAAGACCGGCTTACTGCCGTAGCGCTTGGACTCATCATCGGCGGCGCCATCGGCAATTCGGTGGATGGCATCGCCTACGGCTGGGTCGCAGATTTTGTGTTTTTTCACATTTCCGCGTCGAATTGGCACTTCAACTGGTACGTTTTTAACCTGGCGGATGTAGCTATCGTTGCCGGGGTTATTTGCCTGATGTATGAATCACTGTTAATGGACCGCGCCGCAAAAGCGCCCTGATCCACCGCAAGAGTCTCGACAAATTCGTCGTTCCCAGGTTAGTGGGTCTCAAGTCGAGTTCCAGATGAGCACAATGCGCCCAAACAAGCTGTTTACGACTTGCGCCGCCTTCGGGCTGATCGCGCTTTTGGGTGCCGCCCCCGCTATCGCGGGTGGGGACGATGAAGTCTCATTCGATCAGAAGATCATGCGCAACATCATGGAAGGGCTTGGTCTCAAGCGAGATGGCGAAGCCGGTATCAACTACCAGGAACGCGCGCCGCTGGTGATTCCACCGAGCCGCGATTTGCCGCCGCCCGAGAGCGCCGATGCCGTCATCGCCAAGAATCCTGCCTGGCCGAAGGATCCTGATGTCGAGCGCCGCAAGTTGGAGGCGGCCATGGAAAAAAATCGCAACGTCAGTGATGAGCGTGAGCGCGAGCAAAATCCGCTGTCGCCGGCCCAACTGACGCCAGGCGGCCGTCCGAAGAAGAGACAAGCTCGTACCGATGACGGATACCAGTCGCCGGCTTCCGGATTCGGCAATCAATTGCCTCCGTCGGAACTCGGCTGGAAAGGCAACCTGTTCGGCGCAATGTTTGGCGAGAAGAAAGAAGAAACTGCGAAATTCACCGGAGAGCCGCCGCGCTCGACACTGACTGATCCGCCGACTGGCTATCAAACGCCATCCCCGGACCAGCCCTATGGTGTCGGCAAGGCACTACCTCCGAAGCCGACGGATAATTACACCACGCGTTCCGAACTGCCGCGCTAGCGTGTCGCCCGTCGATCCAGCTTTGTTGCGTGGCTGGCGGCGTAATCCGATCTTGTGCCATCGCACGATCGCAACATAAGCCAGGTTGGACACATTGCTCACAAAGCCGAACTTCACGCACGCCGCGCTGGTAGCGGCGCTTGCTTGCGCGCCCTTTGCCGCCGAGGCGGCCGGCCCCGATGTTGCCGACTACACGCTCCCTAACGGTCTGGAGCTGGTAGTCATCCCCGACCACCGCGCGCCGGTGATCACTCATATGATCTGGTACAAGGTCGGCGCTGCCGACGAGACGCCGGGCAAGTCTGGCTTGGCGCATTTTCTTGAACACCTGATGTTCAAGGGTACCGCGAAAAATCCGGCCGGGAAATTCTCGCAAGTGGTGGCACGGATCGGCGGGCAGGAGAATGCCTTTACGTCGCAGGATTACACCGGCTACTTCCAGCGGGTCCCGAGCGATCAACTCAAGACGGTGATGGAATTCGAAGCCGATCGTATGACCGGCCTGCGGCTCACCGATGACGTGGTGCTGCCGGAGCGCAACGTCATTCTTGAAGAACAAAATCAACGCGTGGGCAACAATCCGCCGGCACGGTTGACCGAACAGGTCGATGCCGCGCTTTATCTAAATCATCCCTATGGCAAGCCGGTGATCGGCTGGCGACACGAAATGGAACAGCTGTCTCGTGACGACGCTATCGGCTTTTACCGGCGCTTTTACGCACCCAACAACGCTGTGGTGGTGATCGCCGGCGATGTGGACCCTGCGCAAGCGCGAACGATGGCGGAAGAGACATACGGCAAAGTCGCACGCCATGGTGCGATGTTGCCGCGAATTCGTCCGGAAGAGCCGCCGCCGGTCGCAGTGCGTTCGCTGACACTCGCCGATCCGCGCGTCGAAATGCCGAGCCTGCAGCGCGAATATCTGGTCCCTTCATTCAAGACCGCCAAGAAGGGTGAATCGGAGGCCCTCGAGGTGCTTTCGCATATTCTGGGCAGCGGCTCCAACAGCCGCCTCTATCGCGCGCTAGTTGTCGACAAGCAGGCAGCGGTCATGGCGGGCGCCTGGTATGACGCCAACGCTCTCGACTATTCGAAATTTGGCGTGCAGGCAGGGCCGCGTCCCGGCGTCACCTTGCCGCAGCTTGAAGCGGAAATCGATACGGTGATTGCCCAGTTAATCGACAAGGGCGTCACGGAGGAAGAACTCGAGCGTACCAAGACCAAGCTGATCGCTGACGCCGTCTATGCGCAAGACAACCAGGCGAGCATGGCCCGATGGTACGGCGCCTCGTTGACGACGGGTGCCGGCGTCAAGGACGTGCAGAGTTGGCCGGATCGCATTCGGGCGGTAACCGCCGACCAGGTGCGGGATGCCGCGCGGCAATGGCTCGAGAAGCGGCGCTCGGTCACCGGTTACTTGATCAAGGATGTGAGCGTGCGGGCGGAGAAGCGGTCATGAACCGGTTTGCGTCGTTTCTTTTGATCGTCGCGGCGCTCGCTGCCGGTGCCGGCACGGCATCAGCAATGACCATCGAAAAAATCGTCAGCCCGTCCGGTATCGAGGCCTGGCTCGTTCGTGAAAAAGCGGTGCCGCTGGTCGCGCTCAATTACGCATTTCATGGAGGCGCGAGTCAGGACGAGGCCGACAAATCCGGCACGGCCAATCTCGTCGCGGATCTGCTCGATGAAGGCGCGGGCGACCTCGACAGCAAGGCCTACCACGAACGACTCGAAAACCATGCCATCGAACTCACTTTCCAGGTCGGTCGTGACTACCTGCACGGCTCGTTACGGACGCTAAACGAGCATCGCGACGAGGCCTTCGACCTGTTGCGGCTGGCGCTGTCGAAACCGCGCTTCGACGCCGACGCGGTCAGTCGTATTCGCGAGCAGGAGCTTGCCTTGCTTCGGCGCGACACCACAAATCCGAACGATCTGGCCAATCGCCGCTGGTGGCAGACGGCTTTTCACGGTCACCCCTACGGCCGGGAGACCAAAGGCAGCTTGGAAACCGTGCCGCGCATAACCGCCGACGATATGCGCAATTACGTGCGCCGCGTATTTGCGCGCAACGAGCTTAAGATTTCGATTGTCGGTGACGTCGATGCCAAGACCGCCGGTGCCCTCATTGACCGTGCGTTCGCAGGCCTGCCGGCGAAAAATGATCTCAAACCCGTCCCGAACGCCAGCCCCACCGGACTTGGCCGCCGGATCGTGATCGATGTCGATGTCCCGCAGGCTGTCGTCACTTTCGGCGGGCAGGGTATTCCGCGGCACGATCCTCAGTTCATGGCGGCCTATATCGTGAACCATATTCTGGGAGGCGGCAGTTTCACCTCCCGCCTCTATACGGAGGTGCGTGAAAAACGCGGCCTTGCTTACGGCGTGTCCGACAGCCTGGTCTGGTTCCAGCGCGCAGCTGTGATGCTGGGCGGCACCGCTACCCGCGCCGATCGCACGGCCGATGCACTTTCCGTCATCGAGGCCGAGATCAAGCGGATGGCCAAGGATGGTCCGACGCCAGACGAGCTTGTCGCGGCCAAATCTTTCCTGAAAGGCTCTTACGCGTTGACGCTCGATACTTCCTCCAAGATCGGGGCGCAGCTGACGCAGATCCAAATCGACGATCTCGGCATGGACTACATTCAACATCGTGGCGCCCTCATTGATGCTGTGACTATCGAGGACGCCAAAGCGGCGGCTCGCCGCCTTTACGGCGGCAACATGCTGGTAACCATTGCCGGCCGGCCAAAAGGACTGACCTCGAGCGGAACCACCGAATAGCCGTCACGCTGTCGTCTGTGGTTGCGCCTTGCGCGCGATTCTAGGCAAATACCTGCATGGGCTTTACTCATTCTATTGAAAATGCGCGCGAAGAACGTGTCGGCCCGCACGGTGTCAAGGCCGACGCGCTCGACGCCGCGCTGACGCGGGCGGAAAGCGCGCTTGAGTGGCTGCGGGCCCGCTACGCCGATCGCGGCCTTCCGCTGCTGCGTCTGCCGGATGCCCACGGTGACCTGGAGATAATCCGTGATACCGCGCGGGCGCTCGCCGACCGGGCGACCGATATCGTGATTCTCGGCACTGGAGGCTCGAGTCTCGGCGGCCAGACACTGGCGCAACTCGCCGGGTTTGCAGTGCCCGGCGTGGGTGCCTTGCGCGCGCCGCCGCAACTGCATTTCATCGACAATCTCGACCCCGAAAGCTTCGGCGCGTTGCTCGACCGGTTACCACATGCGACGACGCGATTTGTCGCTATATCGAAATCGGGAGGCACCGCCGAAACGCTGATGCAAACCATTGCGGCCATCGCTGCGCTGACGGATGCCGGGCTGCAGACGCGGATTCCCGACGTCTTCCTGGGGATCAGCGAGCCGGCAAACGCTGGCAAGCCAAATGGTCTGCGGAACGTGCTCGGAAAATATCGCGTTCCCTTCCTCGATCACGACCCCGGCGTCGGCGGTCGCTATTCGGCGCTGACCAATGTCGGGCTGCTGCCGGCCGCCATGGCTGGGCTCGATATTGCGGCAATACGCGAAGGCGCCAAACTTGCGCTGGCGCCCGTTCTGGCCAAAAAACCGGCATCGCAAATCCCGGCAGCGGTCGGCGCCGCGTTGTCGGTCACGCTTGCGGCCACCAAGGGCAAATCGATCAACGTCCTCATGGCCTATTGCGACCGACTGCAGCGTTTCACGCATTGGTATGTGCAGTTGTGGGCCGAAAGTCTCGGCAAGAACGGCAAGGGAACCACCCCGCTTGCGGCGCTCGGGCCCGTCGATCAACACAGCCAGCTCCAAATGTTCATCGGTGGGCCGCGGGACAAACTGTTCACGGTTATCGCCGTCGATGGTGCAGGGCGGGGCCCCCGTATGGACGCCGAACTCGCAAAACTCGCGGGCGAACCGGGATTTGCGGGCAAGGCAATTGGCGATCTCGTGGCGGCGGAGGCCCGCGCCACTGCCGAAACGCTCGCCAAGAATGGCTGTCCGGTGCGGACCATTCACGTCGACAAGCTCGGTGAAGAAGCCCTTGGCGAGCTTATGATGCATTTCATGCTGGAGACGATTGTCGCCGCGCATCTTCTCGGAATTGATGCTTTCGACCAGCCGGCGGTCGAAGAAGGCAAAGTGCTTGCGAAAAAGTATCTCACGGGTTCCTGAATACTGCTGCAGTGATGGCCGGACTTGTGCCCGGCATCTCGGCGATGACAAGCTAAAGTCTGCCCAGACATGATCCGCATCACCGACGCGATCGCGATCGAGGAGTCCGAACTTTCGGAATCTTTTGTGCGGGCGTCTGGTCCCGGTGGGCAGAACGTCAACAAGGTGTCTTCGGCCGTGCAGCTGCGTTTCGACGCGCGGCAGTCGCCGTCCTTGCCGAACGACGTCGCAGTGCGGTTGATGCGCCTCGCGGGAAAGCGCCTCACCAAGAACGGTGTCATCGTCATTATCGCGCAACAGCATCGCACCCAGGAGCGCAACCGGGAGGATGCCCGGGAACGACTTTTCGATTTGATCCGCAAGGCTGCCGTGCGACCAAACCCGCGACGGCCCACAAAAGTGCCGAAGACGCAGCGTCGGGAGCGGCTTGAGGGGAAAAAGCACCGTTCGTCGATCAAGCGGCTGCGCAGCGGCAAGGGATGGGATTGATTTTCACCTGCCGTTCCCGCGCCCGGCGGGGCTTCGTCGGCCTCACGTGCAGCCCCCGGTGCATTCCATGGTCATCGGCATGTGGCGAAACCGCGCGATATAGGTGCTTGGATATCGGGGACCATCCCGAGTACTGCCTCGCCCGTACAACGGCGTGCCGATAGAGTCGGGGCACTCCGAATCAGGCGCGTGCCATGCCCGTCCGCCAGCTATCAGAGACCATCATCAATCGTATCGCCGCGGGCGAAGTCGTCGAACGTCCCGCGAGCGTCGTGAAAGAACTGGTCGAGAACGCGCTCGATGCGGGCGCCAGGCGTATCGATGTGCTCACGGATGGCGGCGGCCGCCGGCTGATCCGGGTAACCGATGACGGCGACGGCATGACCCGCGCCGATCTTGAACTTGCAGTCGAACGGCACGCGACCTCGAAGCTCGAGGGCGACGATCTCCTGTCGATCCGGACGCTCGGGTTTCGCGGTGAGGCGCTGCCATCCATCGGCGCAGCGGCGCGGCTGACAATCACGACACGGCACGCCGGTGAACCACATGCCTGGTCAATCACCGTCGATGCCGGTGAAAAGTCGGTTATAAAACCGGCCGCGCTCGGGCAGGGGACAACCGTGGAAGTGCGCGATCTTTTCTATGCCACGCCGGCGCGGCTGAAATTTCTCAAGACCGACCGCAGCGAATCGGAAGCGGTGCGCGAGACGGTACGACGGTTGGCGATGGGCCGACCCAACGTTTCCTTCACGCTCGCCGGCGAAGACCGCGCGCCAGTCACCTGGGCCCCCGCTGCCAATGGTGAGCAGCTGGTGCGGCTTGGCGACGTGCTCGGCAACGATTTTCGCACCAATGCGATTTCCATTGATGCCGAGCGCGAAGGTGTGCGAGTCACAGGATTTGCAGGACTCCCAACTCTTTCGCGTGCGAATTCACTCGGCCAATTTCTGTTCGTCAACGGCCGGCCAGTGCGCGACAAGCTTTTGTACGGCGCGGTGCGTGCGGCCTATTCCGATTACCTGCCGAGAGACCGGCATCCGGTACTTGCGCTGTTCGTCTCGCTCGACGCGCGTGAGGTGGATGTCAACGTGCATCCAGCCAAGACCGAGGTGCGTTTTCGCGATGGCGCGCTGGTGCGCGGCCTGATCGTGCGCGCGCTCAAGGAAGCATTAGCGCGCGAAGGGCAGCGCGCGGCAACAACGGGCGGTGGTGCAACAATCGCGGCATTTCGGCCGGCCGTCGCGCGGCGGGGCAGCTACGATTGGCGGCGCTCGCCGGCGCGACCGGCAGGATTTGCTTCGATGCAGGCGGGCCACAGGCCGGGCCTCGCGGAAGATGCCCAGGTTGCATTCGATGTTGGCGAACCGGCGGCGGACGCCGCCATTGGCAGTTCTGAGCCGGCCGCCGACCAGATCGCCCGGCCACTCGGCGCCGCGCGCGCGCAGTTGCACGAAACCTATATTGTCGCGCAAACACGCGACGGATTGGTTGTCGTCGACCAGCACGCGGCGCACGAGCGGATCGTATACGAGCGAATAAAGGCTGCGATGGAAAGATCCGGTGTGGCCCGGCAAATACTTCTGATTCCCGAAATTGTTGAACTCGACGAGGCGGATGCCGCACGGCTTTCCGCGCGAGCCGGTGAACTTGCACGGTTTGGCCTCGTGATCGAGGCCTTCGGCCCCGGCGCAGTTGCAGTCCGAGAGATGCCGTCAATGCTGGGCGAGACGGATGTAAAGGGTCTGATTGGCGACCTCGCAGAACACATGGCGGAATGGGATGATTCACTGCCGCTCGAACGGCGCCTGCTGCACGTATCATCGACCATGGCCTGCCACGGCTCAGTGCGGGCGGGGCGTAGGCTCAAGCCCGATGAGATGAACGCGCTTTTGCGCGAAATGGAGTCCGTGCCCAATTCCGGTCAGTGCAATCATGGCCGTCCGACTTATGTCGAGTTGAAGCTGACTGATATCGAGCGGCTGTTTGGGCGGCGCTGACACGCGACGTCATCGCGCTGCATGACAGCAGAATGGTCAGGCTCAGCTCGCCCGCAAAAACACGAACTCCGTGTCGTCGTATTTACGGCGTTCGAGCTCGGTGAAGCCCTCAGGCGCCTTTAAGCCGGCGTCGGCTGCTTCCTCGACTACCACAAGCGCCTGCGGCGTCAGCCACCCGCC
>DASSIT010000110.1:0-12999 GCA_035691545.1 Pseudolabrys sp. | reverse complement strand
TCGGTCACGCGCACCGAATTGTTCGAGTTCTGCCCGGCGACCGTGAGATAGGCTTCGCTATCCCAGTCGGTGTCATAGGTCGGAAAATCGATGTCCTTGTAGCCTTGCTTGGCGAACTGGATGACGCGCTTGATGAAATTATCCGGCACCATCGCGCGGCGCGCGAGCTTGATCTCGCGCTTGAGCGCAGGGTTTTTCTCAGGCGAGAAGCAATCGTCGCCCGAACCTTCGCAATTCACGCAAGCCTTGAGAACCGCCTTCAGGTGCTTCTGGTTGATCTTGGAGCCGGTGACGAGCGCGGCCACCTTCTGCTCTTCAAGGACCTTCCAGTTGATATAGGTTTCGATATCCGGATGATCGACATCAACAATCACCATCTTGGCGGCGCGGCGGGTGGTGCCTCCCGATTTGATCGCGCCGGCTGCGCGGTCACCGATTTTGAGGAACGACATCAGGCCGGATGATTTGCCGCCGCCGGAAAGCTTTTCGCCTTCGCCGCGCAGTTTGGAGAAATTCGAGCCCGTGCCGGAACCATATTTGAACAGGCGCGCTTCTCGCACCCAAAGATCCATGATGCCGCCTTCATTCACCAGGTCGTCGGAGACGGACTGGATGAAGCAGGCGTGCGGCTGCGGGTGCTCATATGCGGATTTCGATTTGGTCAGTTTGCCCGTGAAGGGATCGACGTAGTAGTGGCCCTGGCCGGGACCGTCGATTCCATAGGCCCAGTGCAGTCCAGTATTGAACCACTGCGGCGAATTGGGCGCGCACATCTGCGCCGCCAGCATGTAGCGCAGCTCGTCGAAAAAGGCCTTCGCGTCCTCTTCCGAATCGAAATAGCCGCCCTTCCAGCCCCAATAGGTCCAGGTGCCGGCCAGGCGATCGAACACCTGCTTGGATGAGTGTTCGCCGATATAGCGCTCATTCTCCGGCAAGGTAGCGAGTGCGTCCGCGTCGGCGACCGAGCGCCACAGGAACGAGGGGACGGAATTCTCTTCGACTTTCTTCAGGCGGGCAGGGACGCCGGCCTTGCGGAAATATTTCTGCGCCAGCACGTCGGAGGCGACCTGCGACCAGAATTCCGGCACCTCGACATCGTCGAGCTTGAACACCACCGAGCCGTCCGGATTGCGGATCTCGCTGGTGGTGAGCCGGAACGCGATGCCGTCGTATCCCGACTGTCCATCCTTGGTGTAGCGCCGTTCAATTCGCATGTGTCTCTAGCCCCAAAATGCCGGACGGTTGACCACCGCCCTTTTGTCTCTGGCGGGCTTGTCCATGCCCACCGCTGCCTTTGCTCAACTCTTTCAACGCCACCCACCACACATATGTGCCCGGCACTCTGCCCTGGCACCGGTTCAATCCGGGGTTTTTGCCCCGCCGCGCACGCAGACCCCTTTTCCCAGACGCCATGGTTCTGGCGCGGGTTGAGCTCGTCGACTGAAAAGCCGTATGAGGGTCCGGAGGGAACCTGAAACTCAACGCCACCGAACGCACCAAAAGCTATGTGGACTCGCCGTGCTCGTCAACAAGAGATAGTCGGTAAATCTGAATCAAACACTAAATCTTGTGTCCAACGGTGAACTTCGGGGACAAACGGACCGCAAGAACACAGCCAGTATTGGCCCTTAGAGGACCCACGAAAAGTTTTTTTCTGATGGTTGGCGGGTAGGTTTTTATGCCTCCGGCCGTAACGGAAAAATGACGGAAAAATGGGACTTCCGCGCGCGGCTCCGGCAGAACCGGGCGCAACCGGAAACGGGGACAAGCACGGGAAAAATCGTCCGGCCGCCCGGTCGGAGTCTCTGATTCTCGAAACCGAGTCAGTGGCTTACGGCGCAGACGGAACGCGTAGTTGAGGCGGGAGACGATACCCACGCCTGTGAATTCAACTTTGCAGGGGGGCGCCGTGTGGCGCCAACAAATTACAGCGGCCACCGTCACAAGGGCGTGGATACGCTTCGGCGGTGCCTTTCTGGGCGAGAAAACGGATGTTCAGGCGCCCCAAGTACTATTGGCGTCGGGGCTCGTCACGTTATCAGTCTCGGTCCCAGCATTTGCGAAGCCCTAAGGTCAGAAAAAATCGTGTCAGGATATCTGTACACAATGCTCCGAAATATTGAGCCACGGCAAAAACGTATGCATCCCGAGCTGTCTAAAGACATGGAATATCGCGCGAGAGAAGCATTGACGGTCGCGACTGCGATTTTTCGGCCATCGTTCCCTGATTTTTTCACGCATGTGCTGAGCGCGGGCGCTGCAAGAGCGCCCGCCCTGGTTTGTGGCACGCGACCGGATCGCAGCCATCGAGGCCTTTGCCGATCCGGAACGTGTCGGGCGCTTTGAGGTGACGATGCGCGACGGTGGTGACGCCTAGCCGGCGCGCTCGTCTTTTGGGCCGGCGGGGTTGCCGCTGAAGCTGATCTGGCGCGAATGCGGCAGCGCCTCCGGATGCTCTCTTTGCAGGAAGTCCACCAGTTTTTCACGCACTTCGCATCGCAGGTCGAAGGTTTGCCCGGATGAGCGGGCGCTCATCAGGCAACGCAATTCCATGGTGCCTTCCTTGAAGTCGGTGACCTGCAGGGCCGCGACTTGCCCATCCCATCGGTTCGATTCCTTGAGGATCGCGTTGAATTTCTCACGGATGGCACCGACCGGCGCGCGGTAATCGAGATAGATCATGACATTGCCGATGAGCGACGAACTTTCGCGCGTCCAATTCTGGAACGGTTTCTCGATGAAGTATGTGAGCGGCACCACCATGCGCCGCAGGTCCCAGAGCTTGACGACGACGTAGGTCGAGGTGATCTCCTCGATCGTGCCGTATTCGTTTTCAACGATCACCGCATCGTAGAGCCGGATCGGTTGCGTCATCGCAAGCTGCACGCCGGCCATAAGATTGCTCAGGACCGGCCGCGCTGCGAGGCCGGCTACGATGCCGGCGACGCCGGCGGAGGCGAACAGGCTCACGCCATACTGGCGTACTGCCGGAAACGTCATCAGCGCGACGCCGAGAGTGAGCATCACCAGCAACACGTCGATCGTGCGTGAGAGCACGCGCACTTGCGTGTTGTGCTTGCGTGCCAGCAGATTGTCGTCGACGTCGAGACGGTAACGGCGCAGGTAGAGATCGGCGGCGATATGCAACGCGATAATCGCGCCCCAGCCGATCAGCCCGATCACGGCAACCGCCATGATGCGCGCGAGCCAGGCTGCCGTATCCGGCTCCAATGGCGCCACCGGAATGGCCACGATCATCGCAAGGATCAGCAGCGCAGCCTTGGTGGGCCCGCGCGTCTGGGTGAGGACAGAAAGTAGGTAAGGATAGCGCTCCGCAAATGCGCGGCGGACAAGCTTGCGCGCCCAGCGGTGGAGCGCGAACGCCATGAGCACCGCGATGACCAGGATGAGCAATGCCACCACCGGGTCAGGCAGCCAGTTGAGAAGATCCTTGATCCAGGTCAGCGCGGCTCTGAGCGAATCCATGTGCCTTTCATATCATCCATGAAAGAGCGGCGAATATGGCCTGTTTTCTGGGCCCCTCCTTCGTTCGCCTGGCGGGGACGGGCGAGGTGGCAAAACGCGCGCGTTCCAAGGGATTTCAATGCCTGGCGGCGCTGAAAAGTTTCCTGCCGAAACCGTTCAGGTGGTGGAAATCGTGAACCTTCGGGAGCCGGTTTTGAACTTCGATATGCGTCGGGCCAGCGCGGGAGGACGCGAGTAGCGCTTGTGTGCAGCATCTCGACCGTGACGGAATTTATCATCACGACGGCCGCGACGCAAAGCATGAATTTCTGTTCGAGCGACGACACATCGCGTCGCCGTGACGCATCGGGGAAAACGGTTGGTTGTAATTCTTGCATCCTCCGAATGGGGGATGACGTCGCATTGCACGCCGCCAGTTTCAAAGCGTTTCATTCAAGCCCGGTTCATCTCGGCTCACGTAAATACGCGCCATCGGCAAATCGATACACAAGTCAAAACACAAGTCGAAACATTTGCGAACCGGAAACGGAATGCGGCTTCTGAAAAGAACGGAGGACAGGAAACTTAAAATGCACACGACCAAGATCATCAAATCCCTGACGCTCGCCGCTTCGCTCGCGGCCGGCATCGTCATCGTTACGGCTTCGCAAGACACCTTTGCGGCGTGTGATCCGCGTGATCATCGTACCGTGTGTGATCCAAACATACACCAACGCCCATCATGGACCGCACAACCAGTCCAGAACCCGAACATCATCAAAGTAACTCCGACCGTCACTCAAAACGGACAACTTACCAACTGGAATAATGGGCACACCGTCTACGGCGTTCGAAATGACGGAACAACGGTCGGCACGCGTGTTTCTGCAAACAACAAAATTTACACTCGCGTAAATAGGGATGGCTCCGTCGATAGAGTACAGGCGCTACGTCAAGCTGACGGCACCTGGAAGGAGCAAGGTGTCATCCATCACACGCCACCAAGGTCCTCGAATCATGTTGACCTGGGCAGCTGCGGTATTTTGGGCTGCTGATATCGTAAACATCAAATTTTCCCTACGCGCGGGCGCCGGAATTAGCGGTGCCCGCGCGGCATTTTGCGAAGCGTGAGCCGCGCCGTTTTGGCCCTATGTGCTTTAGCCTGTCCAACTGGACACGGGGGCGGTGAGGTGGCAGAAGCCTCTGGTCTCAACGGTAAATGCGCTGGGCGCGCTCGATGAAAATTTTCCTGCTGAAATTGTTCACTTGGTGGAATTCGCAGACTTTCGGGACCCAGTTCTGGACCTGGATGTATGGCGAGCCCGTAGGGGACGATGAGTTCGGCAACCGGTATTACCGAACGAGCGGAGGCAAGATCGACAAGACGCTTGGCTTTGAGCGCCGCTGGGTGATCTATAACGGCTATACGGAAGCCTCCTCGGTTCCCCCATCATGGCACGGCTGGCTTCACCACACCGTCGACACGCCTCCGACTGAGCAAACCTACAAGCCGCATCCGTGGCAAAAACCGCACCGCCCGAACATGACGGGCACCCCCGGCGCATTGCGTCCGCCCGGTTCAACGCTCGCGGCGGGCCGCCGGCCGAAGGCAACCGGCGATTACAAAGCCTGGAATCCAGGGTCCAGCAATCAGTAACGGCCCGCCTTCTGTTCCCTCGCGCGCCCTTCCACCGCCGTATTCCCCGTGTTAACCGGACACGGCTATCGGCGTCAGGCGAATCCACGCCGGCCAGGCAAATAGCCGGATCTTGATGGCGCGTCGCACCAGTTTGATGGCGTTTTATGCGGTCGCGGCGACGCTCGTGACGATGCCTGCGCTTGCGCAATTTGGTTCGATCTTCAGCGAGCCGCCCCCGCGGCCGCCGGCCGACGTACCGGGCGCGCGCCCATCGCAGCAGCCGCCCCCGCCGCCTTATTATCCGGGTGCGCGCGATAACCCGCCGCCGCAGCCGTTGCCCGCGCCGATGAGTTTGCCGCCGTCGAACCGGCCGGGCGGCGGCACGATCCAATCACAGCCCTTGCCCCCACCCCCGGGTGGGTCAGCCGCGCCGCCGGCGGCGCAGCGTCCGCCGCAGGGAGCCGCCAACACGCCTGCGCCACCGCCGTCGGCCTTGCCGCCCGGCCCCGGTTCGCCGCGCAATGCGCCGCAGACAAATCCTGCACCCCAGCCAAATGATGAAATCGTGGTCGAGCCGCCGCCGCAGCGCATCGCCAATCCGACCGCGGTATTTTCGGGCCTGGATAAAATTACCGGCCGCATCATCTCGTTCGAAGTCGCGATCAATGAGACGGTGCAGTTCGGCGCACTCCAGGTGACGCCCCGCGTGTGCTATTCGCGTCCGCCGACCGAGACGCCGAATACCGACGGTTTCGTCGAGGTCGATGAGGTGACACTGCAGGGCGAGATCAAGCGCATCTTCACGGGATGGATGTTCGCGGCAAGCCCCGGGCTGCACGCCGTCGAGCACCCGATCTACGACGTGTGGCTGACCAATTGCAAAGGCGGGCAGAACCCGAGCGTCGCAGAAGTGCCCGCGGATGCGCCGCCCAAGCCGGCGCGTCCTCAGCAGCCGCAGCAGCGGCGCGTGCCGGCGCAACGTCCCCCGCCGCCGAATTTCATTCCGCAACGGTAACCAATATTCGCTGGCGTGAGCCAGAATCATTTCGACGACAAGCTTTTGCGGCATTGGTGCTGACTGAAATATTCAGTGGCGGATCGGCCCGCGGTTCACAATCGCCACCGTCTCGGCCCCGCTGACAGGCTGCCTGAGCGGCAGCGCTGCAAAATCCGCCTCACCGATCAGAGCTTCCTCGAGCAGCCGGTGATAGCGGCGTTTGGGGACTTCGACCGCGCCGAAGGTCCGCAGATGGTCCGTGACATATTGCGTGTCGAGCAGCCGGTATCCGCCGGCCTTGAGCCGTGCGATGAGATGAACCAGTGCAATCTTGGATGCGTCGCGCGTGCGATGGAACATGCTTTCGCCGAAGAACGCGCGCCCCAGCGACACGCCGTAGAGCCCGCCGACGAGACGGTCACCTTCATAGACTTCGACAGTATGGCAGTGGCCGCGATCGAACAGCGTGCGGTAGATGCGGCGGATGCGTCCATTGATCCAGGTGCGGGCGCGATCCTGTTTGGGCTCGGCGCAGCCGTCGATCACCGCATCGAAGTCGCGATTGATATGGACCGTACAGTGCGTTGCGCGGACAGTGCGCGCGAGCCGCGCCGGCAAGTGAAAACCCTCAAGCGGAATGATCCCGCGCATGTCCGGCTCGATCCAGTACAGGGCGGGATCGTCGGCGCCTTCCGCCATCGGAAAAATGCCGCATGCATAGGCCTTCAGCAGGACCTCCGGCGTGATCTCGATGAACGTGTTTTCGCGGTTTGCCATGTTTCCGTTCGCCGAATGCAGCGATCGATAGTAAGTCAGCGCCACCAATTTGGCGACACGCGGGATTTCCGGTCGATTTTTTTACTTTTTAGGTACTATAATTGCACCAAATTTGTGCGAGTCGCCCGCTCATCGTGTTGGTTTGCAAGGGCACTGGAGCGCATGGATGAGCCAAGCGACGCAGCCGATTTCGGTCTTGCTGGTCGAGGATGAGGTCATGATCAGCAGTCTCGTCGCGGATTGCCTGACGGCGGCCGGCTTTATCGTGCATGAGGTCACGACCGCCGATGAGGCGCTGCGCTACATCAAGTCCGGTGCTGACATCGACGTCCTGTTCACCGACATCAACCTGCCGGGTCGCATGAACGGCGCGGAACTTGCCGAGCGTGCACGCGAACTGCGGCCGGAGATGCCCATCGTCTACGCCTCGGGCCGTTTCAAGCTGTCCGACATTTCTCCGCTGGTTCCGCGTTCGTTATTCATGGCGAAACCGTATGACCCGGAAGACGTCTGCGCGCTGTTGACCCGGCTTACCGGCGCGAGTGGCACGCCAGCGTAAGAATCTTCCTATGTTTCCATTCCGCCGCGGGCAAGAAACTGCTCGAGCCAGTGGATGTGATAATTCCCGTCGATAATGTCATTTTCGCGCACGAGTGCGCGAAACAACGGCAACGTCGTTTCGATTCCATCCACTACCACCTCGTCGAGCGCGCGCTTGAGCCGCATCAGGCACTCGGTGCGCGTCTTGCCATGCACGATGAGCTTGCCGACGAGTGAATCATAATAGGGCGGAATGGTGTAGCCTTGGTAGACAGCGGAATCGATGCGCACGCCGAGGCCGCCGGGCGCATGATAGTGCAGGATTTTTCCCGGCGAGGGCCTGAAGGAGACCGGGTTCTCCGCGTTGATCCGGCATTCGATCGCGTGGCCACGAAATTCGACATCGGCCTGCTTGAGCGCAAGTTCGCTGCCGGCCGCGACGCGGATTTGTTCGAAAATCAGGTCGATGTCGGTGATCATCTCAGTTACCGGATGTTCAACCTGGATGCGGGTATTCATCTCGATGAAATAAAACTTGCCGTCTTCGTGCAGGAATTCGACGGTACCGACGCCGAGATATTCGATCGCGCGCATCGCCTTGGCCACGGTTTCCCCTATAGCATCGCGCGCGCCGGCATTCAGCGCGGGCGAGGGGCCTTCCTCCCAGACTTTCTGGTGACGGCGCTGCAAGGAGCAGTCGCGCTCGCCGAGATGGATGGCCTTGCCCTTGCCGTCTCCGAGCACCTGAATTTCGATGTGGCGCGGGCGCTCGAGATATTTCTCGATGTACACGGCATCGTCGCCAAAGGCGGCTTTGGCTTCAGCGCGTGCCGTCGACAGCGCCATCGAAAGCTCGGCCGCCGAGCGCGCGACCTTCATGCCGCGCCCGCCACCGCCGGCAGCCGCCTTGATCAGCACCGGAAAGCCGATATCGCTAGCGACTTTGGCCGCTTCCTGGTCAGAGCTCACGCCGCCATCCGACCCGGGAACCACCGGAATGCCGAGCTTTTTTGCCGTGCGTTTGGCTTCGATCTTGTCGCCCATGGTGCGGATATGCTCGGCCTTAGGGCCGATGAACTGCACGCCATGTTCCATCAGGATTTCGGCAAAGCGCGCATTCTCCGAGAGAAATCCGTAGCCCGGATGAACCGCATCTGCGCCGGTGATCTCGCACGCGGAGAGAATGGCGGGGACATTGAGGTAGCTGTCCTTCGCCGCCGGAGGCCCGATGCAGACGCTTTCGTCTGCGAAACGCACATGCATGGCGTCGGCATCGGCGGTCGAGTGAACGGCGACGGTAGGTATGCCGAGCTCCTTGCAGGCGCGCAGCACGCGCAAGGCGATTTCGCCGCGATTGGCGATCAGGATCTTATCGAACATGCTGGCGGCTCATGTCGATGCGGTCATGGGCGGGTTTGTCCCGGTCGTCATGACGAATGAGAGGTCATGCATTCTCACTCAATAATAACCAATGGTTCGCCGAACTCGACCGGCTGGCCGTCCTCGAACAGAATTTGCACGACCGTACCGCCGCGCGGGGCTGGAATTTGGTTCATTGTCTTCATCGCTTCGACGATCAGCAGCGTATCGCCGATTTTGACCTTGCTGCCGATATCGATGAAGGGCTTGGCTCCGGGCTCGGGCGCGGCGTAGGCAGTGCCTACCATCGGCGAAATGACGACGCCCGGGTGTTTCGCCGGGTCGAGGGGGCCGGTCTCGGCCGCAGGTTGCGACGGCGCGACCTCGACGCGGACGGCGGCGGGTGCAGCGGATACCGGGGTACCGCGCGCCACGCGCACGCGTTTGCCGTCCTGTTCAATTTCAATTTCGGTGAGGCCGGTCTCATCCAGGAGCGTGGTCAGCTCATGGATCAATCCGTGGTCGACGAACGATGCTGACGACGTTGACGAATTGGACGACTTGGACGACTTTGCCATCACAGATCCATTTTGGCCGCGCACGCCTCTATCCAAAGACCGGTTCCCGCATTGCGTGACCGCGCGCGGGCGCTCACCCCTTTTGCCTGGCTCCGATCAGCGAGGCGAGGCCCGTTATCGCCAGCACGTAGCCATCGATGCCGAAGCCGGCGATGACCGCTTTCGCGGCCTTGGAGACGTATGAGTTGTGCCTGAAGGTCTCGCGCTGATGGATATTGGTCAGGTGAATTTCGACGGCCGGCACCGTCGCCTGCACCGCAAGCAACGCATCCAGAATGGCAATCGATGTGCTCGTGTAGCCGGCCGGATTGATCACGATCCCGGCGGCCTTCTTGGCATGCGCCTCCTGAATCCAGTCGATGAGTTCGCCTTCTTTGTTCGACTGGCGGCAGACTACGTCCATTTCGAAACGCTTGGCGGTTTCGGCGCAAAGCTTTTCAACGTCGGCAAGTGTCGCGCGCCCGTATTTCTCGGGCTCGCGCGTGCCGAGCAGATTCATATTCGGTCCATTGAGGACGTAAATCGTCTTGGCCATGAAATCCCCGTCCATCCCGCGCGGGACGCGCGGAAAACCGTGGCACTTTATAGGTGGCCGCGAGGATAAGGGGAAGCCCGGACAGCCGTCAGACCCGCGCTTTTGCTCCGTTGAGTGCTTGGGTTTCCGCCGCTGCCCAATCGACCACTTCCTTGAGCGCCGTTAACCTTCGGCGCCCGGCCGCTTTGGCTTTGCCGAAAATCTCGATCTGGCGGTCCGCGCTCGTGCCCGCTGTGGCGATCGCATGAAGGTGCCTGATTTCGCCGGCACAGCCGAGAGCGTCGACGTCTTCCGCGATGAAGTCGATCACTTGATCAAGCCACTGCGCGAGCGTGAGTGGGGAACGGGAAAACGGCTCAACGAATGTCGCCGCGATCCCATAGCGCTGAGCGTGCCACTTGTTCTCTTGGGTGATGGCGCGGCCGACGCGGTCGAACCCGGCATTAAGCGCACGGTCGCGGTCGAGCGCGCGGACGAGGCAGCGGAACAGCGCGGCGACGCCGACCGCATCATCAAGCCGTGTGCAGCTGTCGGCGACCCGCAATTCGATGGTCGGGTTGTTGAGCGAGGATCGTATCGCCCACCAGATATAGCTCGCATCCGGTATGATCTTTGCCCAAGTGAGTGCACCGATGAATTCCTGATAGTCTTCGTTCGTGCGGAACAGTTCGGGCAGCCCTGTGCGCGGCAATTCATCATAGGCGGCGAGGCGATAGCCGACGAGACCGGTGAGATGGCCTTGCCAGAATGGCGAGGAGGTCGAGAGCGCCAGCAGTAGCGGAAGGTAGGGTGTCAGCCGCATGATCAGGTTGATGCGGGTGTCGATATCGGGCACGGCGACGTGCACGTGCATTCCGCACAGCATGTTGCGGTATCCGATCATCTGCAGGTCATCCATGATGGGGCCGTAACGCGCTTTGCGCGTCGCGACCTGGTCCGGCCAGTAGGCCAACGGGAACGTGCCCATGGCGGCCAACCCGAGCTTATGCTCGGCGGCAGCCTCTCCCAATGTCCGGCGAAAGTGCATGAGCTGGGCGCGCGCCTCCGCCATCGTCGTGCAGGGCGGTGTCGCAACCTCGATTTGTGACTGCAGCATTTCCGTCATCACCTGATCGCCGAGCTCTTTCTGCGCGCGCGCGAGGAATGACTTGTTCGCGCGCCGCACCGCGTGGCGCGTCGTTGCGTCGAACAGAAAATATTCCTCTTCCATGCCGAATGTGTACATGCGCGCAACAACCGCCTCGGCGGAACTTTGTTCCGACACGATATTGACGCGAAAACGGCCGCCGAGGCGAAGGCACCGGCGGCCGAAATTTATCAGGGAAACCGCGGGCGGTGCTAATGGGCCGTCAGCAATTAGGCTTTCCGCAGCGAGAGGTATTGACCTTTTCCTTCAGCGCATCGAGGCCAACCGCGCCGACAACCACATTGTCACCGATGACATAGCTCGGTGTCCCGTTGAGGCCGAGCGCTTCTGCGAGCTTGAAGTTTTCCTGCAAGGTGGCCTTTACCTCCGGGCTTGCCATGTCCTTGTCGAGCCGGGCCATGTCGAGCCCGATGTCCTTGGCGACGGCGAGCGCGCGCGCCTTGTTGGCCTCGCCGCGGCCGCCCAAAAGTTTTTGGTGAAATTCGAGGTATTTCTTGCCGGACTTGTCCTGCATGCGCACGGCAACCGCCACCTGCGCGGCTTCCACCGACCCGGGGCCAAGCACCGGGAACTCCTTGAGGACGATCTTGAGCTTGGGATCGTCCTTGAGCAGCGTGAGCATGTCATCCATCGCGCGCTTGCAGTAACCGCAGTTGTAATCAAAGAATTCGACGAAGGTGACGTTGCCGGTCGCGTTGCCGAGCACCACCTGGCGCGGCGAGCTGAACAGGGCCTGCGAATATTGCTTGACCGCGGCCTTGTGCTTTTCGGCTTCTGCCGCCGTCTGACGCTTCTCTAGTTCCGCCATCGCCTCCTGGATGACTTCGGGATGGGCAACAAGATATTCGCGCACGATCCGCTCGACCTCGCCCCGCTGCCCGGCGGAGAATTCGTCGGCGCTCGATGCGCCGGGCGCCGCGAGGGCGAACAAGACCGCACTGGCGGCGGCGAAGATGCGCAGTTTCGATGTCATGATTCCTGGTCCTTGTGACTTACTGGATGCCGGCACTGGTCTTTGCCGGTTTGACGTTGACGATATCATCGGCCCGCACCCATGCGGGAGAGCCGATCGGAAGGCGAGTCTTGGCGCGCGTGGCCAGCTGGCGCGCCGTCTTGATGTCGCCGCGGCTGAATGCGGCCTGTGCCGAAGCGAGGTCGGCATTCGCGAGATCACCCTTGCGGCCGTAAGCCATCGCAAGCTGCGAATAGGCTTCGGGGGATTCCGGTTCGCGCGAGATTGCCGTGCGCAGCAGCCCGACCGCCTCCTCGGCGAGCTTCGGGTTGTTGGTCGCGTTGAGCGCCTGCGCCAGCAAAATTTCGATCAGTGGCGTGTTGTGCGAAAGCGTAACGGCCTGGCGAAGCGGTGCGACGGCCTCGCTCGGGTGGCCACCCTCCAGCAGGGCCTGGCCCTTGAGCTCATAAAAATATGGATTGCCGGGCTCGACCTGGATCAGGCCATCGATTTGCGCGAGCGCCTGGCGAAGGTCGGAATGTCGGTAAGTCGAAATCGCGCGGGCATAGCGCGCGGGGAGGCTTTGGTCGCTTGCCGGATAGCGCCGGGCAACGGTATCGGGGCGTTCCAGGAATCCGGATAATTTTGCGCGCATGAGATCGTGTCGCAGCTGCAGCTGGGGCGGGTCCTTACGATCCCAGTATGGGCTCGCCTTTGCGCTGGTCTCAAGCGCGGCCAGACGGTCGGCGGGCATCGGGTGAGTCTGCATATACGGATCAATATAGCGCGAATTGAACAAAACTTCGTTGCTCAGGCGTTTGAACAAGTCGACCATGCCGCGTGGAGACTGCCCAGTCGCGTTGAGAAACTTCAAACCTGCGTGATCGGCCTGATCTTCCTGGGTACGCACATAGGCGAGCAGCGAGCGCATGATTGCCGACTGCGGCGCCATGATAGCGGCAACGCCGACGTTGCCCGCGCCATTGCCCGCGCGTGAACCTGCGACGGCT
>DASSIT010000109.1:0-22107 GCA_035691545.1 Pseudolabrys sp. | reverse complement strand
AGCGCCTCGTCCATCGGCACGTGCACGTCGGCGTAGCGCGTGATGCCCTTCATGTCACCGAGCGCCTGCTTCACTGCCTGCCCTAGCGCGATGCCAACGTCTTCGGTCGTATGATGATGATCGATATGGAGATCGCCCCTGGCCTTGACCATGACGTCTATGCGCGAATGGCGCGCAAGCAAGTCAAGCATATGGTCGAGGAATCCAATGCCGGTTGCAACCGATGCGCGGCCTGTCCCATCGAGATCGACTTCGACCTCGACGTCAGTCTCCTTGGTCTTGCGCTTCACGGCACCTTTGCGCATGCATATATCCTTTATTCGCGCGCCTTTTATCAGGGGTTCGCCGGATTCGCCACAGCCGCGGCGGTGGTTTGCAAATACGTCGCCCCGTGCCTAGATGACGCAAATCGCGGGGCTTTAGCCATATGTCACCCAACGAACTTCCTTCCTGGCACGGCACGACCATCCTGACGGTCCGAAAAGGCGGCGGCGTGGTTATCGGCGGCGACGGCCAGGTGTCGATTGGCCAGACGATCGTCAAATCCAATGCCAAGAAAGTGCGCCGGCTTGGGAAGGGCGATGTCATCGGCGGCTTTGCGGGCGCCACGGCAGATGCCTTCACCTTGTTCGAGCGGCTTGAGTCCAAGCTGGAACAGTATCCCGGCCAGCTGACTCGCGCCGCCGTCGAGCTCGCCAAGGACTGGCGCACCGACCGCTACCTCCGCCGCCTAGAAGCCATGATGATCGTCGCCGATGCGAATGTGTCTTTGGTGCTGACCGGCACCGGCGACGTCCTCGAGCCGGAAAACGGCGTCATGGGAATCGGCTCCGGTGGCAACTATGCGTTGGCGTCGGCGCGGGCACTGCTCGACGGATCGCTCGACGCCGAGCAAATCGTGCGCAAGTCGCTCGATATAGCGGCCGACATTTGCGTGTTCACTAACCGCAGCGTCACGATTGAGACGCTAAAGAGCGCTTGATCGATCGCCCCTCCTGCTTATCCGGTTAACGCCATTCGGGTCTGGCAGGGCAGCGACTGAATCGTTAAGTAAAAGACCAACATGACCGACTTCTCACCCCGCGAAATCGTATCCGAGCTTGACCGCTATATTGTCGGGCAGGGCGACGCAAAGCGCGCTGTCGCAATAGCGCTCCGCAATCGCTGGCGGCGTCTGCAGCTCGATGACAAGCTGCGTGAGGAAGTCTTGCCGAAAAATATCCTGATGATCGGCCCGACGGGTGTCGGCAAAACGGAAATATCCCGTCGCCTCGCCAAGCTCGCCGGCGCACCGTTCCTCAAGGTCGAGGCAACCAAATTCACCGAGGTCGGATATGTCGGGCGCGACGTCGAGCAGATCGTGCGCGATCTTGTCGAGATAGGAATTACCCTCGTCCGGGAGCGCAAGCGAAAAGATGTACAAGCCCGCGCCGAGCAGGCAGCGGAGGAGCGCGTGCTCAATGCGCTCGTCGGTCCCGGTGCAAGCCCCGCCACGCGCGAAAGTTTTCGGAAAAAATTGCGAGCCGGTGAGCTGAACGACAAGGAAATCGAAATCGAAGTGCAGGCAGGCGGCGGTATGCCGATGTTCGAAATACCTGGCATGCCCGGCGCGCAGATGGGCGCGATCAATATCGGCGATATTTTCGGCAAACTCGGTGGAGGACGCACCAAGACACGACGCGTCACGGTGGAAGAATCGCACGACATACTGATCAATGAAGAGTCGGACAAACTGCTCGATAGCGAACAGCTCGTTCAGGAAGCGATACGCGCCGTCGAACAAAATGGTATCGTGTTCCTCGACGAAATCGACAAGATCGCCGGCCGCGAAGGGCTGCGCGGCGCCGACGTCTCGCGGGAGGGTGTACAGCGCGATCTGCTGCCGTTGATCGAGGGCACGACCGTCAACACCAAGCACGGGTCGGTGAAGACCGACCACATCTTGTTCGTCGCTTCCGGCGCGTTTCACATCTCCAAGCCGTCCGATTTACTGCCCGAGTTGCAAGGCCGGTTGCCCATACGCGTCGAGCTCAAGCCGCTCACGCGCGACGATTTTCGCCGCATCCTGACCGAGCCGGAAGCGTCATTGATCAAGCAATATATAGCCTTGATGAATACCGAAGGTGTCACCCTTGAGTTCACCGAAGACGCGATCGATGCGATTGCCGACATCGCGGTGGCGGTGAACGCAAGCGTGGAAAACATCGGAGCGCGCCGTCTGCAAACGGTGATGGAGCGGGTGCTCGACGAAGTCTCTTTCGCGGCGCCGGACCGCTCAGGCGAGACGGTCAGGATCGACGCCGCGTATGTGCAAAAGCACATCGGCGACCTTGCCAAGAATGCCGATTTGAGCCGGTTTATTCTTTGACGCGCGACCGACGGACTCTCACATAAAGCGCACCCTCGCCGCCATGGGCAACGTGCGCATCCTCGTAGCCCACGACCAATGCGCGAAATTCCGGAAGGCTAAGCCACTGCGGGACCTGGCGCTTGAGCACACCGCGTCCCCCCTCCCCGCGCGCGCCCTTGCCGGTGATGACCAGGACAAGGCGCGCGCCCCGCGAAACGGCAGCGCGCAGAAAACGCGACAGCGCCGCGTGGGCTTCGGCTTGCGTCAAGCCGTGCAGATCGAGCCGGCCATCGATCGTCTCCCTGCCCCGTGCGACCCGTGCCCGCATGCGGCGGCCGAGGGGCGCCAGCGGCGGCGCTGTGCTCGTTGCAGAAGATTGCACGGGTGCCGCTTTGACAGCCGGCACCGGATGGGAGGCGGCCGCAGCAAACTCGACCGTCTCATCCGACCCGGGTACATCCCGCAGCGGCGCAATTGTTTTCGTGACGGTAGTCCACAACACGCGCTCTTCGGCCGACAATATCCGACGCCGTTTACCGTCGCCGGAGCCCATGGCGTCAGTGTCGCCGCTTCCGCGCAGGCGCGGATATGCTTCCGGTTGTAATCGTTACCGCGCGTGCGGCGGCGGTGACGACCATTTGAGGGCGGGGCCTTGGCAGCGGAATCTCTGATGTGGATGCGACGGCCGTGCCGCTCGCAGCGACGCTCTGCGGTACGAGCATGACGAATTGCCCATGTTGCTTGATTCGGCCTGCGATATGGCTGATTTCCTCGCCGTGACCAAAATAAATATCGGCGCGCGCCGGGCCCACGATCGCCGACCCCGTATCCTGCGCAAAGAGAAGATGCCGAAATTTCGTTTCCGGCTTTTCGCTTTCGATTGGCAACTCGGCATCGATCCAGACCGGCGTGCCATACGTGTATATGCGCTTATCGACCGCAAGCGAGCGCCCGGGCGTGAGCGGCACGCCCTGCGCCCCTATGCATTCGTCCTTCGCATTCAGGGGCGTTTCCTGGAAGAACACGAATGAGCGGTCCTTGCGGCGCAGTTCCTTGCCCTCCTCCGGGTTCGCCTCCATGAATTCGCGGATCTTGTCCATCGACATTTCTTCCTTGGAAACGATACCGCGATCGATGAGGAATTTGCCGACCGGCGTATAGGGCATGCCGTTGCTCGCGACATAATTGAGGCGCAGTAGTTTCCCGCTATCGAGCTTTACGCGGGTTGAGCCCTGAATTTGCGCGAAGAACGCGTCGATCGGATTTTTGACGTAGCAGATTTCGAGTTGCTTGCCGGCGAGCGCGCCGTCTTCGATCCTGGTGCGGTCGAGGTTGTCGAATACCTTGCTCTGGTGCCGTTTCACCGTTTCGGCCGGTGCCGCATAAATTGGCACGTTATATTCGTCGCTGGGAAAGCGCGAGCCATCAACTTCGGTTTCGTAGTAGCCGGTGAAAAAGCCTTCGGTTTGTCCTGTCGGCACAACACGCACGGGCTTGAAGTTGTCCTCGAAGAAAGCGCGCGCCTGGTCACGGTCAAGTTGGCCTGCAGACACCGCACGTTCACAGACCTTGAACAGCGCGCCGTAGAAGGGACGCGCGGCACGCATTGCACCGGTGCCATTGAGAATCGCGCCGCAGCTCTTCAGAAACGTGCCGAAAGCCGCGCCCATGTCGTCATCTTTCCAGCCGTCAAGCGCCGAAAAGCTGAGAGGCTCCGTCTGCGCGTCATGCAGGTGAAAGGCCCTGCCGGCAAGTGCCGGTGAGCTTGCCATGAACACAGCTAGCCATAGCGAAAAACCAAAACCAATGATGCTGCGAAGACGCGTCGCCGGCATTAAGCTCATTGCGTTCATTGTCCGGCTTCGGTAGCGACCAGTTTCCAGTTCGGATCACGCGAACCCAGGTCACGCGCAAACGTCCAGACATCGGTAATGTCGGTCACTCGTTCGGCGCTCCCGTCGATCACGTTACCGTCTTTATCTCGCGTCGCCGATACGAGCTTGGACTGGAAGCGCACTGTCACCTGCGCGTTGCGCCCGCGCAATTCGGCAGAGGTAATATCCGCGTTGTCGATCGAAACGAAGCGGCTTTCCACGGTTTCGTTCCGTTTTTCCCGCGCGCTGATGGCGTTTTCAAAGCCGTCGTAAACGTCGCGGCCAAGCAAATTTTTCAACGTGCGCCGGTCCCCTTCGGCGTAGGCGTTGACGATCATTTCATAGGCGGCTCTTGCGCCGGTCAGAAAATGCTTGGCGTCGAAACCGGCGTCCGCCGCAGCAATTGCATCGAGACTCGCCGCTAGGGCCGAGCCGGCCTCGGCGACGCCCTTCCACCGTTCCGACGGAGATTCGACGGGCTCAACCGGTTTGGCCGGCGGCGGCTCCGCCGTACGATTGGGGAGCGCGACAACTTTTTCCGGCGCCGGGCGTACAGGCTCGCGCGCCGAATATGGATCGTAGGGAGGACGTTCCCTTCCGGTCCGTTGACCCAGCACGCTACGAAGTCGCAGGAAGATGAAAACTGCGAGCGCGAGGAAAATGATGGTGTAGATATCGAACACGTCTCGCATGCTTTCGGCTACCGTGGCGGCACATCGGCCGGATCACTATCTGGTCTGGCACCCGGACTGGATTGTCGGCTCAACCGCTATTGCATCCGCCGGTGACCACATCAATCCTTTGGCCGGGCCTCGCGCCATCAACTTGACGCACTCAGACATCTCGACCGGACCTTAGACGATCAGAACGCTCAGGCCAACATCGCACAACCAGAGAAACATCGATGAATATGGCAAAATGGGTGCTGTGGGCCTTATTGGCAATGCCCATTCTGGAACTTGCGGCTTTCATCGCCGTAGCCGCGACTATCGGCTTTGGGTGGGCGTTAAGCTTGATATTCGCTGGATCAGTCGCCGGTTTGCTCGTCCTGCGACACGCCGGCGGCGCTCATATTGCCCGAATTCGCGTCGCCCTTGGACAGGGCACCTTCACGGCATTCCAGGCCGACAGTAAAGGCGGCGTCACTTTGCTCGCGGGAATTTTACTGGTGATTCCGGGGTTTATTAGCGACGTCGTCGCCTTGCTGCTGCTCGTAGGCCCGTTGCGTCGACGCATCGGCGACCTCTTTGGAGGCACGGCATCGAAGGGACAACAAGAAGACGGCGTGGTCGATCTCGCGCCTGAGCAGTGGCACAGAATCCCCACTCCCTCTTTGCCCAAACAGCGCAGGGATGAGCACGAGCAGTGATTCGTGCATCCTTGTTCCATCAGCGACCCTATGTTAGCCAACCAGCGCACGCGCTGTGGGTGGTGCGAGGGAGAGGACATGACGACGACAAATGGAGGCCCGGCGGCAGGCGGCACAACACAAGGCGCCGCACCGGACCAACCGCAGCTCACCGTGGTGGCGCAATACATCAAGGACTTCTCGTTCGAGAATCCGAATGCGCCGCAATCGCTCAATTCCCGTCAGGAGCAGCCGCAAATCGGCATTCAAATAAATGTCGGCGCGACGCCTTTGTCGGATACCGATATCGAAGTCGTCATCACGCTGGAGGGCAAGGCTGAAACCGGCAGTACCTTGTTGTTCCGGTTCGATCTGGAATTTGCCGGCGTATTTCGCATCCGCAACGTGCCGCAAGAGAGCCTGAATCCGGTCGTGATGATCGAATGCCCGCGGCTGCTGTTTCCGTTCGCCCGCGAGATCGTTGCCACCGCGGTACGCAATGGCGGATTCCCGCCGCTTTTGCTCGATCCGGTGGATTTCGTCGGCCTCTACCGGCAGAAGATGGCTCAGGTGCAGCCGGGAGCTCCCGCAGCGAGCAGCTGAGTCAGCGCCCGTCTTCCTGGATGTAATTGCGCCACAACGCGTTCTCGCCGAGTTCCGTGACAAATTCGCGATGCGCGGCAAGCTCCGATTCGCTCAGCCGTGATGCCAGCTGTTCCGGGCGCTGACGTATGATGATCGCGCCGTCTCCACTATTCGGTCGTCGTGCAGCGGACTCGGTGAGCCCGAGTTGTGCCTGTCGCGCCCCGATCAACTCGACATAAACTTCCGCGAGGATTTCCGCGTCGAGCAAGGCGCCATGTTTTGTGCGACGTGAATTGTCGATGCCGTAGCGCGCGCACAGGTCGTCGAGCCGGTTCGGGCCCGCGGGGTGCTTCCGGCGCGCCAGCAGCAAGGTATCGACCAATCGCTCGCGCGCGATCAGCGCGCGGTCGGCGCGTCTGAGTTCCGCGCAAAGGAATGCGTGATCGAAGCTGGCATTGTGAATGACCAGAGGGGCGTCGCCGATGAAGGCCAAAAATTCGTCGGCAATCTCGATGAACCGCTTGTGCTCCTTCAGGAAGTCACCGGAAAGACCGTGAATTGCGAAGGCCTCGGCCGGGACATCGCGTTCGGGATTGAGATATGCGTGGAAGGCCGCGCCCGTCGGAATTCGATTAAGCAGCTCGATACAGCCGAGCTCCACCAGACGGTGGCCCTGGCCGGGATCAAGTCCAGTAGTTTCGGTATCGAGGACGATTTCGCGCATGGTGTTTTCTGGACGGTAGAATCAGCCCCGCCGTGGGGGCATTTTAGCAACACGCGCGAGAATATCACGTACCTGGGCGCGCGCTTGATCGAAACCCTTCGATGTATCCACCACGAAATCGGCGCGGCGGCGTTTTTCCGCATCGGGCATCTGCCTGGACAGAATCGCAGCGAATTTTTCTTCCGTCATGTCCGGGCGCTCAAGAATCCGCGCGCGCTGTACGTCCGCCGGCGCCGAAACAACAACCACCGCATCGCAGCGCCGGTCACCATCTGTCTCAAACAATAACGGAATGTCCAGAACGACCACGGAGGCATGATTTTGCTCGGCTTCGGCAAGAAACCGCTCTTCCGCAGCACGAACCATTGGATGCACGATGGCTTCCAGCCGTCGCATTGCCACTGGATCATCGAGCGCGCACTTTGCGAGCTTCCTGCGGTCGACTCTGCCGTCGACGGTCGTCCCCGGGAAAGCCGCTTCAATCGTCGCAGCCGCCTCGCCTTCATAGAGTCGATGCACGGTCGCGTCGGCGTCGTGAACGGGTATTCCCTCTTCGGCAAAGATTTTCGCGGTGGTCGACTTACCCATGCCAAGCGAGCCGGTGAGACCGAGAACAAACATTGGTCAGCTGTCGATAAAATTGGCTTGCCGCAGAAACGCGAGCAATGGAAGCAGCGGAAGTCCGAGAATGGTGAAATAATCGCCGTCAATTCGCTCAAATAGATGGATGCCGATACCCTCGAGCTGGTAGGCGCCGACGCTGTTGAAAGCTGCATTTCCGGCCATATCGAGATAGTCCTCAAGAAAGCGATCGGAGAAGTCCCGCATCGTCAATCGTGCTGTATCGACACAGGAGAACAACACCGTTTTGTCTCGCACCAAGACGAGCGCCGAATGCAGCTCATGCGTTCGGCCACGCAAATCGCGCAGTTGTTCGGCTGCCGCGGCGCGACCCGCCGGCTTGCTGAAGCGCTTGAGGCCGCGCGCTAATGTCTGATCGGCGCCCACTACGGCGCGGCCGGGCAGTGATGATGCGATGGCGGTGGCCTTAGTGCGCGCCAGATGCCGAGCGACGGCAGCTGGGTCGTCGATTTTGGCTTCGGCCTCGATGGCGCGTTCATCAACCTGAGACGGCCTTATTTCAAACCGCAATCCGGCGGCCGCGAGAATCTTTCCGCGAATATCGCTTCTCGACGCAAGCACCAGAGGTTGGGAAGAAAGCCAGAGCGCCATAAGTTATGCCATCGGGTGCCGGCGCCGTTCACTCAAGAGCCGCATCACCGCAGCGGCGGTCTCCTCGATTGATCGTCGCGTTACATCGATCGTCGGCCAATTGTGTTTCGCACAAAGACGACGCGAAAACGAGACCTCTTCGGCCACCGCCGCCTTATCAATGTACTGATCGTCGTCGCGGTGGGCTTTGAGCCCAAGCAATCGGTTTTCGCGAATCTGCACGATGCGCTCCGGGCTCGCATAAAGACCGACCACAAGCGGCCGCGCAAGTTTCTCGACCGGCGGCGCGAGCGGCACGCCTGGAACCAGAGGCACGTTTCCCGTTTTGACGCCCCGGTTGGCTAGATAAATCGAAGTTGGCGTCTTGGAGGTGCGTGAAACGCCCACCAACACGACATCGGCATCTTCCAGGCCCTCCACATGCTGGCCGTCATCATGCAGCATCGTGAAGTTCAGCGCATCGATTCGCTGGAAATACTCGGCATTGAGCACATGCTGTGCGCCGACCCGATGAATCGTCTCGGTACCGAGATAGGATTGAAACACACGCAGGACCGGGCCCAGGATCGACATGCAAGGCAGACCGAGCTCACGGCATTCTTTCTCGAGGGATTCAATAAGATCCTCTTCGAGCAGGGTGTAAAGAACCAATCCGGGCGATTCAGTGATTTCGGCCAGGGCGCTATCGAGCTGTTTTTTTGTGCGCACCATTGGATAGAGGTGTTCGACCGGCGACACATTCGCGTACTGCGCCGCTGCCGCGCGCGCCACCGTAATCAGGGTCTCGCCTGTAGCGTCGGACACCAGATGGAGGTGGAAATAACCGGTCTCAGGCATCTGTATATCCGCCGGATAGCATGTGGACAGGATGGGAGGAGGCCACGCCTCGAACCGACAAGCAAGCCATCATCGCTAATGTACTCACGATCCATCCACACGACTGCCAGCGGGACCGCCTTTAGTGACAGATTCGTTTTTGTTGTCGGAATGTGGATATCGCTTTGGGGATTGCAGGGGATAGCCTTCTAAATGGCCTGCAATTTGCTCCCTCGCGCTGTGGATTGGCTGGCGATGTATTAAGGGGGATTCTGGATTGGACTGAGCTATCCAGTGGACAGGTTGTTGAGCGAAAGGCATGAGTCCAATCAACGCTCTAATAAAAACAACAGATTCTTAAATAGTGTTTATATGGAAGAAGCCGGAAAAACGGGTGCCATGGGGAAAAAGCTGTTGCGTGTGCTTGGTGGCAGGCACGAAATCGTACCGCCGGTTTGGCTGATGCGTCAGGCTGGACGATATTTGCCGGAGTATCGAACCATCCGTGAGAAGGCTGGGGGCTTTCTCGATCTTTGTTTCAATCCCAAGCTTGCGGCGGAAGTGACCTTGCAGCCGGTTCGACGCTTCGGGTTCGACGCTGCAATTTTATTTTCCGATATCCTCGTGGTTCCTTTGGCCTTGGGCCGGAAGGTAGAGTTTCTTGTCGGCGAGGGTCCGAAACTTGAGCCGATGCGTGACGCCGCTGGGCTTGCCGGATTGTATGACGCGGCTGATCGAGAAGTATTCGGTTCGATCTACCAGACAGTAAGTGAGGCTAAGACCGCCCTTGACGACAATACGGCCTTGATAGGGTTTTGCGGAGCACCGTGGACAGTTGCCACCTATATGGTTGCCGGGGAGGCTACCGCCGATCAAGCACCAGCGCGGTTATTTGCCCTTCGGGATCCTGAGAATTTTTCACGTTTGATCGACCGTCTGGTGGATGCATCGATCGATTACCTGGTCGGACAGCTTGAGGCGGGCGCCGACTGTGTTCAAATCTTTGATACTTGGGCCGGTGTCTTGGGGCCTGAGCAATTCGAGAAATGGTGCATCGCGCCGACGCAAAAGATCGTCGATGGTATACGGCGGAGGGTCTCGCAAGCAAAGATCATCGGCTTTCCGCGTGGCGCCGGTGCAATGACACTGCCTTATGTTGAAATGACGGGCGTGAGTGCCATCGGCATCGATTGGACCTTTGCACGAACAATCGCGCGCGATGCATTGCAGTCAAGAGTACCTGTGCAGGGCAATGTCGATCCTCTTGCTCTCCTGGCGGGCGGCACCGCGCTCGACCGGGAAGTGGACGACGTCTTGAAGGAATTGGGTGATGGGCCACTGATCTTCAATCTCGGCCACGGTATCTTGCCCGATACACCGATCGCGAATGTCGAGCGCATGCTCAAGCGGGTCCGTGCATGAGCACCATATATTTATGGCTCAAGGCTGTGCATGTCGTTGCCGTCATTTCCTGGATGGCCGGCATGCTCTATCTGCCGCGACTGTTCGTTTATCATGCGGCATCCAAAGCCGGCTCCGAACAATCCGAAACCTTCAAGACAATGGAGCACCGGCTGCTGAATTTCATCATGATGCCGGCCATGATCGTGACCTGGCTTGCCGGCATCGTGCTGGTGTTGCTGGGACAATGGCTGGGAGCGGGCTGGTTTCACGCCAAGTTTATCGCGGTGATCGCCATGACCGTGACGCACGGTCTTTTTGCGCATTGGGTAAATGAATTTCGTTTCGACCGGAATGGGCATTCTCAGAAATTCTATAGAATTGTCAATGAGATACCGACGATTTTGCTTATCGTCATCGTAGTCATGGCGGTCGTGAAGCCATTCTAGTTCATCAGCGAAGTTGCGCACATGTTGCTTCGCCCCTTGCGCGAAACGCCGGCGCAAATTATCTTATAAGCATCCCACCGAACGTAGGCGGATGCAGTTGCGTTCCGGCTCCCTAACTGTTTGGGCCGGTCGCAGCATCGGGTTCCGGGACTTTTCCCAGCTCCTCGTTACCCCAGACCTGCGATCTCTCTCCTAAGTCAAACGGCGCAAGTTTTCCAATTTTCAAAGCTTCGCCGGCAACTCTCCCAAGGACGTAAACCCCCAATGCGGGAAATGAAACTCCAGGACCTCAAGTCCAAGACGCCTGCCGAACTCGTTGCTTTCGCCGAAGAACACCAGGTCGAGAACGCCAGCACCATGCGAAAGCAGGAGCTGATGTTCGCGATCCTCAAGCAGCTCGCGACCCAGGAAGTCGACATCATAGGCGAAGGTGTCGTCGAAGTGCTCTCCGATGGATTCGGTTTTTTACGCTCGCCGGAATCGAATTACCTTTCCGGGCCCGATGACATCTATGTTTCGCCAAGCCAGATCCGCCGTTTCGGGCTACGCACCGGCGACACGGTCGAAGGCCATATCCGCTCCCCGAAGGAAGGTGAGCGCTACTTCGCGCTGCTCAAGGTCAACACGATCAATTTCGAGGACCCCGAGAAGGCGCGCCATAAAGTCAATTTCGACAACCTGACGCCGCTCTACCCGGATGAGCGGCTCAAGATGGAATACGAAGATCCGACCAAAAAGGATTTGTCGGCGAGGGTCATCGATATCGTTGCGCCGATCGGCAAAGGTCAGCGCGCGCTCATCGTCTCGCCCCCGCGCACCGGCAAAACCGTGCTGCTGCAAAACATCGCACACTCGATTACCGCCAACCATCCGGAGACCTACCTGATCGTGCTGCTGATCGACGAGCGGCCTGAGGAAGTCACCGACATGCAGCGTTCCGTGAAGGGCGAGGTGATCTCCTCCACATTCGATGAGCCGGCCTCGCGTCATGTGCAGGTCGCCGAAATGGTGATCGAAAAAGCCAAGCGGCTCGTCGAGCACCAGCGCGACGTGGTTATCCTGCTCGATTCAATCACGCGCCTCGGTCGCGCCTATAACACGGTCGTCCCCTCCTCCGGCAAAGTGCTCACCGGCGGTGTCGACGCGAACGCGCTGCAGCGGCCGAAACGCTTCTTCGGTGCCGCGCGCAACATCGAGGAAGGCGGCTCGCTCACCATCATCGCCACCGCGCTGATCGATACGGGCAGCCGCATGGACGAAGTGATTTTCGAAGAGTTCAAGGGCACCGGCAACTCGGAGCTCATCCTCGATCGCAAGGTCGCCGACAAGCGTACCTTCCCGGCAATCGACATCACACGCTCCGGCACCCGCAAGGAAGAACTGCTCACCGATGCGGCAATACTCAAGAAGATGTATGTTTTGCGCCGGATTCTGAACCCGATGGGCACAATGGATGCCATCGACTTCCTGCTGGACAAGCTCCGCAATACTAAGAACAACGCGGAATTCTTCGAGTCGATGAATACCTGACGATTCGGACCCGCGGAAATGAAATGGCCGGGCATTTGCCCGGCCATTTTTCGATAGATGTGGCGGCGTTACAGGGTCTTGAGGAAACTGACCAGGTCGGTCTTTTCCTTCTCCGTAAAGCCGATGTTGAAACGCTTGTCGTAGAAATCGACGACGTCACGCAAGGTGGCGGCGGACCCATTGTGGAAATAGGGCGCGCGCGATGCGAGCCCGCGCAAGATCGGCCCCTTGAACAGGCCAATATCCGCGCATTTGCCCGAAATCATGGCCTTGCCCAGATCGGTAACCTGATAGACCTTCCCGGCGAGCGGACCTTGTGTGCATGTGAGTGTGAAGACTGGCAAGCCCGCAATGTCGAGCACTGGAGGTTTTTTGTCGCCGGCATCGGGCACCCCGATATCGATGGGCAGCTTGACTGAATGATTGCCGACATTCGGCGCGTCATGGCACGTGCCGCAGAATCCGCCGACATGGTCAAGACCGGGCCTGTCGTTGAGGCCGGATACACCGGTAATCGTGAAGCCCTTGGTATTGAAGACCTCCTCCCCTCGCGCGACTGAACGGCGGCGCTCGTTCACCCTGTTGCGTTCATGTTCGTTGTAACGCCAGACGTCGGTGACGTTGATACGCTTGAGCAAATCTTCAGTAGCCATGGGCGTGCCGTGACTGTAATCCTCCCGGCTGCCGGCATTGAGCCATGACCGGAAGAGATTGAATATCGACGACGTAAAGGGCGTCTCCGTCGGATTGCCGCCCAGCGGATCGTTGATGCCGATGAAGAACCGCTGCGACGACAATGCGACCGGGCCGCCGGCGGCATTGTCTCCGGTAAGGAATTTGGCTTTGTCGTCGAAGACCTGGGCGGTGAAAATGCCTTTCTGGAATTTGACGATTTGGTCCACCTGCTCGGGCGTCGGGGGTGTGTCGGCCTGCGCGTGGCCGAGGGTTGCGTCGACCGCCTGATTTCTGAATCCGGTATCGAGGTCCACGTTGGCCGGCGACTCGCGGCCGTCCCACATGATGGTGCTATCAAAGGCGATATTCGTGGACGGCAGCGGTCGTCGGTACATCGAAAGAATACCGATTGTCTGAGTTGACGTCTGCTTCACAATGCCGGTTGCTGGATTGGTGTTGCAGCCATAGGGATCCTCGACCGAGGTGACGATGAATTCCGCCGTGGCCGGAATCGACAGGCCGATGCGGATCAAACCCTTATCGATCAGCAATTTGTAGGCACGCCGCTTCGCGCGGAGCGTTGAGACATCATCGCTCGGACAGGTCGCGCCGTCGACGAGCCGGAAGATCGGATCGCTGCCACGGCTTCGCTCGAAACGCTCTGCAACGTCACTTGGCACGATAGTCCAGCCGCTTTGCGGCTGATGGCAGGTGAAGCAAGTTCTGCCATTGGTGCCCATGTCTTTGAAGAAAGCATTGTTTGAAGTGATTGTAGCCCCGTTGGGCTGGAATGATCCGATCACGCCGCTCGCGTCACGATCGACGCTGAAGCGGTCAATGATGCGCGGCGTTTCCTGTTCGCCCCGGTCATAATCTTTATAGCGCCGCATCTTCCGCATGTGCTCGATCATTGCAGGCGCGAAGTCGGTGGCGCGCGTGGCCTCCGGCGCTTTTTGCGCAATCGCGATGTGCGATGCGTCGATGCCAAACGATGCAAACGCAATCGCGAACAAGAAAATCTTCAACTCAGTGGTGATCTGGCAGACTGTCGAATGTGGCTTCATGTCGATAATCTCCGAAGTGTCCCGGTTGACCGGAAGACTGTGGCTGGCGGAATTTCAATTCGTGGGTGCAATGAGGTATATCGGAACCACAATCCCGCCGCGTCCGCTGAACGGGCTAAATAGTACGAGTTCGCGCTGCGCAACTTGGGCCTCATCTAAATGGAGGACCCAACTCATGCGCGTTGAGTGTGCCCGAATACGCGCGCTAATCCGCATTCACCGATGTTCTGTGGGGTGCGTGTGACTATTTGCGAATTCGATAGAGCGCGAAGCGCCGCTGGCCCTGAAGCTCTTCGAGTATCTGCGGCAATGGATTGGGAATCCGCGGTCCGAGCAAATAGAGATAATCGTATTCATCCGGCCAATCCCGGATATAGCGTGGTACGTTGGTCAGCTTTTGCTTTTCCGCAATCGCTTTGAGAATCGCGAGAGGCACTGGACCACCATAGGGAATGTCGAGTTCACGATATGCCGGGTTCGCCATGACAGGTTGTTTGCCGGGAGCATTGAATAGATCCGGCACGAAGGCGTCCGCAAAGTGAACGGCCAGGACCGGCGCGTGATACATCGGGTACTCGGTGAGTTCACCAAGCGGTGGATCGTCGGCCGCACCGCTGTGAGCGATCAATACCAGCGATTTCTTCGCGATGCGATCAAATGAACCTATCACTGCCGCGTAGTCGGCTCGGTAGGAAAGCCAGACCGAGAGCACGATTCCGACATTTGCGAGAGTAATTGCTGCGGTGCCTGCCGCCGCCGCCAGTCGCCAACGCATGTCGGGCAGCTTAACGGTGACGAATGCAGGCATTATCAGTGCCGCGGCCACGATGATACGCAAATCGACAAACGATGTGTCAAATAGCTTCGAGGGCATGGCGATGTATAGACCGGCGAAACCAGCCGCCAGCCAGGCACCGGATGAACTAAAGCGGAGCAGGCGATGCTTGGCCAGCTCATAAATGCCTGCAATAAGCCCGACGACGCATATGGCGGATAGCACAACGCTGTAGCCGCTCATTATCCGTATGGGCCAAAGGGGCTTGTATTGCAGGAACCAGTAGGTTCCTGTTCCACCGATGACCCCGCCCGTTGACACCATCGCGGCCATGACCGCGAGAGCCGGAAGGCCCAGCAACAACAAGCGCGAGACGGTTTCATTCAGCGGGCGTTGTTTCGACCATGCGCGCCATAGTTCATGCACGCCAATGGCAAAGCCATATATCCCGAGTGCGAAAAAATGCGCGGCAAACAGCACCAGGGTCGAGACAGCGTGAAAGGTGATCCGTATTAGCCAGTTGTATTCGTTCAATGCGATCGCGCCGGCAAGCGCCCACAGCGCAACCCCGAGGCCGGATTCAAAATTTACGAAGCCCCAAGCGAATGGAAGGCTGTAAAGGAACATCAGCGCGACGCAGCCGGAAATCGCGATGCGATTCTTCACGGCCCGCTCGAGGGCCATTGCGCCTGTGACGACGAGGAGTTGGCTCAGCAGGAAAAAGATCTTGGTCGCGGTCACGACGTCCATAAAGCGCGCCATGAACGGCACCACCAGATCCATCGCCAGATTTGGATAGAGTGCCCAAACAATCTGGTAAAATGGGCTTGGATTGGGTCCATCCGCACGACTGAGGAGGAACATGCGCGCGAGATGGTTAGGGTAGTCCGCCATCGCCGGGATCGACACTAGTAGAGTTGGCGATAGCGCGGCCGCAAGCAGCAGGATGAAAAATACGTGAGCTGCCGGGCGGCTGGATAAAAATGCCGGGACGCGATCCGCGATCATCAAGTCAGCCCTTTGGCTGTCATACGCATTTCGGCCAGGCGCGAAATCATTGTCGCGGCGTCACGGGCCGGCAATGAACAACGCTCGCCCACGCAGATAAAGGCTGCGTCGCCATGCATCGCAGCCACCCGTTCGTAAGCCGGATGGGATACGGACATCGCACCCGCTGCGCCCGTCTGCAGCACTATGCGGTCAAGGAATGGCAGCTTGAGTGCTGACGCCACCAGTGCTTTGGAGTTTCCTGTCACCACGATCTCGGCAGCGCGGAGCCGCAGGTCAAGCGCGTTGAGGAGCGCGACGTGCCCGAAAAGGTTGCGCTCGGCTGTGGCAAGTATCGTTTCGATGAGGCGGTCGGACGCGCGGCTCCATTGATCGTCGCCCGTGAATATCGCGAGCTTGACGAGATTTTGCGCGGCAACGGCATTCGGATTCGGCGTGGCGTCATCTTGCGTCGAATGCGGCCGCAGCAGGAGATCGCTCGAGTCGTCGGCCGAAAGATAGTAGATGCCGGTCTCAGGATCGACGTGGTGCGAATCGAATTCGGATTGCCAGGCAAGCGACCGTTCCAGATAGGCGCGCTCGCCCGTGGCTTCAAAGAGCGCCAGTGCGGCGCGTATCATCGCGGCAAAATCCGAGGCAAGGCCTGGAAACAATAATTTTCCATCTCGCCACGAGTGACCGAGACGATCACCCCTCGTCATCTGTCGGGCGATGAAATCGAAGGCGCGTTTTCCCATATCGAGCCACGACGGTTCACCGAGGATGATTCCGGCATTGACCAGCGCCGCAATCATCAATCCGTTCCAGTCGGCCAGGACCTTGTCATCTAATCCGGGACGAACGCGCGAATCGCGTATGGCGAGCAATCTTGCCCGCATCAGGGCCAAACGATTTTCATCTTCCGCGCTGCGCGGATGGCTTGCGAGGCGGTTGAGAATGCTGTGACCTTCGAAATTTCCGTCGGAAGTCACGTCGTAATGGCGCGCGAAGAACTCACCGTCTTCGGCCCCCAACGCTTTGACGATATCCTCATGGGACCAGACGTAGAACTTGCCTTCTTCGCCTTCCGAATCGGCATCGAGCGAAGCGGCAAAAGCACCCTCGCCCGTGGTCATCTCACGCTTGAGCCACGCGACCGTTTCGCGTGCCCGCTGCGCAAACACAGATGCGCCGGTTCGCTGCCAGGCTAGCGCCAGCAGCTCCAGCAATTGTGCGTTGTCGTAAAGCATTTTTTCGAAATGCGGGACGAGCCACTTTTCGTCGACCGAGTAGCGCGAGAAACCTCCGCCGAGATGATCGTAGATGCCGCCTTCGCTCATCCGCTCCAGCGAAAACTCAACCGTTTTAAAAAAGCGCGTGTCGCCTGTCCGTAGCCCCGCGCGCCACAGCATTTCAAGAATGGCCGGTTGCGGAAATTTGGGCGCGCCCCGCATCCCGCCGTTGACGCTGTCGAACATGTTCCCGACCTGCATTGCGGACGCATCGAGCTCTTTTAACCCGACAGTCACGCGGCCGGCGGGTCGGGCCTTTTCGGCCAGACGTGACAGCAGGCCGGCGCGGTTCTTCTCGATCCTTCCAGGTTCGTCGCGAAACAATCGCGCAACCTCGCGCAAGACGTCGACAAAGGCGGGCCGTCCAAACCGTGATTCTTTTGGAAAATATGTGCCGCCCCAGACCGGCTCGGCCTTCGGTGTCAGAAACATGGTCAGCGGCCAGCCACCCTGCTCGCCGAGGAGATGGAGGGCGTTCATGTAAATCTGGTCGATATCCGGGCGCTCTTCACGGTCGACTTTGATATTCACGAACAGCTCGTTCATGACCCGTGCGGTGGCCTCGTCCTCGAAGGATTCGTGCGCCATTACATGACACCAATGGCACGCGGCATATCCCACCGAGAGCAGGATCGGCTTGTTCGTGCGCCGGGCTTCCGATAGCGCATCAGGCCCCCACGTCCACCAGTCGACCGGATTGTGCTTGTGCTGAAGGAGATACGGAGATGTCGCCTGGCTGAGGCGGTTCACATGCGCGGGATTTTGATCGGAAGACATCGCCAAAGCCTAACTTGAATTTCAGCCGGCGGGAAAGCCAGCCAACCGACTACCGCACCGCCGTCACGGCAATATTGCAAAGGCTCGCGCCGGGAATCCGAGGCCTTTGCGGACTTTCGGCCACGTCACGATAATGAGCGCGCCTTTCGGCGGAACCTTGTCGAGATTCGCCATGACCTCAATTTGATAGTGCCCGTGCCGGAGGATGTAGGTTTCCGATTCCATCTTGTCGGTTGTGTCGGTGTCCATCGCTTCATGTCCGGTGGCAACGACGCCACGGCGCTCGTACAGGAACTTGATGGTTTCTGGGGACCAGGCGGGGAACGGGGTTCGCTTGAAGCGTTCGGGGTTGCTGTCCCAGTCCTTGTACATGTCGGTGCGCAGCGCGACGAAGGCGCCGCGCGGAATGCGTCCGTGCTTTTTCTCCCAGGAATCGAGATCAGCCACGGAAAATGCGTGGTTCGGATCTTGCGACAGATATGGCGTATCGTCGAGCACAATGAGCGGCAGGATCATCTGTTTGAGAGGGATCTCGTCCATCGTGGTCCCTTTCTCGTCGAAATGAGCCGGCGGATCGACATGCGTGCCGTATTGGCCGACGAGCTCATATAGCGTGGCGCGAAAGCCGTCTTCTTTGATGGTGTATGGCCGATGCGTTTTTGGATCGGCTGCGGGGGTCATTTTTGCCTGCCCAAATCCCGACCACACCGGCGTTTGAGGACCAAAGCTGTGCGTGAGATCGATGAATGATTTTGACGCTATCACGCGATATGCCCGGGCAAGTTCGCTTCGCGCCTCCGCTGTTGATGCGGAGAAGCCGACCAGTGAAAGCGACAATAAAACGGCAAGGCTGAGTTGTGGTCGCATAACGCCTCCTCGATCGCACAGCACGCGATCATATCGCAGGGGTCGCCGCGGGGCTTGACCCCTGCCCTGCTCGGCGCTTCCGTGCGCCGCAATGACTGGCTCTGTCAACGACACCATTTACGCGTTGTCCTCCGGCCGGCTGCCGGCGGCGATCGGTGTGGTGCGCATATCCGGCACGCGCGCCGGCGCGGCGCTTGAGGCCCTGACGGGAAAAATCCCTGCCCCCCGTCAGGCGGCGCTTGTTCGAGTTCGCGGACGCGACGGCGAGCTTATTGACCAGGCGCTCGGCCTGTGGTTTCCGGCGCCCCACAGCGAAACCGGCGAGGACGTCGCGGAGCTTCAGTTGCACGGCGGCCGCGCCGTCATCGCTGCGGTGTTCGCTGCGCTTTCGCAAATTGAGGGTCTTCGTCCGGCTGAAGCCGGTGAATTCACGCGCCGAGCATTTGAAAACGGAAAGCTCGACCTTACCGAAGTGGAAGGGCTCGCCGACCTTGTATTGGCCGAGACGGAAGGGCAGCGCCGGCAGGCATTTCGGCAAATGACCGGCGTGCTCGGTGATCGCGCCGAATCGTGGCGCGCGCAGCTGATTCAGGCCCTGGCGCTTGTCGAGGCGCGGATCGATTTTTCCGATGAGGCGGACGTGCCGCAGGATTTGCTGGCGCCGGCATTGCGCGTTGCGCAGACGCTGGCTGATGAAATCGCGGCGGTGCTTGCAGACGGCGGTTGCGGCGAACGCCTGCGCGAAGGTCTTGTTGTCGCAATCGCCGGGCCGCCTAACGCTGGAAAATCCACGCTGCTAAATCGGATTGCGCGGAGGGAGGCGGCAATTGTCTCGCCCTATGCCGGCACGACGCGCGATGTGATCGAAGTGCATCTCAATCTCAACGGTCTGCCGGTCACGGTGCTCGACACGGCCGGCATTCGAGACACAGAGGATCCGGTCGAATTCGAGGGCGTCAGGCGTGCGCGAGAGCGTGCTGCGGCGGCGGACCTCATTTTGTGGGTGGTGGATGCGAGCGAGTGTGCGGAGGTGAGTCGGGACGAAGACGCGCAGACCCCGACTCGAGAATTGGGTCATCGAGCCGGTACACGAGCTCTTCGGTCTGGCACGCCAAGTTTTGGGGTGGGTGGATCAGGCTCGCGGGCGGGAACGATGGGTAAAAACGGCTCTGTCGAATCGAAGGGAGATCAACCTCTCCCGTCCCTGTGGTTGGTCCGTAATAAAATTGATTTGCTTCAGCGGGTTAATAAAAACAATGAATCAAAATTACAGTGTATTGATATTAATGAACCTCGCTTTCAGTTTAATGAAGTATTATCCAGTATAGTTAACAAAATGCTTCCACAAAACTATGAATATAAGTTCATTTTAAATGAATCTCTGTTCGATATTTCAGCCACATCCGGTGATGGTCTCGACCACCTTTTGGGAAAATTGACTGTGACGGCCGACCAATTCCTGGTCGGCACTGAACCTGCGCTTGTTACGCGCGAGCGCCACCGCCGCGCTTTAGAGGACGCTGAGGCGGCCTTGCGGCGCGCACTCAAGCCCGAAATCTCGATGCATGAAGATCTTTTTGCCGAGGAGTTACGCACCGCGGCCCACGCCCTTGGCCGTCTCACCGGCCGGGTTGACGTCGAAGATGTTCTGGAAGTGATTTTTCGGGATTTCTGCATCGGCAAGTAAACCCGCTTTGCAATGCGGGCCTTGCACTCCGGCGCTTGCCGCGACTTCACCGATTGCACATGCGCGGCCGGCACAGCCTAATGCGATTTTCATGCGCTTCCGAACAGGAAACAAGAAGCACGCGCGCAATAGGAAATAGGGGGCGTTTGGTGCTGCGTTGACGTTCCAGGATTTGAACCGTTCAGCGGGGACTGCGCGTTTTGACGCTCGCGAGACTCGCATAAGTCGTATCGCCAGCGTACGGCGAGGATTGGAATCAAGCTCCGATCCAGCTGAGGGCGCGCGGGCCCGGTTCACCGCCAACGGGCCAAAACAAGTGTTCCACGTGAAACATTTTCGTGAATCCAATGTTTTTGACGCTTCTCCGCACCTCAGCTAGAACGTGCCTTTCGAGGTTTTAATGGCCAATCGATTCGACGTCGCGGTAATTGGCGGCGGCCATGCCGGCTGTGAAGCTGCGGCCGCTTCCGCCCGTGTGGGGGCCAAAACAGCGCTGATCACGCACCGATTCGCGACCATTGGCGCAATGTCATGCAACCCGGCCATCGGCGGGCTCGGTAAAGGTCATTTGGTGCGGGAAATCGATGCGCTGGACGGTCTGATGGGCCGCGTAGCCGACTGCGGCGGCATCCAGTTTCGCGTCCTCAACCGCAGCAAAGGACCGGCCGTGCGTGGACCGCGGGCCCAAGCCGATCGAAAGCTATATGCGACAGCGATGCAGGCCGCGATCCGCGGAATCGCCAATCTCGAAGTGATCGAGGCGGAGGCCGATGATCTGATCATCGAAAATGGGCGGGTCCAGGGCATCCGCTTTGCCGATAGCCGCAAGATTGCCACCGGAGCCGTGGTGCTTACGACCGGTACGTTTCTGCGTGGTCTCATCCACATCGGCGAAAAGAAAATTCCCGCCGGTCGTGTCGGTGAAGCGCCGGCAGTCGGACTATCGCGCGCGCTTGAGAAATTTAATTTTGTACTTGGCCGTCTCAAAACCGGGACACCGCCACGGCTCGACGGACGAACCATCGACTGGTCCGCACTTGAACTGCAATCCGGCGATGATCCACCCGAGCCGTTTTCGCTTCTCACTGCACGAATTGAAAATCCGCAAATACAATGTGGGATCACGCGCACGACCAAAGCGACGCATAATATAATCCGAGAAAATGTTCATCGATCACCGATGTACTCCGGACAGATCGCGAGCCGCGGCCCGCGCTACTGTCCGTCGATCGAAGACAAGATCATGAAATTTGGCGAGCGCGACGGCCACCAGATTTTTCTGGAGCCCGAAGGCCTCGATGATCACACCGTTTACCCGAACGGAATATCAACATCGCTTCCCGAAGAAGTGCAGCACGCATTGGTGGCGACAATTCCCGGTTTGCAGAACGCGCGTTTCATACGTCCCGGCTACGCGATCGAATATGACTATGTCGATCCGCGCGAACTTGCGCCGACGCTGCAAACGAAACGCTTGCGAGGATTGTTTTTGGCGGGACAGATCAACGGCACGACAGGCTACGAAGAGGCTGCGGCACAAGGGCTTCTGGCAGGTCTCAATGCGGCGGCTCTGGCAGGCGAGGGCCGCGAGATCGTCATTGATCGCGCGCAAGCTTATCTCGGCGTGATGATCGACGATCTCGTCACGCGCGGCATCACCGAACCGTATCGCA
>DASSIT010000108.1:0-13375 GCA_035691545.1 Pseudolabrys sp. | reverse complement strand
CCATTCCAGGTGAGCGCAGCCAAATCCATGAATACGATATCGCCAGGTTGAATGATGCGGTCTGAAAAATTGCGCCAGTTCGGCCACGTGTTCGGACCCGACGACACGATAACGTCTTCGACGTCTTCCATGCCCGGAATGCGGTAGAGATATTCCATCAAGTGCGCAGTGACCTGATTTTCCGTGATGCCGGGACGCAGGAATTTCATGCATTCCCAATGCGTCGCATCACCGATCGCACCGACGATGCGAAAGCATTCCTGCTCGTCGACGCTTTTGACGGCGCGCGCATCCATCATCGGCGTCATGCCGTCGGTCCAGTTGATGTTATTTTCCTTGAAGACATTGATCATGTTGATGTCGATAAAGTCGACACCAAGTTTTTGGCCTGCGACGCCGTTGTCCTTCATCGCCTGGATGACCGCCTTCACGAATTTCTTGACCTGCTGGGTCGAGGCGGGCCCCGCCGCGCCCTTGATCCAGGCAAAGGAGTGACGCACGTTTTCCTTTGGAATCCACGGCGAGTGCCGTTCGATCTGGAAGCCGATGTCGCCCTGCTCGAACAAAACCGGCCGTCCGTCCCCACACAGCATTGCGTAGCGCAAGCCGGGCTTGAGCCGGTTCCAGCCCGGCGTAAGCGTGCCGGTGATGTAACGGACATTTTCGTCATACATGCACAGTATCGCGCCGAGCCCGTGCTTCTTCATCATCGCGCGCGCGCGCTCGATTCTGTATTCGCGCAGCCGCTCCCAGTTGACCCGCTGCTGCCAATCCATGCCGGCAATGCCGAAATTTGCGCCCATGGCTGTCCCTCCCGACCGGCGCGTCGGCGCGCCCGTTGCTGATTTCTGTGAATCCTATGCTGGTTGGCACCCAAGCAGAAATAATATATTCTGCCTTCTACCATTAGTTTTTATAATATCACGGTTCGCGAGGTAAATATGGCCAATATCCCGCTGCGGCAGATACGCGCTGTCATAGCGGTCTGTGAGGAAGGTTCTTTCACCCGCGCAGCGCAACGGGAAAATGCCACGCAATCGGGCATTTCCCAGCATGTCGCGGCCGTCGAGCGTTCATTGAAAGTGAAACTGTTCGAACGCACGGCTGGCGGCGTCACGCCTACCCCTGCGGGCCTTCGCTACTACAAGCGCTGCGTCGAAGCCGTCGGCGCGCTTGAGCACGCCGCAGAAGAGGCGCGCTCGATGAGCGGAAAAGTCACCGGGGAATTGCGTATCGGATTGATGCCGACGTTCACGCGTGCGGTCTTGGCCCCCGTACTCGACGATTTTGTGCCGCGATGCCCCGAGGTACGGCTGCACATCCTGGAGGGCTACAGCGCGTTGTTGACGGAGATGGTGCTCGAAGACGCCCTCGACTTCGCGGTCGTGCCAGCCTTCGAGGGCACCATCGGTTTGAAATCACGCATGCTGGTGCGTGATCGAGAAATGCTGATCTCTGGCCCGCGCGCGGGTTTCACGCCGCTCGCACCGGTACGCCTCGCCAAATGCCCGCCTCTGAAGATTGTCGCGCCGAGCCCTGACAATACTCGTCGCCGCAACCTTGAAACCTATTTTCAGGCGCACGGCGTCGAAATAGCCGCAATGCTCGAAATGGATGCAATGATCGCCACGCTTGAATTTGTCGCCCGCTCAGATTGGGTAACGATTTTGCCGAGCGTCATATCTGTCAATGACATTGGACGTAGCGAGTTGATCGTCAATCCGATTGCCGACCCTTCAATGCACGCCGAATTTGTAGTGATCCAGCCGACGCGGCGTCAGCTGTCCACCCAGGCGCGAATATTTCTGCAGCGCTTCGAGGCAGAAGTCGCGAATATTCACCAGATATGGGATCGCGCGACCGCAACGCCGACTCAGAGGCTGCGCGCCTAGTTAGACCTTCATCCAGGCCCCATTTGCATCGACCGACTTGAACACCGCTTCAAGCGCGGCAGCGGTTTGCAAAATGCCGGCTGGCGAAATCGGAAAGGTCATTTCCCCGCGCACGGCCTTCGCGAAATAATCGAGGTTGCGGCCAAGGTGATTGTCGGCCGGGCGATCTATCACTTCCGGTTCGTCGCGGCCGGCATAACGCACGATCGCGCGCGTTTCGCTCACGCTTTCGGCCCAGCACTTCTCGCCGAAGATTGCGACACGCCAGCGGAAAGGCGTCTTGATGGATGTCCCGAGCGTACCGGTCGCCCCATTTTCGAATTCGATCAACGCGGCTGTCGTATCGCCGGTGGGTAAATTGAGAGCACGTGCTTTCGATATTGCGCTTACGCGGCTCAAAGGCCCGACCAAATCGCGAAAGCAGTCGAGCACATGGATTCCCATTCCGGTCATGCCTCCGGCGCGGCTCTCTTCGGCCGCCATGCGCCAACTGTCGGCAGGATAATCCGCCAGCCAGTCATGGCTGTAGTTTCCTTCAACTTGCATGATTGTTCCGAAAGCACCGGACGCCTTGAGCTCAGCGAGGACACGCATTGACGGCATCAGGCGGAAATGATGGCCAACCGCAATGACGATGCCGGCGCGCCCGCAGGCATTGAGGGCGGCCTCGGCATCGGCTTTCGTAAGAGCGAATGGCTTCTCGCAATAAAGGTGCTTGCCGGCCGCCGCGATCGCTTCCACCTGCGCGCGGTGCTTCGTATGCGGCGTCGCCAGCAAAACAGCTTCAATCGACTTGTCGGCCAACACCTCATCGAGTGACGTGCCAAGAGAAATCTTGTGTTCTGAGGCGAAGTCCCTCGCTGTTTCGGGCTCCAGCGTCACGCCACGCACAAACCGCAGTGGCGCGCCAAAGTCGCGCACCGCCTTCACCAGCATTTTTCCCCACCAGCCGAGGCCGACGATCGCGGTGTTGATCATCGAGATGCTTACGCTGCGGCCGGCGCGCCTGGTTGCTTGAGCGGGTGCGCGCGCGCAAAAGCGTCATTCTTCATGCAAGTGGCCGCTATGCGCGCAACGGTCGGAAATGGCGCGAGGTCTACTTTGAAGAAGTTCGCACCGGCGACCTGGCTGGCGAGGCATACGTCCGCAATCGTGATCTGCTCGCCCTGACAATAAGTTCCGGTTTCCTTTTCGCCCGCGAGATGCTCTTCAAGCGCTTTTAAGGCGGCACGGTGCCAGTGTTGTGCCCACTTCGTTACGCCGGCTTCGTCGACCTTGAATTCGTGTGCAAGATATTCTCGCACGCGGGGCACGATAAGCGGATGGGAATCGCAGGCGACGATCTGCGAAAGCCCGCGAACGCGCGCGCGCGCCTTTGGCTCCTTCGGCATCAACGGTGGATTGGGATGCGTTTCGTCGAGATATTCGATGATCGCCAGCGACTCGAATAACGGCGGTCCGTCGCCATCGATTAACGCCGGAATGGCCATCATCGGGTTGACCTGGCGGTAGGCATCCTCGCGCTGATGGCCTTTCATCAAATTGACTTCAACTACTTCGGCGTTGATTCCCTTGAGATTGAGGGCAATACGCACGCGATAGGTCGCGAGCGAGCGCCAAAACGAAAATACTTTCACAAATGCCTCCTCACTTTTTGGAACCGCCGGGGTCGGCCTTCAATCCCGCTGCTTCGATGCCTGCGATGGCGATGATTTCGTCGTTGTCACCGGTATCGCCCGAGATGCCCACTGCGCCAAGAAGCCGATTGCTCGGGTCGCGAACCAGCACACCGCCCGGATTCGGGACGATACGCCCTTCGCTTGCAGCTACGATCGCGGTCATGAAATTCGGATTTTGGGCGGCACGCTCCATCATGGTCCGCGACCCCCAGCCCATTCCCAGGGCGCCGTAGGCCTTGCCTATGGCAATCTCAAAACGGATGATTCCTGACCCATCTTCACGCTTGGCACAGACAACGTGACCACCGGTATCGAGAACCACCACAGTTTGCGGCATTTGTTTTAGTTCGCGTGCCCTCTTCAGGGTCGCGTCGACAATGTTCGAGGCCTGAGCGAGCGTGACTGACATGGATCGTTCTCCGAATTTCAGGATTTCTTGCGGGTGGCCCAGTAGACCGTCATGCGGGATCCGTCACCACCGCCAAAACCATGTTTTGTCGCATCTTCAAATCCCGCCAGAGCCGCCTTGGTCGCAAGCATGTCGGCGCCACCCGACTCGCCGGTTTCGACCATTGTCCGTAGATCCTTAACGCCGTTCGCGATACTGAAGGTGGTGGGGCCCGGATCGCGGCCTTCAAACATCGTTACGATCATCTCAGCGCGATTTTTCAGCGCCGGATTGGCGCCGTTGGTGTCAACAAAAAGGTCGAGAAAGCGCTTGGGCTCCCAGCCGGCCGCGCGCGCAATCGCAAATGCTTCGCCGTACGCTTGCCACGCCACCATCAAGGGCAGGTTGATCGCAAGCTTCATTGACGCGCCTGTACCGATCGGACCACAATATTCCAGTCGCCGGCAGAGCTGATTGAGGATCGGCTTGGCGCGCTCGGCGTCGGGAGGCTCCCCTCCCATGAGACCGAGCAGTTTTCCCTGACGTGCAGGCGCCGTCGATCCCCCGACCGGGCACTCGACCAGCATCGCACTCTTGGCCCTCACCTTCGGCGCCAGCGCGACCGGCACCTTCGGCGGCACCGTACTCATTTCAATGAAAAGTTTGCCCTTAATGTCGCCCGATAAAAGGCCATTCGCTCCGTTGTAGACCGCGTCGATTGCCGCTCCGTCAGTGAGCAAAGTAATTACAGCCTCAACGGCGCTCGCAAGTTGCGCCGGCGTCGACGCAATCTTCGCACCGGCGGCGGCCAACGGCTTGGTCTTGTCGGCCGTTCGATTCCATATTGTCACGTCATGGCCAACTTCCATGAGCCGCGCGGCAACGGCCGCACCCATAACACCGAGACCTGCGACACCAATCCGCATACGTCCTCCCCAGAATACATTTGTGGCGACGATAGGCGATCACGGCTTCCCTTGAAAGCCGCTTAAAGCCACACGACGACTCGACAGCCCCACACCCAGCGCATAAGAGGAGGCTTCGTTTGATGCGATTCAGCGTAGGGGAGACAATTGATGGTGGTGAGAAGGCGCAAAGGCAAGGTCGGCGTGATCGGCCTCGGCATTATGGGTGGTGCATTTGCGAAGAATTTGGTGACCGCGGGCTGGCATGTCGTCGGGTTTGACACAAACCCGGCAAGGCGCCGGGAAGCGAAACGCGCCGGCGTTGAAATCGCTGAAAATGCGGCCGATGTCGCAGCTGCGGTCCCCGTCGTCCTCACCAGTCTGCCGAAACCGCAGGCGCTGGCTGAAACGGTACGCAAGATTGCCGCGGCAAAGCTCAAGAGCAAGTTGCTGGTCGAGATGAGCACCTTTGCAATTTCAGATAAGGAAAAAGCTGCGCGTGTCCTGCGCAAAGCGGGCCACCAAATGATCGATTGTCCGGTAAGCGGTACCGGCGGGCAGGCTAAAAAGCGCGACCTCGTTTTCTATGCCAGCGGCGACGCCAAACACATAGCTCGCCTCCGTCCACTGTTGACGGCGTTCGGCCGCAACGTTTTCAACGTGGGTGCGTTCGGCAATGGCAGCCGCATGAAATATGTCGCCAACCTCCTGGTCGCTATCAATAACGTCGCCTCCGCCGAAGCTATGGTGCTCGGCATGAAGGCGGGGCTCGATCCGAAAATGATCGTCGATCTGATTACGGCCGGGGCCGGGAACTCCCGCGTCTTCGAGCTGCGCGCACCGATGATGGCAAAGGGCCATTACAACGACGTCACAATGAAGATTTCGGTGTGGGACAAGGACATGCAGGTGATTGGCGACTACGCACGCCGGATCCGCGTACCGACGCCGATTTTTAATGCCACCAAAGGCATCTACCTTAAGGCGATGAAAAGTGGACTTGGCGGCCGCGACACGGCGGCAGTCTGCGCGGTTCTGGAGAAGATGGCCAAGGTCAAGCGGCGCAGGCGCTCCGCACGCTAGGTTTTTCGCTCCGGCCGGCCTGCGGCTTCGTCCCTGCCAGCCCGGCTCGACCCTTGTGCCGGGTGTCGTCGTCTTTGTAGCCTCCCAAAACAAATTGCGCAGGTGGCGGAGGCGGGACACGCCATCGCTAAAAATGCGGGAGGACATGATGACTTCGCTGCGCCAGCGGACCGAGATCCGTGATGGCATGCGGATCGACTGGGATGTGCCGATCACCATGGACGATGGCCTCGTGCTGCGCGCCGATGTTTTTCGTCCCACTAAAGAAGGCAAATATCCCGTCATCCTCAGCCACGGGCCTTACGCGAAGAATCTCGCGTTTCAGGATGGTTATCCGAGCGCTTGGCAGCGCATGGCAGAAAAGCATCCGGATGTCACCGCTGGGTCAAGTAATCTTTATCAAAGCTGGGAGGTCGTCGATCCGGAAAAATGGGTTCCGCACGACTACGCGTGCGTACGTGTCGATTCACGGGGTGCGGGCTGCTCGGCCGGATTCATCGATCATTTTTCCCCGCGTGAGACGAAAGATTTCTACGACTGCATTGAATGGGCGGGCGTGCAGCCATGGTCGAGCGGCAAGGTCGGCCTAAACGGCATTTCCTATTACGGCATAAATCAATGGCTCGTGGCTTCGCTACAACCGCCGCACCTGACCGCTATGTGCGTCTGGGAAGGCGCCGCCGATTGGTACCGCGATATGACACATCACGGCGGCATCCTCTCGACCTTCTGGGAGAACTGGTACGACATGCAGGTAAAGACCGTGCAATACGGTGCCGGAGAGCGAGGAAAGCGCAGCCGCGTGCACGGCGAGTTGGTGTGCGGCCCGGAAACACTTTCAGATGCGGAGCTCGCCAGGAACCGCGCGGATTTTGGCACCGATATTGTCTCCCATTCCTTGGCCGACGCGTATCACAAGGCGCGCTCGGCAAAATGGGACAAAATCGTCACGCCACTTTTTTCGGCGGCGAACTGGGGCGGCCAAGGCCTGCATCCGCGCGGCAATTTTGAAGGATTCGTCCGTGCCGCTTCCAGGCATAAGTGGCTGGAGGCGCACGGCATCGAACACTGGACGCACTTCTATACGGATTACGGTCGCGAGCAGCAGCTGCGCTTTTTCGACTATTTCCTCCATGGCAAAAAGGAAGGTTGGGCAAAACAACCGAAGGTCTTGCTGCAAGTGCGTCACGTCGACAAGTTCGTCGCGCGCGCCGAGAAAGAATGGCCGCTCAAACGGACGCGATGGACAAAGTTCTATCTCGACCCTGCTGACCTGGCCCTGACAACCAAAAAGCCGACCGGATCGGCGCGACTCAACTTCGCCGCCATGGGCGATGGTCTTGTATTTCTGACGCCGCCGCTTGCCAAGGAAATGGAAATCACCGGGCCATCGGCGCTGAAACTGTTTGCTTCATCGTCAACGTCCGATGCCGACTTCTTTGCCGTGCTGCGTGTGTTCACAGGCGACCTCAAGGAAATCGTATTTCAAGGAGCGATCGACCCGCACACTCCCATCGCACAAGGATGGTTGCGGGCGTCGCATCGTAAACTCGATAAAAAACTTTCCAAGCCGTACCGGCCTTACCACACCCATGATGAGATACAGCTGTTAAAGAAAAATCAGCCGGTGGAACTCGACATTGAAATCTGGCCGACCTCGATCGTGGTACCGGCCGGTTATCGGGTCGCGATTTCAATCCGCGGCAAGGACTATGAGTATGGCGGTGCGAGCGGCGGCAAGTTGTCTAACTTCAAGAATGAGCTGAAAGGTTGCGGTCCCTTTCTCCACGATGATCCACGCGACCGGCCGCAGGCAATATTCAATGGCAAGACCAGCCTCCATTTTGGTCGCGGAAGCGCCTCATACTTGCTGCTGCCGATTATCCCGCCCAAAAAACGGGCGCGCCCCGCGTAATGTGCGGCGGCTGCCGCCACATCCAAGCAATTCAACGTGGGGCTGCGGCCAATTGGGGTGTTCATTTGCCGCCCTCCTCAGGTAAGCTGATGGCAACCTTCGCGGCTAACGCCAATAAGAAGGATGAGGGGACGGGGGGATGAATACGCAATTCTGGGTCGTCCAGGCCTTCAACGGCGTCTCTTACGGGGCGCTGCTTTTTCTTGTCGGCAGCGGCCTATCGCTGATCTTCGGCGTCATGCGGATCGTCAACCTGTCCCATGGCGCCTATTTCTTGTGGGGCGGATACATCGCACTGTCGGTCATTGCTTTCACCGGCTCTTGGGCGCTGTCGCTGCCGATCGCTGCGCTCGCCGTCGCAATCATCGGCCTGTTGATGGAGCGCCTATTCCTGCGCTCGGAAGGCTTCGAAGCCGTCCGCAACGCGGCGATCGCGCTCGGCCTCGGCGTCCTGACGCGGCTTGCGATCGCGCGGTTCGGGGTTTCAGGCGGTGGCTGGCCGCTCGCCGTCGTCATTATCCTGTTGGCGAGCGTCGCCTGGTACTTTGTCCTGAGCCGCCTTCCCATTATTCCGATCGAAACCGACGTGCTGCGGCAGGTGCTGCTCACGGTCGGCTTCGCTTTCTTGTTTCAGCAGGCCGCGCTCGACATCTGGGGCGGCGACAACATGGACATCCATCCCACCGCCGAGCTCAATACCAGTATCGTCATCGGCGGCATTTTTTTCCCCGCCTACCGCCTGTTCATGATCGCTACGGCGGTGGCGATCGGCATCGCGCTGTGGCTCATCATGGAAAAGACGCGCATGGGCGCGGCCGTGCGCGCAACCGTCGATGACGCGCAGATGGCCCGCGGCGTCGGCATCGACACCAACCGCATCTCGATGTTCATATTCGCGCTCGGCGCGTTCCTCGCGGCGCTTGGCGGCGTGATCGGCGGCGCCTTCCTCGGCATCTATCCCGGCCTTGATTTCGAAATGCTGCCGCTCGCCTTTGCCGTCGTCATCATTGGCGGCATGGGCAGCCTTGGCGGCGCCGCCATCGGCGCGCTGGCAGTTGGCCTTGCCGACAATTTCGGCAAGGCGCTGTTCCCGGAAGTGTCATATTTCACGCTTTACGCGCCGATGGTGCTAATCCTCGCGGTCAAGCCGACCGGCCTGTTCGGACGAGAGTGAGCGATCGGCGATGAAGAGTCAGAAAATCAAGATTTTAATTGTCGCCGTCGTTGCAATCGCGATGGCCTATATCATTCCGAATTCGAGTTCCTACGTCGTGCTGTTGGCGACGCGCGCGCTGGTGTTCGCGATCCTGGCCATGAGCCTCGACATCCTGCTCGGTTTCACCGGCCTCGCCTCGCTCGGCCAGGCGGCTTATTTCGGGTGTGGCGCCTATTTCACTGCCATTCTCGCCGCCCGATTTCACTTCGGGTTGGGGTGGGATTTCTGGTTGGTCGTCCTGATGGGCATGGCGCTGAGCGCTGCCTTGGCGGCATTTTTCGGAATGTTCGCGATCCGCGCCACCGGCGTCTATTTCCTCATGATCACATTGGCGCTCGGCCAGTGCGTCTGGGGCCTCGCCTATCGATGGAGTTCGCTGACCGGCGGCGACAACGGCATCAACGTCACCGCTCGGCCCGATTTCGGGCTTGATCTCACCAACGAGCGAACATTCTTCTTCCTGGTCTACGGCTTCTTCATTGTGTCGCTGATCGTGCTCTATGTCCTGGTGCAGTCGCCGTTCGGGCGCAGCCTCGCCGGCATCCGCGAGCGCGAATTGCGCATGCAGATTCTCGGCTACAATACCTGGCTGCACAAATACATCGCCTTCATCATCGCGGGTGCCTTCGGCGGACTTTCAGGCGTGTTGTGGGCCCACACCAACGGACTGGTCAGCCCGGAGACCGTGGTGCTGACGACTTCGGTCGACGCGCTGCTCATGGTCGTGCTCGGCGGCGCCGGCACGCTGGTCGGAGGCGTCATCGGTTCGGTCATCGTATTCGGATTGCGCGAATTCCTCAGCACGCTTGTGCCATGGTGGCAGTACGTGCTGGGCGGCGTCTACGTACTGACGATCCTTTATCTACCCACCGGCCTGATGGGCATTCCGGCAAGACTTCGTCAAGCCCATGCCATGTCCAGCAAGAAGATAACACCGGCGGCGAGAGAAAAATTGGCACCGACGCCTTCCTGAAACCACGTGGGAAGGCATAACACGCGGGAGTACGATACATGAAACACTTGCGACAAATTCTGCTCGGCAGCCTTGTGCTCGGATTGAGCGCAAGCATGCCGGCTAAAGCCGAAGAGTTGCGCATCGGCTTCCTTGCGCCGATGACGGGCATTTTCGCCCAGATCGGCAAGGACATGGTGAACGGCTTCGAGCTGTACCTTGCCGAGCACGGCAACAAGCTCGGCGGCGCCGACGTCAAATTCATCGTCGAGGATGAGCAAGGCAAGTCTGACACCGCCGTCACCAAGGCCAAGAAACTGGTCCTGCAAGACAAGGCACAGATGTTCATCGGCGGCCTTTTGGCCTCAACCGGCTATGCGCTGGCGCCGGTTAGCAACAGCGAAAAGACACTTTACATCTCGTCCGTTCCGGCAGCCGACGATCTGACGCAGCGCCAGCTCACCAAATATCCGTATTTCTTCCGGACCACCTGGACGAGCTCACAGCCGACACATGCGATCGGGCAATGGGCCTGCGACCAAGGCTACAAGCGGGTCGTTTCGATCGCTGCGGACTATGCCTTCGGCTACGAGCAGCAAGGAGGCTTCCAGAAAGCCTTCGAGGATTGCGGCGGCAAGGTGATTCAGAAGATCTGGCCGCCGCTCGGCACCAAGGACTTCGGACCCTACATCCCGACGATCAAAGACGCCGATGCGATCTTTTCGTTGATGGTCGGCCCGATGTCGCTGCAATTTCCCAAGCAGCTTCGCGCTTCGGGCTACAAGAAGCCGATCATCGGCGGCGGCACCAGCTATGACGAATTCGTGCTGCCGTTCATGGGCGACGAGGTCATCGGCGACGTCTCGTCGCTGATGTACAGCGCGGCCATCCCTACCAAGAAGAACGAAAACTTCGTGAAGGCCTATCGCGCCAAGTACGGCAAGGTTCCGTCCTATTACTCGGAAGCGAACTACACCACGGCTGAAATCATCGACGAGGCGATGAAAAAATCCGGCGGCAAATATCCCGGCGCCGAGAAGTTCATCGAGATAATGTCGGGTCTGAAGATCGATGCCGTGCGCGGACCGGTGCGATTCGAAGACCGCAACCCGGTGCAGAACATCTATATCAAGAAGGTCGAAAAGAAGAAGATGTTCGGTTACGACAAAGACGAGCTGTGGAACACGGTCATCAAGACCTATCCAAACGTCAGCCAGTACTGGACTTACGGCAAGGACAAGTTTTTGCAACAGCCGGTGTACAGCAAGGACTTCCCGCCCTGTAAGTACTGCGAATAGGACGCAAACCGCCGGGGGTCCGCAATAAGGACCTCCGGCATTTCATAGAGACAAGAGATGACGCGTGAGCAACGACACTCCCACGAACGGCACCGCGGCGCTTGAGCTCAAAGCCGTCAACAAGAGCTTCGGCGGCTTGCACGCCACGCGCGACGTCACTTTCAGAATCATGCCGGGCGACCGCAAGGCCATCATCGGCCCGAACGGCGCCGGCAAAACAACTCTGTTCAATTTGATCACCGGCATCTTCCCGGTGAGCGGCGGTCAGGTGCTGCTGTTCGGCCATGACGTCACGAGTTGGCCGAGTCACCGCCGCACCGCGCTTGGCATGGCGCGGACATTCCAGGTCACCAGCCTGTTCCCCAAGCTGACGGTGCTCGACAATGTGCTGCTGGCGATCAAGGGCCTGCGGCCGTCGAAGTTCGTGATGTGGCGTTTCCTGTCGTCCTACAAAGACGTCTACGACAAGGCCTATGGCCTGCTCAAAAGCGTCGGCTTCCTCGACCGAAAGGACGTCGAGGTGCGCAACTTGTCGCATGGCGAGCAACGCCAGCTCGAGATTGTACTCGGACTGGCGAGCGACCCCAAAATTCTGCTGCTTGATGAGCCGGCGGCCGGCCTGTCTTCGGGCGAGTCGACCGAAATGGCGAAGTTCCTGATGAAGCTCGATCCCAAGCTAGCGATCCTTTTGATCGAGCACGACATGGACGTGGTGTTCGACGTCGCCTCGGAAATCTCGGTGCTGCACTTCGGCGAGATCCTGGAAACCGGTACGCCCAAGCAGATCCACGACAGCGAACGCGTGCAGCAAATCTACCTGGGCACGGGCTAAAGCGATGGCGATCCTCGAGGTCCAGGACATCCACACCTATTACGGCGATGCCTATGTGTTGCAGGGCCTCTCGCTCAAGCTCGAGCAGGGTCAGATTCTCGGCCTGCTCGGCCGCAACGGCGTCGGCAAGACGACGCTGGTGAATTCGATCGTCGGCTTCAATCCGCCGCGCCGCGGCCAGATTGTTTTCAAGGGCGAGACGATCACCGCCAAGGCATCGTTCGAGACGGTCCGCACCGGCATGGGCCTGGTGCCGCAAGGACGCCGTGTGTTTCCGACCTTGAGCGTGGAAGAAAACCTGCTGGTCGCGCTGCGCAATCCCGAGCGTCACGGGTGGGGCCTCGAGCGCGTCTACACTCTCTTCCCGCGCCTGCGCGAGCGGCGCAATCAGCGCGCCAAGACGCTGTCGGGCGGCGAGCAGCAGATGCTGGCGATCGGCCGGGCGCTGATGACAAACCCGGACTGCCTGATCATGGATGAACCATCGGAGGGATTGGCGCCGATCATCATCCAGGGCCTGTGGGAGGCGATCAGCACTCTGAAGAAGGAAGGGCTTTCAATCCTTCTCGTCGAACAGAACGCGCACCTCGCCCTCAAGTTGGTCGACTATGTGCACGTTATGAGCAAAGGCCAGGTCGTCTACTCGTCCAAGCCCGATGAACTGCGCGCCAATGATGAAATCAAGTCCAGCTATCTCGGCATCTAGGGCATTTCTTCCCAGCATGAAAATGGGGCTTGCCTGCCCGTCGTCTCAGGCAGGCACGCCTACCGGCCCCACATAACCGGGCTTTACATCGTGGAATGGCTTGGCCGATGATGGGGATGGTCAGAGCCGCATGGTGGGGCATGGCGGTTCTGGAATGGCATCGCGTCGTATCGAATGAGGCCAGACTGCCCGCTAAAAGCGCGCACGGCCAAGCAAAACTCAGCCCCTGCAGGGGCGACAAAGGGAGGAATGCAATGTCTCGCAAGCTCAACCGCCGCCAGGTCATGGCTGGCACCGCAGCCGGCGTTGCCGCCGCCGCCTTCAAATTTCCGGCACCGGCAATCGCGCAGGCCAAGCCATTCAAGCTTGGCCTGCTGACCATCAAGACCGGCCCGCTGGCACAAGGCGGCATCCAGATGGAACAGGGTATCGTCACGTTCCTGAAGGAAAAAAATTATACTTTTGCCGGGCGCAAAGTCGAATTTATCTCGGCGGACTGCGGCGGCACT
>DASSIT010000107.1:0-70485 GCA_035691545.1 Pseudolabrys sp. | reverse complement strand
TTCGGAGTCGAAATTCCCTTGCCGACCGATCATATTCCGACGCCGCTCTACTAGAGCTTCGGAGATTCCGCTGAAGGCTGATCCGGCGGCGCGTGGCTCCTCACCGCCGCCGCGTCGCCGCCCGGCGCTGTGGAGTTGCGCATGTCTCTCGAAAAGCTGATGAACCCGCGCTCGATTGCGGTGGTTGGCGCCTCCGCTGAGCGGCCCGATGCGATCGGCACGCGCGTTATCCGCAATCTGCGACGCATGGGTTATCAAGGCCGCATTTACCCCGTGAACCCGCGCTACACGACCGTTGCAGATCTCACTTGTTTCCCATCGTTATCCGTATTGCCCGAGCGCGTGGATGCTGCATTCCTCGCCGTTCCCTCGGCGCAAGGGCCCGATCTCGTCGATGAAGCGGCAAAGAACGGTATTTCCGCAATATTTATGAATGCCAACGGGTATGCTGACGGCGACGAAAACGGTGTCGCACTTCAACGCCGTGTCGAGCAAATCGCCAAAGCTCACGGCATTGCAATTTGCGGCCCCAACAACCTCGGCCTCATCAATGTCAACGACGGCGCTGCGATCTGGACGCCGAAATACATGATGGACGTCAGACGAGGGCCGCTTGCCGTGATTTCGCAAAGCGGCTCCGTGGCCATTGCGCTCGCCGACGACGAGCGCAAGATCGGATTCTCCTATCTCATCACCGCCGGCAACGAGGCGGTCGTCACAGTCGCGGAATACCTGCGCCACTGCGCGCAGGATGACCGCGTAGGTGCGATCTTGGTCTACCTTGAAACCATCCGCCGCGTGGAAGCCTTTGCAGACGCTGCGCGCGAGGCCCAAAAGCGCGGCAAGCCGGTGATCGTTCTCAAGCTCGGTGCCAGCGCGGGCGGACGCGCAATGGTGCAGGCACACACTGGCAGTCTTGCCGGTGACGACCGACTTTACGACGCTTTGTTCCGCAAGCTCGACATCGTTCGGGTGCGGGATATCGACGAGATGCTCGAAACCGCGATCATGCTTTCCGTCCAACCGAAACCGCGTAAGGGCAACTTAGTCGCCGTTACCCTGTCAGGCGGCGAAGCGGCGCTGATCGCCGATACCGCCTCCTCGCTCGACGTCACGCTGCAAAAACTCGCGCCGGCGACGCTCGAGAGGTTACGTCCTGCATTTCCGCCGTATTCCAAGATTGGCAATCCGGTCGATGCCTGGGGACTCGGCTTCAACGCCGAGCGTTTTGGTTTGATCGTCGACGCGCTCATCGCCGATCCGAACGTAGGAACAATCGCCTTTTCCGTCGACGCACCGGGCGCGGGTGGCGCGGATGTCCCATATGCCTGCATCATGGCTGAAACTGTTGTGGCAGCAACCGCGCGCAGCGACAAGCATTTCGTCTTTTTCAACAACACCAGCGGCACCGGGCCGAACCCGGAGGTGCGTGCGGTTCTCGATCGCGCCCACATTCCCTATCTTTCCGGCATGCGGACAGCGCTGACGGCGATCGGTTACGCATTGCGCGAGAAGGCGTCATCCCAGGTCATTGAAATAAAACCTGTCCCACAAAGCAAACTCGAGGCGGCCAAAACGGATGTCGCGCGTTTCGAACTGCTCGCAAACGCCGGATTGCCGATGGCTAGGTGCATGCGAGTCACATCGGCCGTCGAGGCGGCGCGCGCTGCCGAGCAATTCGGTTTTCCCGTCGTGCTCAAGGGTTCGGCGCCCCATCTTGCACACAAGAGCGATCTCGGCCTCGTCCACGTCGGGCTCAGTGATGCCGCCAATGTGAAGGCTGCCTATGCCAAAGTAGCCAAGACCCTGCGAGCCCATGCGCCAAATGAGGCTGAACGGGAAATTTATGTCCAAGGCATGTCGAAACCGGGCGTCGAACTCATTCTTGGCGTGCGTAACGAACCGGGTTTTGGCAGCTTCGTCGTTGCTGGCGTCGGTGGCATATTTGTTGAACTCATTAAACAGGCAAGCATCCGTCTTGGCCCTGTGAGCGAGGCGGAAGCGCTCGCCATGCTGCACGAAACGCCGGCGGGCAAACTCCTCGCGGGTTTTCGCGGCAAAGGGCCTTATGACATCGATGCCGTCACGCGCGCGATAGCGGCGCTTTCGCGCTTCGGCGCAGCGACTGTCGGGACGCTGGCCAGTGTCGAAATCAATCCGCTGATCGCGCATGAGGACGGAGCGGTTGGCGTGGATATTCTGGTCGAGCCGGTCATAAAGAAGGAATAGGAGAGTTCCATGAGTTACCAGTATCTGCTCTACGCCATCGATGACCGCGTCGCGACGATTACCCTCAACCGACCCGAGTATATGAACGCACTAAGCCTCGCGCTTGTCGACGAAATCGCCGCAGCCATCGCAGAGGCGGACCATGATCCCGAAGTGCGCGTGATCGTCATTACGGGCGCAGGCGGAAAGTCCTTTTCTTCCGGCTACGACATCAAGGAGTCGGCAAAACAACCGAAGCGCGGCCTGGTTGAATGGCGCGCGCGCATGCAGCGTGACCTTAACTTCACCTATTCGGTATGGGACTGCTCGAAACCGGTCATCGCCGTCATCAACGGATTCTGCCTCGCCGGCGCATTTGAATTCGCGATGTGCTGCGACATCCGCTATTGCTCGGACGATTCAAAGTTCGGCGCCGTGGAAGCGCGTTTCTCCAACGGCATTGCGACGATGATCATGCCCTGGCTGATCGGTCAGCGCTGCCGCGCGCTCATCTATACTGGTGACATTATCGACGCGGCCGAAGCCTGCCGTCTCGGCCTTGTTGACAAGGTCTTCCCCAAGAGCGCGTTGGTGAGCGAAACGACCAAAATCGCAAAACGCATGTCGCGCGTGGCCGTCGATTGCCTGAAATGGAACAAGCGCGCTATCAACCAGACGTTCGAGACCATGGGCCTGCGCAACGCTATTCAATATGGCGCGGAAGCATGCGCCATCCTGGATGCCACCGGCTCCCCTGAGGCGGATACCTTTGAGAACATCCGCCGCACAGACGGCCTGCCAGCCGCCCTTAAATGGCGCGCATCACAGTTTGCCAATTACGAATGACTTTAGATTACGTATTGGCCGCTTAGACATTCGACGTTCCGTCTCATTTGACTGGGATGACGGCTGTCGCCTCAATCTCAACCGCGGCGCCTTCTTCCAGCAAGTCAGCAACGACGATCAGCGTCATTGCAGGGAAGTGCCGGCCAAGCACGCGGCGATAGGCCTCGCCGACTTCTCTTCGGCGCGCGACATAGGCCGCCTTGTCGGTTAGGTACCACGTGAGGCGCGTAAGGTGGTGCGGCAGACCGCCCGCCTCCGCCAGAATGCGTGTGATATTCGACAATGCCTGTTCGACCTGGACGACGAAATCGTCACTGACCAAATTTGCCTGATTATTCCAGCCGATCTGGCCCGCAATGAAAACCTGTCGTCCTTCAGCCACGACGCCATTGACATAACCCTTTGGCGCGAGCCAATTCGCCGGCTGTAATATCTGAGGATCCCTGTTATTCATGGCTGCTTCCGTAATTTGAATCGTTGAATTTTTCCGGTTTGCGTCTTTGGCAAAGCTTCAACAAAATTCACGGCGCGCGGATACTTGTAAGGTGCAATCACAGACTTCACGTGATCTTGCAGCCGCTTGCGGCACTCGTTGTCACCGACGATTCCCGGCTTCAGAACCACGTAGGCTTCGACAATCTGCCCGCGCTCGGGGTCTGGCGCCCCGACGACAGCGCATTCGGCTACGTCGGCATGCGTAAGCAGTGCCGTCTCCACTTCAGGACCTGCAATATTGTAGCCCGCCGATACGATCATATCGTCGGCACGCGCTACGAAATGAAACGACCCACTTTCGTCCTGCATGAACGTATCGCCCGTCAGGTTCCAGCCGTCCCGCACGTAGCTGGTCTGCCGATTGTCGGCGAGGTAGCGACAGCCCGTTGGCCCGCGAATAGCAAGTTTGCCCAATTTGCCCCGCGCGACTTCCTTCATCTCGTCGTCGACGATTTTTGCTTCGTAACCGGTTACCGGCCGTCCGGTCGTGCCGGGATGAGCGTCACCGATCCTGTTGGTGACGAAGATGTGCAGAAGCTCAGTGCTGCCTATTCCATCGAGAATCGGACAGCCGGTCTTCCGCGTCCACTCTTCGAATACCGGTGCCGGCAAGGTCTCGCCGGCCGAGACCGCAATACGCAGCGACGACAGGTCCGCGCCCTTGTCCATCGCAGCCAGCATCGCTCGATAGGCGGTGGGCGCGGTGAAACAAATGGTCGCCTTGTGAGTCTCGATGATTTGAACCATGTTGGCCGGGGAAGCATTTTCCAGAAGCGTCGCCGTGGCGCCAAAACGCAATGGAAAGACCGCCAGCCCGCCCAGCCCGAACGTGAACGCGAGCGGCGGAGAACCGACAAACACGTCATTGGCAGTGACGTCGAGCACTTCACGGGCGTAACCGTCGGCAATGATGAGCAGATCACGATGGAAATGCATCGTAGCCTTCGGATCGCCGGTGGTTCCTGAGGTGAATCCCAGCAACGCGACGTCATCGCGACCGGTCTCTATCGCATCAAACTTCACCGGCTTATCGAGCGCGATGCGGTCAAGTTCAGCATCGTGGTTGGAGGTGCCATCGAAATTGACGACTTGTTTTAGAAATTTGCTCACCTTGGCGCAGGCAACGATCTCGTCGGCGATGCGGCTGTCGGTCAGCGCCAGTGCAATTTCGGCCTTGTCGACAATCTTTCCGAGTTCGCCGGCGCGCAGCATGGGCATGGTGTTGACGACGACCGCCCCTGCTTTGGTGGCGGCGAGCCAGGCCGCGACCAACGCGGGATTGTTGCCGGAACGAATGAGCACGCGATTGCCCGGCTTGATCCCGTAATTTTCGACGAGCGCGTGTGCGAGCCGATTCGACCAGTCGGACAGTTCCTTGTAGGTCCGCCGCCGGCCATTGCCGATCAGCGCGACGTGGTCGCCGAAGCCGCGCTCCACCATGCGGTCCGTCAATTCCACGGCGGCATTCACATGCTCGGGGTACCGAAATTCCGGCCGCTCGATCAGGATATCCGGCCACTGATCGAAATGCGGAAGATTGTCGCGCGTGAACGTATCGACGTGCGCGGATGGGCCAAGCTTGATTTTTGCGGTCATGTCAGCGGCCTGCGGCGTATGAAAGCACGGATCGGGCAATGACGAGTTTCTGGATGTCGGAGGCGCCCTCGTAGATGCGCAGCGCGCGGATTTCGCGGTAGAGCGTCTCGACCGCGTGACCGGCGCGCACGCCGTCGCCGCCGTGAATCTGCACAGCCGTGTCGATCACGCGCTGGGCAGCTTCGGTAGCGTAGAGTTTCGCCATCGCCGCTTCGCGCGTGACGCGTTCGGCACTGGTGTCCTTTGTCCAGGCGGCGCGATAGACAAGAAGCGCCATGGCATCGACCTCGATCGCCATATCGGCGATGTGGCCCTGCACCATTTGCAATTCCGACAGCGGCGCACCGAACAATGCACGGCTTCTGGCGCGCTTGAGCGTTTCGGCGAGTGCGCGGCGCGCAAAGCCGAGCGCAGCGGCGCCGACCGTCGTGCGAAACACATCGAGTGTTGCCATCGCGATCCTGAAACCTTCGCCACCCGCCCCGATGAGGTCATTGGCATCGACCCGACAGCCCTTGAATGTGAGGCGCGCAAGAGGATGCGGCGCTATCGTCTGGATGCGTTCGGCAATCGAGAGGCCAGGATTGTCGCCGCGCACCATAAACGCCGAAATGCCCTTTGCGCCCGGCCCTTCTCCAGTGCGGGCGAACACGACGTAAAGGTCGGCTATGCCGCCATTCGAGATCCACGTTTTCTCGCCATCAAGGACATAGCTGTCGCGGTCCCGCCGCGCCGTGGTTGATATATTGGCAACATCGGAGCCGGACGCCGGCTCGGAAAGAGCAAATGCAGCAATCGCGATACCGCTGCGGGTTTTCGGCAGCCAATGAGCCTTTTGCGCAGCAGTTCCGAACAGTGAAATCGGGCCGGCGCCGAGGCCCTGCATCGCAAAGGCAAAATCGGCGAGTCCGGAATGGCGCGCCAGGGTCTCGCGGATCAAGGCCAGCGTGCGGACATCGATACCTTCAAGCGGCTCGTCGCCCGGCGCGCTGTAGCGGAGCCAACCGTCGTAACCGAGCTTTTGCACAAGCGCGCGGCAAGCTGCATCGACGTCCCGGGGATCAACGTGCTCACAATGTTGCGCTGCCCAGCTTTCCAGCCGCTTGGCCAAAGTGCGGTGACGCTCCTCGAAAAACGGCCAATCCAGGAAACTGCGGTCGATCATCAATCAATTCCCGGCGAATTGCGGCTTCTGTTTGGCCACAAACGCGTCATAGGCGCGGCGAAAGTCCTGCGTCTGCATGCAAACCGCCTGTGCAAGCGCCTCCATTTCGATCGCGGTGTCGAGCGGCATCGCAAATTCACGATGCAGCATTGTCTTGGTCATCTTATGCGCAAACGTTGGCCCATTTGCGAGTTCCTGCGCCAACGCCACCGCATCGGTTTCAAGCCTTTCCGCATCGACGATGCGGTTGAAAAAACCCCACCGCTCACCCTCATTCGCCGTCATGAAGCGGCCGGTGTACAACAGTTCCGACGCGCGACCGTGGCCGACAACGCGCGGCAGCAGGGCGCAGGCGCCCATGTCGCAGCCGGCAAGACCGACGCGCGTAAATAAAAATGCGGTCTTCGCTTGCGGCGTACCGAAGCGGATGTCGCAGAACAGCGCGATCATAGCGCCTGCGCCGACGCAGATTCCATCAATTGCAGCGATCAACGGTTGGGGGCATGCACGCATGGCCTTCACGAGTTCGCCGGTCATGCGGGTAAACTCAAGAAGCCCCTTCATGTCGCGCTTCAACAACGGCCCGATGATGTCGTGCACGTCGCCGCCGGAGCAGAAGTTGCCGCCGTTCGAGCCAAAGACTATCGCCTTGATGTCGCCGGATTGCGAGAGCGCACGAAAAGTCTGCCCGAGTTCGGCGTAGCTGTCGAAGGTGATCGGATTCTTCCGTTCTGCGCCCTTGAGCGTGATCACTCCGACGCCATTCTGTGCCCGCCAATTGAAATGCTGCGGCTTGAAGTCGCTCATGTTCATGGGCGCGGTCCTTCGTTGCGAATGCGGCCGGATAGTCCGTCGAGATGTCGGATCAACGTGTCGGCGTCCGCCGCGTCGAACTCGGACAAGAGCCCGTCGACCCAATTCTGATGCGCCTTCGCCATAGCGGTGAACTCCTTGAGTCCACGCGACGTCAGCCGCACAATGATGGCGCGCCGGTCATCGGCCGGCGCCTGGCGGGTGACGAGCTTGTCCGACTCGAGCCGATCAATGATGCCCGTAACATTTCCATTCGACACCATCAGGAAGCGTGATAGTTCTGTCATTGTCATGCCGTCCGGTTTTCTCTCGAGCGCCGCCATCACGTCAAACTGCGGCAGCGTCACCTCGAACTCAACGCGCAACCGCTCACGCACCTCAGCCTCGATCGCGCGCGCGGTGCGCAAGATGCGGATCCAGAGTCGCAGTCTTTGCTTACTCAGGGCCGGCGCGCTTTGGCGCGGCTTTTTTCTTGCGGCGCTTGTCATGCTTCACTCCCGGCGATGACGAATGCCTCGCCATTGATCGACGCGGCGGCCGGCAAACACAGCCACAGGACCTTGGCAGCGACATCATCCGGCGAGAGCAGCCGGCCGTTCTCGTTGTCCTTGGCAAGCGCTGCGCGCGCCTCGGCCACGGTGCGGCCGGTCTTGCTCGCAATCGCAGCCGCCGACGCATCCAAAAGTGGCGTATCCGTAAAGCCGGGGCATACGGCATTCACGGTCACGCCGTTCGGCTGGAGTTCGGCCGCCATTGAGCGCGCGAGACCGACAACCCCGTGCTTGGCAGCGCAGTACGCCGCCACATAGGGATAGCCCTTCAGCCCGGCCGTCGATGCGGTAAACACGATCCGCCGCGTTCCCCCGCCTTTGCGCACGACGTCACTCAGCGCGGCCTGTACGGTCAGAAACGCTCCGGTCAGGTTCACGTCAATCATGCGTCGCCAATGCTCAGCTGAAATTTTCGCGACCGGCACGCTTTCCGCGGCGCCTGCATTGGCAATGACGATATCGACCGGCCCATGTGCTGCGCGGGCGCTCTCTATCATCGACTTACAAGCTACGGCATTTGTTACATCGGCGATGATTGCTGTGGCCTTCGGCAAATTTCCGGCGACCCCCTCGAGCGCCGCCTTGCGGCGCCCGACAAGGGAAACGGCAACACCTTCTCTCGCCAGGGCACGTGCAATCGCAGCGCCAATCCCACTGCCGCCACCGGTGACCAATGCGTGCAAGCCCTCAAGTGCGCCTGTCATACTTTCCCCGTCATCACGTCAGGCCGCGACTTCAGTCGATGCAGTTGATCGCGGCCGGCCCAATAGGGCTTGGGCCAGTTTACGCCTTCGTAGCCCAGGTCGGCCGCGGCGTGCAGCGTCCAGTACGGATTGGAAAGGTGGGGCCGCGCCAGGCACACGAGATCGGCACGGCCGGCCATTAATATCGAATTGACATGGTCGGAGTCGTAAATATTGCCGACCGCAAGCGTCGCGACTCCCGCTTCATTGCGAATACGGTCAGAGAATGGCGTCTGAAACATGCGTCCATAGACGGGCTTTGCCTGTTTTGTGGTCTGACCGGCTGATACGTCGATCATGTCAACGCCGGCGTCAGTCAGGATGCGCGCAATTTCAACCGCGTCCTGCGGTGAAATGCCACCAGGAACCCAATCGTTGGCGGAAATGCGGACGGAAACAGGCTTATCGTCGGGCCATGCCTCGCGGACCGCGCGAAACACCTCAAGCGGAAACCGCATGCGGTTCTCGAGACTGCCGCCATAATCGTCCATCCGCTTGTTGGTGAGCGGCGTAATGAATGCCGACATCAGGTAGCCATGCGCATAGTGCAATTCGAGCCAGTCGAAGCCGGCACGCCGTGCCATTTGGGCCGCGCGCACGAAATCCTCGCGAGCCTTATCCATATCCGAGCGCGTCATTTCTCGTGGAGTCTGGTTGTCCGCGCTCCACGCCACCGCCGACGGCGCCACGAGCTGCCAATTTCCGGAGGGCAGCGGCGCGTCCATCGTTTCCCAACCGAGTTGGGTTGATCCTTTTGCTCCGGAATGGCCGAGCTGAATGGCGATCTTGGCGTCGGTTTCGACGTGTATAAAATCGACGATTCGCTTCCACGCGGCTTCATGCGCTGGGCGATAGAGCCCGGCACAGCCGGGCGTAATACGGCCCTCCGGTGATACGCAGGTCATCTCGGTAAAGATCAGCCCCGCCCCGCCTTTGGCGCGTTCGGCGTAATGAACCAAATGCCAATCGGTCGGCGTGCCGTTAACCGCGCGGTATTGGGCCATCGGCGACACCACGACGCGGTTCTTCAATTCGACACCGCGCACGCGGAACGGCACGAACATCGGCGCCCGAGCGGCCTGCGGATCGCGGCCGGTGGCCTGTCTCTCGAACCAACGTTCCGCATCGCCAAGCCATATCTTGTCGCGCTCTCGCAGGTTTTCGTGGCTGATGCGCTGTGAGCGCGTGAGAAGCGAATAATTGAACTGTACCGGATCGAGATTGAGATATCTTTCAACGTGCTCGAACCATTCGGTCGAATTGCGCGCCGCGCTTTGCAGACGCAACACTTCGAGCCGCCGCTCGTCTTCATAGCGACGAAACGCATTTGCCATAACAGGTTCTTCGTGCAGATAGCCGGCGAGCGCAATTGCGCTTTCCAGGGCCAGCTTCGAGCCTGAGCCGACCGAGAAATGCGCGGTCGCGGCAGCATCGCCGAGCAGAACGACGTTCTGGTGGCTCCAGCGCTCGCACAGGACACGATTGAAATTGAGCCAGGCCGAGCCGCGCAGATGGCGGGCATTCGACATCAACTTGTTGGCGCCGAGATTGCCGGCAAAGAGCTTCTCGCAGGCCGCAATCGTCTCCTCGATGCTCATCCGGTCGAAGCCGGCACGACGCCAGGTCTCCTCCGAGCATTCGACAATAAAGGTCGCTGTGTCGGCGTCGAACTGGTAGGCGTGCACCCATATCCAGCCGTATTTGGTCTGCTCGAAGATGAATGTAAACGCGTCGTCGAATTTTTGGTGCGTGCCAAGCCAAATGTACTTGCAGGCCCGCACGTCGATATCGGGCTTGAAGACGCCGGCCAAGCTTGCACGCACCCGCGAATTGGCTCCGTCTGCGCCGACGATCAGGTCATAATCGGCGTAAGCGGACACATCCTTTGCCTCCGTCTCGAATTCGAGTTTGACGCCGAGGGCGCGTGCGCGCTGCTGCAGGATGTTGAGCAGCCGTTTGCGTCCGATGCCCGAAAAGCCGTGACCGCCTGAACGCACGATTTTGCCGCGATAGTGCACCGCGATATCGTCCCAATAGACGAATGACCCGCGAATAAGGGCGGCGCTTTCCGGATCATTGGCCTGAAGATTGGCGAGTGTCTCGTCGGACAGCACCACGCCCCAACCGAAAGTGTCGTCCGGCCGGTTGCGCTCGATGACCACGACTTCGTGCGCCGGATCCCTCCGCTTCAACGAGATCGCGAAATAGAGCCCGCCGGGACCCCCGCCGAGACAAACCGCGCGCATGGCCACATCCAGTCCTTTCGTCGCAAGGAGCTTTATTATTATAGGCCTATAATTTTTATACTTAAAAGAAATGCCTGGACCAACGCAAGCCCCCCTTTGACGAGCAAGATGGGCTAAAGGCCGGCTTTACTGAACCTTGCAGCTCTTGGCGTAGCCGTCGGCATAGTTCGAGAAGATCTTCTCGGCAATCTGCGTCTCGTACTTGCCGTCGGCGCGTTTCGCCACCTTGGTGAGATAGAAGTCTTCGATCGGGTACCCGTTGATATTGAACTTGAACGGTCCGCGCACCGAGGTGAACGCAGCTTTCTTGAGTGTCGCGCGCACGGCATTCTGGTCGGCAAGGTTTCCCTTCACCGCGGCAACCGCGCTGTTGATCAGCATCGCCGCATCGTATGCCTGCATGGCATATGACGCCGGCACCGCCTTGTAGGATGCCTCGTATTCGGAAACGAACTTCTTGTTGGCCGGATTGTCCATGTTTGGTGCCCACGTCAGCACGCCATAGACGCCAATCGCATTGTCTTTGAGTACCGGCAGCGTCGCCTCGTCTGCCGTAAATGCAGAGATCACCGGGAGCTTACCCTTGAGCCCCGCTTGGATATACGTGTTGAGAAGGTTGATGCCGAGGCCGCCGGGCATGAACGTGAACAGTGCATCGGACTTCGACGCCGATATTTTCGAAACCTCGGTTGAGAAGTCAGTCGTATTGAGCGGGACCAGCGATTCCTCGACGATTTGCCCTTTGTAGGTGCGTTTGAATCCGGCAATCGCATCCTTGCCGGCCGGATAGTTTGGAACGAGTGCGTAGACGCGCTTGTAGCCGAGCTTGTTTGCGGCTTCGCCGATCGCTTCGTAAATTTGGTCGTTTTGATAAGACGTCACGAAGAAATTGGGATTGCAAGCTTCGCCGGCAAACGACGATGCCCCGGCATTGGTACTAATCAGGATCTTACCCGCATCGATCACCGGTTTATGGATTGCGACCAATACGTTCGAGAAGATCGGCCCGACCACGAAGTCGACATGGTCGCGTTCGACCATGCCGCGTACCTTCTGGATTGCGACATCGGGCTTGAGTTCATCATCGGCGATGACGAGCTCCACTTCCTTCCCGCCCATTTTGCCGCCCAGGTCCTTTAAGGCGAGTTCAAAACCGTTCTTCGACTGCTGCCCGAGCGTAGAAGCCGGGCCTGATAGAGTATAAATCAGGCCAATGCGGATCTTGTCCTGTGCCACCGCTACGTTCGCCACAAACACAAGCGCCGCAGCAGCCGTTAACCTGAATACGAACGCCCACATGATCCAGCTCCTCCCAATACGCCCGCCTTTATCAGGCCTATTGGTCCAATAAAGCTCAACAGAGTCAATCGCCACCTCGCACGGCCCAATTGCATCGGGGGCCAGTACGTCGCATGATGCCCACGATTGTTGGCGTCGGGCTTGGGCAATGAAGGCAATTATTGTCGGCGGCGGCATAGGTGGGCTAACCACAGCCCTTATGCTGCATGCACGCGGCATCGACTGCGAGGTATTTGAGCAAGCCGACGCGGTGCGTGAACTTGGCGTAGGCATCAATACCCTGCCGCACGCGATCAAGGAACTGGCGCAGCTCGGGCTGCTCTCGAAGCTCGACCAGGTCGGGGTCAGAACCCACGAACTCTTCTATATGAACCGTATTGGCCAGGAGATCTGGCGCGAGCCCCGCGGTACCGATGCCGGCTTCGAATATCCGCAATTCTCGATTCACCGCGGCCGGTTGCAGTCGGTGATCTACCAGACCGCGCGGTCGCGGCTCGGCGAAACCCGCATTCACACCGGGTGCCGGCTCGGGTCTTTCACCCAGGATGAAGGCGGAGTCACCTGCTACTTCTTTGGCCGCAACGGTTCACACCGCACAACCGTTCGCGGTGACATTCTGGTTGGCGCCGACGGCATCCACTCGACTGTGCGCGAGACGCTCTACCCCAACGAAGGCCCGGCACGCTGGAACGGCTCGATGCTCTGGCGGGGCGCGATAGACTGGCCGAAATTTCTGACCGGGCGCTCGATGGTGATCGCTGGCGGCATGGCCAGCAAGCTGGTCGTCTATCCGATTGGCGAGGGTGCTCGCGAGGACAGGCCGCTCACCAACTGGGCCGTGCTGGTAAAGGTCGCCGAAGGCGGCGCGCCACCGCGCAAGGAAGATTGGTCGCGCGTGGGCAAGTTCGAAGACTTGATGCCCCATGTACAGCGATTTCATATTCCATTCGTTGATGCCAAGGCACTCATCGAATCGACGCCTGAATTCTGGGAATATCCGATGTGCGACCGCGATCCGCTGCCGCATTGGTCGCACGGCCGTGTCACGCTGCTCGGTGACGCTGCGCACCCGATGTATCCGGTCGGCTCAAATGGCGCCTCGCAAGCGATCCTCGATGCGCGCTGTCTTGCCGATCGCTTGCGCGAGGCCGATCATGTCGGCCAGGCACTGTGGGCCTATGAACGCGAGCGGCTGCCAATGACGGCGCAGATCGTGCAATCGAATCGTTCCGGGGGCCCTGAGGGAGTAATCGATGCGGTCGAGCAGCGTGCTCCGGACGGCTTCGACAATATCGACAACATCCTGTCGTATGAGGAACGCAAGGCGATCGTGCGCGGCTATGCCGCCAAGGCCGGATTTGCCAAGGAGCAAGTCAACGCTGCAGGTAAGGTCGCTTAAGCCCCCGGCGGCGGCGGCAGGAAGTTGACTTCGTGCTTGGCCGACAGCGCAACGACGTCGGGTGGATTCTGCTCTTTCATCGAGTGGATCGCCCAGAACAGGTCATACAGCTTGCGTGTCGGCGTCACCCAGAACAAGCACTTGAGAACCTGGTCGGACTTGTTGAACAGACCATGCGGGATTCCCATCGGCAACTTGATCAAGTCGCCGGCAGTGGCAAGAAATTCCTTGCCGTCAATTAGCGCATCCATGCGTCCTTCCAGCATGTAAATGAATTCATCCTGGGTTGGATGGATATGCGGGGGAACGAAAGTGGTTGGCGGCAACGTCGCGTGCCAGGCGAACGAAGCCTCGGTGAGCTGCTTGGGGACGTAGGTCTGCCCCAAGATATTCCAAACAATTCCGTCGAGGCCCGAATTGGCCTTGGTTACGCCGGGTGCCATCGGCTGCATTGTTCACCACTCCTTCACGCGCTTCCCGAATAAACTAGATGATGGATCGCTGGAGCGCCAGCCAGTGGCAGGCGCGAGTATCCCTCACTCTCAAATATTCCCGTCGCCCCGTCTAAACGACACGCATGGCTACTTCACCATGCGATCTTTTTCCGGCGGCAGGTATGAACCATCGAACAGTTCGGCCGCTGCCGGCTTGCGGGGCAACCCGAAACCCTCGCTGATAAGCGCAATCGTACGTTCGAGGCGTGCCGGATCGACCCCGCCATAGCCATTCTTGAGCACATTCGATGTCGCAATACAGCAGTCCAACGCGAGCTTAAGGCGTTCAAGCTCGATGTCCCTCTTCAGAAGCGGCTCTGCCTTCGCAACCATTTCTACCGCCATCTCCGGATCGTGGATCATATCCTTCACGCCTTTGATGGTGGCGCGCAGGAAACCCCTCACCGCGTCCGGATGCTCCTTCAGGAAGGTGCGGGAGACCGCGACGCCGTTGCCGTACATGTCGAGGCCGTAGTCCTTGTACATGAAAGAGCCGATGTCTTCGTATTTCACACCACGGCCGTGCAGGTCGATGACGGACCGGAAGTACTGGCCGGTAATGGCGTCGACCTGACCCTTGATCAGCAGGGCCTCTCGCAAAGCCGGGTCGAGATACTGAATTTTTATCTTACTGAGATCGAGATTATTCAGCTTAGCAAAAACCGGCAGCGTCTTGTACGTGGAATCGTTTGCGACCGGCCCGAGCGTCTTGCCTTCGATGTCCTTTATCGACTTGATTCCACTCGACTTGAGAAAAAACAGCCCCGATGGGTTTTGCTCGTATCCAATCATAACTTCCGGAAACGCCACATTTGGATTCTTGGCGTTAAATTCCATCAGCACATTAATGTCAGGGTAGCCGATGTCATAAACGTTGGTCGCAAGCTGCTGTACGACCTGGCCAGAGCCTTTGCCGCGATCGATCGTGACGTCGAGCCCCTCCGCTTTGTAGTAGCCCTTATAGAGGGCGATGAAAAATGGCGCATGGTAGGAGCCGGGCAACCAATCGAGCGTGAAGCGTATTTTAGTTTCGGCGTGTGCGCCGAAGATCAATGCGAGCACAAGGCTCGACACTGTAACGATCCGGATTGCGACGTGACGAAGCAACATTGAATCCTCCCGAGAGTTCTTTTCTTCAGTTTTTTATTGCTTTTCCAGCCAGTATCGTCCGAGTTCGTCGCGCGCGAGCGCGTGATGCGTTCGGATTTCACTCCATGCATGCAAAATCGCGCGGTATGGCTGATCGCGTGCGGCGAGAAGTACGTCACGAAAGAACACCGGCTGCCGCAAGAGTCCCAAGATTTCGGTCACCAGCCGTGCATCCGCTTCCGGCATTAGAGGTAATCCTCAGCGCGAATGTCGGCCTGGAACGCCGGCACGATGCGCTCGTAACGAAACGCGGGAATGCCTTCGGGGATCGTCGCGTCTATGCCGAACTTTGACGTTGTCGGCAGCTCGCCGGGGCCCAGGTCCCACGGCCGCACGCTCGGATCAACGTGCTTTCCCTTCATGCCGGAAAGGATCACGATATCCTTGTCGGCCTGGCAACGGAACGTCACCGCCCATTCCACTTCGTCAGAATTATAGATGTTGATGTCGTCATCGGTAACAATCACCTGTTTGACGACCGGCAGCGACAGCAGCGCTGCAATGGCGTTTTTGCCCTCGCCAGCGCGTTTCTTGATTGCCGCCACTACGGACCAACCACAGCAGCCGCCCTCAGTCGCGCGCACCGCGGCAACCGGGATGCCGGCAAGGCCAAGTATGCGTGCGCAGGCGGCTTCCGTCGCGGGCCCGTTGAGCCAGTCATTCTCCCACGGCATCTGCAGCGCGTAGAAGATTGGATTTTTGCGATGTGTGATCGCGGTAACCCGGAATAGCGGATTGTACTTAAGGTCACCCTGCATACCGGCGAATTCGCCGAACGGGCCTTCGTCGGCTGTCCAGCCGTTCGGCAGTAATTCACCCTCAAGCACAATCTCGGCATTTGCGGGTACCATCACATCGACGGTCTTGCCGCGCACCATCCAGAGCGGCTCGCCGCGCAATCCTCCGGCAATGTGCATTTCATTCAAACCAGCCGGTGCCTTGTAGGCAGCCGCCATGTGCTCAAACACATGCACGCCGATCGCAACCGCGACCGGCAGCGGCTCCTTCTTGTCGAACGCTGCCTGGTAGTAACGCCGCAAGTCCGACGCTGTAAATAAATCGATGCCCAACTCGCGCTGTGTGCGGAACATCAACCGATAGCACCCGGCATTCGGTCCCAATTGTGGATCGTTGGCGAAGGCAACGCCGGCGGAAATATACGGCCCGCCGTCCCTTTCATGCATGAACGGGATAGGAAGAGCGGTCAGATCGACATCGTCACCAGTGATGACAATTTCCTGGCATACACCGGTGCTGACCGTTTCGGGCGCAATCGGCCGCGAAACGCCTGCTGCAAAACGTGCACCGAGCTCGCCTTCGCGCCAGCCGAGCGCTGACGCAGTTCGCGGCCGAGTCCAATAAAGCCCCCCAACTACCGGAATATCATAGCCTGCAACTGCTTCGCACATTATCGCGGTCGGCGCTTTGCCGCACAGCGCCGTGATGTGTTCTGGCCGGATGCTCTTTTTTACGCGGCGCAGATGGCCGTCGCGTTCCATGCGCGCGAGCATTGTTCGGAAATCTTCGTTGGCGCCGCCGTCAGCCATTGTCGCTGCGGCTCCTCCCAATGGGCCGGTTTCTCTATCGTTATAAGGTTAGGATCATGGAATAATGGGATTGGTCCGGCAAGGGCTTGAGTCCCATCCACCAATTGCGAAGTTCGGTCTTACCCGCATAGCCGCCGTTGTATGATGGATCAGTACGGGTCTGGAGAGCGGGCATCAGGGCCGCGACGCCATGCCTAACCGAGCGCAGGATGATTGCATGAGCAAAAAACAGGACGATCTATCTTTCACCTACTTTCCGGAAAACTACCGGTGGTCGCACGGTCTTCTGATCGGCCTCAATATGGCTCCCTGGGGCGGTGCAGAAATCGGCGAGGTCAATCGCATCGGGCTCAGGCTCAAGGGTCGCATGGGCAATGACGACGCATGGTTTGAAGAATGGTGCCGGGAAGCCCGCGCAATTGAGGATGCCGGCCGTGATCGCATCGGCAATGGCCGTACCGTCAGCGGTGCCCAATATCTCCAGCGGGCGAGCTCCTACTATCACGTCGGCGAAAGGTTTCTTCAGCCGAAGAGCAAGGCGGGCCTCGATGCCTATATGCGAGGCGTTCATTGCCTTCGCGACGCTGCCAAGTACATTAGGCGGCCGAGGCTTGAGCACGTCGAGATCCCGTACGCGGGGAAGACCCTTCCCGCAATTTTCGTTCACGCCGAACGCGCCAACGGAAAACCAAACGCGCCGGCCGTCGTTTTTTTCGATGGCCTCGATGTCACGAAGGAAATCCAGTACTTCAAAGGAATCGCCGATCTTGTCGCCCGCGGCATTGCATGCCTGATCGTGGACGGGCCTGGAAACGGCGAAAGTATCCGGTTTCGCGGTCTTTATTTGCGCTACGACACCGAACATTACGCCACGCCAGTGTGGAACTACCTCGCCGCGCGGCCTGAGGTGGATCCCAAGCGCATCGGCGTCATGGCCATCAGCCTCGGAGGTTATTACGCGCCGCGCGCAGCGGCTTTTGAACAGCGCTATGCCTGCTGCCTCGCCTGGGGTGCGCAGTGGGATTACCAGAAGATCTGGCGCGATCGCTTTGAGCGCCTGGCGCGAGCGGATACGCCTTCACTCTCGGTTGCCCATCAGCATATCGCCTGGGTACTCAATGCGACATCACAGGACGATGTGCTCAAGCGCCTGGAGCCGTTTAAGCTTGATGGGGTCGTGCAAAAAATTACCTGCCCCTTTCTCATGGTGCACGGTGAGGGGGACGAACAGATTCCGCTCGCCGAAGCTCAGAAATGCTTCGACGCCGTCGGTTCGAAAGCAAAAACAATGAAGATCTTCACGCGCGAAGAGGGCGGTTATCACCACTGCCAGATCGACAACCAGAGCATCTGCTCGGCCTACATGTGGGACTGGCTCGAAGAGACGCTACAGCCGACGCAATGAAGCGCGCCGGTGCGAGCCGGTCGCAGCTATTGGTCGATATGAATATTGTTGTCGCGGATCACCTGGCTCCAGCGCGCGATTTCACTTTTGAATATTGTCTTCGCCGCCGCGACTGTTTGTTCGGCCTTCGGATAGGCTTCAACGTCCGTTGACGCCCAGATCTTGAGCAGAGCTGGATCGGCAACGACGTTTTGAAGCGCGGCATTGAGCTTGTTGATGACCGCGTCAGGTGTTCCGCTCGGTGCAAAAATGGCTTGCCAGAACTGGATCTCGAGTTTCGACCCAAATCGAGAAACGAAACTTTGGGCATTCGGAAGTTTGGGCGATTTTTCCTTTGCCGTAATTCCGTAAGCGGTCATCTGGCCGGCCGCAACCTGTTGCTCGACCGACTGTGGAGTTGCGAAGAACAGGTCGACATGGTCACCGAGAATGTCCTGCAATGCCGGTGCCGCCCCGCGATAAGGGATCAAATCAACCTTCACCTTGGCTTCCTGCGCAAGCAGCGACGTGGCGAGATGGCCGGTCGCCCCGTAACCGGGGATGGCGGCCTTGAGCGTGGTCGTCTTCATCAATGCGAGCAACTCCGGAAGCGTCTTGGCCGGAAGCGATTTGCGACCGATCAACACGAGCGGATTGCGATTGATGAACATCACTGGCTTCAGGTCTTTTTCAGTGTCGAATGGCAATTTTTTGTAAAGCGTGACGTTTGCGGATATCTGGAGATTGTGCAGCAGCAACGTGTAGCCATCGGGCGCGGACTGCACGACCTTATGCGTGGCAATGATGGTGCCGCCGCCGCTCACATTCTCGACTATGAAATTCTGCTTGAGCAGGTTTGACAGCGCGCTCGCGACCTGGCGTGCGGCCTGATCTGTAGGACCGCCGGCCGGATAAGGCACAATGATGGTGACAGGCCGGCTTGGATATTCGTCGGCACGAGCGGATGACAAAACAGCAACGCTGCCAATAACGGCCAACGCGATGACAAAAATGCGCATCATTATGGTCTCCTCCCGGTCTACTGTTTTTCTTGAAGCCTACGCCGCCGGAATAATGGGCAACAAGAGGTAGGGCTGCCGGCCTGGCGCGAAATGTAGCGTGTTCCGGCAGGAAAACACCGCTGTCGGACGATCGTCCCTGTCGATATGAAGAAATGGGCCCACCCCCTTCATCGGATAAGGCGCGTTCGGCAGCGCAATATCGGTACCATCGACCTCATAATCCTTTCCGCGCACCGTCAATGCGAGCCGGTCGCCCGGACGCAAAACAATCGACGCCGGCCAGATTTCGATATCGAGCTCCACCGGTACGCCCGGGGAAAGTGGCCACTCCTCGTCATGCGTATGCCAAGGCCGGTATGCCCTGGAAAGTGCCGGATCGAGCTTTCGATGCGAGGCACGCAGCCAGCCGAGGCCGACGGGCGTACGCGGATCATTTGAGCCTATAAAGGTCACTTCGTTGCCGGCGGCATCGAACACACGCAAGGCGAGGAACAGGTCGGCGTCTGTCGTTTCAGACGAAACCCATAACTTGGCTGCGACGGGGCCGGTAATCTCAAGTGTTCCTGCCAGCGCCGGAGTGCTGAACGTCAATCCGTCACCCATGGTATCGTAAGCCAGTGCAGTCATCTCATCAGGTGTCTGCGCACCCAAGCCCATTCCGTCGGGCTGCAAGAAGTATTTTGTCCATTGCGTGCGCGCGAGCGGCCATTCCTTTTCATCACGCAACACAAATTTCTCGCCAGGATGACGGATGTTGAGCGATACGCGCGGCTGCTTGGTCCAGCCTGTGTCCTCGCCCTTGAGAAAGTGGCCGAAGAATTTCTTCTGCAACGCCTCGCCGTAACGGCTGTAGAAATGCGTAAAATGCGTGTCGCCGTGCACCTCGAGCCACTTCTGCTTTGAGCCTGCGCGCAGCCAGCCCTCAAAATTTCCACGCGGGTGCAGACCCATGCCGCCCCAGTTGGCGGCGGACAGCAACGGCGCCTCGATATCCTCGAATTTTGCCGTGCGGGCCGCGTAATAGTCGTCGATAAAGCGACGCCGCTTGGCTTCGCCCGGCGAGTCCGCACAATTCCTGGTGAGTTCCTCCTTCGGTAACGTCTCCGGCCCCGCAACCGGCTCCCCGGTCACAACGCTTTTCGCACCCCGCTCGCCGATACCATGTTGGACACTGGCAACTTGTCGCGGATGCCAGCTGCTCAAAAAATCGCTCAGGATGCCGCCGTGCCGGCAAAGCTCGCGGTAATAATCGGAAGATCCCTCCCAAATGCATAACGCCGCCAGATGCGGCGGCCGCAATGCGCCGACCGTCCATTGGTTCATCGCATAATAGGAAATGCCATTGATGCCGACTCTGCCGTTGCTCCACGGTTGCGTGCCGGCCCACTCGATGCAGTAAAAAAGGTCCTGCGTTTCCCGCGAAGACCAGACGTCGAGGAAGCCCGGTGATCGACCTGCTCCGCGCGAGTCGACGCGAACACAAACATAGCCGTCCGGCACCCATTTCTCAGGATCAACGAGCTCCCAATTCTGATATTTGTTGGTCGACCCCTCAAGCACTTCAGGTGCAGCCTTCGTCAGGCGTGCCCAATTTCCCCTATAGCCCTCCTGGAACGACAGCCCCTTGGCATAAGGTCCATAGCTCAGGATAACGGCATAACGGCCCTCATCGGTGGGCCGGAATACATCGGCGCGAAGCACAAGGCCGTCATCCATTGCGACCGGAACATCCCAATCGATCCGCATTCCGTCACGAATTTCGCTCTTTGTTTGGGTCATGGTCATCCACGCGGTATCAGTTCTCGTCTCACTCAAAATTTTGCAGCATCGTTTCACGCAGGAATTTCGGTATTTCGGCGAGATCACCCGCGCCATACCCATTGGCGACCGCCGCGGACAATGACGTGAGTGTTGCTGCCGTGAGCGGCATCGGCACGCCCCGCAGTGCGCCGGTCGCGACGGCCGACATGATGTCTTTCCGAAGCGTCCGGATGTCGAGCGTCATCTCGGGCTTCTCCCCCTTCATCACGCCGATCTTGCTTTTCATCCAGCCGCTCGCATAGGGCGCTTCCTGGAGCACGTCGAGCATCTGATCCAGCGTGAGACCTTCCTTGGAACCGAGCGCCAGCGATTCCGACAGGGCCTGGATGTAGGCACCCAGGCCGAGATTGACCGCCAGCTTCATTGCATAGCCACTTCCGTTCGGTCCCATATGTGCAATGCGACGCGTCAGCTTCTCCAGGACAGGCCGCGCACGGTCGAGGTCCTCACTACGCCCGCCCACCAGGGCAAACAATTTTCCGTCCCTCACCTGCGGGATCGTGCCGAGAACCGGGGATTCGATAAGCCGCGCGCCGCTGCCATCGACCTCCGGCGCCAGAGCGCGTCCGGTCATCGGCTGCAGCGTGCTCATTTCGATAAAGAGCTTGCCCTTAACATTGCCGGAAAGAAATCCGTTCGCACCGCTGAATATCCGGCGGACGCCATGGTCTTCGGTGATGATCGAGATAATGATGCCGGCCGCCGCCGCCACCGCGGCCGGATTGGCTGCGACATCCAAGCCGTCGTTCGCCAGAAGCTCGTTTCTTTCGGCGCTGGCGTCCCAGCCCACCAAGTCAAAACCTTGTTCGCGAAGACGGCGGGACATTGCGGTGCCCATACGGCCGAGTCCGACCAGACCGATTTTCATGTACTGATCTCCCTATTGGTCGTGTATTGCGCTTGCAACGCACGGTCGTGGCGGTCCGATACACCACGTAAATCGACCGCTTCTCATTTGACAGCTGTCTTTGCTGAGATAGTCTGTATCGTGGCGATGCTACTAGCAAATCGTGCGGCGGCCAGAGAATAAAAACACGCCGCAGTCCCTGGGGAGGACGTCATGAGAATCCGTGTTCGTCTTGCAGCTGGCGTTGTTGTGTTCGCGGCTGCGTCAGCCGCTTTTATTTTGCCTCTTCGTGCCGCCGAGTACACGCTGAAATGGGCAGTCGTCACGCGCGGCGACATGCAGGAAAAATTCGGACATAAGCTTGCAGAGGTTCTTCCAAAAGCGACCAATGGACGAGTCGAAGTAAAGGTATTTCCGGGCGGTCAGCTCGGAAGCCCGGCCGCCATGATCGAAGGCCTCCAGCTCGGGACAGTCGAAGGCTACGAAAATCCGGCGGATTTTTTCGTCGGTGTGGATTCGCGCTTTGGAGAGTTCAGCATTCCGTTTCTCTTCCGTGACACCACGCAAGCCAACAAGGTACTCGCAGATCCCGAGTTCAACGAGTACGTCCTGAAAATGGCGGAGGCCAAAGGCATCGTCGGAGTAAATCTCGCGGTTGCCGCCGAATCGCTTTACTTTGGAGCAAAGAAACCCCTTCGTCATATCGACGATTTCAAGGGCATGAAATTGCGTGTCAACGCAACGCCGGCCGAACGCGCGCGAATGGGTGCGCTGGGCGCTACCGCCGTGCCGATGGGCCTGCCGGAAATGATCACGTCGCTCCAGAATGGCGTGATCGACGGCACGATGAGCGGCATGTCGATCTACACCAACTTTAACCTGCAGAATGTCGGCAAGACGCTGCTCGAAACCCACGACACCCTGCTGATCTCCTTCGGCGGGCTGAGCAAAGCCTGGCTTGATAAGCTACCGCCGGACCTGAGCAAGATCATCGTCGAAGAGGCCCGCAAATTGCAGCCGTGGGCGCGGCAGACCGCGATCGACGAAGTGGCAGCGCTGCGCAAGGTATGGATCGAGCAGCGCGGCGGGGAGATTGTGACCTTGCCGGCCGCCGAGCAAGCTGAGCTCGAGAAACGTCTCAAGCCAATCGGTGCGGATGTGACCAAGGGCGACCCCGTACTCAAAGCCTTCTACGAAAAGATCCAGACCGTCTCGAAAAAATACTAGCGATAGAGTGAATTGCCGGCGCGTATTCATGTGCGCGCCGGCAACTCGGGGCCACCGATCTGGGCGATACGGTTCAGGCCCCGGCCGCAAAACGTCGTGCTGATTCGGAGCCTGAGAACGGATGAGCGACGACCCCAAGCCACTAAAGGCTAAGCAAGTCGAGGAATTCATCTTCATCAAGATTCCACATGTTGCAGCGGGTATTTTGTTTTTCCTCGCTGCCGCCATCAACGTCATCAATGTGGTTGCCCGCTACGTCTTCTCGGACCCGATATTCTGGGCCGAAGAGATCCTCATTTTTCTGGTCATCTGGGCGGTGTTCCTGGTTGCCGGCTCGATTACCTACCGCGGCGGCCATCTGAACATGGATCTCGTCTACTCGGGCATGAGTCCATTCTGGAAACGTATCGTCAACATAGCGATAGCGCTGACCCTCATCGTCTGCACGATCTACACGGCGATGCAGTCGTGGAAGGTGGTCATGCTGCACTATCGCAATCACGGCGTGACGGCCGGCACCGATATCCCGCTCGTCATTCCGCATACGGCTTTGTTGTTCGGGTTTAGTTTCATGGCCATAGCGGCGCTCCTGCGGATCCGTTCGTACATTACCGGCAAGTTCGATTGACGGGGCAGCGCGATGTATTGGGTTATGGCTATCCTGCCCTTCGTACTGTTGCTGCTGGGATTTCCCATATTCCTCCTTTTGCTTGCCACGTCGCTGGTGATCCTGCTCGGTTTTTTCGATCTCCCGATGGCTGTTGTGCATCAGGATATTTTCAACAGCCTCAATAAGTATGCCCTCCTCGCAGTGCCTTTTTTTATTTTTGCCGGCGACCTCATGTCGCGCGGTGGAATATCGGCCAGGCTCCTGCGGTGGGTTGCCTCCATGATTGGCGGCTTTCGCGCGCATATTCCCATGACCTCGCTCGGATTTGCAGCGCTCTTTGGTGCCATCTCCGGGGTGACCACCGCTGCCACCGCTGCAATCGGCACTCTGACATACCCGCGCATGCGTGAAGCAGGGTACAGCGAACGGTTTGCCTCGGCCCTGATCACTGCCGAGGGCGCTCTCGACAATCTCATACCGCCATCGATCGCGATGATCATTTACGGAATTGCGTCCGACACTTCCGTCATTCAGTTATTTGCCGCCGGAATAGGGCCTGGGCTTCTGCTTGCTGGAATGTTCGGCGTCTATATCTATTATCACTCGTGGCGCGCCGGGATCATGGAAACCGGGAAGTTTTCGTTCCGAGAATTCCTGATCGCCACCCGCGATGGCATCTGGGCGATCGGCGCTATCGGCATTATCTTCGGCGGCATCTATTCCGGCGTTTTTTCTCCGACCGAGGCCGCCGGCATCGCCAGCGTCTATGCAATCTTCGTGAGCTATTTTATCTACCGCGAAACAACCTTGCGCGAGATCTTCGAGACCGGCGCGCGGGCAATGTATCTGACGGGGCTTATTTTCATCATTGTATCGGTCGCCGGTCTCTATGCTTGGTTACTAACCATCAGTGGAATCGCGCAAGACACCGTATCGATAATAACTGCGCTTCATTCCGAGCGTTGGGTGGTGCTGCTTGTCATCAACGCCTTTCTGCTTTTCGTCGGCTGTTTCCTTGATCCGGCGTCGGCGCTGATCATGCTCACGCCTCTGCTCGCACCTGTAGCAGCTTCGCTCGGCATCGACCCGATTCATTTTGGGGTGATTGTCGTCATGAACCTGACCATCGGCACGTTCCACCCGCCATTCGGCCTCAATATCTTTGTCTGCCAGGCATTGTTCAAGACGCCGTCGGCGACACTCTATGTCGGCCTCATTCCGTTCGTCGGAATCGCAATTCTGGCGCTGATGCTCGTAACCTATATCCCCGCCATATCGCTGTGGATCATGCATCTGCTCGCTTAGGTGAGCATGCGGCCTCGTCAAGCCAGGTCGCACAGCGCTCATAGAACGATCATGACGCCCCAGTGTGGGCTTCCAGCATGCCCGCAACATTGTTGAGCGCGCTGCGTAGATTGCCGAACATGACGATGCCTTCGGCAGTGACTCTGGACTTGACCGCGTGCCCGCGGGCGCCTGGCAGCCGTGGCGATGTGCCGCCTTCCATAGGTTTCGCCTGCCTTACCACATCGGCGATATGCGCAACGCGCGCACCGTAGCGTTCGCCTCCGGCGAAGCCTGCCGGATTGAGCACGAGGAAAAACTGACAGATATTGCTGGGCCGCTTGACCATGTTCTCGTAGGTGACCTGAAATCCAGGCTCGCCGTCAGAAAGCGCGCTGCAAAGAATTTCGACCATCAGCGACAGCGCGTATCCTTTCGGGCCACCGATCGGGAGCAAGGAGCCTTTGACTGCGACCGCAGGGTCGGTTGTCGGCCGACCAGTTGAATCAAGCGCCCAGCCTTCCGGAATGGTTTTTTCCCCGGCCGCAAGCGCATGACGGATCCGCGACCGCGCCACCATCGCGGTCGCCATGTCGGCAATGATGGGATCGGCATCCGGAACCGGAAAAGCGACGCCGATAGGATTGGTACCGAGCAACCCTTCGGTCCCACCCGTCGGCGCAATCGCTGGCATGGCATTCGTGAAAGCAAGGCCGATCATGCCGCGCTCGGCCGCACGTTCGGCGTAGTAACCGGCTGCGCCGAAATGGCTGCTGTTGCGCACCGCGACTGCGCCAAGTCCATGTTCCCTCGCGATGTCGATCGCCATGTCCGTTGCGCGCCGACTTGCGACGAGTCCCAGGCCGTGATCGGCGTCGAGCACCGCGCAGCAAGGCATCGCTCGTTGTGCAGAAAAGTCAGGGCGCGCCTTGATCGTTCGGTCCAGCAATCCCCGCACATACAACGGCAGGTGCACGACGCCGTGCGAGTCGGAACCATGCAATTGCGCCCAAAGGGCCACTTCCGCCGCGATGCCCGCCTCAGGCCGCGAAACGCCGCAATGTTCGAACACTTCCGATACGATCCGAGAAAGGCTCTCGGGCTTGACCCGATCGCCCCCGGCAATCGCCCGGAGTTCACCCGTTAGCGTCGCGATATCGTGCATGGAAATCGTCACTATGGCATGGCGCCGGGAAAGAAATGCTCGGCGTTACGATGGAAGACCTTTTCGTAAACTTCCTCGGTGTAACCGAGCGACCGCCAGTCATCGACCAGTCGCTCCAGCGTCAATGTCGGCCAGTCCCACCCGAACATCACACGATCCTGCAGCCGCCAGCCGATCTCCTTTTTCAGCGCAGGAGTGAAATATTTCGGCGACCAGCCATGCACTTCGTAATGGACATTGGCCTTGTGCAGCAGCACCGCAATCATGTCGTCCTGCCATGGCCAGGCCGGTCGGCCGGCGAGAATCTTCAACTCGGGAAAGCGCGCCGCGACCCGATCGACGTGTCGGGGGTGCCCGTCCTCAAGCAGGATACCTTTGCCGCCGGGCATTCCCTGCCCGATTCCGGTCAAACCGGTCATCAGGAGCACGGGCGCGCCGGCATCGATCGACAACTTGTAGAACGGATCCCATATCGGGTCACTGGCCGGATAGCCGAGACTGTTCTGGCTTTGGCAGAAGCCGAGAAAGCCGCACTCCTTCGCCGCGAGCCTCGCGTATTCCTTCAGCCAGAACTCCTTCATTGCGGGATTGATGGCAAGCCAATTGCCGTAGACGATGTCCGTGTTCTTGCGCGCGAAACCGGTAGCATAGTCATTAGACGCTCGGATTTCATCCTCGTCCGTCATCCGCCAGGTTCTGTAGATGTCCAGGATGGTACGGACATGACGAGTGCGAAATCCGTCCGCCATCTGCTCCTCGGTTTCGAAGGTTCGCTTTCGTTTGAATACCCGCTGCGCCTGCTCATAATCTCCCTGCGAGGCGTGATGCAGGCCGGCCTTCGTGGAAAAATGCGAGTGGCAATCAAAATAACGCATGAAGGCCGTCACTTTTTCTCGTAACGCCGGTCAAGAATTCGCTTTGGCTTGCCTTCGCGTCCGCGGTTTGACCACTCGATCAGGGCATCCTCCGCGACCAATTCTACATTGAGCCGCAGGCCCAGATCGGAATGTAGCCGCTTTTCGATGTGGTCCTTGAGCCCATCCCATCCGGGCGCATCGTCGCGGACCTCGACTTTGACCGTCATCTCGTCCCGCACTACGCCGTCGCTGACATTGCGGTCCGCAATGCACAACCACTCGCCGGTCGTGCGGGTGTCGCTTTTGATTGCAGGCAGGCACGCCTGAGGCCAGACGCTGACCCCGCGGATCCGCACCATGGTGTCACTCCGGCCAAGCATCTTTTGCATGCGGCGGAAACAGCTCCCGCACTCGCAACGCTCGACAGAAACAATCCGGGTCAGATCCCGTAGATTGAAGCGGATCATTGGTTGCTGGCGGCGGTGCAAAATCGTGCAAACCATGTTGCCGATTTCACCGTTAGCCACCGGCTTATTGTCTTCCACGCCGACAACTTCGAAATAGGTGCTGTCTTCGTGGAAATGCATGCCGGATTTGTGCCGGCATTCGAAAGCGCCCATGCCCATCTCGTGGGTGCCATACATATCAAAAACATCGCAGCCCCACAGATCCTCGAGCTGATTGCGGAAGGCATTGTCGGTGTCGGGACCCAAGCCGCAACCGAGGAATTTGGTCTTGAGATTGCGCACGTCGAATTTCAATTCGTCGCGCGCGACCTTGGCAAGTTGTGTTGCGTATTCCGGGCGGACATACCAGACATTTGTCCCCCACTCTTGGGCAATTTCGATTTGTCGCCGCGATGACGTCACCGCCCCGGTGCCGGTGGTGATCGGCAACGCTCCCAGATAATCGTGGCAAGCCTTGTAGCAACACCATCCGGCATTGCCGAGCGAACATGTATGGGGAATTTGAACACGATCGCCGGGGCGGACGCCGCAGATATACAGGACCCGCGCATGCGTGAGCCCATTGAGTTCCCATTCCTGCGGACCGTAAAGCGTCGGTCGCGGCTTTCCCGTGGTTCCGCCGCTCGTCTGCAGTTTCATCGGCGTCGTTTGCATTCGTTTGGCGACGTCGCCGTTGATCAGGCCAAAGGGCGAGTTCTCTTCTTGGTCTTTCTTGATATCTCCGGAGTCAAAAGTCGGAAGCTTGACTATATCGTCGATGCCCTTGATGTCGCCCGGCTCCAGCCCCTCCGCTGTCCAACGCCGCTTATAGAATTCGTTCTGCCAGCCGGCCTTCATCAGATCGAGGAATTGTTCGTTCTGGAACGCTCGAATTTCGTCGGGCGACCATTTCCAGCGTGTGTTTGCGAACACGTCCGGGACGGGATAGCGCCTATATAAGGCTTCCCAGTCAATCGATCGGTGGTAGATGGGCAGCGAGCTCTCGGTGAGCGGGCGCTCCATGACCGACATTACAATCTCCGTTGTAAATTCTGCGCTGCGACCGCGGGCGGCACTTCATAGCAAGCAGGGGCTGGACCTCAGGTCTTGTAATCCGGCGCGTCACGATCAAGCTTTCGCAACAACGCCCGCCACGTCATCTGGTTGAACGGCGCGCTACCGTCCGTGATGATCCTCGCTTGGCCGATGGTGGCGTCCAGAACGTGTTGCGGCGGCACGTAGGCTTTGACGCCTCCTGCGATTGACCGGATCTGAGTTTCACAGGCGCGAATGACCAGAAAGGCAAGCATGTAGGCTTCGTGCACAGAATGGGCCCACAACACGAAACCGTGGCCACGTTGAAGGACGATCTGTTTGTCGCCGAAATTTCTCGCGAGACGCTGGCCCTCTTCGTCAGTGGAGAGAAGGCCCTCGTAGTCATGATAGCCGATCGGCCCGAGCCACATCGCATATTGGTTTCCTGGGACCAGCCCCTGCTCCTGCATGGCTGCGGCAGTTGCGTATTTCGTGTGCAGGTGCATGACACACTGCGCCTGCGGGAACGCGTCATAAATACCTTTATGAAATGGAAACGCGAATTTATGCGGCAACTCGTCACTTGGCTCGACGTGGTTGCAGTGCTCGTCAAGCTTATGCAGGTTGGAAGCGGTGACTTCCTCAAACAGGATTGCCGCCGGGTGCATCAAAAACTGGTTTGGATGGCCTGGAACTCGCGCGGACAAATGGGCAAACAAGAGTTCATCCCACGCTTGTAGCGCTGCGAGCCGAAATGCGGCAGCGAGATCGACACGAACTTTCCATTCGTTCGGGTCCATGGCCGACTTGCGCGCACGTAGTGCGCTCGCAGGGGCCTGCATGACGTCTCTCCCCCATTTCTTGGTGCTTGAGCAAATTATGTCTGGAGGAGGCAGGGTTGTCCATCGGCGCAGCGTGGTTCGGTCCGATAGGTGCTTATGGGCAGGCATCGCCTTGCAACCGCTACGCGGTAAGCCGCGCAAACGCGCGTCAGTGAGGCCGATGGCGCTTGACCGCGTCGGGATTTGTGGAATCGGCGCCCATATAAATGCCGCGCTCCCATTTTCTTTTCAGCGGATCGAACACCTTCAGGGTCATTTTCCCGATGTGTTGAATTTCAATATCTACAGCTTCGCCGTCCTGGAGCGCACCCAGGCCTTCATGATTGGTTCCGCAGGCGATGAGATCACCTGAATTCATCGTCATTACAGTGGTTGCAAATTCCACCAGTTCGGGAACGCGATGCTCCATATCGTCGGTATTGTAATTGTGACGGAGCTGCCCGTCGTTCCAGAAGCGGACAATAAGATCATTGGGATCGTTCACTTCGTCAGCGGTGGCAATGCAAGGGCCAAGAGGAGCAAATGTGTCGAATGACTTGCCGAGCCAGCTCGTGTGCGGGTTTGCCGGCCACGTTCGACGGCCCTGTTCGCGGGCGGACACATCGATCATCGCCGTATATCCGAATACGGCCTTCTTCCAGTCCTTGGCTTTTACCATCTTGGCGGGCCCCTTGATCACCAAGGCAAGCTCCGCCTCGTGCATGAACATCCACGGCACGGTGTACTCGGGTAACACGATCGTATCGCCCGGCCCAATCACGGCGTCCGGATTCTTCATAAACATGTTAAGGGGGCGAGCTTCGCGTTGCGCGTGCTCCCAATAGTTTGCAATGCACGCAAGTATCTTTCCCGGTCGCGGCAACGGCGGCCGCAGGCGAATTTTCTCCAATGGAAAGGCTGGGCCTTCCGTTGCTAGCCTTTCGAGCGCCGGGCGCAACTGGTCGAACTCATCGATGATTCCTTGCATCACCAGTTGCGGTGTGTGGTTCTTCCGTACAGCGCTGGAAAGGTCGACCACCCCGCGGTCCGTCAGAGCTCCCGGGGTGGGCTCCCCGGTTTGTGACGTCTGGAAAAGGACAAGCTTCACAATTTTCCCTGTATTTTCGGGAATACAGCACATTATGGGCGGGCGGCCAATCGAAGAGAGCGCCTGGCGGGCCTGCAACAAGATTGCGCTGGCTTACCCTTCAGGCAATGCTTTGAATTGCCAATCCAGAGCGCGCGATGACCAGCACCACTTCCACACCGATCCGTCGCCGACGCGGCGCGCCGCCCCGTATTGACGAAACGAAGGTGTCGCAGGCCTTACAGGACCTGTTCACCGGGTGGCGGGTCGCGCTCAAGGAACCATTCAAGGGAATTACGGCATCAGGTGAAGTCGAACGCGGCCTGTTTCCGCTCCGCAAATCCGGCACAACGGCTCAACCGCTGGTCGCCGCCGCAAGTCTATTTCTCGCTTCACTTGACCAAGAACAGAAAACGACCGTGCTCTTCGACGTGGCCGACGAGGCGTGGCGGGCTTGGAGCAATATCCATCGCAATCTTATGCGCCATGGCCTTTGCCTCGCCGAACTGACGGATCGCCAGCGAGAGCTTGCCTATGGACTATTGCGGGCAGGCACAGGCACGCGCGCCTATAAAACCGCCCGCAATGCCATGAAGCTCAACGAGCATCTCGCTGAACTCACCGGGCTTCCCGAAGAATTCGGCGAGCATTTCTACTGGCTCAGCATTTTCGGCGAGCCATCACCGAACACGCCATGGGGCTGGCAACTCGACGGCCATCACTGCAACATCAATTGCTTCGTCCAGGGTGATCAGATCGTGCTCACCCCGATGCTACTGGGGTCGGAGCCCGTCCTCGCAGAGTCCGGCATCTACAAGGGCACAACCGTTCTTCGGGACGAAGAAGCCAGAGGTTGGGCATTCATGAATGCATTGACGCCCGCACAACGCGCCACAGCAATGATCGGCATGGATTTGCCCTTCGATGGTTTTGCATCGGGATTTAAAGATAACATCGTCGTTCCGTACCGGGGACTATCATTCGCTGAAATGAATTCAACGCAGCAGGATGAGTTCATCGATCTGATCGCCCTATATACGGACCGACTTCCGCCCGGCCACGCGGAAGCTCGACTGGACGAGGCTCGTCGATATCTTGATCGCACCATTTTTGCCTGGATTGGACAGTTCGACCCGATCAGCCCTTTCTATTATCGCATCTACAGTCCAATCATATTCGTCGAATTTTATCACCAGCCGGGTGTTGCGCTCCCAAACACTGGTTACAATCGCCGGCACGCGCATGCGCTCGTGCGCACGCCCAATGGTAACGACTACGGCCGCGAATTACTGCGCGCGTACCGCTCACTCTAGGCAGCGCAACATTGTTGAGACGTTTGCTTATTCCCAGGGAAATTCGATCGGCAGGAGTGGTCCACCCATCGTCCGGCATTCGCGCTGGCAATAACGGTCACATTTATCGGTTAACTTGAGACAATGCCCTTGTGAGTCGACTCGGAGGCAGCCCGCCATCCCCCACGCGCAGTAGGAACCACATTCACTCCAACAGCGTCCGGATGCCCATACCGATGCCGCACGCACACTGCGCGGATACGGCATATCCCGGCTGTGATCGTTATAGCGCCATGGAGCGACCCTGCTATCGCCAGCGTCTGCTAGGCCGATGCAAAACAATATGCCGGCAAAACACAGCCCAATCACGATGAGGGAACGATTCATGTCCAATCCCTTGCCGAATCATACGATAGTCCTGCCCGCGACCCTCCGCCAACCACGTCCCGCTCGATTGTGAGAACTTCCGCACCCGGAGGCCCCTTGCTATTGTGACAAGAGAAAACATGTAATTCCAAGGGATGCGCGGAGGATCCTGGCATTGAGTACCGTCGCGGAACAGCAATCCAGTCACGACAACAAGCCCGCCCAGAAATTCGGCACGACCGGATTGAAACCACTTGAGCGGCCGAGCTTCGTGACTCGCTTCTTTATGCATATCGTAGCACTGGCCGAGAAGCTCAATCTCGCCCAAAGCAAGGTCGGCAATCCGCCGATTTACAATAATGCGGTTTTTCCGTGGACCCGGTCGATCGAGCGCGAATGGCACGCGATCCGCAGCGAACTTGACAGGGTGCTCACACGCAAGGACGAGCTGCCCGGATTTCATGAACTTGCCGCCGATGTGTCAACCATCAGCACCGATCGAGGGTGGAAGACCTACCTTCTCGCGGGCTATGGATATCGCTCCGAGAATAACATCAAACGGTGTCCGGAAACCTGGCGCATTTGCCAAAATATCCCTGGGCTAATTACGGTAATGTTTTCAATCCTCGAGCCCGGTAAGCATCTGCCACCGCATCGCGGGCCATATAATGGTGTGCTCCGCCTGCATCTCGGCTTGATCGTCCCCAGTCCGCGCGAGCAACTCGGCATTCGTGTCGAGAACGAACTCTATCGATGGCAAGAGGGCAAAGCAGTCGTTTTCGACGATGCCTACGAGCACGAAGCCTGGAATCGGACGGCACATACCCGCGTCGTCCTGTTTGTCGATTTCCGCAAGCCGCTGCGGTTCCCTGCCAACCTGATCAATTGGCTTTTGCTGCATCTCGCGATGTTCACCCCGTTCATTCGCGAAGGCATGGACAACCAAAGAGCCTGGGAAAAGAAGTTCTACGCAGAGGCTGAAGCCCTGCGTAACGCTTGATTAGACGCTCATTCCCGGCGTGATTGGCGATGGCGCGCAATTTTCTCTCGAAACGCAGTGTTTGCCGCCCTTGATCTTGCCGCCATTCGCAGCTAGCCCGTGCTCCAATGAAATATGATGTCCGCAAAGCCGATGACGTCGCGCCCAAGATCAGCTTTGTTTCGCTCGGCTGCCCGAAGGCGCTTGTCGACAGCGAACGCATCGTCACGCGCCTGCGCGCCGAGGGCTACGAGCTCTCGCGTCAACATCAGGGCGCCGATCTTGTCATCGTCAACACCTGCGGATTTCTCGATTCCGCCAAAGCCGAATCTCTCGCCGCGATCGGGAGTGCGCTGAAGGAAAACGGCAAGGTCATCGTCACAGGATGCATGGGCGCAGAGCCTGAAACTATTTCATCCGCCTATCCCGATGTTCTGGCGATTACCGGCCCTCAGCAATACGAAAGCGTCGTTCAGGCCGTGCACAAGGTGCTGCCGCCGAAGCATGATCCGTTCCTGGACCTGGTCCCGCCCGAGGGCATCAGACTGACACCCCGGCACTACGCCTATCTGAAGATCTCAGAAGGCTGCAACAATCGCTGTACCTTTTGCATCATTCCGAGGCTGCGCGGCGATCTTGTCTCGCGCCCGGCAGCTGACGTTCTGCGCGAAGCGGAGAAACTCGTGGCCGCGGGCGTCAAGGAGTTGCTCGTGATCTCGCAGGATACCTCCGCCTACGGTCTCGATATCAAATACGCGGGCAGCCAATGGCGCGGAAAGGAAGTGCGCGCAAAATTCGTCGACCTTGCCAGCGCGTTAGGCGAACTGGGCATCTGGATTCGTTTGCACTACGTCTATCCTTATCCCCACGTCGACGACGTCATTCCGTTGATGACAGATCGAAAAATATTGCCCTACCTTGATATCCCGTTTCAGCACGCCTCCCCCGACGTTCTCAAGCGCATGCGCCGTCCTGCTGCGCAGGAAAAAACATTGGAACGGATTGCGCGCTGGCGCGAGCAGTGCCCCGACCTGACATTGCGCTCGACCTTCATCGTCGGATTTCCCGGCGAAACCGACGCCGACTTTGAAATGTTGCTTGAGTGGCTGGAGCAAGCTTCGCTCGACCGTGTCGGCTGCTTTAAATACGAGCCAGTCAACGGCGCCGCCGCTAACGGCACGGCGGAAGCTGTGCCTTACGATATCAAGGACCAGCGCTGGCATCGTTTCATGCAGACACAGCAAAAGATTTCAGCGCGACGGCTCAAGCGCAACATTGGAACACGACAGAAGGTCATCATCGACGAAATAGGACCCTCCGTCGCCAAAGGACGCTCGATGGCGGACGCACCCGAGATCGACGGAGCCGTATATGTTGCAAGCCGTCGCCCGCTGCGAGTGGGTGAAATTGCAACTGTCAAAATCGAGCGGGCCGATCAATACGACCTGCACGGCACTGCGGTCGGTTTCTAGGATTTCTTTATATTCATCGGCGGCCTAAGTTGCCTACGATTCGGCAGACTGCACCGGTTAGCGAACTGAGCTCGTCCTCCGTAATTGTGAATGCCGGCGTCAGGTAAACGACGTTTTCAATCGGTCGAATAAATACGCCTTCGTTGATAAATTGAAGCCGCAGCGCGTTGAGGTCGTCGATACGATCCAGTTCGACGACACCGATTGCCCCTTTTACGCGCACATCCTTGACACCCGGGAATTCCCGGCAGGGCGCCAGACCTTTCTCGAGCGCCACCGCGACTTCCCGCACCTGGTGTACCCGCGGCTCCTGTTCGAATAGATCAAGGGATGCATTCGCTGCTGCGCACGCAAGGGCGTTTGCCATGTAAGTCGGCCCGTGCATCAACGCCTTTTTCGGATCATCCGACCAAAATGCGTCAAAGATCTTACGAGTGGCAACAGTCACCGCGAGTGGCAGCGTGCCGCCCGTCAGGGCCTTTGAAAGGACGATGATGTCGGGGGATACCTCGGCTTCCTCGCACGCAAACATCATTCCAGTCCGGCCAAACCCGGTAAATATTTCGTCGAAAATCAACAGCGTATTATGCCGGTCGGCGAGAGCGCGAAGCCGCCGAAGAATGCCTGCATCATGAAATCTCATCCCGCCGGCACCCTGCACCAGCGGCTCAATGATGATCCCGGCGATCGTACCGCCATGCTTATCGAGCAGATCCTCAAACGCCGAGATTGCAGGCGGTTCGTCCGGCAATGCCGCGACGTACTGTGCCGCTAGGACACCTTGGAATGCAGCATGTATTCCGCCTTCCGTATCGGTGACCGCCATCGCACCGGCGGTATCTCCGTGATAGCCGTTTTTGAATGCGACAAACCTGTTTTTCCCGTGTGCGCCGCTGTTCGCCCAGTACTGTGCCGCCATTTTGAGGGCCACCTCGACCGCTACCGATCCGGAATCGGAATAGAACACGCGCCCCAGATTGCCGGGGAGCATTCGGGCAAGCCGCTGCGCAAGCCGCAACGCCTGTTCGTGAACAAGGCCGCCGAACATGACGTGGGGCATCGCGGCAAGCTGGGCTTCGACGGCCTGTTTGATATACGGGTGATTGTATCCGTGGCATGCAGTCCACCAGCTGGCGATCCCGTCGATCAATTCACGGCCATCGGCCAGCTCAATTCTGGCACCCTCCGTGCGCACGACGGGAAGAGGCAGAGGAGCCGTCTTCATCTGCGCATAGGGCAGCCAGACGTGATCGAAGCCAGCCGCGTACCAGGCTGGCACGGCATTGTTTTTGCTGAATTCATGCGGCATTGACGCTTCCCTGCCCCAATCGTGCTAAGCATCTGGTTCGCGGCATGGCAAGGTCACTGATGCACTCGCTTGATAGCTTCGCGCAGGACAAACTCGACGATCTCAAGCGGCGGCGGCTCTACCGGTCGCTGAGCGAGACACTGCGAGAAGACGGCATTTGGGTCGAAAGAGACGGGCGTCAGCTTCTCTCGTTCTCATGCAATGACTACCTTAACTTGACGCAGCACCCGGCGATCAAGCAAGCAGCCGTTGCGGCGATTGAGGAATATGGCGCAGGATCGGGCGCCTCTCGCCTGGTAACCGGCAATCACCCACTCTATGCCAAGCTGGAGGCACGCCTTGCGCATTTCAAATCAACTGAAGCTGCTTGCGTGTTTGGCTCCGGCTACCTAACCAATACCGGAGTCATCCCGGTTCTGGTCGGCGACGACGACCTCGTATTGGTCGATGAACTTTCCCACGCCTGTATTTACGCAGGCGCGCAACTGTCGCGCGGAACAATGATGATCTTCCGCCACAATGACATCGATCATGCAAACGAGCTCTTGGAAAAACGCCGCTCACAGCACCCTCACGCTTTAATCGTGACGGACGGCGTTTTTTCAATGGGTGGCGACCTGGCGCCGCTCGATGAACTACTCACCCTCGCTCAGCGCTACGACGCTTGGCTGATGTCGGACGACGCCCACGGCATCGGCGTGGTCGGCGGCGGACGCGGTTCGAGTTTCTCGGCCAATGCGCACATTCCCGTTCCTCTGCAGATGGGCACGCTTTCGAAGGCGATCGGGTCATATGGCGGTTATCTTTGCGCCTCCGCACCCGTGGTGGAATTGATGCGCAATCGCGCACGCACATTGATTTATTCGACAGGCCTGCCGCCGGCCTGTGTCGCCGCTGCGATTGCGGCGCTCGATCTCATTGAGCGAGAGCCTGCCTACGCCGCCCTGCCGCTTGAAAAGGCGAAGGCGTTCGCAAAGCGTGCCGGCCTTCCACCGGCGCACAGCCCGATTGTACCAATCGTGATCGGCGACGAAGAGGGCGCCCTGGCTGCCTCACGCCTGCTCGAAAGCGAGGGCTACCTCGTGGTCGCGATTCGGCCGCCGACCGTTCCACCGGGGACCGCCCGCCTCCGTCTGACCTTCACGGCCCAGCACCCCAACGACAAAATCGAGAATCTGGCGGATTTCGTCCGCGAAAAGATATTGAGCTGAGCTTGTGTCTGCCTATTTCATCACCTCGACCGGCACCGATATAGGCAAGACCTTCGTCACAGCCGGCCTCATTCGTTATCTGCGGGAATCGAATCAGCCAGTCGCCGCGCTCAAGCCCGTGGTAAGTGGATATGATTCATCGGTGGTGGAAACCAGCGATCCGGCAGTTTTGCTGACGGCGCTTGGCCGCCCCGTCACAGCCGCCGAAGTGAGCCGGATTGCGCCGTGGCGCTTTCGCGCGCCTGTGTCGCCGGATCTGGCCGCCGCGCGTGAAGGCCGCAACATTGATTTTGACGAACTGATCGCGTTCAGCCGTGCCGCAATCGACGCGGCGATGGGGCCACTCTTCATAGAAGGTGTGGGTGGCATTATGGTTCCACTCGATGGCAAGCGCACCGTGCTCGACTGGATGACGGTTCTCGATATTCCGCTCGTGCTTGTGGTCGGCGGCTATCTCGGCACTATCAGCCACACGTTGACCGCACTCGACGTTCTGGCGCAACGCAAACTTACTGTAGCCGCGATCGTGGTGAGTGAGGGCGATCGCGATACGGTCGAACTCGACGAGACGGTTGCAAGCATCGCGCGCTTCGCCGGCCCCGCCGGGGTGGTTGGCCTGCCGCGCCTTCCCGCCGGCATCAAGCATCACCCTGCTATTATGCGGATTGCAGCATTGCTGTGAATCCGGCCAGGCGGGTCCGTTCAGCTGCCCAGGCTCAAAAACGTTTCGACCATGCCCTCCAGATTGACGATGGCATGAAGCACCACCGTCAATATGGTTGAACCGGTCGCCCACCGGGCCCAGCCGAATAGCACCCCGAAGGCGAACACCTGACCGATAAGAAACCAATCGTATTGTACGTGAATGATGGCAAAAAGTCCCGCGGTCACCAGGATCGCCGGCCATGCCGAACGCGGCGAGCGAAGCCAACCGCGCATGAGAAACCCGCGAAATAGAGTTTCTTCGCTGATGGGAACGAGAACCGCTATGGCGACAAGCAGCAGCGGCAGCAGGCTCACGTTCTTTGCAGACTGATAGATGTCCGATTGAAAGCGGTCGACGACATTTCGTCCGGCCAGCCAGCTCACAGCATCGCCGGCCGCGATCATCACCGCCAGTACCACTATGCTGAATACAAGTTCGCCCCTGCTTGGCAATTTGTATCCGAGGTATTCAGCCACATTGCCTTTAGCGCTGGCAGCAAGCGCAAGCATCGCAACCTGAACCGGAGATGACACCGCGATGAACAACATGATGGCTCCGCCGTGCTGGGCCATCGTCGAGATGTTACGGATTTCAAGCCCATACCACGCAATCAGCGCGGCAACACCGGATAGCTGGCTAATCACCAATGCGATCGCGCCAAGGGCCAGGGTCGCGAAAATACCCCATGGCTTTGATTCGCCTGTCATTGCAATTCCCTCACCCACCGGCCGAGCGTGCCGCGCTCGGCGTCGGTCATGCCAGTCTGGTTGCCGAGCGGCATCGCCTTGCTTTGAACGGCCTGCGCATAGACTGCCATCGCGTTTTTTCTGATATCTGCGATAGTCTCCAGCGTAATGTTTTTCGGTGCTTCCTGGACGCTTTCGTGCGTGGGCCTCACGGCATGGCACATCACGCAATGCTTTTGAACGATCGCCAAAACCTCAAAATCCGCGGTACCGCCCGCATGCGCGAGCGGCGCGGCGGCGCAAATAATAATAATCGCCACCGCGCGCGCTGACATGTCGCAAGCTGCTAAGGCACAAGAATGGACGAGCCAGTCGTGTCACGGCCTTCCATTTCCTTGTGCGCTTTGGGGGCATCCTTGAGCGAGTACTTCTGATTGATCGGAATCTTCACCGCGCCGGAACCGACAACCTTGAATAGATCGGCCGCGGTGGCAATCAAGTCGTCACGTTTTGCCACATAGTGATTGAGGGTCGGCCGTGTAGCGAACAACGAGCCCTTGGTCTGCAGGATATTGATATTGAACGCGTCGATCTGGCCCGAAGCGCTGCCAAAGCTCACGAAATAACCGAGGGGACGAAGGCAATCGAGCGAACCTGGGAACGTCGTCTTGCCAATACCGTCATAGACCACATCGCAAAGCTTGCCGCTGGTGATCTCTTTCACCTTCGCGACAAAATCCTCGTCGCGGTAAAGAATCGTGTGGTGGCATCCGTTCTTCTTGGCCAGTTCGGCCTTCTCCTTGGAGCCGACCGTACCGATGACGGTAGCGCCGAGGTGGTTTGCCCATTGGCACGCGATCAAGCCGACGCCGCCTGCCGCCGCATGAATCAAGCAGATGGTGCCCTTGCCGACTTTATAGGTTCGGTTGAGCAGGTACTGCACCGTCATGCCCTTGAGCATCATGCCGGCCGCCTGATCATAGGAAATGTTATCAGGCAGCTTTACCGCACGATCGGCCGGGACAAGCCGCTCCGCGGCATAGCCTCCAAGCGGCCCGACAAAGGCGACACGATCGCCTATTTTGATATCGGTGACGCCAGGGCCAACTGCGATCACTTCGCCGGCACTTTCATTGCCGGCGATGAAAGGCAAACCGACCGGCGAGGGATACATGCCCATCCGAAAATAGGCATCGATGAAATTGACGCCACAGGCATGCTGTTTGAGCTTGATTTGCCCCTGGCCAGGTGCAGCGATTTGTACGTCCTCGTAGGTCAAGGCTTCGGGACCGCCGGGTTTGTGAACGCGCACTGCCGCGACCATGTTTCACTCCTAAATTACGCTGGTTGTGTGGGGTGGACTTCGGCCGCGATAATAGGCGGCAAAACGGCGAGCGCAAGGCGGGTCAGCGTGCGCCAGAGACGCGCAAATTCGCGCCATTGATGTAAGAGGCCGCATCCGATAGCAGGAACATGACTGCTTCGGCGACCTCATCCGCCTGCCCCGCTCTGCCCATCGGCAGCATGGGCGTGACGCGCTCTACGCGCCCTGGCGGCTGAATATCGGTATCAATGACGCCTGGTGTTACCGCATTGACGCGCATCCCTTCCTTCGCGATCTCCCGGGACACCCCGATAACCATCGAATCGACGCCAGCTTTGGCGGCCGCATACCAGACACATTCATTTGCGCCGCCGAGGGGCGCCGCCATCGACGAAAGCATCACAACCGCGCCGCCCTTGCCCCCGTGCCGTGTCGACATGCGCCGCACGCATGCACGCAGGCACAGAAGTGCCCCGAAGGTGTCGACATCCAGCACTTCGCGCATCGTTGCCGCGCTCGCATCGTCCAGACGGGAATTTTCACCGATAATCCCAGAACTGTGAACAAAGTGGGTCAGCGAGCCGAATGTGTCGCCGGCGGTATCGAATACGCGTTCAATATCGTTTTCGATCGCCATGTTGCCTTGAATGGATATGGCCTTGCCGCCGCTCTTTTCGACGGCCTTGACGACGCCTGCCGCCGCATTTGCGTTGGTTTTGTAATTTATTGCGACATCATAACCCCGCGCGCCCGCCAGTTTTGCAGTGGCAGCGCCGATGCCGCGGCTGCCGCCGGCAATCAGTAGAACTGGTCGGGACATTAGTTGCTCCTGATACTCAAACGTTGATGGAACATGATCAGGCGTGGCTCCGCAATAATCCGACCACGAAAAAATAAACCGCGATCAGGCAGAGCGGCACGGTGACGTAGACGTCTGGGGAAAGATCCTGAATCACTGCAGCGAATGCGAGCACTGCCCAAAGAATTAAAAGCCCAATATTGAATGTACGCCAATGCTGCACGCGCAGTGGGTGGAGAAACTTGATTGAAACAAAACTCAAGCCCGCCAAAACCACAACGCCGGCCGCGGCCGCCCATTCCGGAGGCTCGATGAGATAAAGATAGAACGCCGCCAAATTCCATACCGCAGGAAATCCACGAAAATAATTGTCTTTCGTCTTCATCTCCCGATCCGAGAAATAAAGAGCCCCGCTGATAACCACGACAATACCGGCCGGTATTGCCAGAAATTGCGGCAGCAACCCGCTTGCGGCAATCGCATAGGCCGGAACAAACACATAGGTGGTGAAATCGACGACCAGATCGAGCGTCTCTCCGGACCAGCGCGGCAACACATCTTTGACGTTGAACGCGCGCGCGATCGGCCCGTCGGCGCCATCGACAACCAGCGCCAAGCCCAGACAAAGAAACATCGCCGCCCAATGCCCGCCCGTTGCCAGGATCAGCGCCAGCAGGCCCAGCGCCGCACCGGTTGCGGTAAAGACGTGAATCGTGAAAGCGCGGACGCGCTCAAACCCATCCACTTAACTGTTGCCCCAGTCGAGTTTGACAATTTCGGCAGACCGTCCCGCCAAATTCCAGTTCCGGCCAAATCCGCGGAAGCGTGATTTTTCCGCGCGCGAAACAATAACATCCGGCCCGATCCAATATTCGCTATTGCGTATGACGACGTTCTGGCCGGCCTCCTTGCCGCGCACCGGCGTAATTGCTCCGTCGACGTATTGCTCAATGCGTATGATTCTGGTCTCGCCCTTCGTTTCATAGGTAATCGGTACCTGCCGAACACCGAGGAACTGTCCAACCAAGATTGAGAGCAAATGCGTGGTGCCGCCTACCCTCCCCGTAAAAATGCGAGTCAACCCTTTGACCGCATGGACCGATGCCTTGTCGTCAACGAATAATGCGGCTGTCCAGTTGCCGCGCGCCATAATTCCCGGCAGGTCCATCATCAGCCCGACTTTGACGCCGGACAGGTCGACAGCATCAAAATGCCCGTCATCGATACGGATCCCGGCCCAGGTCTGGCAACGGTCTTCGGTCGGAGGATGTTCTCCAAGAGATAATACGCACGGGCAGAAGACCGTGCAGCTGCAGGACAACGCCATCTCACCTTTCAGATTCCAGCTTTCCGACAAACCCTCGCTCCCGCTATCCCTCTATCGCCCTCACCGCACTTTGGCAGGCCAATGTGCGGCAAACGCCACCAGTATAATGCCCGCTCCGACAACAATCAGTACCGCACCAACGGCGTGAGTGAATCGTCGTCCCGTCAGCATTTTCTCGACAGTCATTGTTACGGCAAGCGTCGCCATCCAGGCTGCGTTCATCACGCCGACCGCCAACATAACAAGCATCATCGCCCAGCAACAACCGAGACAATAAAGCCCTTGTTTTATTCCGAGACGGAATACGCCGCGCGTCGTCGTAGCCCAATTTGTAAAAAAGAACGGGAGCGGTTGCCGGCACCGCGTAAGACACGCATGCTTGAGCGCGGAAAACTGATAAATACCGGCGCCGATAAAGACTGCGCCTGAGTACAGGCCACTCACCGAAGTCATGTCCGGGTCAATCAGCGCGGCTTGCGCGACCGCAATTTGAACAACGGTCGCGAGAAGCGCAAAACCAAGCCATACGCCGGCATACCCACCGGCGAGGACCAGCGGCGAAATAATCCGCTCGCCCTTGCGCGCCGCCGTATCGGCAATGCCGGCATAGGTCAAAATCATGGGTGCCGCGCTGGGCAGCATCATTGCTAGCGTCATGGCCGACCACATCGAGGCGATAAGTGCTACGCCGCGCGCACTCCATGATCCATCCGGCGGTGGACGGCATAGGGCTTGTATAAGGCTTCCCCCGAACCCAACGGACCACTCGCCATAATATGCCACCAGCAATGCGAGGTAGAACCACCCGAGACCGGCGAGCGCGATCACGCAGGCAGCCGCTATCGCTTTTGGACGCGCGAATACCTGGGCAAGACCTGCTGCGGCGGACGGCAAATGATCGAAATTGTGGCCTGCGCTGTGGGTCATGTCAGCCTTCTGCATAGCGCATTGTAGGTAGTGGCGGTACCGCAAGTCTCGGGCCAGGTTTCCGCGGAAGGCCTTTGCGTGGTAGTGCGGTTAATCTCGAACCACGGCAAATGCCTGTATGATCGACAAATATAACCAAAGTCCGCCGGCAATCGTTATCGGTGGCGGCCCTGCCGGATTGACCGCGGCAATCGCGCTGGCCGGAAGCGGCATCGCCACCGCCCTCGCGGGTAAACGATCAGCCAAGACCGACAACCGCACAACCGCCTTGCTCGCCGGTTCCGTCACTGCGCTCAGGACGCTCGGCGTGTGGGAATTGTGCGCAGATCAGGCCGCACCCCTTAGAACTATGCGCTTGATAGATGACACCGGCCGTCTTTGGCGCGCGCCGGAAGTAAAATTTGCTGCCGCTGAAATCGGCCTCGATGCGTTTGGCTACAATATTGAGAATCACCATCTTGTCAGCGCGCTCGAGCAAAAAGCCCGTAACCTGCCCTTGCTGCAGCTCATCGATGAGAACGCAGACAACGTAACCGCGGGGCCGGACGAAGTTGCGGCCATCTTCGGCAGCGGCCGGACTCTCGGCGCTGCACTGGTCATCGGCGCAGATGGGCGTAACTCTATTTGCCGAGCTGCCGCGGGAATAGGCATCGACGAGCACAACTGCCCTCAAGTTGCGTTGACGGTCTGCTTGCGACATTCCCGGCCGCACGGCGACATCTCGACTGAATTTCACACCGCCGGCGGAGCATTCACGCTGGTGCCGCTGCCGAACAATCGGTCAAGCCTGGTCTGGGTACTCGATCCTGCTCTCGCCGACGAAATTGCTATTCTTCCCGATGCCGCGCTGGCCACAAAAATTGAACATGCGTCGCATTCGATCCTTGGAAAGATCGAGCTGGAGAGCGCACGCGGTCTGTTTCCGTTGCGGTCCGCGACAGCGCGGCGATTTGCCGACAAGCGAATTGCGCTCGTCGGTGAAGCCGCACATGTGATCCCACCCATCGGCGCGCAGGGACTCAATCTAGGCCTGCGCGATGCTGCGACGATCGGCGAGCTCGCCGTCGCCGCCCATCACAACGGGCGCGATATCGGCGGGCCGGACCTGCTTGCGCGCTACGATCAATTGCGGCGATCCGACATCGACAGCCGCACGCTTGCCGTCGACTTGCTCAATCGCAGTCTGTTGAGCGATTTTCTTCCAATACAGGGCGCGCGAGGCGTCGGCCTTTATCTGATCGATCGGATCGGGCCGCTACGCCGAGCAGTGATGCGCGAAGGGCTCGCGCCTTCGTCGGGTCAGCCGCGGTTGATGCGTGGCGAGCACCTCTAGCCGGGATTCGGCGCTTTTTTTACCGAAGGTGAACCGCGAAAGTCCGGCGCAATTGGAATCGGCAGCGCTGCAAAGCGCTTCCCAGACGCAGTCGCAACCTGATGTGCGAAGAGTCCGCGTTCGACGAAGTGCGGATCCTTTATTGCCTCCTCGAGCGGAACCACGATTGTAGTGCAGCAGTCGGCAGCGGCGAATATTGGGCGCCAATCATCCGAAGTTTTGGCGGAAATCAGTTCTGCCACTGCGTCTCGCGTCGCTTTCGGGTCGCGGGCATCGTCGATGAATTGCTTCGGCAATTTTATCGCGGCCGTAAATGCTGCCCAGAATTTTGGCTCGAGCGCCCCGCATGCCACCAGCTTTCTATCCCGTGTGGGATAAATCTGGTAACGCGGCGAGCCGCCAGTCAGCCACATTTCGCCGGGCTTTGGAAATTTACCCGTCGCCGCACCGAGTGCGAGTGCTGCCCAGGTAAAAGTGAACATGGCGTCGCTCATCGCAATATCGATATGGCAACCTTGCCCGGTCTGGTCGCGCGCGCGCAACGCAAGGAGGATATTGATGACGGCGGGAAAACTGCCGCCGGCGATATCGGCCGCCAGCATCGGCGGCACCACAGGCTGCCTGCCGGGCCCGGGCTGCAGATCGAGCAGGCCGGTATTGCCGATGTAATTGATATCGTGACCGGCCTCATGCACGCGGGGGCCACTCTGACCATAACCGGAGATGGAGCAATAGATCAGTCGCGGGTTGATCGCTTGCAACTGTCTGTAGCCGAGACCGAGACGGTCCATCACCCCCGGGCGGAATTGCTCGGTCACGATATCGGCGCGTCTGATGAGGGGGTCTAGCCGGGCGCGATCGGCATCGTTTTTGAGGTCCAGCGCCATGCTTTTCTTACCTCGATTAAGCATGGCAAACGCAACGCTCTCAGGGCCAACAAGTGGCGGAAAGAACCTCGCATTTTCCCCGCCGGGGGGCTCGATCTTGATCACGCCAGCGCCCGCTTCCGCGAGCATCAGGGTTGCCAGCGGTCCCGGCAGCAATGTGGTGAAATCGACGACAAGAACACCGGAGAGAGGCTGCATGTGACACCGATTGAACGATTGCGGGCCAACCCTGACCCGGGCGCCGGGTTGCGACGAATGGTCTCCCACTTGGCGCGGCCCTCGCATTCCTCTAAACGGCAAGCCGTGCTTTTGGAAGGATGCCGATGAAACTGCCACGCCAGTTCTTTGCTCCTCTCGCCATCGGTGCTCCGGCGCCCCTGCGCGAACCGCCTGTCCGGCTTGAACGGATGATCCATTTCATCCCGCCGCATATCGACAAGGTTCGCGCGAAAGTCCCTGAGATCGTCCGCCAGGTCGACGTCATCCTCGGTAATCTCGAGGACGCGATCCCGGTCGAAGCGAAGGTTGCCGCGCGCAAAGGGTTCATCGAATTGTGCAAGGCGGTCGAGTTCGGATCGACCGGTCTCTGGACGCGCATCAATGCACTCAACTCGCCCTGGGCATTGGATGACGTTACGGAAATTGTGGGTGCTGTAGGCGGCAAACTCGACGTCATCATGCTGCCGAAGGTGGACGGGGCCTGGGACATTCACTACCTCGACCAATTGTTGGCGCAGCTCGAAGCGCGCCATAAATTGCACAAACCGATTCTGATCCACGCAATTCTTGAGACGGCACAGGGCGTCAATAATGTCGAAACGATCGCTGCCGCCTCACCCCGGATGCACGGCATCAGTCTTGGCCCGGCCGATTTGGCGGCATCGCGCGCGATGAAGACGACGCGCGTCGGCGGCGGCCATCCGGACTATAAGGTCCTCGCGGACGCGCAGGACAATGCGCCGCGCCAGACATCGCAACAGGACCTCTGGCACTACACGATCGCGAAAATGGTCGACGCCTGCGCCGCGGCCGGAATTAAGCCTTTCTACGGCCCCTTTGGCGATTTCTCGGATTCGGTCGCCTGTGAAACGCAGTTCCGAAATGCATTCCTTATGGGCTGCGCCGGCGCTTGGTCGCTGCATCCGTCGCAAATCGACATCGCTAAGACCGTGTTTTCGCCCGACCCAGAGGAAGTAGCGTTCGCAACGAAAATCATCGCGGCCATGCCGGATGGTGCTGGAGCGGCGATGATCGAAGGCAAGATGCAAGATGATGCCACCTGGAAGCAGGCAAAGGTGCTTCTCGACCTCGCAAGGCTCGTGGCGGCCAAAGATCCACAAATGGGCAAACGCTACGGGCTGTAACGCCCAAGTATACAGCATGGAAAAAGTGCGTAACGCCAAGTTCAAAATCGGTCAGGTGGTCAAGCACCGCGTCCATCCGTTCCGCGGCGTAATTTTTGATATCGACCCGGTATTCAACAATACCGACGAATGGTGGCAGTCCATTCCGGCCGAAATCCGTCCGCGCAAGGACCAGCCATTCTATCATTTATTCGCCGAGAACGCTGAGACCGAATACATTGCGTATGTTTCGGAACAAAATCTTTTGCCCGATACGTCCGGCAAGCCGATCCGGCATCCGGATGTCGCCGATGTGTTCGTGCGCGACGACGACGGAGCATACCGGCCGCGCCGCAGCCAGATGCACTAAGAGCAGCTGGACCAAAAGCAAAGGCGCGGCCCTTGGCCGCGCCTTCAATTACATGAGCAATACAAACTGCGTCGGCTATTTCTTTTGCGGTGGAGCGGTTGGCGCCTGGCTCTGTTGGCCCTCAAGCTTCTTCCGCGCCTCCTCGGCCTTTTTCTGCAGCTCTTCCTGAAGTTTTCGCTGCTGTTCCTCGAATACCTTCGGATCGGTCGGCGGGCCATCATAAGCTTTGGCAAAATCGTTCAGCGGCAGCGGCAGGCTGATAGGCGTGCCCTGCATGTTGATCGCCTGCACGATGATATTCTGGCCCTTTTTCATCTTGGCGATCATGTCGTCGGTCACCGGATAGTCCGCCATGCAACCGACCGGAAAGCAGATCTTGTATGGCGACTGCGCCGGTTGCTGCTGGTCGATGAGCAGACGCGTTCCGTGCGCAAGCTGCATTCCGAGTGGCACGGTAACGCGTAGAACCTTCGGTTCCCCTTCCGGTTCAAACAGCTGAATGATCGCGACCGGCATTCCGTTTTCCAGCCGGCCATCCTTGGTGATGACGCAGACCTGCTTGTTGTTGGTGTCCTGCCCTTTGCCGCAAACTTTCATCCATGGCGAATACATGAGCTGGGGCTGTTCCGCCGCGCCGGCTTGCTGCTGCGGAGGAGCCGGCTGAAGCGGCTGTGCGGCGGGTGCCTGCTTCGGCGGCGGCTTAGCGCCCGGCTTGGGCGGCTGCTGGGCGAACGTAGGTGCGGCGAAGACTGCGGCCGTAATGGCGGCGGCCAAACTGGCGGTCAACGCCCGGCCCCACGGCCGGCCGAATGCGGTCCGATGATCCATCGTAAATGTTCCTTTGTTATTCCCGTTCGCGGCCAACGGCTCCCGACCCGAATTGCCGCCTAGGGTCGCCCGGCTCTCTCCGGGTCAAATACGGCGGGAGCGTGACGATCAACTGCTGCCTGATACCCGAATTCGTTCCTGCGATAAAGGCACCAATACGAGGAAAACGCGGGTCAGCCGATTGACCGCCCCTATGATAAGTTCAGGCGAAATCGGAACGAATCGCATTCGAACGGCACTCGTGGCAAAAAATAAAGCCCCTGCGCTGATGCAATTGCGTCTAACACGACGCCACACCTTGCTTGGTGCGCTGCTGACGGCGTCCGGCACCATCGCCGACCGGGCGCGCGCGCAACGTGCCACGCATGCCATCGCGATGCACGGCGAGCCTGAATGGGGCGTCAATTTCGCTCATCCGACCTACGCCAATCCGACCGCGCCGAAAGGTGGTCAACTTACACAAGGCGTCCTCGGCACTTTCGACTGCCTCAACCCTTTCATCGTGAAGGGGCTACCAGTGGCCAATATCCGCGGCTACGTAGTCGAAAGTCTGCTTGCACGCGGCTACGACGAGCCGTTCACGCTCTATGGTCTGCTCGCCGACACTGTCGTAACGGACGCTGCCCGCACATTCGTAACCTTCGGTTTAAATCCGGCCGCGCGCTTTTCCGATGGCACCCCGGTGACACCGCAAGATGTGATTTTTTCCTGGGAACTGTTGCGCGACAAAGGCCGCCCAAATTTCCGCACGTACTATACGAAGGTTGCGAAAGCTGAAGTGATTGATGGGCGTACCGTGCGCTTCGACCTGACCGGCGCTGACGACCGCGAGCTGCCTCTGATCATCGGCCTCATGCCGATCCTGGCGAAACACGCAATCAATCTCCCGACCTTCGAGGACACAAGTTTCGAACCACTGCTTGGCAGCGGACCATACAAGATCACCAATGTCCGGCCCGGCGATAGCGTCATCTTTACTCGCGACAAGAGCTATTGGGGACGTAGCCTGCCTATCAATCGCGGCTTGTGGAATTTTGGCACTATTCGCTTCGACTACTACCGCGACGGCAATACGCATTTTGAGGCTTTCAAGAAGGGCCTCTACGACTTACGCGTCGAAACTGATCCCGGCCGTTGGCAGACCGCGTATGATTTTCCCGCGGCGCGAGAAGGCCATGTCCTCAAGGAGGATCTGCCATATGGCCTGCCGAAAGGCATGCAGGGGTTCGTGTTCAATACGAGGCGTAAAATATTTTCGGATGTCCGCGTACGGGAGGCCATTCTACAGCTATTCGATTTCGAATGGATCAACCATACCTACTTCTTCAATTTGTATAAACGGACCGCGAGCTACTTCGATGGATGCGACCTGTCTGCGCACGGCGTACCGGCCAATGCTCGCGAACGCGAACTGCTGGCACCGTTCCCGGACGCCGTACGTGCCGACGTGATGGACGGCACGTGGTCGCCGCCGGTTACCGATGGCTCAGGTCATGATCGTGCCACATTGCGACGCGCCTTCGCCCTCTTCAAATCGGCTGGATACGAGTTGAACGGAACCCAGCTGGTGAATACCGCAAGCGGCAGGCCACTTTCCTTCGAAATCCTCGCGACTACACGCGACCAGGAACGCCTCGCGCTTGCCTTTACTCGCAACCTCAAACGCGCCGGCATAGAATCACGCGTGCGCAGTGTCGACGCCACGCAGTTCGAAAGACGTCGCATCGGCTTCGACTTCGACATGATGGAGTACCGTTGGGAGCAATCACTTTCGCCCGGCAACGAGCAATTGTTTTATTGGGGTTCGGCCGCAGCCGATCAACAAGGCAGCCGAAACTATATGGGCGTCAAGTCGAAGGCGGTCGATGCCGTGATTGCGGCGATGCTTGGCGCCACCAGTCGCGCCGACTTTGTATCCGCCACCCGCGCGCTGGATCGCGTGCTCCTGTCCGGATTCTATGTCGTGCCACTTTACTTCCCGCCGGTGCAATGGGTCGCACGATGGACGCGCGTCGCACGCCCGTCACGGACATCGCTCTTTGGTTACCTGCCGGAAACATGGTGGCAAGCGGATATCAAGCCATGAGAAATCGAAAATGATCCTCGGTGAGGCACGAGCGCCAATCGGCGTTGCCGCGACACTTGACGATTTTTTTCGGCGCGCCGGCGTTCACGATCCCGATGCGCTTGCGCTGATCGATCCGCCCAATCGAGAGAGCTTCACTGACGGTCCTGCCCGCAGTCTGACTTTCGGGGCGGCGGACCGTGCGATTTCGTCACTCGCCGCGCGTTTGCGCGCCCTGGGGCTGGCGACCGACTCCCTCGTTGCGATGCAATTGCCGAATACCGTCGACAGCATCATCGCCTTCCTGGGCATCCTGCGCGCCAGCATGATTGCCGTGCCGCTGCCATTGCTTTGGCGCCGTCATGAAATAGCAGCCGCGCTCAATAGCGTCAGCGCAAAGGCAATTCTGACCACGTCTCGTGTTGGCGCCGCTGACCACGCCGGTATCGCGATGGAGACCGCGGCGGAGGTTTTCCCCATTCGTCATGTCTGTAGCTTCGGTGACGACTTGCCTGATGGGACCGTCGGATTAGATAATATTTTTGACGCAGGCTCTTCCGAATTTCCGCAAACCTCGGTCCGGCCCGGCTCTGCCGCCGCGCATCTTGCCGCAGTTACATTTGGCATCGATGCGAATGGCATCGTTCCGATGGCGCGCAGCCATGCAGAGCTCACCGCCGGCGGCCTGGCGCCGTTTCTGGAATGCGGTGCCCCGCCCGGCGAAAATTTCCTGTCAACGATCCCGATCAGTTCTTTTGCCGGAATCGCTGTTTCCCTGATGCCGTGGCTGCTCTCCGGCGGCTCACTGCATCTGCACCACGGGTTTGATTCTGACGCATTCGGCACGCAGTTGCTTGCGCTGCAGGGAGGCGTTGTCATACTGCCCGCGCCGGCAATGATTGCGCTGGATTCCGGCCTCCTCAGCGATACAAACCTTACACTCATCTCACTCTGGCGCGCACCCGAGCGGCTGGCGGCAGCGGCGCCTCTAGCGGGTGGTGCGTCGGTTGTAGATGTTGCGGCTTTTGGCGACATCGGCATCGTCGCTGCGCGCCGGGCGGCGAACGGCATGCCTGCGCCTATTCCACACGGGGCGGCGAGCGCGCCGCGCGGCGCCGTCGGCGCGATCACGGTGGTCGAGTCCGCGCGAAGTGAAGCAGGCACACTAATGCTGCGGGGGCCGATGGTGCCGACCAGCGCTTTCCCGCCGGCGCCCGATAAGGCGCTTACCCCGCGGCTGGGATCCAACAAGGGCGGCTATCGTGATACGGGCTACGCCTGTCGGCTCGATCGAAGTACCCAATCCCTGGCAATCACGGCCCCGCCGGTCGGTCTTGTCACCGTCGGCGGCTATCCTTTCGGGCAGAGCGCGATCGAAGCCAGGATTGCAAAAGCGGACGCGGCAGCGACCATCATTGCCCTGCCCGATACGGACCTCGGCCAGCGCCTCGCTGGCACAACGGCCGACCGCAACCGACTGCAAGCCGAATTGCGCTCAGCCGGCATCAACCCGCTAATTTCGGGTGCCTTTCGGCCGCGTCAGGCCGTCGGATAGTCTCCGCGTCGTCACAAGCTGCTGCTGCTATTCGATGGACGTCCATCGGCTTCGGCTGCCCCGGCTGAGCAAGTTTGGTGTTCTGGCGCAGGCCAGATCGATGTCACGAAGCGCGTGCCATGCGCTGCGCCAACCTTGGAAACAACTGCAACGCATTGCCGCTCTCAATTCCATGACGGACGGTCTCATTCCAGCCATCAAAGGCCTCGAAGGCAGCGACGACGGATCTGACATCTTGGGTCGGACTGCGATGCCGTGAAAACGGGAAATCGGTGCCAAACACGATGTGCGCGGGGTCAGCCACCTCCATCAAGCATTTCAGCGGTCCGGGCGAACAGACTTCTGCGACATCGAAATACAAACGGCGCAGCGTGCCCGCGACGCTGCCCCCCGGCAATCGCTCCGCGGCGTTGGGACGATCGTCCATCGCGCTCATGCGATAGAGGAGAAAGGGAACCGTTCCCCCACCGTGCGGCATGATCCATTTTATGTTCGGGAATTTGCGGAATGTACCGTTCCACAGCAGATTGTGAATGGCACGTGTCGTATCGAGCACGAGTTCGGTCATTCCGGATGGATAGTTATAGGCCGGCATATTCGTGGCCTGATTACGTAGCGGGTGGATGAAGACGACGGCATTGCGCCGATGAAGCTCGGCGTAGAGTTCGTCCTCCTCGGGCTGTCCCAGATGTCGGCCGGCGACGTGCGACAGCAGGCATATTCCGTCCAGCTTGAGCGTATCAAGTGCATATTCGGCAGCACGAATGGCGCCGTCGACATCCGGCAAAGGCAGGATAGCGAACGCGCCAAAACGCCGTGGATGATCCGCGACCATGCGCGCGGAACCTTCGTTGCATTCGCGCGCAAGGTTTTTCGCAAATTCAATATCGCCGAAATACACGCCCGGCGAGGCGATGGAATTGATGGCAACCGCAATACCGGTTTCGTCCATTAAATCAAGTTGGCCCCCTACGCTCCAATCCGCCCAGGGATTCTCACCGCTGCCGTGGATGCCAACGTGTTCCAATGCGCGCTTGTAGTAGTCCGGAATTGGGTGCTGGTGGACGTCAATTAGCGGGCCGTGAGGCATGACTTCACTCTACGACTTTTTGAATTGTCTGTTCGGCGGTCAGGGCATGATGGGCGGATCGGGCAAGTACCCGAGTGCATAAAGGTCGGTTGCCGCAGGCGGCGTACCGCTGATTCCGATGTATTTTATGACGAAATCCAGATTGGATTTTATTTTCGCAGGATCAAACCAGCCAAGGCCGTGACTTTGTGTATCAGGCGTAACGACAAGATTACGTACAATCTCGAAGTCCGCCTTTGCGACATCCGGCTTCAGAATCGAAACGAATTTCACCTCGTCGCCAACCGCCTTATCAGGATGGTCCAGCGCGAATTTCCAACCCTTCAAGGCGGCGCGCATGAAACCCTTCACGACGTCCGGATTCTTCGCGAGGTAATCTTCGCTTACCCCGACACCGTTTGAATATAGCTCAAGCCCATGGTCGGCGGGAAAAAAGGTCTGCAATTCGGCATGGGTGTCTTTCGCGGCGGCCACGAGCCCCGGTCGCGACATCAAGAAAAATTCAATCGACGGCACTGTCTTGGCCATCAGGGCACTCGCGCGCGCAGAGGGAGCAATATTGATTATGCGCAGTGAATTTGAATCGAGACCCTGTTGAGCCATATACCCCGCTAAAATTTTCGGCGTGAAACTTCCGGACCCACTCCCCAGTGTCAGACCTTCCAGCTGCTTGGCTGTGGTTACGTTGGCACCAGGATTCAGGCTGAATACCGCAATCGGTATCTTCTGGTAGAGCACGGAAAGCATTTTAACCTTGGCGCCGTTGGCGCGCGCCAACGCGACCGCGGGAGGAGCCATGAATCCAAGATTTGCGGTCCCCGAGGCCACGGCCTGGATCGATTCCGCGCCCCCTTGCCCCGGAATGATGGTGACGTCGAGACCTTCGTCTTTGAAATAGCCCTCGGCAATCGCCGCATACCAGGGCGCGTGGCGTCCGGAAGCGACAAAATCAAGTGAAAAGACTACCTTGGTAAGTGGCTTGTCCTGCGCAACGGAAGGCGGCGCAACAGCAGCTAGGGTCATCGCTGCCAACGCGGCAACGCTAACATTGACGCTTTTCATATTCGTCCCCCGACTAGGTTCGGAAGAGAATATCGTGAGATTGGCGCTACGCCAGCCCCTCCCAACAGAAAGCCGGTGGCTTGGATTTGGCAATCGCAAAACGACGCTGCTCGCCGCCTCTACACAAATCGGGACGAAGAAGGAGCAAATCCACTGGATACTAGGTTAGAATTTGGGACCGCCGACGAGCCCGCGGGTCGGCCGAAGATGCCAGAATGATTGCTTGCGATACAAAAGCTGTGGTCGATTGGCTAACGGACGGTGCGCGCTCGCAATCACGCCCGGAAATGGTTCTTGCGGATTTGTGCGATCAACTTGTCAAAGTCGGCATCCCCCTCTGGCGCGTGGCGGTATTTGTACGAACTCTGCATCCGGAGATCATGGGACGCCGCTTCATCTGGCAGCCGGACGTCGGCGTTACGATCACGGAGGGATCATTTGACCTGCTGGAAAGGGATCAATTTCTAAACAGCCCTTTCGTCGCCGTGATCAATTCAGGACAGACCATCAGGCGCCAGCTCTCGGAGCAGAACAATCCCGAGGAGTTTTCCATATTCCGCGAACTCCGCGCGGACGGAGCGACCGACTACCTCGCCACGCCGCTCATCTTCACAAATGGCTCTGTCCATGTGGCAACATGGTCCACGCAGCAGGCGGGAGGATTCACCGAAACGCAAATTGCCGCCATCGAGACGATCGTAAAGCCGTTCGCACGTGTCGCAGAGATCCGGGCATTGCAGCGGACGGCCACCAATCTACTCGATACCTATGTCGGCCATCACGCCGGCGAACGCATTCTGGCGGGCCGGATCAGGCGTGGCCACACCGAAACGATCCATTCGGTGATTTGGCTTTCAGACATGCGCGGCTTCACCTCTATGGCGGACCGACTGTCGCACCAAAAACTGGTCGATCTGCTCAACCGTTATTTCGATTGTCAGGTCCCGGCAATTCTCAGACATGGCGGTGAAGTACTCAAATTTATTGGTGACGGACTTCTCGCGATCTTTCCCTTAGCCAAAAGTACGGCGGATGCACGTGAAGCCTGTGATTGCGCGCTTGCCGCCGCGCGCGAAGCACAGATCAACATCGATGCCATCGATACGCTCGCCAATCTCGGCAGTGAGAATGGCGTTCGCTTTGGTCTCGCGCTCCATATCGGCGAAGTGCTTTACGGCAACATCGGCAGCGGTAACCGGCTGGATTTCACCTGCATCGGCCCGGCCGTGAATCTTGCGGCGCGGCTCGAAAAGCTGGCGGCCAATCTTGGGCGGACGATCATTCTGTCCGCCGAATTCGCCCAACATTCCCGACGCGAACTGGAGCATCTGGGAGAGTTCGTCGTCGCGGGCTTCACCGCAAAGCAGAAGGCATTTGGCCTGCCGGCCGGTTCGCGCTGATGCCGGCCGCAATAGTTCAACAGCGGGGGTTGTTGGCGAAGGTCACATTCCGGCTCGCACCGCGTCGAGTGCCACTATCTCTGTATGCCGGCGAGCGTTGTAATGATCTCGGCTCCGCCCAGTACAGCAAAGACAAGAATAACCGGCGGATAGAGAACCACCATTGCATCAAACCGAAGGAAGCGAAGGTGCTGGCCGCTTTTGTTGGGCCGGCCGATATAAATCAGGAACACGGCGATGGCGATCAAAACAATCCCGATGATCAGGTCCACGGCAAATCCTCCCACAACCATAAGTTTTGCATATACGCCCCTCGGAATGCAAACAATCAGCGACCGGCGGTCAGCGCGTGGTGCCCAGGCAGACAAAAGTTTGCGATTTAGTTACCGGGTATTAACAGCGCGCCGGTAGGGTCGGGCATAGCCACTAAACCGCGCGTGCGCCCGGATGTCGCTTCAAGGTCCGCTGATCGTGGTCGCCGAGCAACCGGCGACCGGCCTGGTGCAAGCGCTCGGCGCCGCCGGCGCCTTCCCGATTGTCGAAGCCAAATGGACTGATGCGCCGGCAGCGTTTCTGACGGTCAAGCCGACAGCTGTAGTGATCGCTGAGCCGGGTGCTCCCGCCAGTCAGGCGTCGGCGCGCATGCTGTGCCTGCAGATCGCCACGCTCAACGGGCCGATTGTTCCCATGATCGCGCGCGTCTGCGGCGACGAGGACGCGGCCATCCCGATCGCATTACCCGCAGACGCCGCTTTGCCGGTCGAGAGGCTGCTTGCGCGCCTGCAATCCGCAATGCGCGTACGCGCTTTGCACGCCACGGTCCTGCGACGCATCGAAGCGTTTACGTCGCAAAACGGAAAGTTGCCGATGCTACCCCTCGGCGACGCGCTGGCGGACGCCACCGTACTGATTGCCGGCCGCGGGCCGCTCTATCCAGCCCTCGGCGTCGCGATGGGCGAGCGGGTCAAAATTGCAGGCGCACTTAGCGTCGAAGCCGCTGCAAAGCATCTCAACGCCCGCGACATTGATGGCATCGTCGTTGGGGATGGCTTTTCGCCGCGCATGGTCGAAGCGTTTCTGACCGTGCTCGCGCAAGAACCGCGCTTTCGCGACATACCGGTCGCGGTCATCGGAGAGGCGCCGCCGGATTTCGCCGACGCGCTCCCCAATATCGATCAGGTTGCCGCCGACCCCGCGCGGCTGGTGGTACGCATGCTGCCTCTCGTGCGGATACGGGCGTTCGAAGCCCGTCTCAAGCGCATGCTCAAGTCGCTCGACGCTGAAGGCATGTTTGATCCCGAAACAAGCCTGCTGACGCGGAATTCATTCTGGGGAGACTTGCGTACGGTGATCGCTGAAGCGGCGGACCGAAGCATGCCGCTATCGCTTGCTCGCTTTACTTTCGACAGGTCCACGGACGAGCGGGCAAGCCTTGACGCCGCGCGTCTTATGTCGCGCCTGATCCGCAATATCGATTTTGCGACTCGCGACGAAGAAGGCGCGATTATTGTAGCATTTACGCAAACCGATCTGCGCAGCACACACGTCATCGCGCGCCGGATCGCGGGCACCCTCAAGAGCATGATGCTCTCCCCGCATCGCCGCGATGAACCGTTTGCCGTGAACGTCACCCTGGCAACGCTAAAAGCCGGCGACACCCTCGATACGCTGATGATGCGGGTGGTGGGCAGCCAAATGGTTGCGGCGGAATAGGCAGCGGCTTAGGCTGGCTTCCAAAAGGAGCCCGCCATGTCCAGCACCCCGGTCCGAATTGACGTCGTTTCCGACGTTGTATGCCCCTGGTGTTTCATCGGAAAGCGCAGGCTGGAAAAGGCGATTGCACTCAATCCGCACGTACCGGTGGAAGTGCATTGGCGGCCGTATTTTCTCAACGACTGGATTCCGCGCGAAGGTATTTCCCGCGAACAATATCTCACAACGAAGTTTGGCTCGTCCGAGCGCTACAAGGGGATCGCGCAACGCGTTGCCGCAGCCGCCTCAGCCGAAGGCCTCACTTACGCTATCGACAAGGTCGGCCGCCAACCCAATACGCTCGACGCCCACCGGTTGATCCATTGGGCCGACCGCATCGGCAAGGCAGCCGCGATGAAGCAAAAACTGATGGATCTGTATTTCACCGACGGCGCCGACTTGAGCGACCGAGCCGTATTGGCGCAGGCCGCTGCCGATATCGGGCTCGATCCGGAAGAAGTGCGCGCCGCTCTCGACAGTGACAGAGACGTTGCGGAGATCGAACGTGAAGCCTTGTCCGCAAAAGAAGCCGGAATCGAAGGCGTGCCTTGCTTCATCTTTGGCGGCAAATTTGCGGTGTCCGGTGCGCAGTCGCCGGAATATCTCGCCGAAGCCATTTCGCGCGTTGCCCAAGCAGCCGATGCGGCTGAATAATTATGGCCATTCCCAATGAAGATTACCGCCGCCGTGGTGCACGAGCGCTCCGGACCGTTCATTATCGAGCAAGTTGACCTCTGCGAACCGCGGAAGGACGAACTGCTGGTCGAAGTCATCGCCAGCGGCATGTGCGCGACAGACCTGCACGGTCGCGACGCCTACTATCCGACGAAATTTCCGAAAATATTCGGCCACGAGGGAGCCGGAATCGTGCGCGCCACGGGCAGTGCCGTCACGGACTTCCGGGCCGGCGACCATGTCGTGATGGCCTATCCGTGGTGCAGCGAATGCCCGAATTGTCGCTCGCAACGTCAAACCTACTGTCTGAATGCATTCGACCTGAAGATGAATGGGACCCGCGCCGATGGCTCGACCCTGCATTCGAAGGACGCCAGACCGATCCATAGCGCATTTTTCCAGCAATCCTCATTCGGCACATTCACGATCGCCAACGAACGATTTGCCGTGAAAGTACGCAAGGATGTCGCAATTGAACACGCCTGCGCGCTCGCGTGCGGCGGCCAAACCGGCGCCGGTGCTGTCCTTAATGTGATGAAGCCACGTGCGGGCGACAGCTTTGTTGTCTTCGGAGTTGGCGCTGTTGGGCTGTCCGGGCTGATGGCCGCAAAAATCGCCGGGTGCGACCCAATCATCGCGGTCGATATTCACGAGCATCGCTTGGCTTTGGCGCGACAGCTTGGAGCCACGCACGCCATCAATCATTCCGGCCGCAACGATATTGTCGCCGAGATCCGGAAAATCACAGGTCCCGGAGCCCGCTACACGCTTGAAACCTCCGCCTTGCCGGCAGTACTTCGCGAGGCTGTCGATGCGCTTATGCCGGCCGGCACCTGCATATTGCTCGGCAGTGCCCGTAAAGGAACCGAAACGTCGATCGAGATGCCATTCCTGCAAAACGGCCGAACCGTGCACGGCGTCATACAGGGCGACAGCGTGCCGAAGGAATTCATACCCGTGCTCGTCGAGCACATCGTCGCCGGCCGCTTTCCGGTCGAGAAGATGATCACGTTCTATCCGTTCGCCGACATCAATCGGGCAGCAATCGAATCTGCGTCAGGCATGACAATCAAGCCCGTGCTTCGCATGCCGCACTAGCATCGACTGACGCCATCCTCTTCGGGACAGCAATTCATGCTGCTTTGGCCTGCCCAGCAATCGAGACAAGCCTGCGCAGCACAGCCGTTGTGCCTTTCAAGCGATCCTCAGGACGTGGCCAGTCCTCGAAGAACACAAGCTGCTGGGCTTTTGCGTTCTTCGGATCGTTGCGCATCCGTACACTCGACCCCTGCTCGCGGATGAAAGCAATCAATCCGTCCGGATTGTCGAAAACATTGTCACGGAACGAAAGTACAATGCCTTTCGGTCCGGTTTCGACCTTTTCGACGTTGGCCCGGCGGCTCAGTGCCTTGATCGCGACCACCTGCAACAGGTGCTCAACTTCGAGCGGCAGCTTCCCGAAGCGGTCAACGAGTTCGGCGGCAAATCCATCGATATCGCGCTCGTCCTCGATTTCGGCGAGCCGCCGATAGAGCGCCAGCCGCACCGAAAGATCCGCAACATAATCCTCCGGAATGAGCAATGCTGTTCCGATGGTAATTTGCGGCGACCATCGATCGGCAACTGGCGCGGTTATCCCTGCCTTCAGGCTCATGACCGCCTCCTCCAGCATCTGCTGGTAGAGCTCGAATCCGACTTCCTTGATGTGCCCGGATTGCTCTTCCCCGAGCAGATTGCCCGCCCCGCGAATATCGAGATCGTGCGAGGCCAACTGGAAGCCTGCGCCGAGCGTATCCAGCGATTGAAGTACCTTGAGCCGACGCTCCGCTTGCGGCGTGATCGGTTTTTGCGCCGGCAATGTAAGCAGCGCATAGGCGCGCAGTTTCGCGCGCCCAACCCGTCCTCGCAATTGATAGAGCTGCGCCAGACCGAACCGGTCGGCGCGGTGGACGACCAGCGTATTGGCGGTCGGAATATCGAGCCCGGATTCGATGATCGTGGTCGACAGCAGGACGTCATATTTGCCGTCATAGAAAGCCGACATGACGTCGTCGAGCACGGTCGGCGGCATCTGCCCGTGTGCCACCGCGACGCGCACCTCGGGCACATTCTTGTCGAGGAAATCCTTGGCCCCGGCCAGATCCTCGATCCGTGGGCACACGTAAAATGCCTGGCCGCCGCGGTACTTCTCGCGCAACAGGGCCTCTCGTACAGTAACGGGATCAAATGGAGATACGAATGTCCGCACGGCGAGCCGGTCGACCGGCGGTGAGGCGATGATGGAAAGGTCGCGCACCCCGGTAAGTGCCAGTTGAAGCGTCCGTGGAATCGGTGTCGCGGTCAAAGTCAATACATGCACTTCGGAACGTAAGGACTTGAGTTTTTCCTTGTGAGCAACGCCAAAGTGTTGTTCTTCGTCAACCACCAGCAAGGCAAGGTCCTTGAAATTGATGTTCTTGCCGAGCAAGGCGTGCGTTCCGATCACGATGTCGACGCTTCCGTCCGCCAACCCGGCCCTGACCCTGGCAACCTCCGTGGCCGGCACAAGTCGCGATGCCTGCGCGACGTTCACCGGGAAACCGCGAAAGCGCTCCGAAAACGTCTTGAAGTGCTGACGAGCCAGCAATGTCGTGGGGACGACGACGGCAACTTGCTTGCCGCCGATCGCTGCAATGAATGCCGCCCGTAACGCCACTTCGGTCTTCCCGAAGCCGACGTCACCGCAAATGAGCCGGTCCATCGGACGCCCTGACCCCAGGTCCTTGATCGTGGCTTCGATCGCCGCGAGTTGGTCGTCGGTCTCCTCATAAGGAAACCCGGCACAGAATTCGTCGTAAGCGCCGGGGCCGACAGTCAGTCGTGGGGCCTCGCGCAACTGCCTTTCGGCGGCAATTTTGATGAGTTCGCCCGCGATTTCGCGGATTCGACTCTTCATCCTTGCTTTGCGCGCTTGCCAATTGCCGCCACCGAGCCGATCGAGATCGACGGCGGACTCCTCGGCGCCATAACGCGACAGCAGATCGACGTTTTCAACCGGCAGGAAAAGCTTGTCGCCGCCGGAATAGTGGATTTCCAGGCAATCGTGCGGTGCGCCCGCCGCTTCGATTGCCTGCAGACCATTGAAGCGACCAATCCCGTGGTCAACATGCACCACGAGGTCGCCGGGGGCGAGGCTCGTTGCCTCGGCGATGAAGTTATCGGCGCGACGGGAGGCGCGGCGCGGCCGCACAAGCCGGTCGCCAAGGATATCCTGTTCGCTGACAATCGCCGCCTGTTCGGTCTCGAAGCCGGATTCGATGCCAAGGACCGCGAGCGAGACGGCTGATGAAGGGAGTCCCAACGCCTGCAGCCAATCTGACACCGGTCTAAGGTTTTGAAGCTGATGGTCCGCAAGAACGTGGCTCATGCGCTCTCGCGCACCTTCGCTCCATAACGCGATTGCAACGCGCTTGCCCGCGGCTTGCAGCGATACAACGTGCTTGCTGACGGCCTCGAAAACATTTGCGCCAGGCTCAGCTCGCTCGGCCGCAAAGTCCCGGCCCGCTTTCGCGCCAACATCGACCGCGACCGACTCCGGTACCGCAAAAGGAGTCAAACGGGCGATTGCCGCCGCCTCCAGGCGCTCGTTCCACTCCTGCTCGCCAAGATAGAGCCGCTCCGCCGGAAGCGGCTTGTAGGGCGGCGTCATCCCCTGCTTGAGGGCTTCCTGGCGCGCGTCGTAATAGTCCGCGATCTGCGAAAAACGCTCGTGGGCGGCATCCTCGGCAAGGTGCTCGAGCACGAGCGCCGTGGCCGGAAGATAGTCGAAAATTGTTTCCAGTTTGTCGTGAAACAGTGGCAGCCAGTGCTCCATTCCCGCATAGCGCCGGCCCTCACTGACTGCTTCGTAGAGCAGATCGTCGGGAGTAGTTGCGCCGAATTCGCCTACATAACCCGTACGGAAGCGACGGATCGTTTCGGTGATGAGCTGGAATTCGGCGACGGGGACCAGATCGAGCGCGCGCAACTGCTCTTCACTGCGTTGCGTCTGCGGATCAAAGACGCGAATGGTTTCCAGCGCATCTCCAAAAAAATCCAGGCGTACCGGCATATCCATGCCTGGCGGGAAAAGATCGAGAATGCCGCCGCGGACCGCATAGTCGGCCGGTTCGCGGACTGTCGAAGCGCGAATAAACCCATTGAGTTCCAGCCAGTCGACGATCCCCTGCATGCCGATGACATTTCCCGGCGCAACGGATAGCGCGTGGGTCGCGACAAATTCGCGTGCCGGCACCCGTTGAAGGGCAGCGTTAACTGTTGTCAGAACGACTGAAGGCTTGTCGCGCCCCTTGACGCGCACGAGCCGCGACAGCGCTGTCATGCGCTGCGCGACGACGGCCGCATTGGGCGACACCCGATCATAGGGCAGACAATCCCAGGCCGGAAACTCCATCACCTGGACATCAGGCCCGAAAAAGGCCAATGAGCGCGACAAAGTCGCCATCCGCTGCCCGTCGCGGCAGATCACTGCGAGCGAAATGGCCGGCGCGTTTTTGTCCGCGGCTATTGCCCGCGCGAGGTCCGCCAGCACCAGCCCTTCCGCGCCGTCAGCAACCCTCGCCAAGGTTAAGGGCTGGCCCGCCCGGAGCAATGTGGCCGGCGACCTGGCTATGCTGCTCACGCGTGCCCCTCACCGTGAAAATCGCGCAGACGCCGGAAGAGAGGCGTGTCGAACTCGTTTGGCGTCGATTCCATTCCATTGATCCAGCCAAAAATCTTCTGATCGGGAACGGCGAGCCAGCGTTCAAGCTCGTCAAGTTCGTCGGCTTTCAGCGATACCAGTTGTGCATCTGCGAATCGGCCGAGCACGAGATCCATCTCGCGAATGCCGCGATGCCAGCAGCGGAACAGCAGCCGACGGCGGCGCGGATCCAGGCCTTCGCTCGAGAGGTGCGTTCCGGTGCTCACCGCTTATCTCCAACGCCAAAAACCCGGACGGGGCCGGGCGTGGTTTTATATAGAGCGCGTTTCCCCATTTGTCATGACCGGGGCTTGGTCGAGCATGGCTAGGTTCGTCACCGTCATCGCCGTTATGAACTTTCAGGGGCTGTTAAAACGTGGATGCCGGGTACAAGGCCGGGCAAGACCCGGAAATTATTGTAATGATCATCGGATGCGGCCACCTGTACTCAACCCGCTGTTCGCGTCTCTTACGAGCCTGCCCGGCGTCGGGCCAAAGCTAGAGCGGGTTTATGCACGATTGCTGGACCGCGAAGCGCCCCGCGTCGTCGATATTCTGTTCCATTTGCCGTCGGGAGCCATTGATCGTCGTGCCCGGCCCAAGTTGCGCGACGTGCAGCCCGGGCAGGTCGTGACTGTCGCAGTCACGGTCGATCGGCACCGTCCCTCGCCGCCGCACCGCCCACGTGCGCCCTACCGCATTTACGCTCACGATGACACGGGCGACCTCACCCTCACTTACTTCAATGCACGTCGGGACTATTTGGAGAAGCTCCTGCCGGTCGATGAACTGCGTTACGTCTCCGGCACCGCCGAATTTTACGACGGCATGCTGCAAATGGTGCATCCCGATCGGGTGGTCGATGAAGCGGGCTTTGCTACCCTGCCTCTCGTTGAACCGGTTTATCCGCTGACGGAAGGGCTGGCTCTCGGCAATGTCCGGCGCGCGATGGATGGCGCGCTGACGCGCCTGCCGGATTTGCCGGAGTGGCAGGATGAAAGTTGGGTTGCACGCGAACAATTCCCCACCTTTTCCGCCGCGTTGCGTCATCTGCACAGGCCAGCTGACCCGCGCGATATTTCGCCGGAGAAACCGGCCTGGACCCGGCTCGCCTACGATGAATTGCTGGCTGGTCAGCTGGCGCTCGCCTTGGTGCGGGCACATATGCGGCGCCAGCCCGGCCGCGGCAGCGCCAGCGAGGGACGTTTGCGCGCCCGAATCCTGAACGCATTACCCTTTGCACTGACCCATTCGCAGCAGAAGGCCGTCGACGATATCACAACCGACCTCGCCCGGCCCCAACGGATGCTGCGCCTGCTGCAGGGCGACGTCGGTTCAGGAAAAACGGTTGTCGCGCTCACGGCTGCGGCGGCCGTGATCGAAGCCGGCCGCCAGGCGGCGATCATGGCGCCGACCGAAATCCTTGCGCGCCAGCATCTCACAACTATTACCCCGCTCGCCGCCGCCGCCGGTATCCGCGTTGCCATCCTCACCGGCCGCGAACGTGGTTCTGCGCGCAAGGAAATTCTTGACCGCCTTATCCTTGGCGACATCGACCTGCTCATCGGCACGCACGCCCTTTTCCAGGAAGACGTTGCCTTCCACGATCTCGCGCTCGCGGTGGTAGACGAGCAGCATCGTTTCGGCGTCCATCAGAGGCTTGCACTCACTCAAAAAGGCGAAGCGGTGGACGTGCTGGTGCTCACCGCGACGCCGATCCCACGCACGCTTGTCCTCACCTATTTTGGGGACATGGACATTTCGGAGCTGCGCGAAAAGCCGCCGGGCCGCCAACCAGTCGACACGCGCACCATCCCGTTGTCGCGTCTTGAAGACGTCGAAGATGCGGTCGGGCGCGCGCTTGCCGAAGGCAAACGAGCTTACTGGGTCTGTCCCCTTGTCGATGAATCCGAAAAGATCGACCTCGCCGCCGCACAAGCCCGTTTCGAGGTGCTTCGACAAAAATTCGGGGACACGGTCGATCTCGTGCACGGCCGCATGAAAGGCGGCGACAAGGACGATGCGATGGCTCGTTTTGCCGCCGGCGATAAACGCCTGCTCGTCGCGACGACCGTGATCGAAGTCGGTGTTGACGTCCCTGAAGCAACCATCATGGTGATCGAGCACGCCGAACGCTTTGGACTAGCGCAGCTTCACCAGCTTCGCGGGCGCATTGGCCGCGGCGCCGGTGCTTCCACCTGCCTGCTGCTCTACAAGGCCCCCCTGGGCGAGACCGCCAAAGCGCGTCTTGCCATTCTTCGGGAGACCGAAGACGGATTCCGGATCGCGGAAGAAGACCTGCGACTACGCGGCGAGGGAGAACTGCTCGGGACGAGACAAAGCGGCCTCCCCGGCTTCCAGATTGCACGGCCCGAGCTGCATGGAAAATATCTCGGCGCCGCGCGCGACGACGCTGCGCTTATCCTTTCGCGCGACGCGACGCTATCGACACCCCGCGGCCAGGCCTTGCGGCAACTGCTTTATCTGTTCGGCAAGGATGAAGCAGTCAAACTGATCCGGGCCGGCTGATGGTGCCGATCCCTGACCATTATTCAACGCTTTCCGCCTTGCGTTTGGACCGGACAGCCTTCGCCGAGACGGCGAGTGCGGCAAGCTTTTTCTGCGCGTCGGAATCCGGCTGTACCATGCCGGCGGAAATCAGCAAGGTCATCGCGTTTTCGACCGAAATGTCGAGTTCGATGAGATCCTTCCTCTTCACATAAAAGAAAAATCCGGTGGTCGGGTTCGGGGTACACGGCATGAACGCGGAAACATGTTCGCCCTGCGGCAACTTTTTCGCGAGGTCGCCACTTGGGGATTGCGACAGAAACACCAGCGACCACATGCCGGGCGCCGGAAATTCCACCAGCGCCACTTTGCGAAAGCTTGAGCCGGTCTTGGAGAACAGCGTCTCGAAAATCTGCTTCATCGTCTTATAGATCGGGCGCACGATCGGCATGCGTTCGAGCAATCCCTCACCCCAGCCGACCAAGGTGCGTCCGACTAGGTTTGCGGTAAGAAAGCCAAGCAGGGTCAGCGCGACCACTGCAATAATGAGCCCCGTCCCCGGAATGGGCCAAGGAAGGTAACTTTCCGGCCGGTATGCGGGCGGAATGATCGGCGTCACGAAACCGTCGACCCAGTTGATCAATGACCAAATCAGCCAGACGGTGATCGCCAATGGGCCTGCAACGATCAGGCCGGTCAGGAAATAATTGCGAATGCGGCCCGCAATGCTGGTCTGCGAGGCTGTAACTTTTGCCACATCAGCAACCTCGGCCGCGCCGGGGCCGTTTTCGATCTCTGTCATGGAGCCAGTCTATTCCACCGTGACGGATTTCGCGAGGTTGCGCGGCTGGTCGACATCGGTACCGATCGCCGCCGCCGTATGGTAGGCGATCAATTGCACGGGGATGGCATATACCAAGGGGGTAACCGCGGTCGCCATTTCCGGCAAGATCAGAGTTTCCAGAGACTCAATTGTCGCCAGCCTGGCGCCCTGCGGATCGGTCACCAGAATGATCTTTCCGCCGCGAGCAGCCACTTCCTGCATGTTCGAGACGGTCTTCTCGAATACGCCGTCATGAGGCGCGATGACGATCACAGGGATCGTCTCATCGATCAGCGCAATTGGTCCGTGCTTGAGTTCGCCCGCCGCATAACCTTCGGCATGAATGTAGGAGATTTCCTTGAGCTTGAGCGCGCCCTCGAGCGCGATCGGAAAACTGGTGCCCCGCCCCAAATAGAGAACGTCCTTCGTCTTGGCCAGATCCTGCGCAAGCCGCTCGATCTGCGGCTCGAGCGCAAGGGCGGTGGCCATGAGACGCGGCGTTTCCACCAGAGCATGGACCAGCTTGCGCTCATCATCTTCTGACAGTGTGCCGCGGGCGCGGCCAGCCGCAACTGCCAGGCAAGCAAGCACGCTCAGCTGGCAAGTGAACGCCTTGGTTGACGCCACACCGATTTCCGGGCCCGCCAGCGTCGGCATCACTACGTCGCTTTCGCGCGCGATCGTCGACGTCGGCACATTGACGATGGAAAGAATGTGCTGCCGGTTTTCCCTTGCATAGCGCAAGGTCGCCAGCGTGTCCGCCGTTTCCCCGGACTGCGATATGAATATGGCGAGGTCGCCCGGCTCGAGCGGTGCCCCGCGGTAGCGGAATTCCGATGCGATATCGATCTCGATCGGCAGCTTCGCAAATCGCTCAAACCAGTATTTGGCGACCAGCCCCGCATAAAAAGCGGTACCGCAGGCCGAAATGGAAACGCGCTTCAATTTCTTCCAGTCGAAGGGAAGCTCGGTCGGCAAGGCGACCCGCTCGTTTATCATGTCGATGTAATGCGCAAGCGTGTGGCCCACCACTTCCGGCTGCTCATGGATTTCCTTGGCCATGAAGTGCTTATGGTTGCCTTTGTCGACCAGTTGCGCCGATGCAGTCGACTTGACGATCTGCCGCTCGACTTTGTGCCCTTCCGCGTCGCGGATTTCGACGCCTTTTCGCGTGAGAATCGCCCAATCGCCATCGTCGAGATAGCTGATCGTGTCGGTGAACGGAGCCAATGCGATGGCGTCTGACCCGAGATACATCTCGCCCTTGCCGTAGCCGATGGCGAGCGGCGATCCTTTGCGCGCCCCAATCAACAGATCGTCGTTTCCCGTAAAAAGGAACGCGAGTGCGAAGGCGCCGCGCAATTGCTTCAGCGCGGCCGCCACCGCATCCGCAGGACCTTTTCCGCTTTTCATCTCTACGGTGACAAGGTGAGCGACCACCTCTGTGTCGGTTTCGCTCACGAACTTGCAGCCGCGCGCGACGAGCTGTTCACGCAGATCCCGGAAATTCTCAATGATGCCGTTGTGCACGACGGCGACCAGGTCGGTGGCATGCGGATGCGCATTATCTTCCGTCGGACGCCCATGGGTTGCCCAGCGCGTATGGCCGATACCGATCGTGCCGCCGAGCGGTTCGCGCGCCAATCGTGTTTCGAGTGCATGCAATTTGCCTTTGGCGCGGCGACGGCCGAGCTCGCCGTGATCTAGCGTCGCGACACCGGCGGAATCGTAGCCGCGATACTCGAGACGCTTAAGCGCATCGACGAGCTGGCCCGCGACCGGCTTGTTTCCGATAATTCCGACGATACCGCACATCCGCTTGGACGGCCCCTTTATCCCGCACCTCAGGTTTAGCCGCCGCCGGCGCGCCCGAGGAAATCAAAACGCATTTCGCCGTGTGACAGCGCCACCTGACCTTTGTGGGGCCGCGTGCCGCGCTCACGACTACTTTTTCGGCTTCTTTCGGCTGAGGTTCTTGCCCAACGCCTTTACCTGCCGCAAGCGTTTTGCCCAACCTTCCTTAACCGTTTGTTTGGCGCGTCCGATTACCAGCGCGCCGGCCGGCACGTTCTTGGTGACGACAGTACCCGTTCCCACATAGGCGCCGTCGCCGATCGTAACCGGGGCAACCAGTGCGGAATTCGAGCCGATGAATGCGCCTTTGCCGATATCGGTACGGTGCTTTGCCATACCATCGTAGTTGCACGTGATGGTGCCCGCACCGACATTAGCACCCTCGCCCACACGCGCATCGCCGATATAGGTGAGGTGATTGGCCTTGGCGCCATCCTCGATCGTCGCTTCCTTCACTTCCACAAAATTGCCGACATGCACGTCGTTTCCGAGGTGCGCGCCCGGCCGAAGTCTGGCGAAGGGACCTACGCGCGAATCCTTGCCAACATGCGCGCCTTCGAGGTGCGAAAACGAACGGATCGTTGCGCCTTCCTCGATTGTGACGCCAGGCCCGAATACGACATTGGGTTCGATCGTTACGTCCTTGCCGAATTTGGTGTCGGCTGACAAATAGACGGTCTCCGGTGCAATCATTGTTACACCGGCCTCCATCGCCGCCGATCGCAGGCGCCGCTGAAGCACAGCCTCAGTCTCGGCGAGCTGCGTTTTTGTGTTTACTCCGCGCACATCGTCCTCCGAGGTTTCGATCGCCATTGCCTTCAAACCCATATCGCGGGCAATGGCAACGGCATCGGTGAGATAGTACTCGCCTTTGGCGTTTCTGTTGTCGATGCGGTCGAGAATGGCAAGGGCGTACTCGCCCGCCAGCGCCATGAGGCCGCCGTTGCAGAATCCGATTTTGCGTTCCGCTGGCGTCGCGTCACGTTCTTCACGGATCGCGAGGAGCTCCGACCCGCTCATCAAAAGCCTGCCATATCCCAGCGGATTGTCTGGCCTGAACCCCAGCACCGCGACTGCTGCACCCTCGGCTAGAGCATCCCGCAATTTTGCGAGGGTCTTCGGGCGCACCAATGGCGTGTCGCTGAAAATCACCAGAATGTCGTCGACCCCGCGTTCGATCGCCTTGCGGGCCGAAAGGACCGCATGTGCCGTGCCGTGCCGCTCGGTCTGCAGGAAGATTGTCGCCCCGGGCGCGATTTTGCTTGCTTCGGCCCCGATAGAATCGTGGCCGGGACCCATCACAATCGCCAATTCATTCGCGCCAACGCCGTCTGCTGCCTTGATCACGTGCACAAGCAACGGACGTCCGGCGAGTGGGTGCAACGCCTTCGGCAAGCGCGAGCGCATGCGGGTGCCTTCGCCGGCCGCAAGAACAATGGCAAGGCATGTTCGTCGAGACATCGGGATTTATTTCGCGCCTTTACACCTTGGAGGCATCCCATAGCCGAGGCAGCCTTCCGGCAAAAGCCTTACGCCACTAACCCTCGCTCAGCACAGGAAAAAAAACAGAATTTCTCGGATTCTGCTAATGTTTTCAATGATTCGCTCATCGAGGAGCTTATGGCGATCGAGCAGGCGCCACTCGAATTGGATCTGCGCCAGTTACTGAGCCGCCGCCGCAACCTCAAGGCGCTTTTTTGGTTGTGCGGTTGGGGCGGGGCTGCTGCTGTTGCGTTGACCGCCCTCGCTATCACGAGCCAGACCAAAAGCGCCACCGAACGACTTCGCTCGATCTTTGCTTCCGCTGAACCTGCGGCAGTCGCGCAAATGCCGTCGCGCGTGACCGAGCTTGAGTCCGAAACCCGGATGCTAATCGCACAAATACGCGTGCTGACCGCCGATCGCGACCGCCTCGCCGGACGGATCGCCCTTCTCGAAAGCAGCATTGACGACATGACGGGCGCCATCAAACGCCAGGCGGATGTGACAGCCGCAGCGCTCGCCGCAAAATCCGCGGCAGCGCCGCCGGCATCCGCCGCCCCCGCAACGATACGGCCCTCATCCCCGAATGAAGCCAGCCCAAAAACGCAACCAGCCACGCCGCCGTCGTCTTCCAAAGTAGCAAATGCCACGCCGGCCGTGCAGCCCGAGGCGCCGTCCCGCGAACTCGCGTCGGTACCGCAAGCGCGCTCGTCGGCTTCAACGGTGGACGAACCCGCTGCACCACCCGAAAGCACGGGTGAATTCGCGCTCGATCTCGGTGGAGGACCCACGCTCGATGCAATTCGTCAACGATGGGTCGCTGTTAAGGCCAATTTTGGCCCCCTGCTCAGCGGCATGCACCCATTAGCCGCGCGCGAGCGCCGCGCCGGCAGCACCGGCTATCGCCTCGTCGTAGGACCCTTGCCGAATAGCCCGGCCGCCACCGGTCTTTGTGCGCATTTCAATGCCGCGCGCACCGCCTGCCATGCGACCAAATTTGACGGGGAGCAAATTGCGACTGCGCAGCACTGATTGTCGGAACCAGAGCGCCGCGCCATACTGATAGGATGAAGCTGTTTCTGCCGAGTACGCGCGCAACCAATTGGCTCCTTGTCGTCGGCTTTTGTTCGATCGGCTACGCGCTTTACATGCGCTATCTCGCAATCGAACAGCCGACCGTTGGGCTCGCCTGTCAGGCCGGCCTTGGTACCTGGCTGTGCGCCACGCGCCGCGTCACCATCGCGCTGTTTAACCATTCCGCATTTGGCTGGTCGGCATTGGTCGTTGCGGCGCTCAATCTGCTACGCCCATCGTTGATCCTGTTTGGGGTCGCGCTCGCCGCTGCATGCTGCGGGGTCGTGCTCTACAACAATGCGCTCGCGTCACTGGCGGCCGCATTGCTGGTGATCAGCCTGGCGCGTCGCGAACCTGAATCAGATTGACCGCTAGCGCCGCCAAAGCAGCGCACAGCCACAATGATTGCCAGTTAGCGAGGCCTTCGTTGAGCGCAACGTAAATGGCGGAGAGTGCGAGCACGGCGCCGCCGGCAACTTCGGCAGCACTTCGTCGGCCCTTCGGTCGTGGATGCATAAGGCGGTGAACCAGAAATGGCACCACGGCTGCAGTCAACGGCGCAAAGGGGAAATCGCGATAGCGCGGATCAAAGACAAGACCGATTGCAACCACGAATGACATAGTCATCAGCGTTACAAGAACCGCACCGGCGACAAGCCCAACAGGATCACGCACGCGCATGGCTTTCGGGCCGACCAGGCCTGCAAAGCTCGGCACATCGGCGTCGCGCATGATCGCCACGCTCAGCACTGGCGGCGCCGCAACGGCGACAGCCGCAATCGCGAGCGAGCGTAACCAGCCACCCAAACCGAGACTCTCAAGAGGAATGTTTTCGATTGTCCAGCCAATGAGCGCGCCGCCGAAAAAGGCGTTAACGGAAACTGCGAGCCAGTCTATCAAGTTTGCATGCTTTCTGCGGGCCAGGATGGCGGCGCCGAATATGGTCGCCGCAAACAACAATCCGCCGATGCACTGCCAAAGCCAAAGCGGGTGATCGGACACCGGCTTTCCCCACAGGAATTTAGGCGCGCGCGTCGTGCTGTCGAGCAGTCCCCAATGACCGCCAACGGTCCCTTCAAGGGCGCGCTTCCATGGCTGATCATAGGCCT
>DASSIT010000106.1:0-21928 GCA_035691545.1 Pseudolabrys sp. | reverse complement strand
GGATGCCGGCCTCGAAGTCGGCCCTGGGGAATTCGTCTGGCGGCCGGCGGGCAGCCGGCATGAGGCCTGGTGCCCGAAGGGCGGCACCATGATTGCGATCTTCCAGGTGCCAAACAAATTCTTCGAGCAGGACGGCAAGGTGACCGACGCCGGCGGCAAGGACTGGCAGTCGGCCTGGGGGCACGTGTTATCGAACTAGTTTAAGTCGCCGCCGCGTGGGCTCACCCGCCGCGCGCCGGCGGGCGGTGAAGACTTGCCACGCGGACGTGGCGGAATGGTAGACGCAAGGGACTTAAAATCCCTTGGGAGATTTCCCGTCCGGGTTCGAGTCCCGGCGTCCGCACCAGCAAAATCATGATGATAGGCCGGGATGTGAATCCAATATCGGCGGTCGGCCATAAAGAAACCCACTGAAACGGCTGGGGAATTTCTCCCATTTTGCACCTCACCGCACCATCGCAATGCCGGAATTGTACGGTATCTTTAGTGATGATCTGCCGTTCGATGTCTGGATTTCTGATCGGCGTATTTGCCGCTCTGGTGCTGTCCGGTTGCGCGTCGGAAGACAGCGCGGGCCGCTTTCTCGTGCAGCCCGATAAATACACGCTCTACAACTGCAAGGAGCTCGCGGAGGCGACGCAGGCCAATGCGACGCGGCAGCACCAGCTTGAAGCGCTCATGGCCAAAGCCGGTCCGGATTCAGGTGGAAGGCTCGTCAGCGATTTGGCCTATCGGCCGGAATACGCGCAATTGCACGGCGAAATGAACGAGTTGCACAAGACGACGCTGGAGAAAAATTGCCGGACTGTTACCGGCTCCGGCACGCGCACCAGCGACCAAGTCGTGCGTTGAACGGGGCCGGCGCCCCGGATGGAACTATTTCAAGCTGTGGAACTTGTAGGCGTGGAACCCGCCGCGGCGGCGGCCTTGAATGGGGGCGAGCATGGGTATTTTGATCGGTATTCTTATTACTTTTCTTGTCGTTATCCTGGTCCTCTATCTCGTCAATATGCTGCCGCTTGATGGCCGCGCGAAGCAGATCGTGCGCGTCATCGTCATCGTCATCGGCATCATATCGCTGCTGAAATATCTCGCCGTTTTCTAGCAGGCTCGACCCGGACGGATTCAAAGGGCGGTATAGCGAAGCCGCAACGCATTGCCGACAACGCTGACGGAGGACAACGCCATGGCCGCAGCTGCGATGATCGGCGAGAGCAGCACACCAAAGACCGGGTAAAGCACGCCGGCGGCCACGGGCACGCCGAGCGAATTATAGACGAAGGCGAAGAACAGGTTCTGCCGGATATTGCGCATGACGGCGGAGGAGAGTGCACGCGCTTTCACGATTCCCGTCAGGTCACCCTTGAGCAGCGTGACGCCGGCACTTTCGATCGCGACATCGGCGCCCGTACCCATCGCGATACCGACTTCGGCGGCGGCGAGCGCAGGCGCATCATTGACGCCATCGCCCGCCATGGCCACCACGCGCCCCTCGCGACGCAGCTTTTCGACGATGGCATTCTTCTGGTCGGGCAGGACTTCCGCCTCGACCTCGGCGATGCCGAGGCTCCGCGCGACGGCTTCCGCGGTCGTGCGATTGTCGCCGGTGAGCATCACGACGCGAATCCCGTCCTCGGCGAGTGCCTTCAGCGCGTCGGAGGTTGTAGACTTGACCGGATCGGCGATGGCGATCACTCCGGCTGCTTTACCGTCGACGGCGAGAAAAATCGCGGTCGCCCCGTCGCCGCGGAGACGCTCGGCTTCGCCGGCAAGCGTCGAGGTCTCGATATTCAATTCGTCGAGAAACCGCGCATTGCCAAGCGCAAGGCGTTTTCCCTCGACCGTTCCGATGACACCTTTGCCGGCAGGAGAGTCGAATTCGCGCACGTCCGACAGGGAAAGCTTGCGTTCGGCCGCGGCGGCGGTGATTGCCGCCGCAAGCGGATGCTCGCTGCCGCGCTCGACGCTCGCCGCGAACTTGAGCACCTGCGCGTCATCGAAGCCCGGCGCTGGCACAATGGCAACGACTTTCGGCTTCCCTTCGGTGAGGGTGCCGGTCTTGTCGATCACCAGGGTGTCGACCTTTTCCATGCGCTCAAGCGCTTCGGCGTTCTTGATGAGGACGCCGGCCTGCGCCCCGCGCCCGACGCCAACCATGATCGACATTGGCGTGGCAAGGCCGAGTGCGCACGGGCAGGCGATGATCAGCACACTTACCGCTGCGACGAGGCCGAAAGCAAAACGCGGTTCGGGGCCGAACGTCGCCCATGCAACAAAAGCAGCAATCGCGACCGCAACGACGAGCGGGACAAACCAGTTTGAGACCTGGTCGGCAAGCCGCTGGATCGGCGCGCGGCTGCGCTGCGCGGATGCGACCATCTGCACGATCTGCGAGAGCAGCGTATCGCGGCCGACTTTTTCGGCGCGCATGACGAAGCTTCCGGATCTGTTGATCGTCCCGCCGACCACGCGTGAATTCTTTTCCTTGGTAACCGGCATGGACTCGCCCGTGACCATGGATTCATCAACCGCCGAGCGGCCCTCCAGCACCAGTCCGTCGACCGGTACCTTGTCGCCTGGCCGGACGCGCAAGCCGTCGCCAGCTTGCACCGTGTCGAGCGCGACTTCCTCGTCGCCTCCATCATCTTTCACACGGCGCGCGGTCTTGGGTGCAAGATCGAGCAAGGCGCGAATTGCGCCGGACGTCGCCTCGCGCGCGCGGAGCTCCAGTACCTGACCCATCAGGACCAGTACTGTGATGACGCTGGCCGATTCGAAGTAGCTCGCCGGCGTGCCGCCGTGGCCGCGAAACGCCTGCGGGAAGGATCCCGGCGCGAAGGTTGCGAACAGGCTGTAGACATACGCCACGCCTGTGCCCATCGCGATCAGCGTGAACATGTTCAGGTTGCGCGTGACCAGCGATTGCCAGCCGCGCACGAAGAAAGGCCAGCCGGCCCAGAGGACGACCGGCGTGGCGAAGGCGGATTGTATGTAGTTCGACAGCGCCGGCTCGACCCAATTGTGCGCGCCGAAAACATGGGCGCCCATTTCCAGCGCGAATACCGGCAGCGTCAGCACCAGGCCCGCCCAGAACCTGCGTGTCATGTCGATGAGCTCCGGGTTGGGCCCGGTTTCAGCGCCTGGAATCACGGGTTCGAGCGCCATGCCACAGATGGGGCACGAGCCGGGCCCGGCCTGGCGGATCTCGGGATGCATCGGGCAGGTGTAGATCGTGCCTTCGGCCACAGGTTCGGGCGCCCGCGCGCCCAGATATTTCTGCGGCTCGGCGATGAATTTCGTGCGGCAAGCGGCCGAGCAGAAATAATAGGCGTGGCCGCGATAGTCGGCGCGGTGCTTGGCCGTGTGCGGGTCCACCGTCATGCCGCAGACCGGATCGATCGCGGCCGGTGCCGCCGCGTCATGCCGGTGGTGAAGTTCGGATGTCACGATCGATCCTTGCGCTAAATACCCCTAGGGGGTATATAGAGGCGATGGCGAAAGACAGCAAGGCGGCAACACTCAAGCGCCTCAACCGAATTGAGGGCCAGGTGCGGGGGCTTGCTCGCATGGTCGAAGGCGACCGCTATTGCATCGATATCGTCACGCAGATCGCAGCGGTGCGGGCGGCCTTGCGCCGGGCCGAGGAAGAAATCCTGCGCGATCACGTGGCGCACTGCGTTGATCATGCGATCAAAAGCGGCGACAAGGCCGATCAGCGGCGCAAGGTTGCCGAATTGATGGATGTGATGGGACGGGCGGGGCGGTAGTCGTTCGTTTTTATTGCCGCGCTTGCCATGGCTGTTTCGCCAGCAAGGCCAGCGACATCAACCGAATTTCTCGCGCGCCAGTTTAGCTCCGGTGCCGAGCGCCTTGAGTTTTGCCTCCGCGATGTCGCGCCGCATCGGCGCCATGCCGCAATTCGTGCAGGCGATGATTTTTTCCTTCGGCGCGACTTTCATTACATCACCGATCACCCTTGCGACTTCTTCCGGCGTTTCGACTTTGTCTGTTGCGATATCGATCACACCGACAAGAAGGTCTTTGCCCTCCAGCAAGGCCAGGAGCTTCAGCGGAACGCGTGAATTGATGCACTCCAGCGACACCTGGCCGACGCGGCTTTTGGCAAGTGCCGGAAAGAATTTCTCGTATTGGCGCCACTCATCGCCAAGGGTGCTTTTCCAATCGATATTGGCTTTGATGCCGTAGCCGTAACAGATATGTACGGCGGTCGTGCACTTGAGCCCGTCAATTGTACGGTGCAGGGCCTCGACACCCCAACCGGCAACATCATCCATGAACACATTGAATGCGGGTTCGTCGATCTGAATGACATCGACGCCATCTTTTTCGAGCGCGCGTGCTTCCTGGTTGAGCAGGCCGGCGAAGGCCATCGCCATTTTGATTTTGTCGCCATAGTGATTGTCGGCAATGGTGTCGGCAATCGTCATTGCACCGGGAAGAGTCATCTTCAGGCGGCGCGACGTATGCGCGCGCGCATGGCGAGCTTCCGCCTGGTGCACGCGGCCCTTGAGCTTCAGTTCCCCGCGCACGACCGGAACCATCGCTTTGTAGCGGTCGGCGCGGATACCCATTTCAACCTTGTGTGAAAAATCGATACCGTCGACGAATTCCAGAAAGCCATGCACGAAATGCTGGCGCGACATTTCGCCGTCGCAGACGATGTCGATACCGGCATCTTCCTGCCACTTCACAGCGAGCAGCGTGGCATCAAGCTTGGCTGAGGCAAGCTCATCTCCCTGCAAGCGCCATTGCGGCCACAGCTTGTTGGGTTCGGCAAGCCAGGAAGGTTTCGGAAGGCTACCGGCGACGGTCGATGGAAATATCATGCGCGTACACACTTTGGTTTGTGCATGGTTTGCCCAAAATCCGGATCCTTATCCGGGTCATGCACCGTAACGTTGAGGCGGCCGCCAACTATAGAGCCAATCGTAGCGCGAGCGCAGTTTTTCTCCGCCCATCGCCCGCATCGCGAGATTTCGTACAAGCGCTTCCGGGCCGGTCAGCCCATAGATGCGCGCCTGACGCCGCGCGGCCCGCTGCGCACGCATGGTTCGATGCCAGCGCGCGCCTTCATAGGCGCGCAGCGCGTCGGAAGGGTCATCGAGATATTTGGCGAGCATGTCGGCGAGGACGACGCCGTCCTCGATCGCCATGGCCGCGCCTTGCGCCAGGAATGGCAGCATCGGGTGGGCGGCGTCCCCAATCAATGTCACCGGCAGGCGGGTGCCGCGGAACGGGTCCTTGCGGTCGTGCAGCGCCCATTTCAGCCAGCGATCGGGAATCGCAATGAGCGCGCGGGCCTTTTCCGACCACGTCCACCGAGCAAAACGACGCAGGATTTCCGCGCGGTCTCCGGCTGCCGACCAGCCGGGTTGGTTCCACTCGTCGTGCACGATACCGACAACATTTATGACGCGGCCGGCCTTGACGGGGTAGTGCACGAGATGCGCTTCGTGCCCGAGCCAGAGATGCACCAGGGGCTGGCGGAATTCGGCCGGCACCGCGTCTGCTGGAATGAGCGCACGCCACGCAGTGCGGTGCCGGAACGCCGGCGGCTGCTGGCGAAGCCGCTCCGCTACGGTCGACCAGATGCCGTCGGCGCCGACCAGCGCGATGCCCCGTTCGTCGAGCACATGCGACCCGCGCTTGGCGAGCACGCTCACGCCTTTGGCGTGTGCTGCGAATTCCTCGACGCGCACGCCGAGTTCGACATTCAGGTCAAGCTGATCTTCTGCAACATCGGCCAGCGCCGACTGCAGATCGCCGCGGTGAATGGACCAATAGGGTGCGCCGTAACGCCGTTCAATCTCATCGCCAAGAGGGATACGGGTGATCTCACGCCCGCTGCCGCCGGCCATCACGCGTATGGCTTGCGGTGCAACCGCGACGGATTGCAGCCGATCGCGCAGGCCGAGCGCGATCAGCACGCGGGTCGCATTCGGTGACAGCTGAAGGCCGGCGCCCGTTTCCTCCAGTTTTTCGGTTTGTTCGAAGACGGTCACGCGCATGCCGGCGCGCGCGAGTGCCAATGCCGCCGTCAGTCCGGCAATTCCGGCGCCGGCCACGATGACATGACGCGCGGGCGCCATGAAGAAAGACCCCAGTGTGGTTCAGGCGGCCGCGGAAAGCGGCAGTGCGCATTCCGGCGGGCGTGCGCTGTGCGAATCGAGCGCCGGGTCGAGGCGATAGAGAGTCGAGCAGTACGGGCAGATGATCTCTTTGTCATCGCCCATATCAAGAAAGACATGGGGATGATCGTAAGGTGGAGTCGCCCCGACACACATGAACTCCTTGGCGCCGATCTCGATCACCGGCACGCCCGGGTCATTGTGGAAGTGGGGGACGACGTGTTCCGCCATGGCCAATCCTCTCGATGCCGCGGTTCCGCGGCGACGTTTCGGCGGCACCATAGCCGCCGTGGCATGCGATGCCTAGCTCTCTTGGCAGGGTTGTGGGCGACGCACTGCCGTTGAATCGCCTTGGTTGCCGGGCACGGCATGATGGGCACTGCCTTTGCAAGTCGGGGGCGATGAAATTCATGGGACGGACGCGTTGGAACCATCAGCACAAGATTTTCGCCGCGCACCTCGCCTTGGCGGCGCGTTGCTGACGGCGGGCGTCCTCGGCCTGGCCGCGATTTATGCAGTGCCGCGCGCAACCGAGGCTATTTCTAGCCTCGACGATCCCGTACGCATCGCCGACCGTGCGCTCGATGGCACATTCAGCGATGCCGTTGCGCGGCGTGAGATTGAAAGCGCATTGGCGGTTCAGGATTCCGATCTTGCGCAGAGTTTTGTCGATCTTGCGGTTGACCGGCAGGTGAAGCTTGATCCGGCGCTGATCGAGAAGGTGAGCGCAGCGCAGGCCGAGGCCGCTACCGCCCGCCACAAGGTGGCCAGCTTTGCCCGTGGTTTCGTCACTGGTGAGCCTGACGATATGGCCGCACTCGCCGGCACGGCGCTCGGCGATTTGACCTTGTTCGGCGATATCCGTGATGCGCTTCGTGAAGGCACGCGGCTTGCGAGGGGACAAGCTGCCGATGAGCTGATGTTGGGCCTTGCCGGCGCTGGCATCGCGATCACGGCAGCCACTTACGCGACTTTCGGCGCGGGCGCGCCGGCGCGCGTCGGGTTGACGCTTGCAAAGGCCGCGCGAAAGTCCGGCACTCTCAGTGCTGAATTGGCCGGCAGTGTCGGACGCATGGTGCGGCAGGCGCGGCTTTCGGCTGCCGGTCCGGCAACGCGCGGCGCGCGCGATGCCGTGAAGGCCGAACGTGCCGGCGGCCTGCTCAATCTTGCCAGTGATATCGGCCGCATTGAAAGAGCTTCCGGCGCACGCGCTGCGCTCGATGGCTTGAAAATCGCGAAGGATCCACGCGACATCACGCGCCTCGCCAGGCTGTCCGAAAAGGAAGGAAGCCGCACCCGCGCCATTCTCAAAGTCGCGGGCCGTGGCGCGATCATGGTTGCAGCGCTCGCCGTCGATGCGACGTCGTGGCTTCTGGGCGCGTTCATTGCCGTATTCGGTTTCGTCTCCGGGCTCAAAGGCCTGGTCGAGCGGACAACGCTGCGGATCCTGCGGCGGCGCAGGGAGAAGCGCATGCGCAATGCGATTCCGCCATTTGCCGCCGCGTCCGCCCGCAGCTAAACGTTACCGATGCCCGGTTTCAGGAACGGCAAGGTCGAAATCGCTTACCTTGACGAAGGCGCGGGCGAGCCAATCGTCCTCGTCCATGGGTTTGCATCCACGAAGGAAGTCAATTGGGTGCAGCCCGGTTGGGTGGAGACACTGACCCGCGCGGGGCGGCGGGTTATCGCGCACGATAATCGCGGACACGGCGCCTCAAGCAAGCTCTACGAGCCGTCCGCTTATCACAGCGAGACGATGGCGGACGATGTCCGCGCACTGCTCGACCATCTCGACATCGAGCGCGCTGACGTCATGGGTTATTCGATGGGCGCGCGCATTACAGCGTTCCTTGCAGTGCGGCATCCCGCACGGGTTCGTTCTGCCATTTTGGGCGGCCTCGGCATTCGGCTGGTGGAGGGTGTTGGTCTGCCGGAAAGCATTGCCGAGGCCCTGGAAGCGCCGTCACCCGACGATGTGCAGGATCCGACCGGTCGCATGTTTCGCAACTTCGCAGAACAGACCAAGTCGGACCTGCGTGCGCTTGCCGCATGCATTCGCGGGTCGCGCCAGACGCTCACGCGCGCCGAGGTCGCAACAATTCGCGCACCGGTACTCGTTGCCGTCGGCAGCAAGGATCCTATCGCCGGGTCGGCGCAGGCGCTCGCCGCACTCGTCCCGCACGCGCGGCACCTCGATATCCCAGGGCGCGACCACATGCTGGCCGTAGGCGACGGGGTCTTTAAGGCCGGTGTTATCAACTTTCTTAACCAACGCGCTTAAGGCGTATGACGCTGAAAAACGCCCACTCTTTGCGTCTTCGATTTTATGATAAAAGACCTATCTAGGGGATCGAGAGGTCGGGAGATTTGTCCATGGCTAAATTTCAGGCACGGCCCGTAAGGGGCCTCGACAAGGTCGATCCTGTCTGGGCGCGCATCCGCAGCGAAGCGGAGGATATCGCGCGGCGCGAACCCGAACTCGCTACCTTCATTTACGAAAACATCTTGCACCACGATTCCTTGGAAGCTGCGGTTGCCCACCGCATCAGTCAGAGGCTGGGGCATCCGGACGTATCGGCCGACATGATCCGACAAGCCTACAACGACGCGCTTGAGGCACAGCCCGTGCTCGGCGATGCCTTCAGGGCCGATATTGTCGCCACGGTCGACCGCGACCCTGCGACCAGCCGCTTCATCGAACCGGTTCTCTATTACAAGGGTTTCCACGCGATCCAGACGCATCGTCTCGCGCATTGGCTCTACGAAAAGAGCCGAAAGGACTTCGCGCTCTACTTGCAGAGTCGCGCCTCGTCGGTATTCCAGTGTGACATTAATCCGGCTGCAAAAATCGGCCGCGGCATTTTCGTCGATCACGCAACCGGACTCGTCGTCGGAGAAACCGCGGTGATTGAGGATGACGTGTCGATCCTGCACGATGTGACGCTCGGTGGCACCGGCAAGGAGCACGAGGATCGTCACCCGAAAATCCGCCGTGGCGTAATGATCGGCGCCGGCGCCAAGATCCTTGGCAATATCGAAGTCGGGCATTGCGCGCGCATCGCCGCCGGATCGGTTGTCATCAAGCCGGTCCCAAACAATGTCACGGTCGCCGGAGTGCCGGCCAAGGTCGTGGGCGAAGCCGGGTGCCCCGAGCCCTCGCGCGCCATGGACCAGATGCTTTACGGGCTCATGCTCGATGGCTGAGAGCCAATTCATTGTATTGCGCTTGCGCCGGGCCCTGTGATCGGGCATGGAGACGCTGCCTTAGATAGGAGTGGCCCGTTGGACGTGCAGGAAGTCAGAAAACTCGACGGTTATTTGAAGAAACTGTTCGGCAACGCGCAAATCCGCGTGGTGCCGAAGGGTGCGGATAACGCCGAAATTTTCGTAGGCGAGGATGATCTCGGCGAACTTACCGTCGACGACGAGGATGGCGAGCGTTCATACAATTTCCGCATGGTCATCCAGGTTGGTAACGACCCCACCATCCAGCCGGTGCCGACGCTCAATGCCTACCTGCGGGCGAAATTCGAGAACGAAAACATTCGCGTGGTGACTCGGCCGAAAAAGACCGATTCACTCGAAGTCTATATCGGCGATGAATTCATCGCGGTGTTGTTTCTCGAAATCGAGAAGGGGCGCCGCTCTTACATTCTTGAATTGCCGATCCTCGACGTGGATCTGGTGGACTGACGCGCCGCGCCCGCTTATTCCGCGCAAGCGGAAACCCATTATCATTATCATTGCCAAGTAGACAGGTATCGCCCTTGACCGCGTGTGCGCGGGGGCGGGCGGTTGGGCTGGTCAACCGGGGTGCAATCGCGAGATGAGCCGGTCGATTCCGCTCGCGACATTTTGCCAGTCAGTCAGCCAGTCGCGCGGAAATCGGAAGGTGATATCGGCGTTGCCGATGCGGCGCTCGAGCAGGCAGACGCCCATATTGGTGACGCCCTTGCGCGAGCAGCGCGCGAGAAAATGTTCGGGCGCATTGGACTCAAACACAAGATCGTCGCCTTGATAGGGCGTGCCGTCTCGAAAACTTCGATAGGTCAGACCAGGAAATCCGGCGGCAGGTTGCGCCACGAGGTAGCGGGGGTAGATTGTTTGCACGCGCTCCATCAGTGGCAGCGTTGAGTCGCCGGACTCGATGGTCACAAACAGCCGCTCGTTCGGATCCACCGGCGCGCCGACCGTCGGCTTGAGCGCAGGATCTGGGGGCGCGAGCGAAGGCCACAGATAGCTTAGGTCAACGCGTTCCTGGGCGCCGGGACGGCGCTGCACCTTGATGCGGATCGCGGCCGGTTCGATGTTGAAGCTCACCCCTGAGATTACGATGGGCAACGATGGGGCGTTGAGCGCCACCTGCGTGTCGGGCCAGCGTGGCCACAGGATGTAGGTCACGTAGAGCGACGCAATAACGACCACTGCGGCGAATACCAGAAGCGGCGCCAGCAACGGATTGTGGCCGGTCTTGCTGGCGCGCCGCATGATGCGCCGAACCGCCGGTGACTGCCCAGGTCCAAGAGCGGCCAATACCACCTCCATGAGGCGCCCAGGCAGCGTCCTGCCCGCGCCAGCTGCGAATCGGGCGGATTATGCCACGCGACTGCGGCCCGCCATTTACCATTCGTTAAGGATTGGCTGGCGCCCGGCTGGCCGTTTTGCGACACAAATCGTCACGTATTGCGTTGAGGCGGCTGATGACCCCGGAATCGGTACAAATGTTGTTTGCGGTGGCAATCGGCTTTGCCTTTGCCGGCCTGTGCAGTTCAGCGTACCAGCTCGCCACCGATCGCCTGCTGAGCTTTAGCCAATTGAGCACCGGGCCGGCGACCGCCACATTTGCGGTAATTCCGTTGCTGGTAGCATCTGCCCCGTTTCTGATCATGCGCAACACCATTCTGGGCCCTCAGCAGGAGAGCCGTCGCTTTGAGTTCGTTTTCCTGGCAACCCTTATCGCCGGCTTCTGGAGCATGATGTCCGGCCTGGTCCTGGTGACGACACTGCAGGCCTGCGGCGCCCTCGTAGCCTAGCCACTTTCCACGTCAATCCGGTTCAGGCATGTCATTCCGGCGCGTGACGTCTGAGGAGTGGCAAGGATATGGCTATCTACGAGCTTGACGGACAGTCGCCGGAATTTCCCGGGGCCGGCCAGTACTACGTCGCCGAAACCGCGGTGCTGATCGGCCGCGTCAGACTCAAGGCGGAGACGAGTGTCTGGTTCGGCGCGGTTCTGCGCGGAGACAATGAGTGGATCGAATTGGGGGAGCGTTCGCAGATTCAGGACAATGCGACGTTGCACACCGATCCCGGATTTCCGATGACAATCGGCCGCGACTGCGTCATCGGCCACAACGTTATTCTCCATGGCTGCACGATCGGCGACAATTCGCTGGTCGGAATGGGCGCGATCATGCTCAACGGCGCAAAAATTGGAAATAATTCCCTCGTCGGCGCCGGCAGCGTTGTCACCGAAGGCAAGAACTTCCCCGATAATTCGCTGATCGTCGGTGCGCCGGCGCGCGCAATCCGAACCCTCGATGAAAAAGCGCTCGCCATGATCCGCGCCGGCGCCGACATCTATGTCCGGCGCTCGAAGCAATACGCGAAGGGCCTCAAACGTATCGGTTGACTAGGCGGCCGCTCTTTTGCTGTCGACCTGCGGAGGCGCACGGAAGGCGATCGCAATTCTGTTCCAGCTATTGATGGCAACCGCCGCAGCCGTGAGGTCGACGATTTCCTTTTCCGAGAACTGCTTGCGGACCGCCTCGAACGCCGCATCAGGGATATGCCCCACGCTCACGAGCGTAATGGCCTCAGCCCATTCGAGCGCAGCGCGCTCGCGCGCACTATATAGTGGCGCTTCGCGCCAGGCATCGAGCAGGTGCATGCGCTCATCAGTTTCGCCGATCTTTCGCGCTTCGCGCGTGTGCATGGCGAGACAATATGCGCAACCGTTGATCTGCGAAACGCGGATCTTGATAAGTTCGCGCAGCTTCGCATCAAGCCCGGATTGATCGACATAGGATTGCAAAGCGGCCACAGCCCGATAGGCGGCCGGACTGACTTTCGTTACGTCAATTCGCTGTTGCATGAGGAACTCGCAATGGATGATGTCGCCCGATGCGAGACATTGCGCGCAAAAAATGCCGTCAGTCTGACAGCTTCGTGACCAACGCGTGGAAACGGAACGCGCGAGGTTCCTGGAAAAAGTGTGCGGCCGGGCCTTGGGGGAGGCCCGGCCGCTCGCGAACCCGGTCTGGGGACGGGGAGGGGTGGGGACGTGACCGGGAACGCGAATTCCTTTTCCTGTTAGCGCGCCGAGACGATCGCGGGTGCCGTCCGCGGTTCGCCGAGTAGGACCCACACATTTGGATCGGACTGAGACTGCCGCTTCACAAAGCGGTAGCCGGTCTTGTTCCACGGCAGGATCTGCGGTTCCTGATTGTCGAGAATAAATTCACCGCGATCGGTCTTGACCGTAAGCACAGCGTGACCGTCGCCTTTCTTGTCGCGCACAACTGTGATCAGCAGCGCCTCGCGCGGCCAGCCGGCCTGCATGAGCATGCGCCGCTTGAGGAGTACGTAGTCCTCGCAGTCTCCATAGCCGTCGTCGGGATAACTCCAGCGCTCGACGACTCCCCAATGTTCGATGTCGGTCATCGGCTTGATCGCCTCGTTGACCCAGGCATTGACCTTGACCAGGTCGGTCCAGGCCTTGCCGGTGAGGACGACATCGCGCGGGGCGGAAGGCGTGGTCGCGCATTCCGTTTTGTTTTCGAGGCAGAAATCGACCCAGCCGATCGGCGAGCGCGTGGGCTCTCCAACTGCGACGAAAGCAGGTTGTCCAATCGATGGTAAGGATGCGCCGAGCGACGCCGTGCGTTCGCCCGCAGTCGTTGCCCCCACTGAGACAGCCAGCAACACGGCCGCCACGGCAGCCAAGATGGTGCTGGTCCTAAGTGTCTGTGCGAGACGCCTAGCCATTTATGGCCCCTTCCCGTCTTGTTGGGGCCACATTTCCCACAAAGCATTTGTATTGGGGCTAAGTGCGGGAAGTAGTTTTAAGAAGAATTGAAATAAAACAAGAAACGAATACTTATAAAACTAGAATATAATTTGATTAAAAGCTTAGACAATACAATTTAGCTAAAATTGTTGCTATTAACGTCTGACCGGCAAAAACATGCTGCCGCGCGAGCGTTCGCGCGCGGGCGTTTACTTTTGGAGGTCTCCAGATTGCGGCGGCCCGGCGTCGCTGTGCGCGGTTTCAACTACCGGAGTATTGCAGCGACTGTGCGCAAATTTGCGCTACGCATTTACCGCGTGGTGACGCTATTCACCGGTTACGTTTTCTTCGACGAAATCGGGATGCTGGAGGCGCATGAATTCGATGGCGAAACCATCTTCGATGTGCCGAACGACGCGCCCTTGCGTCTTGCCCACGGTGACCACGACGCCGATTGGCGGTCGCAGTTCTGCTGCGATTCCGATGGCAGCGCCTGACTGGGACAGGTCAATTACGCGGCAGGCGACGTTGGTGCCATTTGGCAGGACCAGACGCGCCATCGCATTGCGAGGGGCAAAGCGGCCGTGACGGCGGTCTTCCGGCAGGTTGAGAATTTGCCGGTTCGCGAGCCACGTGAGCTGTGCCGCCAGTTTGTCACGCTTGCGTAGCGTCGCAGAAATCGTCATCGCGAATCCATTTTCGAAGGTGCGAGCGATTTTGCCTTCGAGCCGTCCGAGGTGATCAACGTAGGCAATCACGCGTTCGCCTGGCTGGCCGGCCATGGGGGCATGCATGGCCATGCCGCCGGGCGACATATCGACGACCTGACATGCAAATTCGCGGCGGTCGGCCAGCATGTAGCGGCCGAGCAAGTTGACCTTCACGCGCTGATGGCGCCGACGCTCTTCGGCCAGAGGCAGGATAACCGGTTTGGTCAGAGGGAGTGCCATAGGTGCCGGAGTCGGAAGGGTTTTTCCGCAGCCATCAACACTATTAGGCTTTCGTTAATGTTGTGTTAGCCGGTCCCTTCATCCGGGTTAAAGTCGCGTCCACCGGTATAAACGAGAAAGCCGTGCCGCACGCGGCGGCTCGCCCGACGGCGCCCAAAACCTGCCTCGGCGCTCGTGGCTTGTTCGGCGCCAATATGCCGCAGTGTACGAAGCTCCAGGTCGACAAGAGGCTCCGCGCCGAGCCAATAAGGAGATACCTGTGGCGCGATCGCGCCGAGAGCGCGAATGCGCGTTTGTCCGCTTGCTGCGATCGGCAGCAGCAGCATTTCCAATTCGACCTCGGCATCGTTTTGCGTACGGCCAATGACCCCGGCAACGATGCCAATCGATTCATTCTCGACAGCGGCGAGCAAATCCGCGATCTGCGCCCGGCTCGAGTCACCCCAAAAAGAGGTAAAGGTTTCTCCTTTGATCTCGCGCCCAAACAACGCGCAAACGCGAGTACCGGCAAGCCTGAATCGGAGTTCGTCGATGAAATCAGCTGACAGCATAAAGGTGTCGCCGAGGACATGCCGGATGTCGCCAGGCTCGATGTCCGACCGGGCAGGTGCCGGTCGGTTGGCCCGCTGCCGGTCCCAGTACTCGAATAGTGCACGCGTGGATGCGTGTTTCATGGCAACCCTGTTCCGCCGCGGGACGAAACTGTGCCGCGCCTGTCCCCGATCGGCACAGGCTGGCCGCACTTTTCGCCTCGCTTGACGGATGGAGCAGGGTTCGTGCCGCTGCCGTCGCTACCCGGTTTCCCAGCGCGATTAGCCTTAAGACAAGAGTCGCGTTGGCAGCACGGACAGGTGGCGTTAGGGTGCCGTCGATCCATGTGAAAGACCGAGCGCAAATACCGGCGCACGGAAAAAAATTGGGAGCCTCGGGGAGGCGAGGGGATGTGACCAAGCCCTAAGGCGTGGCAATAACCCCGCAACGCGGCTCAAGGGAGGGCGAAAGCCCTCCCTTTTTCTTTTTTTCGGGCCATAGCCGCCTTGCGGTTAGGCCGCGATGCAGCGTAACTCAAGTCCGGCATCGGAACTTGGTAGTGAAACGCGAACCGCTCTTCAATATTCCCCCCGTCGTCGCAGCCACGATTCTGGTGCTGGCGCTGGTCCACTGCGCACGGACATTCTTGCTGAATGAACAGCAAGACATCGAATTTCTGCTGACCTTCGCGTTCATACCGGCCCGTTACGACAGTTCAGTGGTACTTGGCGGCGCACTGCCGGGTGGCGGAGCGGATGTCTGGACATTCGTCACCTACGCATTTATCCACGCCAATTGGACTCACCTCGGCATCAACGCCGTGTGGCTGCTGCCCTTCGGCAGTGCGGTGGCGCGCCGCTTTGGGCCGGAACGCTTCCTCTCTTTCTTCGCCGTCACCGCCGCGGCGGGAGCGGCCTTGCACCTCGCTACGCATGCCGGTGAACAATTCCCAATGATTGGCGCGTCTGCGGCAATCTCCGGCACTATGGCGGCCGCGATGCGTTTTGCCTTCCAGCGTGGCGGGCCGCTGGGTCTCCTGCGGGGCGCTGACGAGCGCGCATATCGGGTGCCGGCGATTCCTTTGAGTGGCGTGCTGCGCGATCCCCGCGTTTTGCTTTTTCTTGTTGTTTGGTTCGGTATCAATATCCTGTTCGGACTGGGGTCATTTCCGATCACCGGCAGCGAACAGCCTGTGGCGTGGCAAGCCCATATCGGCGGCTTTCTTGCGGGACTTTTTCTGTTTTCGTGGTTCGATCCGAAACCGGATTTTCCGCAATTCGAGGATTCTGCTGCAACGCCGCATTAGCCACGTACGGGGCGCGTATCTGTGCCTCGTATTTTCGTGTTGACGGAACCGACGTCGCGGCGGGATCGTTGGCTACGGCCCGGAGTCGCGGGTTGTCCTGTGTCCCGGGCGCGCCAAGCGGTTATCGCATGACCCGGTTCGGAGCGCGGTCACGCACAGGGAGGCTGCCATGAACGTCAAGACGATTCTGGCCGCCAAGCAACGTAACTCGGAACGTAACTTGGGCGGCGACATCATTTCCATCGAGCCGACGGCCGATCTCGCAGCGGCCGCGAACCTACTCTCCGCGCATCACATTGGCGCGGTCGTTATCCGCGGCGCGGGCGGGCGCCTCGCCGGGATATTGTCGGAGCGCGATATCGTGCGTGCGCTTTCGGAAAATGGCGCCGCAGCTCTCGGGTTGGCGGTCGGGCAGGTGATGACTCGCACTGTAGCCACCTGCAGCGAGGAAGATTCCGCCGCCAGCATCATGGAACGCATGACGGCGGGAAAATTCCGGCACATGCCTGTTGTCGCCAATGGGAATCTCGTAGGTCTCATTTCGATCGGCGACGTGGTCAAGCACCGTGTCGAAGAAATCGAGAGCGAGTCGGAGGCGATGCGCAACTATATCCGGACGGCGTAAGCGTCCTTAGCTCGTAGCGTCGTTGCTCGGTTGTGACAGTGCCGCGACTGCCTCGTTGACGGATTCGATGGCTTTTTCGGCCGCCTCGGTGCCGATATCGATCGCCTCGCCGGCGCGGTGGAAATCAAACCAGCCGACCGCGCCAAGCCGCGGGCTGATCAGCACGTCGGGAGGATCGCCGGCAAGCCTCGCGCGGGTAATACGGTCCTGCATGACGTTGAAGGCTTCGACCATGACCGTGGGGAGCCCGGGGCGGCCACGCCTTCCGAAAAATTGCCGCCTCAGTGAGCGCTCGCCGCTGAACATGGCGCGAAAGCCGTTCGCCTTGGGTTGCGCGTCGGCGAGGTCGCTCTCGTCGGAGCCGTGGTTTGCGATGATAGTGCCACGCCCGAACAGGTCTGAGTTGAGATTGACCGCGATGACGAGACGGGCACCGAGCGCGCGCGCAGCCGATACCGGGACAGGGTTGACCAGGGCACCGTCCACCAGCCAGCGCCCGCCAATGAGCACCGGCGGAAAAATCCCCGGCAGCGAATAGGACGCGCGCAATGCATCACTTAGTCGGCCGTGAGTAAGCCAGATTTCGTGGCCGGTGTTGAATTCCGTCGCAATAGCGGCAAACCGGATAGGCAGATCGTCGATGCGCTTCTCTTTAAGTCCGGCCTCCAGTCGCGACGCGAGATGACCGCCACCGATCAATCCGGAGCCTGACAGGCTGATGTCGAGATAGCTGAGCACGCCGCGCACGGTGAGGGTGCGCGCCCAAGTTTCGAGATTGTCCATTTCGTTCGCGGCATAACAGCCACCAACGACGGCGCCAATTGAAGTGCCGACAATGACGTCTGGCACGATGCCGTGCGTCGCCAAGGTGCGCATCACGCCGATATGGGCAAAGCCGCGCGCAGCCCCGCCACCAAAAGCCAGACCAATGGTCGGCCGCACGGGCACCGGTTGTGATCGGGTGGTGGCTTCCGCCGCGCGGTCGCTGTTGCGCGATCGCGCGAACAAGCCCTCGAAAACCACGAGTGGTTCCTCCTATCCTGCGATCTGGAAAGGCCCCCGTTACGAGCGCGACACTCCAGCAGGACCATATTGCTGGCGGAGTCTTGTGACCGAAACGTGACAGGACGACTTTGCGGTTACGTAAAGGTTTAAAGCCCCTGTCTATCCGTTTGTTCCTTAACCGCCGAACCGTGTGACAATGGCATCCAGCTTGGGACGCTCCCGGTCCTCGGGGGGGTTCGCCGGCCGGCCAATATGCACGAAGCCAGCGATGCGTTCATGTGGCGCAAGACCGAGTTCATCGAGTACCCGGCGATCATAGGCATACCATTCGGTGATCCAGCTTGCCGCATAGCCCAGTGCATGCGCGGCGAAAACGAGGCTCATCGCCGAGGCGCCGGCGGAGAGATGTTGCTCCCATTCGGGAATCTTCACATGCGGGCCGGCGCGGCTCACGACGGCGATCACAAGCGGCGCGCGCGCGAGCCGCTTGCGTTCGAACTCGAGTTGGTCGGGAGTGGCCTCGGGATGATCGGTTCGGAAGATCCTGGCAATGGATTCGCCGGCCTTGTCGCGGGCATGTCCCTCGAACAGGATGAAACGCCAAGGCGCAAGTTTTCCGTGGTCAGGGACTCGCGAGGCGATCTTGAGCAGTGTCTCGATCTCGGGCCCTGTCGGTGCCGGTCCGGCCAGCTCCATCGGTTTGACCGAACGGCGGGTTTTCAGGAGTTCTAAGGCGTCGGGCATCGCAGGCCTCGTGAGAAAACATGCGGTTGCGCCTAGCACGGCGTTAACGCGCTCACAAACAAGCGGTCAGTCGGCTTGAAATCGCCTCGATTTGGGCCGAAAACAGCACTGTCATGGGCAGGATACTTGCAACCGCCGCAGCAAGCGGCCGGCTATTGCCGGTGTTTGCGTTCATTTTCATTGCGATGAATCCTCAGCTCGCGGTGGCGCAAATCGCCGGACAAAATTCTCTGTTTTCGGCGATGCCGTCGACCGGCCTGATATCCCCTGTACCATCAACGCGCACGGATATTTTTGGTCCCAGCAGCCTGCCGCCTCAGCCCGCATCTCCCAAGGCCGTCGCGCCGAACGTCGAGTCGACGACGGCATCGATACCGATGGTACCCGCCGGGCAGGTAGCGCTCGCACTGAACGCGCGCTTCGGCAAGGACGCGCCCGCGATTGGCGGCGGGCTCATCTGGCGAATCTACAACGCGAAGCCCGACGCGAACGGAAATTTCAAACTGGTGAAGGAAGAAAAATCGCCGACGCCGACACTTGTGCTGCCCGCCGGTGCCTACATCGTCCATGTGGGCTTCGGCCTGGCGAGCGCCGTCAAGCCCGTCGATCTGCGTGGGTCAAGTGTACATGAAGAGTTTGATCTTCCCGCCGGCGGTTTGCGCATCGAAGGCAAGGTCGGTGACGCACGTATTCCTGCGGGTCAGATATCGTTCGACGTATACAAAGGAAGCCAGTTCGAGGCGGGCGATCGCCGGCCGATCGCCGAGCATGTAATGACGAACAATGTCGTGGTGGTGCCGGACGGCACCTACTACATTGTTTCAAACTACGGCGATGCAAATTCCGTCGTTCGCTCTGACATCCGCGTGCAAGCCGGCAAGCTGACTGATATAACAGTAACGCATCGCGCCGCCGCTATCACGCTCAAGCTGGTGACTGATCGCGGCGGCGAGGCACTTGCCAATACGGCGTGGTCGGTCCTGACGCCAGGCGGCGACGTGATCAAGGAATCGATCGGCGCCTTTCCACGGGTGATCCTCGCGGAGGGCGAATATCGCGCGATTGCCCGCAATGAGGGAAAGGTTTACGAACGAGAATTCAAGGTCGTCACCGGCGTCGATGGCGACGTCGAGGTTTTGGCACACTGAATCTCAAATCACCCTTCGAACTTTCTTGCACTAGACGGAATTATAGTCGTGCAGATCATTGCCAACGACCAAGTTATGGATGTTTTTTCCCGACTCGATTTGAAAACAGTTGCTTTATTGCTGGATGTGGACGGAACGATCATCGATATCGGACCGTCGCCGGCTGAAGTGCAGGTATCCGAAAGCTTGTTGCGGTCGCTGGGCCGTCTGTTCGAATTGACGGAGGGCGCCGTCGCTCTGGTCAGCGGCCGTCCGATCGCCGATCTCGACCGGCTATTTGCGCCGCTGCGCCTGCCGTCAGTCGGCGGACATGGCGCGGAGATGCGCCTGCACGAAGGTCAAACTTTCTATTGGGCGAAGCCGCTGCCGCAGGAATTTCGCCGGCGCCTTGCCGACGCTGTCAATATCGGTTCCGATATCGTCGTTGAAGACAAGGACTATTCGTTGGCGCTGCACTATCGCAAGGCGCCGCAAGATGCCGAACGCCTGCGGCATCACGTGGCCGCAGCGCGCAAGGAGTTTTCCGCCGAACCTACCGAACTGCTCCTGGGAAAGGCGGTACTCGAAATCAAGCGGCCGGGCATCAATAAAGGCGAGAGCATTCGCAAGCTGATGGCGCACGCGCCCTTTGCCGGACGCGTGCCTGTTTTCATCGGCGACGACATCACCGATGAGTCGGTTTTCGAAGTGTTGCCTGAAATCGGCGGCAGGGGTTTCAGCGTCAGTCGCTATTTCCCTGGGCTCACTGGAATATTCGCGAGTCCGGCGCAAGTCCGAAGCGCATTGGCGTCACTGGCGTCGAACGGGCGGCTTCGTGCATGACCGATTACGGGCTCGATCTGGCGGTTATCGGCAATGGCCGCACCGCGGCGCTGCTTGAACCGTCGTCGCGGATCGTATGGTGGTGCCTGCCACGCTACGACGGCGATCCGGTTTTCTGTCGCCTTCTTGCCGGCAACGAGGAGAAGGGATTTACCGATGTGGTGCTCGACGGCCAGGTCGAGCTCCGGTCGGACTACGTACGAAATACGGCGATCGTCGTCACAGAACTGATCGACGGTAAAGGTGGCGCCGTGCGGATCACCGATTTCGCCCCACGCTTCCAGATTTATGGCCGGACATTCAGGCCGCCGCAGCTCATTCGTATTATCGAGCCGATCGCTGGAATGCCGCGCGTCACCATTCGCTTCCGTACCACTCATCGGTACGGCGAGCCTGTCGTGACGCGCTCCTCGGGCAGCAACCACATTCGCTATTGGCGAGACGAAGTGCCCGTCAGACTCACGACCGACGCTCCGCTTGCCTATGTCGAGAACGAGGCGTCATTCATCCTCACACGCCCGGTGCACCTGGTCTTCGGGACGGATGAGCCATTCGAAGGTTCGCTGGAGAGCACCTGTCGTGATTTTTGCGAACGCACGAGAGACTACTGGCTGGAATGGGTCAGGCGTCTTGCGTTTTCGATCGATTGGCAGGACGAGATCATCCGCGCCGGCATAACGCTCAAGCTGTGCAACTACGAAGAAACCGGCGCGATTGTGGCCGCACTGACCACCTCAATTCCCGAAGTCGCGGGGTCGGGCCGCAACTGGGACTACCGGTTTTGCTGGATGCGCGACGCCTTTTTTGTCGTGCGCGCGCTAAATCGTATTGGCGCGACGCGAACGATGGAGGATTTCATAAGTTATATCCTGAGCGTTGCCGCCGGCCGGACTGAAGAGGTCCGGCCACTCTACGGGGTGGTGCACACTGATCCGCTCGAGGAACGAACTGCGCCGGCCCTCGCCGGATACCGCGGAGACGGGCCGGTCCGCGTCGGTAACGCCGCCGTCAATCAGAGCCAGCACGACGTGTACGGCAGTATCATCATGGCCGCGACGCCGATGTTCTTTGATCGCAGACTTCCTCGCCCCGGCGATGCAGCCTTGTTTCATACGATCGAACCGCTTGGCGAATTGGCGGCAAAGCGCGCGCTCGAACCAGACTCGGGGATTTGGGAGTATCGCGGGCGTAAACGCGTGCATACGCATTCGGCGGCAATGTGCTGGGCGGGCTGCCAGAGGCTCCAGGCGATTGCGAACCACCTCGATCTGCCGGAACGCGCCGCCTACTGGGGCGGGATCTCCGAACGCATCGGCGCGGAAGTGCTCAAACGCGGCTGGAATCCCAAGCGGAAGGCCTTTTCCGCGGCATTCGACAGCGATGATCTCGACGCGAGTGCGCTCCTGCTGGCAGAGCTTGGTCTGGTACCTCCGGAAGACCCACGTTTTGTGGCAACAGTCGACGCCATAGGAAATGAACTTCGGCGCGGTTTCCACGTTATGAGGTATGTTGCTGCGGATGATTTTGGCCTGCCCGAGTCGGCATTTTTGATTTGCCGGTTCTGGCTGGTCGATGCATTGTGGGAAATTGGCCGGCGCGATGAGGCTCGTGACATGTTCGTCGACGCGCTTCGAATGCG
>DASSIT010000105.1:0-31842 GCA_035691545.1 Pseudolabrys sp. | reverse complement strand
GCTCGAAATATTTCTTGATGTAGGCGCTGGCTTCCTCGCGTTCGATGCCGAGCTGGGCGGCAAGCCCAAAGGCTGAAATTCCGTAGATGATGCCGAAGTTGATCGCCTTGGCGCGACGACGCACCTCGGGAGGCATGCCTTTGACGGGCACGCCGAACATTTCCGACGCCGTCATCGCATGAATGTCCACGCCGTCCTGAAATGCCTTGCGCAGCATGGGAACCTCGGCCACCTCGGACAACAACCGTAGTTCGATCTGCGAATAGTCGGCGGAGACGAGTTTCATGCCGGGTGACGCAACGAAGGCGCGGCGAATCTTGCGTCCGTCCTCGGTGCGAATCGGAATGTTCTGCAGGTTAGGGTCCGATGACGACAATCGCCCCGTGCTGGTTGAAGCGAGCGCGTAACTGGTGTGGACCCGTTTCGTTACGGGATTTACATAATTGGGAAGCGCTTCGGTATAGGTCGAACGCAGCTTTGAGACCTGACGCCAGTCGAGGATCTTGCGCGGCAACTCGTGTTGCTCGGCAAGATCCTCGAGCGTCCGCGCATCGGTTGACCATGCCCCTGTCTTTGTTTTGGTGCCGCCGGGCAGTTTCATCTTTCCGAAGAGGATATCGCCAAGCTGCTTGGGCGAGCCCGGATTGAGCGGCTCGCCAGCCAGCGTTCTGATTTCGTCCTCGAGCCGACCCTGCTCCTGCGCGAACTCGCCGGACAGACGTGAGAGCACCTGACGGTCGATCGAAATGCCTCGTCGTTCCATACGCGCGAGCACCATTGGCATGGCCCGTTCGAGCGATTCATAGACCGATGTGACGCGCTCGGCGGCAAGTCGCGGCTTTAGCGCGTACCAAAGGCGCAGCGTGACGTCGGCATCCTCGGCGGCATATTCGGACGCCTTATCGATAGCGACACAATCGAAAGTGACCTGGGATTTTCCGGAGCCGGCGACGTGATGGAAGTGGATGGTATCGTGATTGAGCCAGCGCTTGGCGAGATCGTCCATTCCATGGCCGCCCTTGCCGGCGTCGAGTACATACGAAATCAGCATGGTGTCGTCATAGCCGGCGACTTCAATGCCGCGTTGGGCGAACACCAGCCAGTCGTATTTCATGTTCTGCGCCACCTTGAGGACGGAACCATCCTCGAGGAGCGGCTTGAGGACGGCGAGGGCCTCGCGCTCCGGGATTTGCCCTTCGCACAGCTTGGCCTCGGGCGAAAACAAATCACCTTTCCCTTCGCCGCCGCCCTCGCGGTGACCGATGGAGACGTAGCATGCTTCGTTTGGCGCCACCGCCAGCGAAAATCCGCAGAGATGGGCCTGCATGGCATCCAGGCTGGTGGTCTCCGTATCGACCGCGACCACTCCGGCCTCGTGCGCGCGCGCGATCCATTCTTTCAGCCGCGCAAGCGTGCGGACCGTTTCATACTTGCTGCGATCGATCTTGGCATGGCGCGCCGACTCGTTGCGCGCCGTTGCGAGCGCAATCGGGGTGAGCGCTCCTATTCCTTGATTGCCCCCACCCGACAGCGGCAGTGCCGGCACCGAAATTGCGGGCGCCGCGTCAGACCGCTGCGATATACTGTCCGAAGATGGTGCCGCGGCAGATGGCTTGGCGGCCGCCTCGACTTGGGCGGCGTCGAAGCCGCTTTTTTCGGCGACGCGCTGGGTCAGCGTCTTGAAGCCCATCGACTTGAGGAAACCAACGAGATTCCTGTAGTCCGGTTCGTGCACGCCGAGACTCTCGACCGGCACGTCGAGCGGCACGCGGTCGTCGAGCGTGACGAGCTTCTTAGAAATGCGGGCAGACTCGGCGTAGTCGATGAGGGCCTGCCGGCGCTTGTCCTGCTTGATCTCGCCGACTCGCTTGAGCAGCGTTTCAAGGTCGCCATATTCGCCGATGAGCTGTGCCGCGGTCTTTACGCCGATCCCCGGCACGCCGGGTACATTGTCGGATGTGTCGCCAATCAGCGCCTGCACCTCGATGACCTTGTTCGGCGGCACGCCGAATTTCTCGATCACCTCGGGGATCCCGATGCGCGCATCCTTCATCGTGTCGTACATGACCACGCATTCGTTCACCAATTGCATGAGATCCTTGTCGGACGACACGACGGTTGCGGTGGCGCCCGCTTCGCAGGCGATCCGCGCGTAAGTTGCGATCAAATCGTCGGCTTCGTAGCCCGCCTGCTCAAGGCATGGAATCTCGAAAGCGCGTACGGCATCGCGGATAAGCGGAAACTGGGGAATGAGATCATCAGGCGGCGGTGGCCGATGTGCCTTGTAGTCCTTGTACATCTCGGTGCGGAATGTTTTTTCGGACTTGTCAAACACCACCGCGAGATGAGTGGGCCGCTCGTCCGGCTTCATCTCCTTGAGAAGTTTCCAGAGCATGTTGCAAAAGCCGTAGACGGCATTGACATGCGTTCCGTCCGGCGTGCGCGGCTCGAACCTGATCGCGTGATAGGCGCGAAATATATAGCCGGAGCCGTCCACTAAAAAGACGTGATCTCCCTTCTTCAGCGGCCGCGACGAGGGCGCAGCCGTTACAGTCCCGGGCGCCGCAGGCGCGGCGCCAGCAGGTTTTTTGGATTTGACGGCAGTTTTCGATTTTGCGGGAGCAGGCATAGCCCGAATGTGGGCCGCCGGCGCGCCTTAATCAATCCGCCAGAATGCCGGCTGTGGAATTATTCGGCGGGCTGTAGCGCGATGCGCTTCGGTGGCGCGAGCCAGAACGACGAAGGCCGATCGAACAGAAAGCGTGCCGGAGTTTCGCGAAGGGCCCAGAACATGCAGAGCGAGCCGAGGACACCCACTGCGGTGACGACCGCCGAAATGGTACCGACATCCGCGATCAGGCCGCTCTTGAGCAGTACCGCACGGGTTGCCGCCATCGGGAGGAAGAAGCCGAGATAGATGACGATCGAATTGCGCCCGCAGTAGCGCAGCGGCTTGAACAGATCGGCCTTCGCCATGAGTGACGCCACCGTCACGACCGCGCAGGCGCCGGCCAGTCCGAGGCCGAGCGAAACGAAAGGCAAGATTTCGTAGCCGAGGTGCACCACGGTTCCGTTAAGCAGTCCCCAGACGAAAAGACCGGCGAGGCCAACCAGCGGCTGCGCTTGCGCGCGCGCGGTGAGCGCGAATATCGGTTTCGCAAAGATGTAGCCGGTGTAACAATAGACGAAGCGGGCTGCGAATTCGTCCGGTACCATCCAGCCGGTATTGATATGTGCGATCTCGAGTGCGGCGCCGAACAGCCAGATGACCGGGAAAGGCACGCGGCGCGTCAACTTGATGAAAACGAAAAACACCGGCAGCAGATAAATGAACCACAAGGTTCCGAATGGATCGATGAGCGACAGCACATAGAGGCGCGCCACGTCGATCGCGCCTTGCTCGTGAACCATGCCGGGCGCCTTGACCGCAAACTGGATGGTCATCCAGAGCAGATAAAAATATGCAAAATGCACGACCTTGCGGTCGGCATATTGGCGCCACGGCCTGTCGATGACATTGGCGAGGAAGAGCCCGGAAATCAGAAAGAAGTCGGGCATCCGAAACGGCAGGGCAAAGGCGACGACAGGGTGCAGCCAGCCTTCATGTCCGGCGGCCGCCTCGACGCCGAGCGTCGAATGCATCATCACCACAAAGATGATGCAGAAGCCTTTGGCGTAATCGACCCAGTCAATTCGCCCGTCGTGGATTTGAATGTTGTTCATGATGCGCTAATGACGAATGGCCGTCTCAATGGTCGGCTCGCTTGCGCCGAATGGTAATCGCGATCACCGCTCTCGCCACTCGATATCGGCTCTGCTATTGAGACGCCATCGGCTTCGGCCGTAAAGGTTAACCTCGCTGCGAATGGATTAAGAAATGCGTGTTGCGATGATCGGCACAGGCTATGTCGGCCTGGTCTCCGGCGCCTGCTTCGCCGATTTTGGCCACGACGTCGTGTGCGTCGACAAAGACAAGGCGAAGATTGCAGCGCTGACGCGCGGCGAGATGCCGATCTACGAGCCGGGTCTTAACGACATGGTCGGTGCGAATACGCGTGCCGGCCGGTTAAGATTTGCGACGGAACTTGATGGCGCGGTTGCCGATGCCGACGCCGTATTCATTGCGGTAGGAACACCATCGCGCCGCGGCGACGGCTTTGCGGATCTCAGTTTCGTTCACGATGCCGCCCGCGAGATTGCGCGAGCGCTCGACGGTTTCACGGTGGTGATCACGAAATCGACCGTACCGGTTGGCACCGGCGACGAGGTGGAGCGCATCATCCGGGAAACACGGCCCGACGCCCAGTGCGCGGTGGTGTCGAACCCCGAGTTTCTGCGGGAAGGGGCCGCCATTCAGGACTTCAAGCATCCTGATCGTATCGTGATCGGCACCGTCGATACGCGCGCGCGCGAGGTGATGAATGAGTTGTACCGGCCGCTCTATCTCAATCGCTCACCGATTCTCTTTACCGGCCGCCGCACGGCCGAGCTGATCAAATACGCAGCCAATGCGTTTCTTGCCACCAAGATCACCTTCATCAATGAAATTGCCGACCTAGCCGAAAAAGTCGGCGCGGATGTCCAGGAGATTGCCCGCGGAATCGGGCTCGACAATCGCATCGGCTCGAAGTTTTTGCACGCAGGCCCCGGCTACGGCGGTTCGTGTTTCCCTAAGGATACGGTCGCGCTGATCAAGACAGCGCAGGATCATGCTGCGCCGTTGCGCATTGTCGAGGCGGTTGCCGCAGTGAACGATGCTCGCAAGCGAGCGATGGCACGCAAGGTTTCTGCCGCGCTCGGCGGCGAATTGCGCGGGAAAACCATTGCCGTGCTTGGCCTCACATTCAAGCCCAATACTGACGACATGCGCGAGGCACCCTCGATCCCGCTCATCACGGCATTGCAGGATATGGGCGCCAAGGTGCGCGCCTATGACCCTGTCGGCATGGAGCAGGCCAAAAGCGTTATCGGAAATGTCACGTTCTGCAACAATGCCTATTCCTGCGCCGAGCGTGCCTCGGCCCTGGTTATCGTCACGGAATGGGAACAGTTCCGCGCGCTCGACTTCGAGCGGCTGAAATCCGTAATGGCGCAGGCCGTACTCGTCGACCTGCGCAATGTCTACCAGCCGGATGAGATTGCGCGCCGCGGTTTCGTGTATGAGGGCATCGGCCGATCGCGGGGCTGACATGATTCGATGTAGCGGCAAATGACAGTTGTTGTCTCCCGCGCAAGCGGGAAGACTGATAATCACCATTTCGCAACGAAATTGGATTTGCGGTTATGGATTTCGCCCCGGTCTGCGGGCGATGGACAGGCAATAGTTGTGGCACGGGATTTCGAGACGCCGCTTCCGATCGATACCGCGCTGCCGGGCCTTACGACTGCAATGGCCGCGCGCACCGTCGCCGTATTGGTTGCCCCGCCGGGCGCCGGCAAGACGACGCGCGTGCCGCTGGTGCTGCTCGACGAAGCTTGGGCACATGGGAAAAAAATTCTGGTGCTGGAACCCCGCCGGCTGGCGGCGCGCGCCGCCGCCGCGCGCATGGCATCAACCCTGAAAGAAGAAGTCGGCAATACCGTCGGCCTGCGCGTGCGCTTCGGCTCGAGGGTCTCCGGGCAAACGCGTATTGAAGTGGTGACTGAGGGCATATTCACCCGGCTCGTGCTCGACGACCCATCGCTCGAAGGCGTGGCGGCGGTTCTTTTCGACGAATTTCACGAACGCTCGCTCGATGCTGATCTCGGCCTGGCACTGGCGCGCGACGTGCAGCAGGGCCTGCGACCCGACCTCAGACTCTTGGTGATGTCGGCGACGCTCGACGGTGCCCGCGTGGCGGCCCTGCTTGGCAATGCGCCGGTGATTGAAAGCGAAGGACGCGCCTTTCCCGTGGACACGCGCTATCTAGGCCGCGATCCACGCGCGCCGATCGAGCGGCAAGTGGCGAACGCAATTGAACGCGCGCTCCGCGCCGAAACCGGCTCGTTGCTGGTATTTTTGCCGGGCGCAAGGGAAATTCGCCGCACTGAGACATTTTTGAAAGAACGGGTCAGCGATCCCGCTGTCGACATCGTCGCGCTTTTCGGCGCGCTTGATTTGCGCGAGCAGGATCGCGCCATTTCCCCGTCTCCGCCGGGGCGCCGCAAGGTTGTGCTGGCGACTTCGATCGCAGAGACGTCGCTGACCATCGAAGGCGTGCGCGTCGTCATTGACAGCGGCCTGTCCCGCCTGCCGCGCTATGAGCCCGACGTGGGCCTTACGCGTCTGGAAACCGTGCGAGTCTCTCGTGCCGCCGCGGATCAGCGCCGCGGCCGGGCGGGGCGCACGGAACCCGGCGTTTGCTACCGGCTGTGGGATGAGCCGCAAACCGGAGCCCTTGAGCAGTATACACGCCCCGAAATGCTGTCGGCGGACTTGTCGTCCTTTGTCCTCGACCTCGCCGAGTGGGGCGCGTCCGACCCGGGCAAGCTTGCATTTCTCGACCCGCCGCCTTGGGCGGCTCTCGGCGAGGCCCGGCTCTTGCTGACGGAACTCGGCGCGATCGATGCCGAGGGCCGCATTACGGAAGAGGGCCGCAAGCTCAGGGCGCTGCCCCTTCCGCCGCGGCTCGCGCGCATGGTCGTCGATGCAGCAGTTGATGGCGCCGGCGAATTTGCCGCAAGCATCGCTGCTGTTCTCACCGAACGAAATCTTGGCGGTGACGACGTTGATTTACGGCATCGACTTGACAATTTTCGCCGCGACCGCAGCCCGCGCGCCGACGATGCTCGCGCAATGGTGAAGCGATGGACCGAAATAGCCGGCGGCCGAAAGGGGCAGGTTGCTCCTTCGGCCGGTTCGCTCCTCGCATTGGCTTATCCCGAGCGTATTGCGAAAAATCGCGGCGGCAGTAACGGAGTGTTTCTCCTCGTCAACGGCCGGGCAGGTATTGTTGACCCTGCATTGCCGCTGTCCCGCGAGCCATACCTGGCGGTGGCCGAACTGACCGGCGCGGCGTCAGCGAGCCGCATTGTGCTCGCGGCACCAATAACACTCGACGAAATCGAGTCGGACTTTGCCGGGCAAATTGAACACCACCAATCGCTAGCGTTCGATACAGCGTCAGCCTCGATTCGCTCGCGCCGGATGCGCAAGATCGGCTCACTCGTTCTGAGTGATCAGGCCAAGCCGGTGGCGCCCGATGAAGAAGCCGCAAAATTGCTGGCCGAAGGCATATCCGGCCTCGGCATCGGCAAACTGCCCTGGAGCAAGGCACAGCTCCAATTCCGCGACCGCGTAAATTTCCTGCGGCGCGTGCAGGGAGATGAGTGGCCAGATCTTTCCAATGAGGCGCTGGAGCGCACGTCCGGCGCATGGCTTGCACCTTTCCTTGTCGGCAAAACGGCCCGCGTGGACATTGGTGCGGAAGACCTGGCCGCGGCGCTCGATGGATTGGTCCCATGGAATTTGCGCAAACGGCTCGACGCCGAAGCGCCGACGCATTTCAGCGCGCCGTCGGGCTCGCATGTTCCTATCGACTACGAGGCGGAGGAGGGTCCGAAACTTGCGATCCGGGTGCAGGAGCTTTTCGGCCTCGCGGTCCACCCGACAGTTGCCCGAGGGCGGGTGCCGCTGTTGATCGAACTATTGTCGCCCGCGCACCGGCCTGTGCAGATAACCCGGGACCTGCCCGGGTTCTGGCGCGGCAGCTACAAGGAAGTAAAGGCCGAAATGCGCGGCCGCTACCCAAAACACCCTTGGCCCGACGATCCGCTGGCGGCAACGGCTACCCGCCGCGCCAAGCCACGCGGCCAATAGTTGCAATTGTCACAAACTGCCTAACCGGCGGCATACCATGCGCGAAAGCCCGTCGCACGCCATGGTCGCGTTAAGTAGGCATTGATGGCGCCCCGGTAAGGTTGCCGGCAGTCAACGGGCATTGCCATGCAGCGGATTTTCATATTCGTCATCGGAATGCTGGTGGCGGGCACTTTGGCGGCTCGCTACGCTGATCATGCCAGTACGCCCGCGTCGCCGCAGGCGGCCGTCGTCGAGCCGTCCTATGAGCCGCGCCAGCCAAGCACGTCCGGCCGCAGTCTCACGCTCGAAGCGGATCGATGGGGCCATTTCCAGGTTGAGGGCAGGATCGATGGACGGCACCTCGACTTCCTGGTCGATACCGGTGCCTCGCTTGTCGTGTTGCGCGAGTCGGATGCTGCGCAGGCCGGAATTCGCCCTGAGCCCGGTGATTACAACGCTACCGCCATTACCGCGAATGGGAAGATCAGGGCTGCGCGCGTGACGATCGAGCGTATCGAAATCGGCGGTATCAGCATCTACGATGTGCCGGCGATGGTCCTTCCCGACGAGGCCTTGGCGAAAAACCTGCTCGGCGTCTCCTTCCTGTCGCGGCTCAGGCGCTACGAATATGCCAGCGGTCGCCTAGTGCTCGAACAATAGCCTGAGGGCCTGCGACGCTTCCCCAATCTGGCGGTGTGATGGAGCGCTTTGCGGCGCTGCAGCGTTAGGGTATTGGATTCTCCCCGCCTGATTTTGAGGACGTGATGTTCCCGACGCCAAAGCCCGCGCTGACGCCAAACAGCTATGCCTATGAATCTTCGCCGCTGGTCAAGCCGACCGGCTTTCGCGAATACGATGCGCGGTGGCTGCTGGAAAAGGAAATCAACCTGATGGGCATACAGGCGCTCGGCCTGGGCCTCGGCACGCTCATTCGCGAGCTCAATGTGAAGCCTGAGATCGTGACCGGGCACGATTTCCGCAGTTATTCATCAGCCGTCAAAATGGCGCTGGTCTCCGGGCTCATGGCAACGGGCTGCAAGGTGCACGATATCGGCCTCGTCATCACGCCGATGGCGTATTTCGCGCAGTTTGAGCTCAATGTGCCGTGCGTGGCCATGGTTACGGCATCTCACAATGACAATGGCTGGACGGGTGTGAAAATGGGCGCCAACCGGCCGCTCACCTTCGGCCCCGTCGAAATGAAGCGCCTGAAGGAAATCGTGCTGGCAGCCAAGTTCGATCTCAAGGCCGGCGGCAGCTATGAATTTGTCGAGAATTTTCCCGAACGTTACATTGCCGATCTTACGAAGCGGCCGAAACTAAAGAGAAAGCTCAGGGTGGTCGCGGCGTGCGGCAACGGCACGGCTGGTGCCTTTGCACCAAGGATATTGGAAGCGGTCGGTTGCGACGTGGTTCCACTTGATTGCAACCTTGATCACACGTTTCCGCGATACAACCCCAATACCGAAGATATGAAAATGCTGCATGCGATGCGGGATGCGGTGCTGGTCAACCGCGCCGACGTTGCGCTCGGTTTCGATGGCGATGGGGATCGTTGCGGGGTCGTTGACAATGAAGGCGAGGAGATCTTTGCCGACAAAGTCGGCGTGATGCTGGCGCGCGATATGTCATCACTGCACCGGAACGCTACGTTCGTCGTGGATGTAAAATCGACGGGACTGTTCCTCACTGATCCGGTGCTGAAGGCAAACGGCGTCAAGGTGGATTACTGGAAAACCGGGCATTCATATATCAAGCGGCGCGTCAACGAGCTGGGCGCCATCGCCGGTTTCGAGAAATCTGGGCATTTCTTTTTCAATAAGCCGTTCGGCCGCGGTTACGACGACGGCATGATCTTCGGGCTTGCCGTTTGCGACATGCTCGATCGCAATCCGGGGAAGAGCATGGCCGATCTCCGCAGGGCGTTGCCGAAGACCTGGGGCTCGCCGACCATGGCGCCGCATTGCGACGATGAAAAGAAATATGCCGTGGTCGACGCCGTGGTTAAGCAGTTTGAAGCTGCCAAAGCCGAGGGCAGCAAGGTTGCCGGTCAGCCGATCCGCGAGCTGGTCACCGTCAATGGCGTTCGTGTGACCGTTGAAGACGGCACGTGGGGCCTGGTGCGTGCGTCCTCGAACAAGCCGGAGCTTGTTGTTGTTGTGGAAAGTCCCGTTTCCGAGCAGCGCATGCGCGACATGTTCAAGGCGGTGGACGGTGTTCTGCGCACGCATCCCGAGGTGGGGGCGTACAACCAGACAATCTGATATTCTATTTGTGCAAGCTGGTTGCCAAGGAACGGGCTCGGGTCGCGATTCAATGCGCATTGCCATCGTCGGCGCCGGCCCCGCCGGCCTGTATCTCGCCTATCTCGTCAAGCGCCGCGCGCCCGACGCGCTTGTCACGGTCATCGAGCAGAACGCGTCGGACGCGACCTTCGGGTTTGGGGTGGTGTTCTCCGATCGCGCGCTCGGATTCCTCCGCGACGACGACCCCGACACTTACGCGGCGATCATTCCGCATATGGAATCCTGGAGCGATATCGCCGTGGTCCATCGCGGCGAGTCAATCATCGTTGACGGCGTCGGCTTCGCTGCCGTCGGCCGGCTCAAGCTACTGCAGCTACTGCGGGCACGGGCAAAGTCCGCCGGGGTGGAACCGGTTTACCGCCGCACCGTAACGGACCTGACCGAGCTCGACGACGCGGATCTCATCATCGGCGCCGACGGCGTGAATTCGCTGGTGCGACGAAGCCACGCGCAGGCCTTCGGCGCGCGCGTCCGCCTTCTGACGAACCGCTTCGCCTGGTTCGGCACGACCAAGCGCTTCGAAACCCTGACCCAGACTTTTGTTGAAACATCTTGTGGTCACTTTAACGCGCACCACTACCGTTACGCGCCGAATCTCAGCACGTTTATTGTCGAGGTCGACAAAACCACATTCGCGCGCAGCGGATTTGGCCAAATGACGGACGCACAGGCGCGCAGCTTTTGCGAGCAGGTGTACGCGCAGACGCTCGACGGACATGCGCTGATGTCGAACAATTCCATCTGGCGGCAATTCCCGATCGTTCACAACGAGCGCTGGTCGGTCGGCAACCGCGTGCTGATCGGCGACGCGCTGCACACCGCGCATTTCTCGATCGGATCAGGCACAAGGCTTGCGATGGAGGACGCGATCGCGCTCGACAAGGCGCTGGCCGGCAACCCTGGCGATGTCACAGGAGCGTTGTCGGCATTTGAATCCGCGCGCCGCCCGATCCTCGAAAAGCTCGTCGCGGGCGCCAACAGCAGCGCGATCTGGTACCAGCGATTTCCGGAGCACATGCAACTCGCGCCGGTCGATTTCGCCATGAGCTATATCACGCGCTCGGGCCGCATCGATCTCGATCGGTTGCGCAGGCTTTCGCCGCTATTTGTAAGCCGTTTCGAGGCGGCGCGCCGCGGAGCGGCCGACAGGCCGCCTGCGGCAGGTTAACAATTATTAAAAGCTTCCGACATTATAAAGCCGGACGATCGGGGCGGGTGCGATCTTGGCTTATCTCTCTGCATCGAACGGGCCGCTTTTCGCCGTTGCCATCGCCGTGGTTCTAGCCGCGGTGACCGTTGTTTTCCTGCGGCGCCTTAGGTTCTTCGAAGGCCGCAACGACAATGGCGCCTTGCTCGCGATGGTTCTCAACAACATGACGCAGGGGGTCGTCCTGTTCGACGACAGAGAACACGTCCTCGTATGCAATGACCGTTATGTCGAGATGTATGGATTGTCGGCCAAAGTGGTAAAGCCCGGCTGCACGTTGCTCGATCTCATTCAAAATCGAATTACGACCGGAAGCCTGAATATCGATCCGGAAAAATACCGCGCCGAGATCATGACCGCCGTTCGGCAGGGCGATGTCATGAATCGCATCGTGGAGACGCCCGACGGGCGGGCCGTACTGGTCGTCAACCGCCCGATTAAGAACGGACGATACTGGATCGGCACACATGACGACATCACCGAACGCATTCAGGCCGAGCGGAAAAGTGCCGCGCTTATCGAGCAGGAACGGAGACGGGTGACGATAGAAACAGAAATTCGTGCCTTTCGCGAAAGTGTCGCGGCCGTTCTGCGGACGGTGGGCGACAGCACGGCTGCCCTTAAATCGATCGCGCTCACTTTGTCGGCGTCTTCCGGCCACACATCCGACCGTGCGGCCGGTGCTGCGCAGACGTCGAACGAAGCCTCGGCAAACATGATTGCTGCGGCGGGCGCCGCCGAAGAGCTGATCGCGTCGATCGGAGAAATCGGCCGTCAGATCAGCCAGGCCGCCGAAGTCGCATCGCATTCAGTCGTGGAAGCCCAAACGACGAATGAACACATGGCGCAGCTCACGAATACAGTCCAGCAGATCGATGAGGTGGTCAGTCTGATCCGCAACATCGCGGGACAGACCAATCTGCTCGCGCTTAATGCCACGATCGAAGCGGCGCGCGCGGGCGAGGCTGGCCGCGGCTTCGCGGTTGTGGCATCGGAAGTAAAATCGCTCGCCGTGCAGACCGCAAAGGCAACCGAACAGATTGCGGGCCAGATCGAAGCGGTTCAGAGCTCGACCCGCGTTGCGGTCGATGCGATCCGGCGCAATAGCGAGCGCATGCGCGAAATCGACGGCTACACATCGGCCGTCGCGGCCTCGCTGCAGCAGCAGGATAATGCGACCGAAGAAATCTCCCACAACGTGGCGAGCGCGGCGACCGGCGCCAAGGGGATGGCCGCCGTTCTCGATGAGGTGATGCGGGCCGTCGGCGATACGCGGAATGCGGCCAACAAGGTCCTCGAAGCATCGGAAACAGTCGAGTCCGCCGCCAACAGCCTGCAGCGCGGAATTGAGGGCTTCCTCGGCCGCGTCGCCGTCTGAGGCGCGCCGTCCGTCCTAGTCTTTTTCTTCCTTGAAAGTGTTCCGGAAGGGGTGCGCGGGGTAGACGCCGAGCACGATCAGTTCCTTGGAGAAGAAGGCGAGTTCCTCGAGCGCGAAAACCAGCGCCCTGTCATCCGGATGCCCTTCCACGTCGGCATAGAATTGCGTGGCGAAAAAGTTTCCACCGACCATGTAGCTTTCCAGCTTGGTCATATTCACACCGTTGGTGGCGAATCCGCCGAGCGCCTTGTAGAGCGCAGCGGGAACATTGCGCACTCGGAATACAAAAGTGGTGATGACCTTGCCTGCGCCCGGCTTTGCCCATTTTTTCTCGCGCGACAGCACGATGAAACGAGTCGTCGAATGTGACTCATCCTCGATATTTTCCTTGATGATATCGAGGCCGTAGATTTCGGCCGCCAGACGCGATGCGATCGCCGCTCGAGTCGGATCCTTCGCCTCAGCGACTTCACGCGCCGAGCCGGCGGTGTCGGCTGCCACAACCGGTTTAAGCTTGAGTTCGCGAATGGCATTGCGGCATTGGCCAAGCGCCATCACATGGCTCTGCACCGTCTTGATCGTTTTCAGGCTGGCCCCTTTGGTTGCCATCAGCTGATTGCGGATCGGCAGAAACCATTCTGCAATGATGTGAAGGCCGGCGGTCGGCATCAGATGATGAATATCGGCCACGCGACCCGCAACCGAATTTTCAATCGGAATCATTCCAAGGTCGACGTCACCCGCCACCAGCGCCGTGAAGCAGTCTTCAAAGGTGGGGCAGGGGATCGGTTCGTGGTCCGGGTAGGCCTCGCGGCAGGCAAGATGAGAGTTCGCGCCCGGCTCGCCCTGGAAAATGATCTTCTTTTTTGCCATCGCCATTCCTCTGGACGCGATCCGTACGCGGACCTTGGCGTTTGAGTCAACCGGAGAGCTGCCTGCGGGCCTTTTCCAAATCGTCTGGCGTGTCGACGCCGAGCGGAACGCTTTTCACGATCATCGCGTCAATCCGCATGCCGTTTTCGAGCGCGCGCAATTGCTCCAGCTTATCGCGCTGTTCCCCGGCCGAAGGTGGCAGCTTGACGAACCGCTCCAGCGCCGCGCGACGATAGGCATAGAGCCCTATATGATGATAGTGCGGTCCGGGGCCGGACGCGGACCGGCGGCTGAACGATTTCGCGTGGATGCGGTTCGGCGCAATCTGTGGGCCCGATACCTTGACGACGTTCGGATTGGTCGCCTCGGCCGGATCGGTTATGAGCGCGGCGAGGGTGGCGATATCGACGTGAGGCTCGCTGAGCGGCTTGAGCGCCGCGCGAATGTCGGCAGCGGCGATGGTCGGCAGATCGCCCTGTACATTGACGACGATCTCGATTTGGCGTTCGGGGTCGAGCGCCTCCAATGCTTCATAGATGCGGTCAGACCCCGACACATGATCGCTGCGCGTCATGATGGCGCGTCCTCCGGCTTTTTCCACCGCGGCCGCGACAGCTTCTGAATCCGTCGCCACCACCGCCTCACCGATTTCCGCGGCTTGTGCATGACGAAGGACGTGCACAATCATTGGCGCGCCGTGCAGGTCGGCCAATGGTTTGCCGGGCAAGCGGGTGGACGCCAACCGCGCCGGGATGAGGATGATCGCATCGGGCATTGAAGTTGCCGATAGTCCGGCCACGCCTGCCAAGCGTGGAATAAAAGTGTAGAACAAGTGTCGAAATTGCCGCAGGCGCTTATACGGGTTGCCAGCGGCCGGGCAAACCGGTATCTCATCGCCGCCGCCGGGGCTCTGGCGGCGCATGCCCTCCATCAATCACGTCCCGCTCCGGGAGCCGTATTTCGATGAATTCCTTCGAACTCAACAAGGTCCTTGGTGCCATCCTCGGCACCTGCCTCATTTTGCTCGCGCTGAATATCGGCGCCGGTGCGATTTTCTCGCCCGAGAAGCCCGCCAAGCCCGGCTTCAATATTGCGGTGAAGGAGCAGGGCGCAGGCGAGAAGGCCGGCGCAGCGAAGGAGCCGGAGCAGCCGATCGAAACCCTCCTTGCCAAGGCGTCGGTCGAAAAAGGTCAGGCCACCGCCAAGCAGTGCCAAGCTTGCCATACATTTGAAAAAGGCGGGCCTAACCGCGTCGGTCCCAATCTCTGGAACATCGTTGGCAGTCCGCGTGGGGAAGACCGCGGGTTCAACTTCTCGGCCGCAATGAAAGCGAAAGGCGGCACCTGGAGCTTCGATGAGCTCAACAAATTCCTGACGAATCCACGCGGATACATCCCAGGCACGGCCATGACATTCGCCGGACTGTCGCGCGCCGAGCAACGTGCCGACGTGATCGATTATCTGCACACGCTCTCGGACAATCCTGTCGCGCTGCCGAAGGCGGCCGAAAACGCGCCCGCAGGCGGAGAACCCGCCAAGGAACCGGCGAAAAAGTAGCAGTCGCTGCGTTATGACATCCAGGCGGCGGGCGTGGTGTCCGGCCGACTGCTTTTGACCACGATTGCGGCCATTGGCCACGGACATTTGACAGGGGCCCGAGGCGCAATCCCTCCCGGCCGCTGGCGCGGAATCGAAAAACCGACATAATCAGAGGTAATTGCATCTTTATCGGGCCGTTGCGCGTTGGAGTTATTGCATGAAGTTCAGCCGCCGCTCAATTCTCCGTGCCGGTGCTGGCGGGCTTTTCATGCCGGCATTGGGCGCGGCTGGCGCGGGTTCGCTTTCATCGCGCGCGCACGCGCAGGCAAAAACCTGGAAGCACGGTCTGTCGCTATTCGGTGATGTAAAATATCCGGACGGCTTCAGGCACTTCGATTATGTCAATCCGGATGCGCCGCAAGGCGGCACGGTGCGTCAGGGCACCTTTGGCACGTTCGACAATTTCAACATCGTCATTGCCGGCGTGAAGGGCAGCATCGCCGCGGGCACCGAATTGTTCGTCGAGACGCTGATGACACCGGCGTTCGACGAGGTCTCGACGGAATACGGCCTGCTCGCAGAGGCCGTGAGTCATCCCGACGATCATTCACAGGTCAGTTATCGCTTGCGCGTTGGCGCACGCTGGCATGACGGCAAGCCGGTCACGCCGGATGACGTCCTTTATTCGTTCGAGGTGCTGAAAGCCAACAGTCCGTTCTATGGCGCGTATTACAGGCACGTTACCAAAATCGAAAAGACGGGTGAACGCGAAATCACGTTCATTTTTGACGGCCCCGGAAATCGCGAGTTGCCGCAAATCGTCGGTCAGTTGCCTGTGCTTCCAAAACATTGGTGGGAAGGCGTCGACAAAGACGGACGCAAGCGCGACATCACCCAGACGACGCTTGAGCCGCCGCTGGGCAGCGGGCCGTACAGGCTCAAGGAATTTGCGCCGGGCCGGTCGCTTGTCTACGAGAAGGTCGGCGACTATTGGGGCAAGGACATCAACGTTGTCATTGGCACGCGGAATTTCCAGCAAATCCGGTTTGAATATTATCGTGATCCCACGGTTGCCCTTGAAGGTTTCAAGGGCGATCAGTTCGATTGGCGCACCGAAAACAGTGCCAAGGACTGGGCAACGTCGTACGATTTTCCTGCCGTGCGCGAGAAGCGCGTCGTGCGGGAAGAATTTCCGATCCGCGATCGTGGCGCGATGCAGGCCTTCGCATTTAATATTCGGCGCGAGAAATTCAGCGATCCACGCGTCCGCAGAGCCTTCAATTTCGCCTTCGATTTCGAGGAGATGAACCGGCAGCTTTTCTCGAACCAATATTCGCGTATTGCCAGTTACTTTGAGGGCACCGAGCTTGCCGCGACCGGCCTGCCCGCGGACGCGGAGCTGGAGATTCTCAAGACCGTCCGCGACAAAGTGCCCGCCGATCTTTTCACGAAGCCATATACCAATCCGGTGAGCGGCAACCCGCAGGCCGTTCGCGACAATCTGCGCCAGGCGCTCGCATTGTTCCGGGAAGCCGGATACGAGATCCGCAATACCAAGCTGGTGAATTCAAAAAGCGGCGAACGATTCGTCTTCGAGTTTCTCGTCGAAGATCCGGCGACCCAACGCTTCGTGCTTTTTTACAAGCCATCGCTCGAGCGGATCGGCATGACCGTCAATGTACGCGTTGTAGATGCTGCACAATATGAAAACCGGGTCCGGCAATGGGACTACGACGTCATTGTCGGGCAATGGGCGGAGTCGCTTTCCCCCGGCAATGAGCAGCGCGACTTCTGGGGCTCGCGGGCGGCTGATCGCCCCGGCTCACGTAACCTGATCGGCATCAAGAATCCGGCAGTCGATGCATTGATCGAACGTGTCATTTTCTCCAAGGATCGCGCCGATCTGGTGGCCGCAACAAAAGCCCTCGACCGCGTGCTGCTTTGGAATTTCTACGTCGTGCCGCAGTGGACTTATCCGTATATGCGGACAGCGCGCTGGGATCGTTTCAGCCGTCCACAAACAATGCCAAAATATGGCCGATCGGCGTTCCCCACGATCTGGTGGTGGGACAAGGACAAGGCGGCCAAGGTGCCACAACGGTCGTGATTGCATGTCGCTGAGCCGACGCAGGGCGTTGCATGTACTCGCGGGCGCGGCCGTAGCGGGAAGTTGCGCGCGTGGTACCGGGCCGGCCAGTGCGCAGGACGCCGATCGGCACGGAATGTCCGCTTTTGGCGACCTCAATTATCCGGCTGAATTTACGCATTTCAACTATGTCGACAAGAACGCACCGAAAGGCGGCACCTATTCGGAGATCGTCGGCAGCCGCGTCTACAACGGGTCGTTTTTAACCTTCAATTCCCTCAATGCCTACATTCTTAAAGGCGAAGGCGCGCTGGGAATGGACTATACGTTCGCGCCGCTGATGGTGCGCGCCGGCGACGAACCGGATGCCATGTATGGCCTTGCGGCGCGCAGCGTCAGAATTTCCGACAATGGCCTGACTTATCGTTTTACCTTGCGGCCGGAAGCGCGATTTCACGACGGCACCCCACTGACCGCGCATGATGTTGCGTGGTCGATCACAGCGCTGAAGGAAAATGGTCACCCGATCATCACCCAGCAGTTGCGCGACTGCAAAGGCGCGGAAGCCGTCGATGATCGAACGGTTGTGGTGCGTTTTGCGGAGAATCGGGCGCGTGACGTGCCTTTGTTCGTTGCTGGACTACCGATTTTCTCGCGCACTTACTATTCCACGCACGAGTTCGACCAGTCGACCCTGGAAGCGCCGGTCGGCAGCGGGCCCTACAAGGTCGGCGGATTCGAAGCGGGGCATCACATCGAATTCGAACGCGTCAAAGATTGGTGGGGCGCCAATCTGCCAGTGTCGCGCGGACTGAACAACTTCGACGTCATCCGTTACGAATACTATCGTGATCGTGACGTTGGCTTCGAAGGCTTCACGGCGAAAAATTATCTGTTCCGCGAAGAGTTCACCTCCCGCACTTGGGCCACGCGCTACAATTTTCCCGCCATCAAGGATGGCCGCGTCAAGCGGGACGTCATTCCGGACGCAACGCCGTCCGGAGCTCAAGGCTGGTTCATCAATACACGGCGTGAAAAATTCAAGGACCGCCGGCTGCGTGAAGCGTTGATCGATGCTTTCGATTTCGAGTGGACAAACAGGAACATCATGTACGGTTCCTACGACCGTACGCAGTCGGTATTCGAGAATTCACCGATGAAGGCAACCGGCAAGCCAAGCGCCGCCGAGCTCGCGCTGCTCGCGCCATTTCGCAATCAGGTCCCCGATGAAGTTTTCGGTGACCCGTATGTGCCGCCCGTCACCGATGGATCGGGTCAGGACCGGCGCTGGCTGCGCCGGGCCGCACAGCTCCTCGAGGAGGCGGGAATCAGACTGGTGAACGGCAAGCGCGTGCTGCCGAGCGGGCAGCCGGTTGATATCGAGTTCCTGCTGGATGAACCAACCTTCAAGCCTCACCATCTGACCTACATAAAGAATCTGGAAGTTCTCGGCTTTGCCGCGACCTTGCGCATCGTCGATCCGGTGCAATACCGGCGGCGTGTCGACGACTCCGACTTTGATATCACGACAGACCGGCTGGGTTTTTCGTCTACGCCCGGAGATTCACTGCGGACCTATTTCTCGTCGCAGTCGGCGGCCATCAAGGGTTCGCAAAATCGTGCCGGTATCGCCGATCCGGTGGTCGACAAGCTCATCGACATCATCGTCGCCGCCAAGACGCGCGACGATCTCGTCACGGCATGCCGGGCGCTTGACCGTGTCATACGCGCTGGCCGGTATTGGATTCCGCATTGGTTCAAGGCGACGCATTGGATCGCCTATTGGGACGTATTCGGACGTCCCGCCGCTCAACCACGCTATTTTCGGGGCATTCCCGATAATTGGTGGTATGAAAAGGACAAGGCTGCGAAGCTGGAACGGAAGGGCCAGACAACGAGATGACCGCCTATATTATCCGCCGGCTGCTTTTCATGGTGCCGACCATGTTCGGCATCATGCTGGTGGCGTTCGTGGTGGTGCAGTTTGCGCCCGGGGGTCCGGTCGAACAGGTGATCGCCAAGCTGACCGGATCGGATACCGGCGCAACCTCTCGGATTTCAGGCTCTGCAGGCGGAGACTTCGGAAGCCGGGGCCTCGCGCAAGGCGCGTCTCAGGTGGACGCGGCGACATCCAAATATCGCGGCGCCCAGGGGCTCGACCCCGAATTCATCAAAAAACTGGAGAAGCAATTCGGCTTCGACAAGCCGGCTCCCGAACGATTTGCTTTGATGCTGTGGAATTACGTTCGGTTCGATTTCGGCAAAAGCTATTTTCGCGACGTCAGCGTACTGCAGCTCATCAAGGAAAAACTGCCGGTGTCGATGTCGCTCGGCATCTGGATGACATTGTTGACCTACCTGATTTCGATTCCGCTCGGCATTCGCAAGGCGATGGAAGATGGCTCCCGTTTCGACGTATGGACGTCGTCGGTGATCATCATCGGCTATGCAATTCCCGGCTTTCTCTTCGCAATTCTTCTGATCGTCCTGTTTGCCGGCGGCTCGTTTTTCGACTGGTTCCCGTTGCGCGGCCTTGTGTCGGAGCACTGGTCGGAGTTTCCCTGGTGGCAGAAGATTCTCGATTATTTCTGGCACCTGACTTTGCCGATCATCTCGATGGCGTTGTCGGCATTTGCCACGATGACGCTACTCACGAAAAATTCGTTCCTTGAGGAAATTCGCAAGCAGTATGTCCTGACCGCGCGCGCCAAGGGCTGTACCATGAACCAGGTGCTCTATGGCCATGTCTTCCGCAACGCCATGCTCATCGTCATCGCGGGTTTTCCGTCCGCATTCGTGCATGCGTTTTTCACCGGCTCGCTGCTGATCGAGACGATCTTTTCGCTCGATGGTCTCGGCCTCCTCGGCTTTGAAAGCGTTCTCAATCGCGACTACCCAGTGGTATTTGCCACCCTCTATATTTTTTCGCTTATCGGCGTAGTCGTAAATCTTATTTCGGATCTGACCTATACGTGGATCGATCCTCGCATCGATTTCGAGACACGGGAGGTCTAGTTGGACGCGCGCACCGGCGTTAAAGCCCCGGAAACGTCTGCCGTTTCACCCATGGGTCTGGCCGTGCCGCCGACGGGACGGGTGATAGGCCTTTCGCCGATCAACAAGAGGCGCTGGGAGAATTTCAAGGCGAACAGGCGGGGTTACTGGTCGCTATGGATATTCCTGGCAATGTTCCTGATTTCGCTGTTCGCCGAATTCATCTCCAATGACAGGCCGATTTTCATCCACGTAAACGGGCGGTCGTTTTTTCCTGCGATCATTACCTATCCCGACACTGCATTCGCAAAAGGTAAGGATCCCAATCTTTTCGGCACCGCCGCCGACTATCGCGACGACTACCTAATGGGATTGATTCAAAAGGAGGGCGGCACGGTGATCTGGCCGCCGAATCGTTTTTCGTACAATACGCAGGTGAGCAAGCCGCCCTCGCCGTTTCCATCGAAACCCACGTGGCTGCTCAACCAGAAAGACTGCGAATTCGCCGCCAGCCATGGCTTTGCCAAATGCGACGAAGTCGAAACAAATTGGCTCGGGACTGATGACGGCGGCCGTGATGTCGTCGCGCGCCTGATTTACGGCTTTCGGATCTCTGTATTGTTTGGTTTGGCGCTCACCATTGTTTCTTCGGTCATCGGCGTTGCCGCCGGCGCCGTGCAGGGCTATTTCGGCGGCTGGACCGACTTGCTGTTCCAGAGATTCATTGAAATCTGGAACTCTATCCCATCGCTTTATCTGCTCTTGATCATTTCATCTGTTCTGGTGCCGGGCTTCTTCGTGCTGCTTGGAATTCTTCTGCTGTTTTCGTGGGTATCATTGGTTGGTCTAGTGCGCGCCGAATTTCTTCGTGGGCGCAACTTTGAATACATTCAGGCGGCGCGTGCGCTCGGCGTCTCGAATGCCGTCATCATTTTTCGCCATTTGCTGCCAAACGCCATGGTGGCGACAATGACCTTCCTGCCGTTCATTCTGTCGTCGTCGGTGATGACGCTGACGGCGCTTGACTTCCTGGGCTTCGGCCTGCCGCCCGGCTCGCCTTCGCTCGGCGAACTGCTGTCGCAAGGCAAGGCCAATGTGCAGGCGCCCTGGCTCGGCCTTACCGGTTTTTTCAGTATCGCAGTGATGCTTTCGCTGCTGATCTTCGTCGGCGAAGCGGTGCGCGATGCCTTTGATCCAAGAAAGACGTTCCGATGAGCGCGCCCGAACCCCTTCTGTCGATTCGCGATCTGTCCGTGGCATTCGGGCGTGGTGCGCGCGAGGTGCTGGTAGTCGATCACGTATCGGTCGATATCCGCAAAGGCGAAACTGTCGCCCTTGTCGGTGAGAGCGGCTCCGGAAAATCGGTCACTGCACTATCGGTGATGAAATTGCTGCCCTATCCGGCGGCGCACCATCCCTCGGGCTCGGTCGTGTTCAAGGGCCGCGAACTCCTCGCCATGAAGGAACGTGACATCCGCCACGTGCGCGGCAACGACATCACCATCATCTTTCAGGAGCCGATGACCTCGCTCAATCCGCTGCACACGATCGAAAAGCAAATCGCAGAAATCTTGTCATTGCACCAGGGGCTTAGCGGCTTGCCAGCGCGTGCGCGCGTCGTCGAATTGCTGACTCAGGTCGGCATCCCTGACCCGCCTGCGCGGCTCGGCAGTTACCCACACCAACTTTCGGGCGGTCAGCGGCAGCGCGTGATGATCGCGATGGCGCTGGCCAACGAGCCGGATCTTTTGATTGCCGACGAACCAACGACGGCGCTTGATGTCACCGTCCAGGCACAAATTCTGAAATTGCTGAAGGACACGCAAACGCGGCTTGGCATGTCGATGCTCTTCATTACCCATGATCTCGGCATCGTGCGCAAAATCGCCGACACGGTCTGCGTTATGCAGACGGGAAAGATCGTTGAGCACGGCGAGGTGGAACGTGTCTTCACGTCACCCCAGCACCCTTATACTCGGGCGCTGCTCGCTGCCGAGCCAAAGCCCGACCCGGCTCCGCCGCGGCCGGACGCTCCGGTGGTTATTGAAACAAAGGACCTGAAGGTGTGGTTTCCGGTGAAACGCGGTGTGCTGCGGAAGGTTGTCGGACACATCAAGGCAGTGGACGGCGTGAGCATCGCCTTGCGTAAGGGCGAGACGCTCGGTGTCGTGGGCGAGTCCGGATCCGGAAAAACCACGCTGGGCCTCGCCATACTGCGTTTGATTTCTTCTACGGGGCCTTTGGTGTTCATGGGGCATGACATCGCGGGTCTTAAATTCAAAGAAATGCTGCCGCACCGCCACGCCATGCAGATCGTGTTCCAGGATCCGTATGGTTCGTTGTCTCCGCGGATGTCGGTTTCGAACGTGATTGAGGAAGGTCTGTGGGTTCATCATCCGAAGCTGCCTGCGGCCGAGCGAGAGCGGCGTGTTGTCGCTGCGCTGAATGATGTCGGTTTGGATCCTGATACGCGCCACCGTTACCCTCATGAATTTTCAGGCGGGCAAAGGCAGCGGATCGCGCTTGCGCGCGCTCTGGTCCTGGAACCGACCTTCATCGTGCTCGATGAGCCGACAAGCGCCCTCGACATGCTCATTCAGTCGCAAATGGTCGATCTGTTGCGCGACCTGCAGAAGCGGCGCGACCTGACCTACATGTTCATCTCGCACGATCTGCGCGTCGTGGCGGCCTTGGCGAGCCGGCTCCTGGTCCTGCGCAATGGCAAGGTGGTTGAAGAAGGTGCGGCAGCGGAATTATTCAAGTCGCCGAAGAGCGACTACACGCGGGCGCTGTTTGCCGCGGCATTCAAATTGGAAACCGCCCCCGAAGGGGCGGTGTCGCAGTAAAACTTCATGACGCTATGCGGTGACGACGATCAGGTGCAGGAAACGCCGTTGTAGACCGGCGGCGTCTGGCGCGGGCTCATGAACATCTGATCCGTGAGGTTGAGCGTGCCCGTAATCGTGTAACCGATGATTGGCGTGTAGGCGTAGGTCACCTCGCTCCAGACCAGCGAAGTACTGGGAATTGCCAGTGCGGCCGGAATCGTCGCGCCAGATCCGGCCGCGCGGGCCGTGCCGCCGCTTGTGGCACTCCAGGCAACGGTGGCTTGGCCCGATGAGTCGATCTTGAGGCAGGACACGGTCGCCGTGAGATTGCCCACCGAATAAGGCTTTATGATCGCGGTCGAGGCATTGAATATATTGGTCATGTCAGCAGTCACCAGCGTTTGGGACTGACCAACCAGGTTAGCGAGCGCACCCGCCGTCAGAGTGACCTTACGGTCCGCAGCGACGCCGTCTGAAATTTCGACGACACCCAGATACATCGCAATCATCAGTGGTGCCAGAAATGCAAATTCGACCGCGGAGACGCCGCGTTTGTCGCGCGCGAAGCGGGACAGAAGCCGGGGTATACACAATGGCATCGCTTTCATGGCAAAGCGCCTAATGACACGAATTTGCGGGAGTTGCTGTTGAGAACGGCTCGTTACAGAAGACCGCCGTCGCCACCAGCAAGCGCTTGTTGTTGCTCAAGTTGGCGAGATCGATGCCGAATAGCGACAAGTAGATCGGCCACTGGTAGTAGAGCGTGACAACCTCGATATCGCCAGGGTTGCCGGGGCTGAAATTCATTTTCGACTGGTCGAATACGCCGTTGTTGACGGGCGGCGTCTGGTTGATGGCGGCGAAGCTTGTATAAGTCTGCACGTCGACATAGACGCCATTGACGCAATCGAACAAGCCGTAGATGCGGTTGCAAACCTGCGTCTTGAAATCGTCCTTGGTCCAGCCATTCGTCTGCGCCTGGCCGGTCATGATCAGCCGCCCTGCGTCGGTGACGGCGGTCTCCAGGGTCTGTCCGGCAAAAAAGACCAGAGCGGTCTCGAGAATTGCGAATGTTAACGCAAGAAATGGAACCGCAACAAAGGCGAACTCAACCGCTGCGACGCCATCCTGCTGTCGCACGAAGCGGCGCGCCAATCGAACCGGTAAAAGTCGTTGGATACACGTTGCGATCTTGCTTCGCTTAAGTCCGGACATGACAAGCGTCTCGTTTGCTGAACGGTGCCGAAACACCGGCTTTCTTAGCAAAGGTGGCTTGTCGATTTCTTGCCAAGTTACTAAAGATGCGAGGCAGTCGGGTTAACAGTTTCGTAACCGTGCCGGGGCGGGTAGGGATCAGCGTCCAGGTACGGCGGTCTGGGCCTGTCCGTTGCGCGTGCCGCTCTGGGTAAGCGTGGCGTTGAAATAGGCCGGCGAGTCTCCGAGGGTGATTCGGCGCTGGCACGTCGGCGCGCAACTGTACGATTCGCGCTCGACTCCCCTGTAGACGACCACGAGGTCTTTCGTGCCGGGGCCCGTCACCTGGATTGTCTTCTCCATGAGAACGCGGCCGCCCCGGTCGAGGGCAAGAAGATTGGTCGCGCCGTATCCCTTGCCGGTCACCACTAGAATTCCACCGTTTTGGAGCGTCGCATCGGCAATCAAGGGATTTCCAATGACGATCGTGGCCACTCGATCAGGCAAGGTCATGATCTGGGCCTCATCGACATTGATGGTGACGGTATCAGTATCGGCTCGCGCGGGCGTTGCAATGGCAATGCCGAGAAACAGAACTGCCAATGCGCACAGGTCGATCCGTCGCCTGTAGCCCTTCGACAAAGTCGACATCGTGCTCTCCCACTGCGCCCCACAGCGAAATCGCCGTAAAACCACCGGCGGATCTCCACCAAGGCAGTTTGACTGCAAATTGGTGAATGAAGTGCAAAGAGCCGGCAGCCGATACCGCAAACCCCGCCAGATCAGCTCTCAAACGGATACAGCAGTTGCGCGCCAAAGCTTTCCGGGAAGCTCGTGTCGTCGATCCCGTAGGCATTCGGCATCGTTTTCGCCGGCATATAGAAGGTGCCGAAAAGCAGGTCCCAGACCGGGAGAGTGCCGGCAAAATTCTTCGATCCGCCGCGATTGGCCGCCGTGTGGTGCCACCGATGAAAGACGGGGCTCGCGATCACGTATCTGAATGGCCCAAGCGTCCAATTCAGGTTGGCGTGCACAAATGCCGAGGTGGCAGTGTTGAAGGGTGCGACCCACAACATCACGTTCGGTGAGATTCCTGCAAGCAGCAAGGCAACATCGACCAGAACGCTGCCGAGGAAAATGTTGACGGGGTGAAACCGGGCCGCAGAAATCCACTCGAGCTCTTCTGACGAATGATGAACCGCGTGGTATTTCCAAAGCTTCGGATCATGGAAGCCGCGGTGAATCCAATAGGTGAGGAAATCGGCGACGACCACAAACGTCACAGCCTGGAGCCACAAAGGCATTGCCGCCAGGGGGCCAAAACCGTTGTCGTAGAACTTTATCAGGTTATCGGCACCATGAATGCCGTAGATGTACGCAGCGCCCAGCACCAGCATTCCGATGCGCAGGAAGCGCGCCACGATCGGGATCAGGAACCAGTAGCAGATGTCGGTTACGATCTCGCGTTTCCGCCACCAGGGGCGGCCTGGATTGCACGCTGACAGGTGAGTCAGCACCGCAAATACGACGCCGAGGGCGATCGATATCGGGATCAGTTTTAGAAGCGTGGAGCCTGCAACTTGGGCGACGGAAAGAATTTCACCGAGCATGATCGGGAACCCGAATGCCGCGCCGTTGCGGCTGATCCGGTATCGGAGTGCGCGGTTAAGATGCAGTGAATGATCGAATTGTGCGATTGGGCCTCATTAGAAGGCGCAATGCGCTCCGCAATCCAAACGGAAATTGAGCTATGTATTCGTCTTTGTTTCATAAAAATTTTCCAGGTTTTGTTACTTTTGCCATCCTTTAACCGAATGTTGGTCTTGGTTAACCGCCGAAAATTAACCGGCAGGGCGTTGAAAAACCCTCCGTTTTTTCAATGCAATTAACCCGCGCGCAAGACGTGAGAGCTAGTTCTCAGGAAAGACCCACTACGCCCGGATAGCTAACTTAGGCGGATGGGATTGCTTCGCGGCCGCAAGAAGCGGACTTGAGGAGCCTGAAGATGACGGCCTTTTTTGCGCGTTTCCTGAAGGATGACTCGGCAGCGACTGCTGTCGAGTATGGTCTTGTTGTCGCGGGCATATCGGTCGCGATTGCCGCGGTGGTGAACGGAATCGGCACCGGCTTGAACGCCAAGTTCACGGTCATTTCTGCTCAATTACGGTAGTGAAAGTCGCTGACGGTAACCGATCCGCAAGCTTGCGCCCCCTAACGTGATCCTCGCGCCGCTCGTGCACAGGAATGCGTAATGCTGGTAACCGACACAATCAGGCTGTTGCTTTTTCCGGCTCTGATGGCCTTCGCGGCGTCGAGTGACCTGTTGACCATGACCATCTCGAATCGGCTATCGCTTGCGCTAGCGGCGGGTTTCTTCCTCCTGACGCTGATCGTGGGCATGAGTCTTCCTGCGGTCGGCATGCATCTTGCGGCGGCGGCTGTCGTGCTGACGGTTGCATTCTTGTTGTTCTCGCAGGGCTGGATCGGGGGTGGCGACGCCAAGCTTGCGGCAGCGACCGCCTTGTGGTTCGGCTTCGATCACCTGCTCGACTACCTATTTTATGCGTCATTGTTTGGCGGCGCGTTGACCTTGCTGATTCTCCAATTCCGCAAGATGCCGCTGCCAGCCGCCCTTGCGCGGCGTACCTGGATTACGCGGCTGCATGAAAATGGCGGCGGCGTCCCCTACGGCATCGCCCTCGCGGCGGCCGCACTCGCCGTCTATCCCCAAACGGGTTGGATGCCGGCCTACGGACTCTGAGCGGCCGTAGTTAGCGCGGCAATACAATATTAACTCGATTTAGATACGGCTCCTTAACCATACCTTGACCTTTAGCTGGTGAAATCCGGTGCAAGCGGCCGCCTCGGCGGCCATGTGGTTTTCCGCGACTAATCGGGTCGCCAGGTCACGGTGAGAGTGAGCGTATGAAAGCTGCACGTGTCATAGTTTTGACGGTTGCCGTGGCAGCTGGTGGCGTTGCCGCCATGCTGGCTGGCCGGTCTGACAAGGCTCCTGCCATAAAGGCGGAGGCGCCGAAGTTCGACACTGTCGACATTCTTGTCGCCAAGTCGGACATCGCCAGAGGTCAGACCCTCACACAGGCCGATGTTAGCTGGCAGGAATGGCCGGCAACGACCGCAGCTGGAAATTTTATCCGCAAGAAGGACAGGCCAAAAGCGCTTGAGAATCTCGCGGGCATGATCGTGCGCACACCGTTCATCGCCGGCGAGCCGATTCGTGAGGCAAAGCTCGTGAACGCCAAAGGCTCGGGCTTCATGGCCGCGATTCTGCCGACCGGCATGCGCGCTGTTTCCACCCAGATTTCGCCGGAGACAGGAGCGGGGGGGTTCATTCTTCCTAACGACCGCGTCGACGTCATCATGACTCCGCGCGGCCGCGACAATGGTCCGGCTGGTGGATCGCGCAGCAGTGAAACGATCCTGCGCAATATACGCGTGCTGGCGATCGACCAGAACGTTGAAGAGAAAAATGGCCAGAAGGTCGTGGTCGGTAAGACTGCAACGCTCGAACTTTCGCCGAGCCAGGCCGAAACCCTCGCCTTGTCGCAGCAGAACGGCACGCTATCGCTCGCGCTGCGAAGCATCGCCGACACTTCCGGCGACGATGTGAACCAGGACGATTCGAATGCGCATCAGAACGTCAATGTCGTGCGCTTTGGCGTGAGCACTACGACGGCACCACGATGAAAGATTGGGGGATTACGGGGACATGGCGACCAGAACGCTGACTCACGCTGCCTCGTTTGGAGCATTGATCGTTTTTTCGGCACTCGTGCCGATTGTCTCTGCACCTGCGGCCGACGCGCCACGCGCGCCTGTGATTCAGATCGCGGCGAGCGAAGCGACGTCGCGATTTGTTCCACTCGGGATTGGAAAATCAGTTGCGATCGATCTGCCGAGCGACGTCAAAGATGTTCTGGTTGCCGACCCCAAGATTGCCAACGCCGTTGTCCGCTCTTCACGACGCGCTTACATGATCGGCGTTGCCGTCGGTCAAACCAACATCTTCTTTTTTGACGCAGACGGCAAACAGATCGCGGGCTTCGACATTGCGGTTAAACGCGATCTCAATGGCGTTCGTGCCGCCCTCAAGCAGACAATGCCGGACTCCGAGATCCACGTTGAGGGTGTCGGCGACGGCGTCATGCTTTCTGGAAGCGCTTCCAGCGCCGCAGAATCGCAGCACGCCTACGACATTGCGACACGGCTCGTTGGAGACAAGGAAAAGGTGGTCAACGGCATCGCCGTCCGCGGGCGCGATCAGGTCATGCTGAAAGTGACAGTCGCCGAAGTCCGGCGCGACGTCATTAAACAGCTCGGCATCGACCTCTCCGGAACGCTGAACTACGGGACCGCCGTGGTGAATTTCAACACGAGCAATCCCTTTTCCACGACCGGGCAGGCGCTGAGCAATACCGCGCTCACTGGCACTTTTCCCAGTGTCACCGCGACGCTTCGTGCCATGGAACGCGCCGGCGTCATCAGGACGCTGGCCGAGCCAAACCTGACGGCGATCTCCGGGGAAACGGCAACATTCATCGCCGGCGGTGAATTTCCCATTCCAAACGGACTGTCGTGCGATACCACGCGATCGCCACCGCTGTGCCAACCCCAGATCGCGTTCAAGAAGTTCGGCGTCAGCCTCGTGTTTACGCCCGTCGTGCTCTCGGAAGGCCGCATCAGCCTAAAAGTGATGACCGAAGTGTCGGACCTGTCGACCGAAAACGCGATGACCCTGCAGGTTACCGGTTCCACTACATCTCTGACGGTCCCCTCGATCCAGACCCGCCGCGCCGAGACGACTGTTGAAATTCCATCCGGCGGCTCGCTGGCGCTGGCGGGAATGATCCAGGAGCAGACGAAGCAATCCATCAATGGCGTTCCCGCGCTCATGCAGGTCCCGGTACTCGGCGCATTGTTCAAGAGTCGCGACTACGTCAATCACCAGTCGGAGTTGATGGTGCTGGTCACTCCTTACGTCGTGCGCGCCGTAGCGCAAAAACAACTGTCGCGACCGGACGACGGCTATGCCGATCCGAATGATCCGCAGGCGGTCCTCCTCGGCCAGCTGAATCGCATCTACGGCGCAGCCGGCAAGCCCGATGCACCGCCGGCGGCCAACTATCACGGCAAGTATGGATTCATCCTCGATTGAGTGGGGGAGACAGTTGATGAAGGTAATTCACAGGGCGATGGTTGCGCGCGGCAGAAATACGGCGCTTCGCCTGTTGATGGCGGGCGGCCTCGCGTCGACTTTGGCCGGCTGCTTTCAATCGTCGGAAGTCGCGCAAAACGAGTATCCGACCGACTATCGCCAGCGCCACCCGATCGTTCTCAAGGAAGGCGTAGAAACCGTCGAAGTCCTTGTGGGACGCAGCCGCGGCGGGCTCACGGCGCGCCAGCGGGCCGACGTCACATCGTTTGCGAATAGATGGCGGGCCGAAGCCGGGAGCGGCATCATCATTGATGTGCCCAAGGGCGGCCCCACCGATCGCGCGGCAGGTGATGCAACCCGCGATATCCGGTCGCTCTTAGCTGCCGTCGGCGTGCCGCCCAATGCGATCTATGTCCGGCACTATCATCCATCACATACGTCGCTAGCGGGCATTAAGCTCAATTATTCGCGGTTGATGGCAGAGGCGGGGCCGTGCGGACAGTGGCCAGGGGGCCTCGGGCCGTCGCTCCATTCCGGATACATAGAAAATCAGCCGTACTGGAATCTCGGCTGCGCGACGCAGCGCAATCTTGCGGCCATGGTCGAAAATCCGACCGACCTGGTGCAGCCACGCGGCGACGACCCGCCCTATGCGCCGCGAAGGTCTATAGCGATCGATCACTATCGCAAGGGTGAAAATCCGTCCGGCACATATGTCGGTTACGACCTCGGCAAAATCAGCGATGTGGGAAAATGATAAAGGACGCTCAGCAAGTTGCAGTCCCCGAAAATACGGCGGCGCCGGCGCCTGCCGGTGCAGGCGGCGCACACATTGCGCCGGCCCCGCGGGTCTCGGTGCAGGCTTTTTGCGAGACGGTTGAAACCGCGGCTGCGGTCCAGGCGGCAAGTGAAGATCGACGCCTTGCAAAGGCCCACGTCAAAATTCAGATGGGTGGTATCACGGCGGCTACCGAAGCATACAACAACTCGCCCACGCCAAATGTCATCCTGATCGAAACTGACGCCAGAGCCAACGACATCCTTAGCGGGCTGGATCGTCTTGCCGAAGTCTGCGATGCAGGCACCAGGGTAATCGTGATGGGCCGCGTCAATGACGTGACGTTGTATCGCGATCTGACTCGCCGCGGCGTGAGCGAATACCTGATCGCTCCGATCGGCACGATCGACGTCGTGCGAGCGATCTGCAACCTGTTTTCCGCGCCGGACGCAAAACCCGTTGGGCGAATTGTCGCAATCGTCGGCGCCAAAGGCGGTGTCGGTGCTTCGACGGTGGCGCACAACATTGCGTGGGCAATCGGTCGCGACTTAGGCCTCGATTCGGTCGTTGCCGACCTCGATCTTGCCTTCGGCACTGCCGGACTCGACTACAACCAGGATCCTCCGCAAGGAATCGCGGACGCCGTCTTCTCGCCTGATCGCGTCGATACCGCCTTTGTCGATCGGCTATTGTCGAAATGCACGGATCATCTCAGTTTGCTGGCAGCGCCGGCAACGCTCGATCGCGTCTACGACTTCGGCGCAGACGCCTTCGATTCAATCCTGGATTCGCTGCGTGGCTCGATCCCCTGCGTCGTGCTCGATATTCCGCATCAATGGGCCGGCTGGACCAAGCGGTTGCTCATCAGCGCCGACGATATTCTTGTGGTCGCCGGGCCCGATCTCGCCAACCTGCGGAATACCAAAAACCTGATCGACTTGTTGCGCGCGTCGCGGCCGAACGATCATCACCCGCGCTATTGCCTCAACCAGGTCGGCGTACCGAAGCGCCCGGAAATTGCGCCGGCTGACTTTGCCAAGGCGATCGAAGTCGATCCCCTCTGCGTCATTCCATTCGAGCCGCAGCTTTTCGGCCCGGCCGCCAACAATGGCCAGATGATTGCCGAGGTCTCCGCCAGCCATAAGACGTCTGAAATGTTCCGCCAAATGGCGCAGACGCTCACGGGGCGAACGGAAATCAAGCGCGGCCGCGGCGGGTTGCTGTCACCTCTTCTTTCAAAGCTGATGAAGCGAGCGGGTTAACAATCGTTGGGAGTGTGTCGACTTGTTCGGAAAGCGCAGTGCAACTTCAGATGCCCTGGCTCCAGCGCCTGTGCCGCATCTGCCTGCGGCAGCGGCGCCGCCATTGCAGCCGCCGCCCGAAGCGCCGAATTCCCCTCCGAGCGCGCCGGTAGAAACCGGCCGCACGCCGTTTCCCTCTGACGGTCTCGGCGCGCCGCTTGTGGCGGCTCCCATCGCTCCCCGTCAAGCCGCGCCGACCACCGCTGTTCCAACATCGGTCGATACCCGGCGGTCCGAAGACTATTACGAGACCAAGAGCACGATCTTCGGCGCGCTGATCGAGGCAATCGACCTTGCGCAGCTTGCGCGCCTCGATGTCGATTCGGCGCGCGAGGAAATCCGCGACATCGTCAACGAAATCATTGCGATCAAGAACATCGTAATGTCGATCTCGGAGCAGGA
>DASSIT010000104.1:0-50893 GCA_035691545.1 Pseudolabrys sp. | reverse complement strand
TAGGAAAACCGCAATGCCGGGTATCGATGAGAACCGACAGTTTGTACCGCTGAAGATTGCGGTGCTAACGGTATCCGATACGCGCGAGGTCGGTGACGACAAGTCGGGCGCGACGCTGATCGAACGAATTCGCGCCGCGGGGCACGTGGTGGCCGAGCGCTCGATCGCAAAAGACGAGGTGAAAGCGATCCGCCAGCGCGTAAAGGCCTGGATCGCGGACAAGTTCATCGATGTCGTCATCACGACCGGCGGCACCGGATTTACCGGGCGTGACGTGACGCCGGAGGCTGTTGAGCCATTGTTCGAGAAGAAGATGGACGGCTTTGCGACGATGTTTCTTCTGGTGAGCGAAAAGAAGATCGGGACTTCCGCAATCCAGACACGCGCCACTGCCGGTGTCGCCAACGCGACTTACATCTTCTGTCTGCCCGGTTCACCCGGCGCCTGCAAGGATGCCTGGGACGAAATCCTGGTGCACCAGCTCGACTATCGTTATCGGCCCTGCAATTTTGTGGAGATCTTGCCGCGGCTCGACGAGCACATGCGACGTCCGAAATCGAAGGGCACAACGGCGTAACCCCTCGGGCATGCCCCATGAGCCGTAGCGGGTTTTTATAGCTCGAGGTCCCAGAATTCGGCGACCACATCTTTTCCCCAGCTGTGCCGCGGCTCGCTCGATGTCAGTTGAAATCCGGCATTTTCGTAAATGTGACGTGCGGCGGACAGCACGCTGTGCGTCCACAGGGTGATCCTCTTATAGCCGGCAGCGCGTGAAAAACGGACGCACTCGTCGACCAGCCTCGCGCCAAGACCCAGGCCGCGTGCTTTCTGGTCGACCAGCAAGAGCCGCAGACGGGCGACGTCCGGTTGCTCATCTTTCACAATCATGACGCAGCCGACGTTCGCTCCGTCTACTTCCGCGATCCAGCAGCGTTCTTTTCCGGAGTCGAAATTATTGACGAAATCGGCGACGATTTGCGCACACAAGCCTTCAAATGGTTCGCCCCATCCATATTCCTGCAGATAAAGCTGGGCATGGCGGGATACGATCCAGCCAAAATCGCCGGGACGCGGATCACGTAATCCGTAGGACGGCCTCGCATCGGTCTTGCTTGCGCCGGAGAGCAGCAGTTCGATTGAGCGCATGGCAGCGACGATTTGGGCCTGCTGCAAGCCGTCGAGTTTTTCCAGCATTGCCGCAGCATGTCTTTGGGAACGTTCCTCCATTGGCCCAAATAATTTGCGACCGCGCGCAGTCAGAGTCAGATGGCTTTGCCTCGCGTCGCGGGCCGAGGTCTTGCGGCTGATGAGACCGCGTTTTTCGAAATTGCGCAGAAGGCGGCTGAGGTAGCCCGCATCGAGGTCCAGGATGCGGGCGATATCACTGGCGGTGAGCGCATCTGCGTGCGCCAGTTCGTAGAGCACCCGCATTTCGCCCAGCGAATAGGGACTGTCGAGATAGGTCTTGCGCAGGACGCCGATCTGCCGCGTGTAGAAACGATTGAAGCGGCGGACGGCTGTTACGGTCGAGTGGCTAGCCATGTCGACCGCACCGTCGGGAATATAGTTGACAAAGTCAAGTATATCCTAGGTCACCCGGCTGATAGCGACCGGAAGAACAACCAGCCGCCTGCGGCCAATCCGGCGCAACAGGGCGCTTTCGGCGTCCGCGGAGGCGGAATGCCCGCCAATTGCCTGATACAAACCCCGCGCGATCAACAGGCCCTGTTCGGGGTTGGGCGCACCTCCGAAGGCGGAGCGAACCAGCGCGGCGATCTTGGCAAGGCCGGGACGGGGTTCATAGGAAGCCATGGCAGGGCGAAACACTGCCGCCGGCGAAGTGCCGCCAAGTGACCCGGTTGTCCGGATGAAGTGGTCAGCTGCAGAGATCCAGCCGGGTTGCGGTACGATGCCGGCCCTGAGGAACAGCAGCCACGGAGTCCGGGTCTCTACGGCGGCCGCCTTGAGCCTAGTCCCGAGCACTTCGGCCGAACTGAAATAGCGGCAGCCGGCGATATCTGCCACTTCCGCCGTCGCGTCCCCTGAGCAGGCGTCGGCCACAACGACTTCCGCCAGCAAGCCGCTCGCGGCGGCCGGAACCAGTGCCGAAAGGGTCGGTACGAGGGTCCTCTCCGACTCTTTGGTGGCAATGATCGCACTCAGCATGGAACTGCCGCCGCTCTATACCGTTGCCACCATATCATGTGGCGTTCCGCGCTTGCCCCACGAGATGGGGTTCCTGCATTCGAATTCTTTGAGCCTAATCGGAGCCGCACCTTCCACAAACTGAGTAGGCATCAATTCTGTTCTTGTTATGTTCACATTGGCCAGCTAAGGTGAATCCATGGCTCGATCAAACGCAGCCCAAAGTCGTCCGCCGGTGAAGGAGCTGCCCTCCGCACCGGCGGGCGCCTATCACGATGTCAGCGAGCTCCTTGGAGTCGTTGTTGATCACGAGCGCCGACGCGGGCGCGGGGCGCAAAGCAATGCGTCCGGCCGCTACGAACCGCTCGCGAAGATCGCTTTCGACGATGGTTGGCGAACTCTCGACGAGCTGCCTCCCTTTAAAACCACTGTCACGGTCGACTCCACCCGCAAAATCATTACGCGAAATGAGTCACCGGATATTGGCTTCGATCGTTCGATCAATCCGTATCGCGGTTGCGAACACGGCTGCATTTATTGTTTTGCGAGGCCGACGCACGCATATCTCGGGCTGTCGCCCGGCCTCGATTTCGAATCCAGGCTGCTGGTGAAGCCGGAAGCGGCGAATCTGCTGGAAAAGGAACTGTCGGCGCCCGGTTACGAGCCGAAGGTCATCGCAATCGGAACCAATACCGACCCCTACCAGCCGATCGAGCGCCGCTACAAGGTTATGCGCCGCACCCTCGAAGTGCTCGACCGTGCCGGTCATCCGGTCGGAATCGTCACGAAGTCGGCGCTGGTGTTGCGGGACCTCGATATTCTCGCGCGCATGGCGGAGCGAAATCTCGTGAAGGTCGCGCTGTCGGTGACCACCTTGGATGCGACACTTGCCCGCAAGATGGAGCCCCGGGCAGCGACGCCGATGCGCCGGCTGGAAGCCTTGCGGCGCTTGAGCCAGGCCGGAATCCCGGCAACGGTCATGGTCGCACCTGTGATACCGGCGCTTAATGATTCTGAAATTGAACGCATTCTGGAGGCGGCACGCACTGCTGGTGTGAAGGAAGCCGGCTATGTGCTCCTGCGTCTGCCTCTCGAGGTGCGCGACCTCTTCAGCGAATGGCTGTTGGCGAACTATCCCGATCGGCATCAACACGTCTTCAAGCTCATCCGCGACATGCGAGGCGGCAAGGATTACGACGCAGCTTGGGGCACAAGGATGAAAGGCACCGGCCCTTATGCATGGATGATTGGCCGCCGGTTCGAATTGGCTTGCGAAAAGCTCGGGATCAACCTGTCTCGGACCCAGCTGACTACCGAGCATTTCCGTAAGCCAAATTCAGGCGCGCGTCAGTTGGGCTTGTTCGATGCGTGAGTGAGCCGGACGCACTGCTGAGCCTGGTGACATTGGGTGTTGCGAACCTCAAGCGAAGCGTTGTTTTTTACGAGGCTCTGGGTTTTCGGCGGAAAGTCGAGGCATTGGACGGTATCGCTTTTTTTCAGGCGGGAGCCTGCGCCATTGCCGTATGGCCGTCCGACGAGCTTGCCCGGGATGCGAACGTTGCATTCGAGAATATGTCTGAGACTTTCCGGGGCTTCGCGCTCGCCTGGAACTGCCGCTCGAAATCGGATGTGGATATTGTCATCAAGAAAGCGCATTGCGCCGGCGCGACCGTCCGCAAGCCGGCGCAAGATGTGTTCTGGGGCGGCTATAGCGGTTATTTCTCTGATCCCGACGGTCATCTTTGGGAAGTGGCCTACAACCCGCACTTCCCGCTCAGTGACGACGGCCGGCTTCAACTGCCCGACTAGCGAAGCCATTGCGGGTCATTCCACAGGCCCCGATCGATCGCGGTTGACTTGAGCGGCATGCCGCGCACTCTTCGCGGCAATGACCCCAAAGCTCAAGCCAGCTCAGCGTCTGCCTTTCGATGAACCGGTATTGCGCCCGACTTTTCGGCGCGAACGACGCGCGCTCAACAAGGGCATTTTCCCGGTCGCCGGCTGCGACGAGGCGGGCCGGGGGCCCCTGGCCGGGCCGGTCGTGGCGGCGGCGGTTGTGCTTGATCCGCAGAAAATCCCGCGCGGGCTCAACGATTCGAAGAAACTCGATCCTGCCGCGCGTGAGAAACTCTACGAAAAAATCTGCGCGACCGCGCAGGTGGCAGTCGCTTTCGGCGCGGTTGAGCGCATTGATCGCGACAATATCCTGCGCGCCTCGCTTTGGGCGCTGGCGCGTGCAGTCAAAGCGCTTCCGGTTCGGCCAAAATTGGTATTCGTCGACGGAAACCGGAAGATTGATTGTGGTTGCGACTGTCTGGCTGTCGTCTCTGGCGATGCGCTGGTGCTCTCGGTTGCGGCCGCGTCGATAGTAGCCAAGGTGACGCGCGATCGGCTGATGACAAGGCTTGGATTGGCTCATCCGGGATACGGATTTGAGCGCCACATGGGGTATAGCGTCCCGGAGCATTTCGCGGCGCTCGCGCGGCTGGGCCCGACAATCCACCATCGCAAGTCGTTTGCCCCCGTCGCCGCGAGGCTGGCAGCCTTGGGCGGAGCGTCTGACGAGGTGATCGCCGGCTTGTTGCCTCTTTAGCCGGGCTTCTCTATTCCTGCCCGGCTGCATCTTTCTTCACCCCGCCGGGGCCAATGCATTACGTTTCCCTGCTCATTGAATTCCTGCGCGGGCGCCCGCGGGTGGTATTCTGGACCATCGCTCTCGCGCAGGCCGCGCTTTGGACATTCGTTCCGGCGCTGTTCTACAGCGCGCCCCCCGGCGATGTGCCGATGCTGCTCGCTATCGGCCACGAATTTGTCCTCGGCAGCTATCTCGGACCGCCGCTGGCTTTTTGGCTCGGTGAACTAGCTTTCCGCCTCGCGGGTACATTTGGCTTTTACCTGCTCGCGCAAGCCTGCATCGTCGGGACCTACTGGGCCGTCTTCACTCTCGGGCAGGCGATCGTCGGAATCAGGCACGCGGTGCTCGCCGTGCTGCTGATGGTCGGCATCGCAGCCTTCACCGTGCCTACCCCTGACTTCGGCCCCGCCGTGCTCGCCGCGCCGCTCTGGGCACTCGCGTTGCTCTGCTATTGGCGCGCGGTTGGCGAGAGACGCCGCGGTTACTGGTTCCTGCTTGCGCTCGATCTCGGCCTGTTGATGCTTGCAAGCTACGCCGGATCGATCCTGCTTGCGCTCATTATTGTGTTCACGCCGTTGACCGTGCGGGGCCGTGCCGCGACCTGGCACCCCGAGCCTTGGATCGCGCTGCTCCTCCTATGCATTGTCATCTTTCCGCACGCACTCTGGTTCAGCGGCAACCGCTCTCTTGTCATGGAAGGCATAGACGAAAGCATGGCAGCAGCCGGACGATTGTCGCCGGGCCTGTGGCTCTGCTTCGTGCTGGTGCTCTCGCACCTCGGTCTCGCGCTGCTCGTCATGCTCGCAAGCGGCTGGCCGCGCCAGCCGCGAGAACGCGCCCCCGAGATCGAGCGCAATCCCGTCGACCCCTTCGCCCGGATATTCATCTATGCCTTTGCATTGACGCCGGCACTTGTCGCCATCGCCATTGCATTTGCCAGCCGGAGGCTCGGACCGCTGGATCGCATCGCGCCGCTGGTTGTGCTGTCGGGCCTGGCGATGGTGGTCGCTGCCGGAGACAAGATTATGCTCTACCGCGAGCGGCTGGTCTCTTCGGCCTGGGCCGGCCTGTTGATTGCACCACCAGTGCTGGTCGCCGCTGCCACACTGATATTGCCGTGGGTTGTCGGCGTAGACTTGAGTATTACGCAGCCCGCCAGTGCGGAAGGTCAATTTTACGCCGATATCTTTCAGCGCCGCACCGGCAAGCCTCTCGCCTACGTAACGGGGGATCCGCGACTCGCGCCGCTGATCGCACTCGCCGCCCCAAGCCGCCCGCACGTCTATTTTGCCTGGGCACCGCAACGAAGCCCATGGACGAGTGCGGCTGACGTGCGCGCGCGCGGGGGCATCCTGGTATGGCCCGCCGCCGACAACACGGGCACGCCACCCGCAACGCTCAAGACCCAGTTTCCTGATTTGGTTGCAGAAGTACCGCGATCGTTTCCCCGCACTGTGCAAGGCGTACTTCCGCTTATCCGGCTCGGTTGGTCGATGGTGCGTCCGCCTGCGCCTTGATCGCGTCCGTCAGTGATAACTCTCACCCTCGCGCACTTTCCCGCGGAACAGCCAGTAGATAAATCCGATATAACCGAAAATGATCGGCAACAGTAACAGTGTGCCGAGCAGCATGAATATCTGGCTGGCGGGCGCCGCGGCGGCATCCCAGACGGTGAGCGACGGCGGCACCAGATACGGAAAATTTGAAATCACCAGGCCGAGAAATCCGAGCAGGAAAAGCACGATCGTTGCCAGGAACGGCGGTACTTCACGTCCTGTGCCAATCCAGCGCCAGGTAAAATAGGCGGTGACGGCGGTGACGCCAGGGACCGGCCACAAGAAGTAGAAGTTCGGCAGTGAGAACCAGCGCGCGGCCACGCGCGGCTCCGCGAAAGGCGTCCACAAGCTCACCGCAGTCATGAAGGCGAGCACCGCGATGAGCAAAATCTTTGCCTGGCCGCGTGCCCGCAGGGCGACCGGCCCTTCGGTTTTCATTGCGAGCCATGTAGCGCCGAGCAATCCATAACCCGCGATCAGCGAAAGACCGCAAAGAAATGCGAATGGCGTTGCCCAGTCGAAAGAGCCGCCACTAAAGGCGCCATCGCGCATCTGAATTCCCTGAATCAACCCACCCAGAATGATGCCTTGTGCAAACGCGGCAAGTGCTGAACCGACCGCGAACGCAACATTGAGCCACGTCTTGCTGCGCGAGACGGTACGGAATTCAAAAGCCACGCCGCGGAAAACTAGCGCCAGCAGCATGACGATCATAGGGAGATAAAGTGCCGGCATGACGACCGCATATGCTTTCGGGAATGCGACAAGCATGCCGCCGCCACCCAATACCAGCCAGGTTTCGTTGCCGTCCCAGAACGGTGCGACCGAGCGCATCATCTGATCCCGCTCGCTCTCGCTGCGGGAAAATGGAAACAGAATTCCGACGCCCAGGTCGAAGCCGTCGAGGATCACGTACAGGACAACGGCGGTGCCGAGCAGGGCGGCCCAAATTACCGGCAAGTACCATTCCATGGTCGCCTCCCTGCGGCTTGCAGGATCTCTACGCGTGTCCCACCGCTGAGCGTCCTGCGTCATGCGCGGCGGAAATCGGGCTCGCTGAAAAATGTCCGGTTTCCGCCGCCGCCGGTCCCGATGGACCTTGGGCAATCAGCCGGTTGATGTAATAGATGCCGAACGAGAACACGACGCCGTAAGCAATGACGAACAGCGCGAGCGTACCCGCGATCGATGCAGCGGGCACCGGCGAGGTCGCGTTGGCAGTGCGCAGGATGCCTTGGACTATCCATGGCTGCCGGCCGGTTTCGGTCACGATCCAGCCGGCGACCACGGCAACGAATCCGACCCACCAGCATTGCGCCATGGCGCGCAGATACCAGTCGGTATCGAACAGCGTTCCGCGCCACCACAGGAACGCGCCGAAGAGTGCCGCGCCGATCATAAAGAAGCCGATGGCGATCATAATGCGAAACGAGAAGAACACGACTGCGACTGGTGGACGCTCGCTTGCGGGCACGCTGGTCAGGCCGGGAAACAGCCCGTTCATTCGATGCGTCAGAATAAGCGAGGCGGCTTTGGGGATAGAAATTTCAAAACGATTCTGCTCCGCCTTTTCATCCGGCCATGCGAAAATGTGAAAGTCACCGGGCTTGCTGCCGTCCCAGTGCGCTTCCATTGCGGCGATCTTGATTGGCTGGTGGTCGAGCGTGTTGAGCCCGTGCTGGTCACCGAGAATTAGCTGCAATGGTGCAAGGATGGCGGTGAGCCCGATCGCCATGCGCAGCATTATGCGGCCTTCCTCGACGTTGCGGCCGGCGACCAGGTAGCGCGCGCCCACCGCCAGCACGACAAATCCCGTGGTGAGGTATGCAGCGTTAAGCATATGCGCGAAACGATACGGGAAGCTCGGATTGAAGATGACGGCGAGCCAGTCGACGGGGTAGGCGACACCGTCACGAATCTCATAGCCGCTTGGTGTCTGCATCCAGCTGTTGGCGGACAAGATCCAGAATGCCGAAATGGCCGTACCGACGGCGACGATTGCCGCCGAGAGGACGTAGAGCCAGGGTGGAACGCGATCGAATCCGAAGAGCAGGACGCCGAGAAAAGTTGCTTCCAGGAAAAACGCGCTTAGAACTTCGTAGCCGATCAACGGGCCGATCACGTTACCGGAGAAGACCGAAAAACGGCTCCAATTTGTGCCGAACTGATATGAGAGCACAATCCCCGAGACGACCCCCATAGCAAAGGAGACCGCGAAAATCTTCGTCCAGAAGCGCATGAGCTGATGGTAGCGATCGTTGCCGCTACGGAGCCAGATCGCGCCGAGCGTGGCGATATAGGCGGAAAGCCCGATCGTGAAACTCGGGAAAATAATATGGAAAATGATCGTAAACGCAAATTGCAGACGGGCCAGCAGGACGGGATCAAGATCCATGACAAGCTCCGAGCGGACGCCCCTGGCGATTATATTCGGGGATTATAAATCGCGCCGAGCCTAATGCGTTCCGGTGCTGCGATAAATCGAAGCGGCGCCTCCTCAATCCAAAGTATCCACAAGGACCAAAACGCTTCGGACGAACGGGGTGCGCCCGCGTTAGGCTTTTAGCCGGGCATCAGGCGGGGGACGATATGATCAAGCGTGTCAGGCGCGCATCGGCAACAAAAGCAACCGAGCCGTATATTGCGCCGGTGCTGGAGCGCTTATTCGGATTATCGCTACAAGGCACTGATATCCGCACCGAATTTGTCGCCGGCGTAACGACCTTTCTGACGATGGTCTACATCGTATTCGTCAATCCGATCATTCTCGGCAAGGCCGGAATGGACCCGGGCGCGGTTTTCGTAGCTACCTGTGTCGCGGCCGCAGTGAGCACGATGGTGATGGCGCTCTACGCCAACTATCCGATCGCGCTCGCGCCCGGGATGGGCATCAATGCCTTTTTCGCTTTCACCGTGGTACTCACCCTCAAATACACATGGCAACAGGCACTCGCCGCCGTGTTTTGTTCCGGCGTACTGTTCTTCCTGATTTCCGTATTCAGAATTCGGCAGTACGTCATCGAGTCCATCCCCCAGAACCTCAAGCTTGCCGTATCAGCGGGGGTGGGCCTTTTCCTGGGAATCATCGCGCTTGAGGAGGCCAAAGTCGTGGTCGCCCATCCGGCGACATTGGTCACGCTCGGCGATCTGACGAACCCGCAAGCGTTTTTGATGTTGCTAGGATTTGTGTTCATCGCAGGCCTCAACTACCGGCGTATTCTGGGCAGCACGTTGATCGGAATACTTGTCGTCACGGCTATTGGCCTGCCGTTCGGACTCGCCAAATTCAACGGTATTGTTTCGATCCCGCCGTCGCTCGCGCCGACATTTTTCCAGCTAGATTTCTCGCGGCTTGGCGAGATAACCTTTCTCGTCGTCGTGTTCTCGATTCTTTTCATCGACGTATTTGACAATGCCGGTACGTTGATCGGGGTGACTCACCGCACCGGGCTGATGAAGAACGGCAAGCTGGCGCGGATGAAAGAGGCTCTCATCTCTGACAGTTTTGCAGCCATGTTCGGCGCGGTAATCGGGACATCGACAACTACAAGTTACATCGAGAGCGCGGCCGGTGTTTCCGCCGGAGGGCGCACAGGGTTGACCGCCGCCTTTGTCAGTGTGTTTTTCCTGCTTACGCTGTTCTTTGCGCCGCTTGCAGGAATGATTCCGGCCTACGCGTCGGCAGCGGCATTGCTCTACGTCGCCTGCGTGATGGCACGCGGTCTCGCCGAGATCGATTGGGATGACATCACTGAGTATGCGCCCGCTGTGGTGACGGCGATTACAATGCCGCTCACATACTCGATCGCTACGGGTATTGGGCTCGGATTCATCACATATACTCTCGCCAAACTGATTTCGGGAAAGGCGCGCGAAGCCTCGCCGGCGGTGATCGTGCTTGCGGTGCTGTTTGCAATCAAGTTCGCGGTGGCCGGTTAAGTTTCGCCTCGTCGCGGTGGGTCCGCACCATCGCGGGTGGCGTAATCCCGGTCACCTACCGCTGATCGAGGGCTTTTTTGATTGCAAGAAAGTCGCGCCAGACGAAGCGCTTCTGCAGTGGGCTGCGCAGCAGGAACGCTGGATGGAATGTCGGCATGGCGCGTATCTCGCGCTTGCCGGTCTGGAATGAGAACCAGCGTCCGCGCGTCTTGGTGATCCCTTCCTTTATTCCGAGCAATGCCTGCGCAGATGGGCCGCCAAGGCAAACGAGAACGTCCGGATCGGCAAGTTCGATCTGGCGAAGGATGAACGGCAAGCAAATCTGCGATTCCTGCGGCGTTGGCGTGCGATTGCCAGGTGGGCGCCAGGGCACGATGTTGGCGATATAAACCGTCGAGCGGTCTAGCCCGATTGCCGTCAGCATTCGGTCGAGCAGCTTGCCGGAACGGCCGACGAAAGGTAGACCCTCGATGTCTTCATCCCGGCCCGGAGCCTCGCCGACGAACATCAGGCGAGCGGCAGGATTTCCATCCGCAAACACGAGTTGCGTCGCGGTTGCCTTGAGGGCGCAGCCTTCGAATTTGCCGAGGATTGCGCGCAACTCGTCGAGCGATTTTGCGCTTTTGGCCGCTTCGCGCGCGGCCATGGAAGCTTCGTCGAGAGCGGGAGGTGTCGGCGCAGCCGAGCTACTTTTCTGCTCCAATGCCTGCGGCGCGCGAGCTGGAACGGTACGAGCGATCACCTGCGGCTCGTCGCCCGCAAACCGGTTGATCGGTTCCTCGCCGACAAGCGCATCGACGCCCGTTTCAATGTAGAAATCGAGCAGGTCGCGCGCCGCCTTTTCGCCAATAGGCACCATTTATGCACACTAGCATGGCAGCGCACGACATGCTCGCGATTGCCGCCCCGTGTGCAAAAGTAGACAATGCATATGGGAGAGATACATGGCCGAACTGCCTGCCCGCGAGGCGATGCAATTCGATGTCTTGATTGTCGGCGCCGGGCCGTCGGGTCTCGCCAGTGCGATCCGGCTCAAGCAGATCAGTGCTGAAATCTCTGTCGTTGTGGTCGAGAAAGGTTCTGAGGTCGGCGCGCATATTATTTCCGGCGCGGTGATCGACCCCGTCGGCCTGGATCAACTGCTGCCGGAATGGCGCTCCGAAGACACTCCGATGAAGACCGCAGTCACCGACGACCGGTTCTACTATCTCACGGCGGGCGGCGCGCTGCGCCTTCCAAATTTTTTGATGCCCCCGCTGATGAATAATCACGGCAACTATATCGTCTCGCTGGGGACTGTGTGCCGTTGGCTCGCCACCAAGGCCGAAGCGCTCGGGGTTGAAATCTATCCGGGGTTCGCGGCAACCGAAGTCCTGTACGCCGCGAGCGGCGCTGTTTGCGGTGTCGCGACCGGCGACATGGGCGTTAGCAGAGGCGGCGAGCCGAAGGACAGCTTCACGCGCGGCATGGAATTGCGCGCGAAATACACGCTGTTCGCCGAGGGTGCGCGTGGCAATCTCGGCAAGCAGTTGATCGCGAAGTTCGGTCTTGCCGAAGATCGCGAGCCGCAGAAATTCGGCCTGGGCTTAAAAGAGCTCTGGCAAATCAGCCCGGAAAAGCACCGCAAGGGGCTGGTGCAGCATAGCTTCGGCTGGCCGCTCGACAATTCGACCGGAGGCGGCTCATTCCTCTATCATTACGACGACAATCTCGTGTCGGTCGGCTTCGTGGTGCACCTCAATTACACAAACCCCTACCTTTCTCCGTTCGAAGAATTTCAGCGGTTCAAGACCCATCCGCTGATCCGCGATACGTTTTCCGGCGGTAAACGTCTGGCCTACGGCGCACGTGCATTGACCGAGGGCGGCTATCAGTCGGTACCGAAACTGTCATTTCCGGGCGGGGTCCTGGTTGGCTGCGATGCCGGGTTCATGAACGTGCCCCGCATCAAGGGAAGCCACAACGCGGTACTATCCGGAATGATGGCGGCCGAAGCCGTGGCCGCCGCTCTTTCGGCCGGCCGCAGCAACGACGAGCTTGCGGAATACGACTCCGGCTGGCGCGCCTCCGCGGTCGGCAAGGACTTGTGGAAGGTCCGCAATGCCAAACCGCTCTGGTCAAAGTTCGGCACGCTGGCGGGAATCGTACTTGGCGGGCTCGATATGTGGACGAATACGCTTGGCTTCTCCGTCTTTGGCTCTCTCAGGCATGGCAAGCCGGACTATGCGACGCTCAAGCCCGCGTCCGAATGCGCACCAATCTCCTATCCCAAGCCTGATGGAAAGCTGACCTTTGACCGGCTTTCGTCGGTATTTCTGTCGAATACCAACCATGAAGAGAATCAGCCGGTCCATCTGCGCGTCGTCGATCTTGAGTTGCAGAAAAAGTCCGAGCACGACGTTTATGCAGGCCCCTCCGCGCGGTACTGCCCGGCTGGCGTCTATGAATGGGTGGAGGAAGGCGGCCTCCCGAAATTCGTGATCAACGCGCAGAACTGCGTCCACTGCAAAACCTGCGACATCAAGGATCCGAACCAAAACATTACCTGGGTTCCCCCGGAGGGTGGCGGCGGGCCGAACTACCCCAATATGTGATCTGTGTGGGGCGGGGCCGTCACGATACCGCCACATCGTGGCTTTCATGCTGATTTGAGACAGCGCCGTCCCGCACGTTCTTGCAGGAGTGGCGCAAAAAGGCCATTCTCGGTACAACATCGCGGCCCGCGTGCAACCCGCTGTCAGCCGCCTCATTGGAGCAATCGCCCGTGACGTTTTCGAGACTCGCCTGCTGCTTTGCCGGCAGCGCGCTTGCCGCCGTTCTTATCGGCGCACCAATCACACTGGCCGCGCAGCCATCTAATGTGATGCCGCTCGGTGCCACGAGTGCGTCGGGCAGCTACCTTGCCGCCCGTCACGCCGGCCAGCAACGCGATGCCGCCGCGGCCGCGGCCTATTACCGTGCGGCGCTCAAGCGCGATCCGAACAACAGCGAGCTGCTCGATCGCGCATTTTTATCTTTCCTCGTCGACGGCGACGTCGATGAGGCGGCAAAATTCGGTGAGCGCGTCGTTCAGGTCGACAAAAATGATCGCGTTGCTCGCCTTGTGCTCGGCGTAAGCGAGCTAAAGCACAAGCAATATCCCGCCGCCCGCCGCGATCTCGCGCAATCGATTCGTGGACCGATTACCGATCTTACCGCCACACTGCTTTCGGCCTGGAGCCTATATGGCGCCAATGACACAAAGGGCGCCATCGCTGGAATCGATCGGCTCGCGGGCCCCGAGTGGTACGCGATCTTCAAGGACCTGCACGCGGGTATGATCTATGATCTCGCGGGCAACGAGAAGGATGCCGGCAAGCGTCTTGAGCACGCCTACAAGCTCGACTCGACGGCTTTGCGGGTTGTCGAAGCCTACGGAAGCTGGGTTTCTCGCAACCGCTCGCCGAAGGAAGCGCTGGCCATTTTCGAAACATTCGACAAGGCGTTGCCACGCCATCCGCTCGTCGTCGAGGCGATGAGCAAGCTCAAGGCCGGCGAAAAACTCCAGCCGCTCGTTTCGACCGCGCAACTCGGCGCGGCTGAAGCGCTCTATGGGCTTGGTGCCTCGCTCGGTCGCCGCGGCGGCGAAGATCTCGGCCTGGTTTATCTCCAGCTGTCCCTGTTTCTTGCCCCCAGCCATCCGCTTTCATTGTTGTCGCTAGCCGATCTCTATGAGTCCCTGAAGAAGCCGGAGCTGGCGATCAAAGCCTATGAGCGCGTACCCACGAATTCGCCGCTGCATCGCAATGCCGCCATTCAGATGGCCGCCAACCTGGACGCGCTGGACCGGCCGGACGAGGCCCAGAAGCATCTTGAGGCGCTGATCAAGCAGCATCCCGATGATCTCGAAGCGATCATGGCACTCGGCAATGTTTTGCGCGGCCACAAGAAATTTGCCGAATGCGCCAACGTCTATTCCAAGGGCGTTGATACGATCGCAAAGCCTGAAAAAGCGAACTGGGTCATCTTCTATTTCCGGGGGATCTGCTACGAACGCTCAAAGCAGTGGCCGAAAGCGGAAGCTGACCTCAAAAAGGCGCTCGACCTGTTTCCCGATCAGCCGCACGCGCTCAACTATCTCGGTTATTCCTGGATCGACCAAGGGATCAATCTTGACCAGGGAATGGAGATGATCAAGAAAGCCGTGCAGCAGCGCCCCGATGATGGCTACATCGTCGACTCGCTCGGCTGGGCGTATTTCCGGATTGGCAATTACGAAGAAGCCACCAAGCAGCTTGAGCGCGCGATCGAACTCAAGCCGGAAGATCCCACGATCAATGACCATTTGGGCGATGCCTATTGGCGTGTCGGGCGTGTGCTCGAGGCTAAGTTTCAATGGGCGCACGCGCGCGATCTCAAGCCGGATCCGGAGGAGCTTCCTAAAATTGAGGAAAAGCTCAAATCCGGCTTGCCCGATGAGACTTCGTCGCAAGCCAAGGCCGGCAAAAAGAGCGGCGACGGCGGCTAGTCCGTAGCAGGCTTTCGCGTGAACGCGCCCCTGCTCGAAAAGGCTCCGGCCAAGATCAATCTCTCGCTGCGGGTGCTCGGTCGGCGCGCCGACGGATATCACGAACTTGAAAGTCTTGTGGCTTTCGCCGACGTTGCGGATGCGCTGCGCTTGCAGGGTGGCGCCGAGGATAGTCTGGAGATCACCGGACCATTTGCAGCAAAGAGCGGACCTGCCGCGGACAATCTGGTGCTCAAGGCGCTCGCTGCATTGCGCGGCCGGATTGATGGCCTGAAGGCCGGGTGCTTTCTGCTTGAGAAGAACCTCCCGGTTGCGGCGGGCATCGGCGGCGGCTCGGCTGACGCTGCCGCAGCGCTCCGTGCTCTGGCGCGCGCCAACAATATCGCCCTGACCGACCCGCGATTGATGACGGCAGCGCGGTCAATAGGCGCCGATGTGCCGGTGTGCCTTGATCCACGTTCGCGTGTCATGCGCGGCGTCGGGGAATTACTGTCCGAACCGCTCGACTTGCCGCGGCTTCCGGCCGTTCTGGTCAACCCCGGTGTGGCGCTTGCGACACGCGATGTGTTCGCCAATTTTGCTGCTCAGAAAGGCGGCCGTGATCTGGTCGATGTACCGGCCCGGTTTGACGCCTTGATCGAGTTTCTTTGCCGGCACAAAAATGACCTGACGGATGCGGCAGTCGCCTGCGTGCCCGCGATCGGTGGAGTGATTGAAAGGCTGCGCGCCTCGCCAGGCAACAGGCTCGTGCGCATGTCCGGTTCGGGGCCGACTTGCTTTGCGTTGTTCAACTCGACCGATGAAGCGGCGGCTGCCGCGAAACGACTTAACTCCGAACAAGAGAACTGGTGGGTATGCGCGACGATTATCGGCGGCGCGCCCGGCAAATCTTGAATTTGCCGGTATTAAACGGTTGGCATTACGCGGGCTTTGCTATAGGCAGCGCTCGGAGGTGACGCATGAAATTCAGTTTGGTGGTGATACCGATTGCACTTTTCGGCGTAATCGCCGCGGATCCGGCTTTGGCGCGAGTGAAATCCAAAGCGCGGGCGCATTGTGTCGACCGACCGTACAGTTTTTCCTGGAGCTTTCTCCTTCCTGGTCATCCCGAGCCGCAGCCCAACGGCTGTGCGCCCCCGGTCTATGCGTATGGGAAATATATAGGCCAGGATCCCGACCCCAATATCCGCTTTCAGCTTCTGCGCGATCCGGCGACTGGATATTCAGCCCATCAAAATTAGCGCGCGATGCCGACTTTAGTGGGCGCGTCCGATACAGAACGCAACGGCCTCTTCCAGTGCGGATTTGATTTCTGAAGGCGGCACCAATGCGAGGGCGTCGGTGGCGATCGCGCCATAGTGACGTGCCCGTCCGACCGTGTCCTCGATGGCGTGATGTTTTGCCATCAAGGCGAGCGCGCGATCGAGGTCGCCATCCAGGATATCTCCGTCGGCCAATGTCCGATTCCAGAAGGTCCGCTCGTTTTCAGTGCCGCGCCGGAAAGACAGGACGACCGGCAGCGTGATTTTGCCTTCGCGAAAGTCGTCACCAGTGTTTTTGCCAAGCTTTGCGGATTTGCCGCCGTAGTCCAGCGCGTCGTCGATAAGCTGGAAGGCGATCCCGAGATTCATCCCGAATGAACGGCAGGCGGCGAGTTCGGCCTTTTCTTTCGACGCAAGCGCAGGGCCGACCTCACAGGCGGCGGCGAACAGTTCGGCGGTTTTGGCCCTGATTACCGCCAGATATTCGTCCTCATTGGTGGCGGTATTCTTGGCGGTGCCGAGCTGCATTACTTCGCCCTCCGCGATCACGGCAGCGGCGGAGGAGAGAATGTCGAGGGAGTGTAAATTGCCAACTTCGACCATCATCTTGAAGGCCTGCCCCAGCAGGAAGTCGCCCACCAGGACGCTCGCCTCGTTGCCCCACAGCATGCGTGCCGCTATCTTGCCACGCCGCATATCGCTTTCATCGACAACGTCGTCGTGCAGAAGAGTCGCCGTGTGCATGAACTCGACGGCGGCGGCGAGCTTGATGTGGCCGTCGCCCGAATATCCCGCCAGGCGAGCCATTGCCAAGGTCAGCATCGGCCGCAACCGCTTTCCTCCTGAGGAAATCAGGTGATTGGCGACCTCTGGGATCATGGAAACTTCGGAGCCGGTCCGCGACAGGATAGTCGAGTTGACGCGCTCCATGTCCGGTGCCACGAGTTCGGCGAGACGATTGAGCGAGGCCGGGTTCGGGCTTTCAAAGGGAAGGACAACGGCCAAATGCATCTCCCGGCGGTTGGCAAAACGCGAGCATAGAAACGCTATTCCTATGCGGCAAGTGCATTGAAGTGCGTTAAATTGAGGTACCACTTCAAATTAGCGCGACAAAAGCAAGTGGGCGAAAGGGGCGCAAGTGAAACAAGCAGGCACAACAAGCAAGTGCAGCAAGAACGTCACCTGCTATAGCCGCTGTCCAGAGATTTGAGCAGGCCGGAAATGCGCGAACTCATTCGTACAAACGATGCGGTACTGGTATCGGCGGTTATCGCACTCCTTGAAGGCGCCGGCATCCGCCCTCTGGTTTTGGATCAGAATATGAGCGTCCTGGAAGGCTCGCTCGGCGTTTTGCCGCGTCGTGTGCTGGTGGCGGAAGGTCACGAATTGCGCGCCCGCCAGCTTTTGGAGGACGCCGGACTGGGGCATGAGCTGCGTCCAGATGGGAGCTGAAGACGAGATCAGCGAAGACGCCATTCTCGGTGGCAGACTTCGCATACGCCAGCCGCTACGCGGCCATCGCGTTGGCCACGACGCTATTCTTCTCGCTGCGGCCGCTCGTGCCCGCGCGGGCCAGTGGGCCGCCGATCTCGGCGCGGGCGTCGGCGCCGCGGGACTCGCACTTGCGGTTCGAACTGCTGGGTTGATGGTCACGCTGATCGAGATTGATCCGGGATTATGTGCACTGGCAGCCGACAACGCGCGGCTCAATGGGCTCGATGACCGAGCGAATGTTGTCGGCGCTGATGTAGAGCGTGTTGAAGCGTTGCAAGCTGCCGGAGTAATGCCGGCAAGTTTTGATTGCGTATTGATGAATCCGCCCTTTTTCGACGCCAGCCGCCACAACGTGTCGCCAGATTCACGCCGCCGATCCGCGCATGTCGGCAGCCCCGGCTTGCTTGGGCGTTGGGTCGGCACGTCCGCCTGGCTTACGAAGCCGGCCGGCGTGTTGACACTGATTTGGCGGGCCGATGCGCTCAACGATGTGTTTGCGGCGTTGTGCCCGGGATTCGGGGATATTGCGGTGTTGCCGGTGGTGCCTCGAGCGGGAGCGCCCGCTATTCGCGTGCTGGTGTCGGCAGTGAGAGGCGGAGGAGCCTCGCAGGCGACTTACCGTCCGCTTGTGCTCAATGACAACGACGGCCGGCCGACTCCCGCCGCGGAAGCCGTCCTGCGCTCGGCAGCGCCGTTGGAATTTACGGAAAGAATCTGAGTGCCCAGTGCTTAGCTTCTCGGCCGACGTGGGATGATCTCGCGCCAGCGCAATTCGCTTAAATGACGCCGGGCACGCCCCAACTTTTCCTCGTTCAGGTGTGAAAGGCCGATAACGCTCGCAATGAGCAGGAATAGGAGGGTGATTTTCGGATCCATCGAACTGCCTCTAGAAAAATGCCGGCCTCTACCGCGTTGCAAAAAACATTCCAACGTTAAAAATTAGGCAACTTCGGCCGCTTTCAGGGCATCTCGCGAGAATTTGATGCGTTGCGATATTGGGATAGCAGTGCCATGGTTGTCTCCCTGCCTGTGCAGGTCGCGGGCTTTGACTCAACGGGTAGCGGCTGCCTAACTAACTCCGATGGCAAATTCCGCGAGTATCTCTCCGCCAAGTATCGGCCGAAGTGTCATCGATCAGTTCGCCCGGCTGGTGCCGCGCCGGTTCCGTGCCGACGTGCCGGTCGTTCCGGTGGTTCGCATGATCGGCGCCATCGGGATCGTCACGCCGCTAAGGCCCGGTCTGCTGCTGTCGACTATCGCCCGATCTTTGGACCGCGCGTTCGAGACGCCGCGTGCGCGAGCCGTTGCGCTTGTCATTAATTCACCCGGCGGCTCGCCCTCGCAATCGCACCTGATCTTCCGGCGTATCCGGCAACTCGCGGAAGAAAAGGGAATTCCAGTCCTGGCATTCGTGGAGGATGTCGGGGCCTCGGGCGGTTACATGCTGGCCTGCGCGGCTGATGAGATCGTCTGCGACCAGTTCTCGATCGTCGGTTCGGTCGGTGTTGTCGGCGGCACCTTCGGATTTCCAAAATTGATGGAGAAACTCGGGGTTGAGCGCAGGCTTTATACTGCCGGTGACCGCAAGGCGATGCTTGACCCGTTCCTGCCCGAGAAGCCCGAGGACGTGAAACGCATCAAGGCGATCCAGCAGGACATCCACCAGCATTTCATCGAACTGGTGAAATCCCGGCGTGGCACGAAGCTGCAAGGCTCCGACAAGACGCTGTTCTCCGGAGAATTCTGGACGGCGCAAAAGGCGATCGAACTAGGATTGGTGGACCACATCGGCGATCTGCGGTCGATATTGCGCGAACGTTATGGCCAGAAGGTGCACACTCCACTCATTTCGGCCCAACGTTCGCTGTTCGGCAGGCGTCTGCCGGGCGTTGATCTCGCCAATGCAATCATGGTCCACCCCGGACTTGCCGACGAGCTGATATCGTCGATTGAGGCGCGCGCGCTATGGGGCCGGTATGGCCTGTAGTTTTTCGGGCGGATGGACGCGCTTATTGCACCGGTTTATTGCCGAATAATTTTGCGACCGCCGCGACCTGTTCGCGCTGCTGGGCTATCGAAGCGGCGAATTCCGCGGCATTCCCAGGGCTGACGATTTGTCCTGTCAGCGTCAGTTTTTTGACAATCTCGGGATCAGATGCAGCGGCGCGAATGTCATCGGCAATTTTCGTACGCACACCATCGGCGATCCCGGGGGGACCGAAGAGCCCTACCAATCCGTCGAATTCGAGCGACGGATAGCCGGATTCGACTGCAGTCGGTATTTCGGGAATTGCGGGCGCGCGCTCGTGGTTAGTGACTGCGAGGAGCTTCACTTTTCCGGCCTCGACCTGCGGGCGCACGATGGCGTAGGCCGGCATGTAAACCTGGATGACACCAGCGGCCAAATCGGTGACGGCGCCGGCCGGGTTCTTGTACGGCACCTTCGCCATCTTGAGCCCCACAGTATGGAGAAAGCCGGCAAAGACGAAATCGGTGAATCCCGTCGCCGTCGTCCAGTTCAACTGACCCGGCTTGGCGCGTGCCAGAGCTTCGAGCTCCTTCAGCGAATTGACATTCAACGACGTCGGAACGCTCACAGCGACCACGGTCTTCGAAATGCGGGCAATCGGGATGAGATCTTTCTGATCATAGGGAAGCTTGTCGTGAAAATAGGGATGCGCGGTGAAGGAACTGACCGGCGAAACCAGCAGCGTATGGTCGTCGTGTGCGCTTAGGAAACTGGTGATCGCGAGGATGCCATCGCCGCCGGGGCGATTTTCCACAATGACAGGCTGTCCCCATTTCGCGGCCAACTTATCGGCGAACAGCCTTGCGCCGATATCGACGCCGCTTCCCGGTCCGAGGGTGACGATGAACCGCACCGGCCGATTGGGCCAGACTTCCGCGGCAGCGGAAGGCCCGCAAAGCGAGAGCATCAACGCGGCGAACGCAGCGAATTGGCACAATAGAGCCCGACCGGGCCTGAATGGGCTGCTCATAGCTCCTCCACGGGCCGGCCGGCCATTCGATGGGATGGTCGTTGCGGCACTATTATGTAACCCCAGTATAGCCTAGCTCATCCGCGGCGCGTTCCACTAGCAGCTGCTGCCACCCGTTATGCCGACGCCCTGCGTCACTTACGTCTTTGCCCTTGCTTGCCGGCGAATCTGCCCCGAAAATGCCGCCTTCGCGCCCGAACTTGCGTCGGTCGACGCCATGTCGGCAAAGTGTTGGAGTTGCCTATGCCGCCAGTGTTCCTGTCGCCTCTATTGAAATGGTCACTCGCCGCATTGGGCGGCGCAATGATCGTCCATTGGGCGGTTAAGGAAGCGCGCCGGATCAACGAAGAGCTTGATCAGGCCAGGCGCGTGAAAGCCAAAATCACGGATGCGGAAAATCGTCCGACCCTTCGCCGTGATCCGGCGACGGGAGAATACCGGCTTTAGGAATTGCCGCTTCGTGGCGACCTAGTCGCTGTGGCGGTCTGCGACGCTACGATGGCCGCCAACCATTGCGCCGAAAAAGAGCGCAATCAGCACCCACCCGAAAAGCTGAAACTCGAACACGACTGTTACCCCGCTAAACTAGCGCTTGGCCGCGTGGATAGCAGTCGTGGTTCAAAATTTAAGTAAATTGCCTCCGACTTGACCCCCTTCGGAGCCGCAACTAGGGTCGAATCTATTCCCGTGCTTAAGAATCAGTATCTATCCGATGGCTGAAGCCAAACTTCTCGCCAGCGACGCCGCACATCAAGGCAACCTGGACCCCACCCGGTCTTTCCAGGGCCTTATCCTTGCGCTGCAGCAATATTGGGCAAACTGGGGCTGCGTGATCCTGCAGCCTTACGATATGGAAGTTGGGGCGGGCACATTCCATCCGGCGACAACCCTGCGCGCCCTTGGGCCCAAGCCATGGAACGCCGCTTACGTCCAGCCGTCACGCCGGCCGAAGGATGGCCGCTACGGCAAAAACCCAAATCGACTCCAGCACTATTACCAGTTCCAGGTGATCCTGAAGCCGTCACCACCGGACATCCAGGATCTTTATCTCAACTCGCTCAAGGTCATCGGCATCGATCCGAAAATTCACGACATCCGGTTCGTCGAAGATGACTGGGAAAGCCCGACACTCGGCGCGTGGGGACTGGGGTGGGAGTGCTGGTGCGACGGGATGGAAGTCTCGCAGTTCACGTACTTTCAGCAGGTCGCCGGCTTTGAATGCGCGCCCGTCGCAGGAGAATTGACCTACGGACTCGAGCGGCTCGCGATGTACGTGCAAGGCGTCGACAATGTATACGCCCTCAATTTCAACGGCCGCGAAGATGACAAGAAGGTCACATACGGCGACGTATTCTTGCAAGCCGAAGAGGAATATTCGCGGCACAACTTCGAATTCGCGGACACCGCCATGTTGTTCGAGCAATTCAAGATGGCGGAAGCGGCCTGCCAGAAATATCTCGCTGCCGGCTGGGCGGACGGCAAGAAGGAGCGTCACCTCATGGCGCTACCGGCCTATGATCAATGCATCAAGGCGAGCCATGTCTTCAATCTTCTCGATGCGCGCGGCGTGATCTCGGTTACGGAACGGCAGAGCTATATTCTGCGCGTGCGGGATTTGGCGAAAGCCTGCGGAGAGGCTTGGCTTGCGACCGAAGGTGGCGGAGCTGCCTGATTTTTCGGTGGGTGGCGTCGCGCATGCGCTCTGCGCAGACAAGCATAAAAAGCTATAATTCGAATCATCCGGCGCGGGGGCGCTTTAGATCATGCTGCTCTGGGCCATATTGATCGTCGCTGCAGCGATCGTCCTGTACGCAGTCATTGTCTTCAACAGCCTGGTGCGTACGCGCCAGATGGCGAACGAGGCCTGGAGCGGCATCGATGTCCAGCTCAAGCGGCGCTCCGATCTCGTTCCCAACCTTGTGGAAGCCGTCAAGGGCTATGCCGCGCATGAACGCTCGGTTCTGGATGAGGTGACGCGCCTGCGCGCGGCGGCGCGCGCGTTGCCGGCCGACGACATTGCAAGCCGCGCGCAGGCCGAAGGCGCGCTGTCGCTCGCGCTCGGCAAGCTGGTTGCGCTGGCGGAGAATTATCCCGACCTCAAGGCGAGCGCGAATTTTCTGGACCTGCAGCAGCAGCTGAGCCAGCTCGAAACGGAACTGCAGATGGCGCGCCGCTACTATAATGGCGCGGTACGCAACCAGAATGTGCTCGTGCAGTCGTTTCCGGGCAATCTGGTCGCTGGTTTGTTCGGATTTACGCAGCGCGACTATTTCGAACTATCGAGCGAAGGCGAGCGCTCCGCGCCGCAGGTCGGATTCGCATCCGGCCACGCTTCTCAATGAACGGGCGCCGCCGGCCATGAGACACGTTCGCGCGCCGGGTCGCTCCACATTCTCTCTGCCGCTGTGTGTTGCCGCGTTGCTGTACGCAACGACGACCGCCTTCGCGGCCGAAACCATCAGTTCGTTCGAGTCTACCGTTCGCGTAGCCAAGGACGGAGAACTCGACGTCGTCGAGACCATCAGGGTACAGGCAGAAGGCCGCGAGATCAGGCATGGCATCTATCGCGACTTCCCGCTGACCTTCCGTGACACCACCGGCACCGTTCGGGAAGTCGATTTCAGGTTGCTCGGCGTTGAGCGCGACGGCAAGGCCGAGGATCATTCCACGATGCGTGAACATGGGATCATCCGCATTTATGCCGGCGACAAGGACACTATCGTTTCGCGCGGCGAACATATTTATGTGTTCCGCTACAGGACGGGGCGGCAAATCCGCTGGTTCGACGGTAGACCGGAACTTAATTGGAATGTCACAGGCAATTTCTGGCGCTTTCCGATTCAGACAGTCATCTATCGCCTGCAATTCGTCGCGGGCGGCGACCCGGTGCGCTGGACGGCTTATACCGGCCGGGTAGGCGCGCGTGGCACCGATTGGCGGGGCGGGCTTGGCGCCCTTGGCACGCTGACCGTCGAGACCACACGCCGTCTGGCGCCGGGTGAAGGACTGACCGTCGTTGCGGAAATTCCGGCTGGGGCCGTCGACCCGCCCAATGATGCAACGCTGCTCTGGTATCGCATTCTTGACAACCGGGCATGGATCTTTGGCGGCATCGGGTTCTTGATCGTACTCGGCTATTACCTCGCCGCATGGGAAGCCGTCGGCCGCGATCCGCAGCGGGGCACCGTCATCCCGCTGTTCGAGCCGCCGAAAGGAATCTCTCCGGCACTCGCCAACTATATCCGCGACTGGGGCTTCGGTCGCGAAAAGTGGCGGGCGTTCACGGCCTCGGCGCTCTCTCTCGCCGTGCGCGGCCTTCTGCGCTTCGACCAGAGCGGCGACACGTTGACACTCAAGTCGACCGGCAAGGCCCCCTCCGGCGGCTTCGGTGCTCTGCCGTCCGGCGAAAGCGCTATCTGGACCTGGGTCAATGAACATGGCGGTGTCGCCGTCATCAACAAGGAGAACGGCGAGTCCGTCGCCAAGGTAGGCGACAAATTCACCAGCAGCATCGAGTCGGAAAACAAGAATCGATTCTTCCGGCGCAATCTCGGTTATGCGATTGCCGGGATCGCGATGACCTTTCTGGTCATCGTCGGTGTCGTCAAGTTCGGCGGCCTGCAGGAGAATGACGTCGCGATACTGACGGCGTTTGGTTTTGGCGGTTTCATCTTCGGTATCGCCGCGATGCAGATCCTGCCCTTGATCTTCGGCGGCATGAATTTCGGCGGCCTGTTTCGCATCGTCTTTTCGCTGGCTTTCTTCGCCATCTTTATCTCGACCACCACTTCGATCTTGCGGGGAATGTTTCCGAGCGGTTTTGGGGGGTCGCTGCCTCAAGTTTGGTCGTATATCGAGAACTACCCGTTTGCATTCGTGATAGTGACCGCCTTTGCCACCATCAACGGCCTTTTCGTCTTCCTGCTGCGCGCGCCGACTTCGCTTGGCCGGCCGATCATGGATCAGCTCGCCGGGTTTCGCCTGTACCTCGAAACGGCGGAATCTGATCGCCTCAACATGAATGCGCCCGAGATCACGGCCGATCGCTTCGAATCGCTGCTGCCTTACGCGGTCGCGCTCGACGTGGAAAAACCCTGGTCCGATTCGTTCGCGGCGGCGTTGCGGCGCGCCCATCCGAACGACGCGGACCCAGTGAGTGGTTACCAGCCAAGCTGGGGCTCGGGAGGCGGCTGGTCGGGTAGCAACTTTGGAAATGCAATTTCGTCTTCGGTTGCCGGCATCAGCGGTGCGCTTGCAAGTGCGGTGCCGGTCTCGTCGGGTTCCTCGGGATTCTCTGGCGGCGGCGGTTCCGGCGGGGGCGGGGGCGGCGGCGGAGGAGGGGGCTGGTAAGCCTCATCACGAAGGTGACAGCGGCGGGCCACCTTGCTAGGCAGACGCGCGCTCTCGACCACCTTCAAGCCCGGCCGCAATGCCAGACCTGCTGCTCGAATTCCTGTCTGAGGAAATCCCCGCGCGCATGCAGGCGCGTGCGGCCGACGATCTGCGCAAGATCGTGACGGAGCGGCTCGTCGCCGCGGGGCTCGTCTACGAGGGTGCCAAGGCATTTGCGACGCCGCGGCGCCTGGCGTTATCGGTTCACGGCGTGCCCGCCCGACAGCCCGACACCAGGGAGGAGAAGAAAGGCCCGCGTGTTGGCGCTCCCGAGGGCGCGGTCGCCGGGTTTCTCAAAGCCGCAGGTCTTAAATCCCTCGCGGAAGCCAAGGTGCAGCTCGACAAAAAGGGCGACTTTTACGTGGCAATGATTGAAAGGCCTGGTCGGTCCGCGATTGATGTCATCGCCGAAATAATCCCTGACGTCGTATGCGGGTTTCCGTGGCCGAAGTCGATGCGCTGGGGTAGCGGACGGCTGACCTGGGTGAGGCCACTCCATTCAATCATCGCTACATTCGGTCCGGAAACTGAAGAGCCGGACATTGTTCATTTTAACGTCGATGGTCTTGCCGCCGGCAATGTAACGCGCGGCCATCGCTTCATGGCGCCGGCGCCGATTATGGTGAAGCGCTTTGATGACTATGTCACCAAACTCGAAAAGGCCAAGGTGGTGCTCGATCCGGCGCGCCGCGCCGACATCATACTTGCCGATGCAAAAAACCTCGCTTTCGCGCAGGGCTTCGAACTGGTGGAAGATGAAGGTCTGGTTGCGGAAGTTGCCGGCCTCGTCGAGTGGCCGGTGACGTTGATGGGAACCTTCGATCAGACCTTTCTCTCGATTCCCCAGGAGGTCATCCGCGCGACCATCCGCAACAACCAGAAATGCTTTGTGCTGCGCGATCCACAGACGGCGAAGCTCGTGAACAGGTTCATCTTGGTCGCCAACGAGGAGGCAGCGGACGGCGGCAAGGCAATAATTTCTGGCAATGAGCGCGTGATCCGCGCGCGGCTCTCTGACGCAAAGTTTTTTTACGAGACTGACCTGAGGACGCGTCTGGAAGAAAGGCTGCCGAAATTCGAGCAAATCGTCTTTCACGAAAAACTTGGGTCGCAGGCCGAGCGTATCACACGTATCACGGCCCTTGCGGGGCAGCTTGCGCCAATTGTCGGTGCCGACGTCGCCAAAGCCGAGCGCGCCGCGCAGTTGTGCAAGGCAGATCTGTTGACCGAAGTTGTCGGCGAGTTTCCCGAACTGCAGGGGCTTATGGGGCGCTACTACGCCGAGGCGCAGGACGAGGACGAAGCTGTCGCGCATGCATGCGAGGACCACTACAAGCCGAAGGGACCCGATGACCTGGTGCCCGCCGATCCGGTGTCGATCGCCGTCGCGCTCGCGGACAAGATCGACATTCTGGTCGGCTTTTGGGCAATCGACGAGAAACCGACAGGGAGCAAGGATCCTTATGCGCTGCGCCGGGCGGCGCTCGGTATCATCAGGATTGTGATCGACAACAATTTGCGGCTCCCACTCACGAAGATATTCCAGCAGGCGCTCAAGAGATTTTCGGCCGGCGGCAACTTGCTGTCGTTCTTCGCCGATCGTCTCAAAGTCCAGCTCCGTGAGCAGGGCGCGCGGCATGATCTCGTGGATGCCGTCTTTGCCCTCGAAGGCCAGGACGATTTGTTGATCGTCGCCCGGCGCGTCGAAGCGCTCGGAAAATTTCTTGATACTGACGACGGCAAGAACTTGCTCGCGGGCGTCAAGCGCGCCTCGAATATCCTGCGTATAGAGGAGAAGAAGGACAGTAAAACCTACACCGGCTTGCCTGATGCAAAGCGTCACCAGTTGCCTGAGGAGAAGGCGCTCGCCGACGCTATCGGTGTCGCCAAGAAGGAAGCCGCGGCTGCGCTGGCAAAGGAAGATTTTGCCAGCGCGATGGGCGCAATGGCGAAGTTGCGGCCACGGGTCGATGCCTTCTTCGAGAAGGTCACAGTCAATATCGACGATAAAATTTTACGCGAAAACCGCCTCAAGCTTCTCAATGAGATCCGCGAAGCGACTCGATCGGTGGCGGATTTTTCGAAAATAGAAGGCTAAGCTGACAGCCCCGCCATTTGGCAAAGCCAATAGGTGCATTATGTCAGCCTACGCGCGCGACCCCGTCCTTACACCCGTTTCCATTGTTGAGCTCCGTCCGACGCAGATCTCGGTCGGGATGCGTGAGGTCAAGGAAAAGCGCCGGCGACTGCGCAAGCGCGGTGCAAAGAAGATCGGAAATTTCCTGGGCGATCACATGATTCCGGTCATCCTGGGTCCGAAGAAACGCCACTACGTCATCGACCACCATCATCTCGCGCTCTCGTTGCAAGAAGAGGGCATTAAAAACGTGCTCGTCACCGTCGTTGCCGATCTGAGCGAACTCGATCCGGACGACTTCTGGCTGGTTCTCGACCACCACAGCTGGGTGCATCCATACGATGAGAATGGCCGCCGCCGCGATTTTTCAAAAATCCCCAAATCGATCGACGGACTCAAGGACGATCCATTCCGCAGCCTTGCCGGCGAGCTGCGCCGGGCCGGCGGCTTTGCCAAGGATACGACCCCATTCAGCGAGTTTTTGTGGGCCGACTTCCTGCGCCGGCGCATGAGCCGCAAATCCGTGGAAAAAGATTTTCCCGCTGCTGTCAAAAAGGCGATGAATTTGGCCAGGAGTCTGGATGCTCGCTATTTGCCCGGCTGGTGCGGGCCGGTCGACTCATGACATTCAGTGGAGCGCTCGTCGAATCAGGAACCTGCCGCCCATCTTGCGGTTTGTTGAAAGTCAGCAGAGAGGATTAAATGTCATGACCATAGGTATTGCACATTTGCAGCCTGTCGTTGCGCTCGTTGCCGGTATTCTTATTCTTGTGATCCCGCGATTGCTCAACATCATTGTGGCGGTTTATCTGATCCTTGTAGGTCTGCTTGGCCTGGGACTATTCCGCTAGGTGAAAACTCCGCCCTTGCGTTCGGGCGCCCAGCAATGCTTTTAAAGCTCCACATTCCTCGAAATCCGATTGACCTATGGCCAAACGAAAACGTTCGCGCGTCAGCGTAAAAAGCAGAAAACGGTCTGTACGGAAGGTCTCCCGGCGCAAGCCGAGGCCGGCGACCACCAAGGGAAAATGGGTCTACGGCTTTGGCGATGGCCGCGCCGAGGGTAAGGCATCCATGCGCAACCTGCTTGGCGGGAAGGGTGCCGGGCTTGCCGAAATGGCGAATCTGGGGCTTTCCGTTCCGCCCGGGTTCACGATTACCACCGACGTCTGCACCTATTATTACGCGCACGGCAAAGAATACCCGAAGGACCTGCGTGCGCAGGTCGAGAGAGCTCTCGCGCAGGTCGGCCGCATTGCGGGCAAGTCATTTGGTGACAAAACCAATCCGCTGCTGGTTTCCGTCCGGTCGGGCGCGCGTGCCTCGATGCCTGGAATGATGGACACTGTACTCAATCTCGGCCTCAACGATGAGACCGTAGAGGCGCTTGCAAGGAAATCCGGCGATCGTCGTTTTGCGTTCGACAGCTACCGGCGTTTCATTACCATGTATTCCGATGTTGTTCTTGGTGTTGGCCACGAACATTTCGAGGAATTGCTCGACCATCACAAGGAGCGTCAGGGGTACAGTCTCGATACCGACCTCTCTGCCGATGACTGGGCGGAGCTGGTGGTGCGCTACAAGAAGCGCGTCAAGGATGAGCTCGGCCATGAATTCCCGCAGGCTCCATATCAGCAGCTTTGGGGCGCGATCGGCGCGGTATTTGGTTCATGGATGAACCAGCGCGCGATCACGTATCGGAAGCTGCACAACATTCCCGAAAGCTGGGGCACGGCCGTGAACGTGCAGGCCATGGTTTTCGGAAATATGGGCGACACCTCGGCAACTGGCGTAGCATTCACGCGCAATCCGTCGACCGGCGAAAAAAAGCTCTATGGCGAGTTTCTGATAAACGCGCAGGGCGAAGACGTCGTCGCCGGGATACGAACGCCGCAGGAAATCAGCGAGGCGGCGCGGAAGGAAGCCGGATCTGACAAGCCGTCGATGGAATACACGCTGCCAAAGGCCTACAGCGAATTGAAACGTATCTACAACGTGCTCGAGCGTCACTACCGCGACATGCAGGATCTCGAATTCACGGTCGAGCAGGGCAAGCTATGGATGCTGCAGACGCGGTCGGGTAAACGGACCGCCAAAGCCGCCTTGCGGATCGCGGTCGAGCTCGCCAACGAGGGGCTGATTTCAAGGAACGACGCGGTGCTGCGCGTCGATCCTTTGACGCTCGACCAGCTGCTGCATCCCACCATCGACCCGCGCGCGCACCGGCGCGTCATTGCGACCGGCCTGCCGGCCTCGCCGGGCGCGGCGACCGGCGAAATCGTGTTTTCGCCCGACGAGGCTGCGCAGCTCAAGGCCGACGGACGAAAAGTCGTCCTGGTGCGGGTGGAAACCTCGCCGGAGGACATCCACGGCATGCATGCGGCCGAAGGAATTCTTACCGCGCGCGGGGGCATGACATCGCATGCGGCAGTGGTCGCGCGCGGCATGGGCAAGCCGTGCGTCTCCGGCGCCGGTTCGCTGCGCGTCGACTATGCCGGCGGGACGATGACTGCGGGCGGGCAGACCTTCAAGAAAGGCGATTTTATTACCGTCGACGGCTCGACCGGACAGGTGCTGGCCGGGAAGGTCGACATGATCGAGCCGCAGCTTTCCGGAGAATTCGCCACATTGATCGGCTGGGCCGACAAGGTACGCCGGCTCGGCGTGCGCGCCAACGCCGACACGCCGACCGACGCAAAGGCCGCGGTGCGTTTCGGCGCCGAGGGCATCGGGCTTTGCCGCACGGAGCACATGTTCTTCGAGGAAGGGCGCATCCAGGCGGTGCGTGAGATGATTCTCGCCGATGACGAAAAAATGCGCCGTACGGCAATTGCAAAACTTCTGCCCATGCAGCGCGCGGACTTCGTCGAATTGTTTGAAATCATGGCCGGCCGGCCGGTGACCATCCGCCTCCTCGATCCGCCGCTGCATGAATTCCTGCCGCATGGCGAGAAGGAAATAGCCGAAGTTGCCGCTGCCATGGGCGCCGATCCGAAAAAACTTGCAACGCGCGCGAACGAGCTGTCCGAATTCAACCCCATGCTCGGTTTCCGCGGCTGTCGTATCGCCATTGCCTATCCGGAAATTGCGGAAATGCAGGCCCGCGCGATTTTCGAGGCGGCGGTGGAGGTTGCAAAGCGCACCGGCAAGCCTGTTGTCCCGGAGGTGATGGTTCCGCTGATCGCCACCAAGGCCGAACTCGATCTGGTGAAGGCGCGCATCGACGCCATGGCGCGCGCCGTCGCGAAAGAGAAAAACGCCAAGGTCGACTATCAGGTCGGCACCATGATCGAATTGCCGCGCGCCTCCCTGATGGCCGGCGAAATCGCCGAAAGCGCCGAATTCTTTTCCTTCGGCACCAACGACCTGACGCAGACCACTTTCGGAATTTCGCGAGACGATGCGGCAAGCTTCCTCGGCATCTATACCGCGCGCGGAATTCTGCCCGCCGACCCGTTTGTCTCGATCGATCAGCTAGGCGTGGGCGAGCTGGTTAAAATTGGCGTCGAGCGCGGGCGAAAGGTGCGCCCAAAACTCAAGGTCGGCATTTGCGGGGAGCATGGCGGCGATCCGGCATCAATCGCCTTCTGTCACGAAGCCAAGCTGGATTACGTGTCGTGCTCGCCGTTTCGCGTGCCGATTGCGCGCCTCGCGGCCGCTCAGGCAGCTCTCGGAAAACCGGCCGCGAGTCAGGCGTAGGCGGAATTACACCGCGACTTTTCCAAGGAAGTCCTCGACCTCAAGCCGCAGGTTGGAGACCGCGTGCTCCACCGCTTCGGAGGCATCACGCACGACTTCGGCCGAACTCCGCGTCTGGGTTGCTGCGCCGGCAACCTCCTCGAGAACTGTTACCACATGGCTCGTGCCTTGCGCCGCACTGGCGACGTTTCTCGAGATTTCGCTCGTCGCGGAATTCTGCTCCTCGACCGCGGCCGCCACCGCGGTCGTGTTTCCGTTGATCTCATGCATTCGCGCCGCGATCTGCCGGATCGCCTCGACCGCGCCTGAAGTGGATTCCTGCACCGCAAGAATATGATTGGCGATGTCCTCCGTGGCCTTGGCGGTCTGTACGGCAAGCGATTTCACCTCGGAGGCGACAACGGCGAAACCCTTGCCGGCCTCGCCGGCGCGGGCGGCCTCGATGGTGGCGTTGAGCGCCAGCAAATTGGTTTGCCCGGCGATGTTGCGGATCAATTTCACCACATCGCCGATCTTTTGCGCGCCGTCGGCAAGGCCGGCGATTTCGCCATCGGTCGCACGCGCTTCGTTTGTCGCAAGCCCGACGACATTGCTGGTCTGAGTAAGTTGCCGGCTGATCTCGCCGATTGACCGGGACAGCTCGTCGGCGGCGACCGCGGCCGTCTCGACATTCGTTGATGCCTCATTGAATGCGTGCACGGCGCTCTCCGCGCGCTGCGACGTCTGTTCCGACGAGCCAAAGAGCGCAAGTGCGGTCGAGCGCATCGCTGTGGCGCTGCTGCTTACGGCCGACAATAGCCTCTCGGCTGCAGGCCGGAACGATGAAATGGCGAAATCGATGGTTGCGCGGCGCTGCTCCTGGCCGCGGATGGCCGCGCGCTCCTGTTCGGCGTGACGCTGCTCGGTGACATCTTCGTGCGTTGACACCCAGCCGCCGCCCGGCAGCGGCTCGTTTTTTGCCAGCACGATGCGGCCGTCGCTGGCGGGAACGTAGATGCCGCTGCTCTTGCCCGAGCGCACACCTTCAATGATCGTCTTGCAATATGCGTCCACGTCACCGGAGAACAGCCCCGTATCCTTGCGGTGCTGGATCAACTCGCGCAGCGTGCAGCCTGGGCGCACGACTTGCGGCGACAGCTTGTACATTTCCACGTAGCGCCTGTTGCGGACGACGATCGTCGCCTGTGCATCGAACATGCACAGCCCCTGTGACATGTTGTCGATCGCGTTGAGCAGCCGTCTGTTCTGCGTATGCAGACGGCCGTACTGAATTCCCAGCAGCACCAGCGCGCCGATGGATAGGCTTGCGAGCAGCATGGCTTGGCCCGCGACAGTCGATGGCAGGATTGAAGCGAGCATGCCGGTCCGTGGAGAGTTTCGTTGTCACGATATTGGTGGCCAGCGATTGCAATATAGTTAACGTTTGTTACCGGCTCCCCGGGGGGAAGCGCGTACACATCGGCGTTCGATCTCCTGCTGCAACGTCAGTGCGCACGAACCGTTTCGTGCGCCGCCCCCGACGTCAATTGGCGGGGGCCACGCAAGCGGCCATTGACGAAGCGTTTACGAATGCGGCGCCCGTTCCGCCGGAATTAACGCCTTCGCAAGGTTAATCGGTTCATAAAAAAATCTGTCGCATTGTAGCCACCCGGCGGCAGGCGACGCAGGACTTTGCGGTGTTGCGTTGAGTGAGCGGGGAGCAGTTTCGCTTGTGCGTCGGCGGCGGAGTGCCGCGTCCTTCGGCATTGCGGTTGTCCTGTTTGCGCTTTACCCGAACAGGATCGGATTCCAGGATCTCGGCGCGTTGCTGGCCCGCCAGCCGGGTGTCGCCAAACGCTGGCAACAGCACCTGATCGCGTCGCCCTTTGGCACAATCCACGCCGCGATGTTCACCCTGCCGCGGCCGATCGGAACCTCGATTCCGCATCCGCCGATTTATGCGCTCGCCAATTTCGACCCGGCCGACATCACAGGATCCATCGGCAAGCAACCGCTCGGTGACGCATCGGCGCCGCTGCAGTTCCCAAAGCCGAACCGCGCGGCCAAGCACGATGCGCTGATTTCTCGTCCGCGCGAGCCCATGCCGCCGCTGCCGCCGGCGCTGACCATCGAGCCCGTGCCGCAGGCGGAGGCCGACGCGTCGCTCCAGAAAGATGAAGCCGGCGAGCGCTTCGATCAGTACTCGCAATATGAATTTGTGACCGCTTCGAAAGATAGCGCGTTGGCGCCGGATGTCGACTTGCCTTATGCCGATATTCCGCCGACCAACCTCACGCCCGTCGCGCCGCAAAAACCGAACGGCAAGGAGGCGGTCCGGCTCTTCTTTGGCGCCGACACACTGGCTGGCATGCGCGAACAGATGGCGCCCTGGGCCCCCGGCGAGGCACCCGTTGTGCTGGCCTCGCGCGGCGACCCCGACATCAAGCAATCTGCGCTTGCGCCGTCGTCTGGCGGCGACGACAAGGCCGGACAGAGCATAGCCAGCAAGGGCGAGGTCACCGGCGTCAATCAGCGGCCGTACTCGCCCGCCGAGCGGCTTGCGCTCACCGGCGCGACACGCGCCCGAGCCGAGAAATGCCTGGCGAACGCCGTCTATTTCGAGGCGCGGGGCGAACCGGTGCGAGGGCAGATCGCGGTTGCACAGGTCGTGATGAACCGCGTGTTCTCGCCGTTCTACCCAAACGATGTCTGCGGCGTGGTCTATCAGAATGCGAACCGGCACAATGCCTGCCAATTCACCTTCGCCTGCGACGGTATTCCCGACATCGTCACCGAGCCCGACGCCTACGAGCGCGCGAAGCGAATCGCGCGTGACATGCTCGACGGCAAACTTTGGATGCCGGAGGTGGCGAAGTCGACGCACTATCATGCCTTTTGGGTGCATCCCGACTGGGTGGGCGAAATGAAGAAGGTCTACAAGCTTGGCGTCCACGCCTTCTATCGGCCGCTTGCCTGGGGTGACGGTTCGGACGAGCCGACATGGGGGGACGCCAAGACGACCGCGATCGAAACCGCCAAGGAAGAGGCCGCCGGGCCGGTCAGCTACAGCCTCGAATACCTGAAATCACAGGGTCTTGATCGCAGAAGTGAGCGCAAATAAGCGTGCCCGCGCGGGCTATGCGCCAGGCAAATAGCTAGGATCACCAATATTCGTTTGGGCGGAGCAATCTGAGGCTCTATATGTCCGCCCTCGGCCGGCGCCCTGATGCATCGGTCGGCGATCCGGAGAATATTTAAATGTCGGTGCAATCGGCGACGGGCAAGGCGGCGGTGGGCGGTTGGCGGACGCCGACGGTAATAGTGATATGCGGCTGCCTTATCGCAATGCTTGCCTTCGGGCCGAGATCCGCGCTCGGATTTTTTCTCACGCCGATGTCGCAGGAGCACCATTGGGGTCGCGAAGTCTTTTCGATGGCGCTTGCCATCCAGAATTTACTCTGGGGTCTTGGTCAACCATTTGCCGGCGGCATCGCCGACCGGTTCGGCGCCACCCGCGTAATGATCGCGGGCGCGGTTTGTTACGCGCTCGGATTGGCGATTATGGCGCATGCGACCACACCGAGCGTGCTCGACATTTCAGCCGGCGCTCTCATCGGCATCGGATTGTCCGGCTGTTCTTTCAATCTGGTCATTGGCGCGTTTGGGAAGTTGCTGCCGGAATCGTGGCGCTCGCTTGCTTTCGGTGCCGGCACCGCCGCCGGCTCGTTCGGTCAGTTCCTCTATTCGCCGATCGGCGTGGCATTGATGGATAAGTTCGGGTGGCAGATGGCGATCACGATCTTTGCCGGTGTGACGATGCTGATTCTGCCGCTGTCGATGGCGCTTGCGACCCCCGCGGCGCCGGCCGGCCAAAAAATAACTGCGGCCCCCACGCAATCCGCGCGGCAGGCCTTCGCGGAAGCATTTGGCCACCGCAGTTACGTTCTGCTCGTGCTCGGCTTTTTCACGTGCGGCTTCCAGCTCGCCTTCGTCACGGTCCATTTGCCGTCCTATCTGGTCGATCGCGGCCTTTCGGCCGAGGTCGGGGGCTGGACACTCGCGACGATCGGGCTCTTCAACATCATTGGATCGATTGGATCCGGCTATCTCGGCAATCGCATGCCGAAGCGCTACATATTGTCGATCATATATTTTGCGCGCGCACTTTCGATTATTGCCTTTATTTCATTGCCTGCGAGTCCGGCCGCGACTCTGATCTTTGGAGGCGTCACAGGGCTGCTGTGGCTTTCGACGGTGCCGCCGACATCCGCGCTTGTTGCGGTGATGTTCGGCACGCGGTGGCTCTCCATGCTCTTCGGGTTTGCCTTCTTCAGCCATCAGGTTGGCGGGTTCCTCGGGGTCTTGCTTGGCGGCTACGTGTTCGACGCCTATGGCTCCTACAATCCGGTGTGGTGGCTTTCGGTATTTTTCGGGGTGATGTCGGCGCTCATTAATCTGCCGATCATTGAAAAGCCGCTTGTTCGCACGGCGCCCGTTCCCGCCTGACCGGGAATCGGAATCTAGAATCGTCCATGCCAACGGTGGGCGACTTCCGTTGGCATCGTCGTCTTTTGGACTGTACAGTCCCGGCCCAAGGCATCCGGTGATGACGGGAGTGACGAGCTGTGGCTGCGTTCAAGGCAATCGTAATCGAGAAGACGGAGAGCGGCACCAAAACTGCGCTCACCGATTTTGACGAAGCCGACCTGATGGACGGCGACGTGACCGTCCGCGTCGAATATTCGACGATCAACTACAAGGACGGGCTTGCCGTCACGGGAAAGGCTCCGGTGGTTCGCCGCTTTCCGATGATTGCCGGCATCGATTTCGCCGGCACGGTGGAAAAATCCACCCATTCCACATGGAAGCCGGGCGACAAGGTCATACTCAATGGCTGGGGATGCGGCGAGACCCATCTCGGAGCCTACGCCGAAAAGGCGAGAGTGAAGGGCGATTGGCTGGTGCCGTTGCCCAAGACGATGAGTGCGCGCGACGCCATGGCAGTGGGAACCGCAGGCTACACTGCCATGCTCGCGGTCATGGCGCTGGAACGTCACGGGCTTACTCCCGCCAACGGGCCGATCGCCGTCACGGGGGCGGCGGGCGGCGTTGGTTCGGTGGCCATCGCGATCCTGTCTAAGCGCGGCTTTTCCGTTCATGCCGTGACCGGCCGGCCGCAGGAAGCGGACTACCTGAAGAATCTGGGGGCAGCCGAGATCGTCGAGCGCAAGGAGATCGCCGGGCCCGCCAAGCCGCTTGCCAAGGAGCGCTGGGGCGGGGCTATCGACGCAGTCGGCTCGACGACGCTCGCAAACCTTCTGTCGATGACCCGTTATGGTGGGGCGGTAGCCGCCTGCGGTCTGGCCGGCGGCATGGACCTGCCGGGCTCTGTAGCTCCGTTCATTTTTCGCGGGGTGTGTCTTTACGGCATCGACTCGGTGATGTGTCCTGTGGATCGCCGCCGGGAGGCCTGGAAAAGGCTTGAAACCGACCTGGATCGCCAAAAACTGGCCATGATGACCCGCGAAATAGCCCTTTCGGACGTCATTGCGGTGGCTCCCGAAATCCTGTCCGGAAGCGTGCGGGGCCGGATCGTGGTCAAAATCGGGTAAACGCGTTCAGGATTTATCGACGAAAGCCGTGCATAATTTGTTAGGCCTAAAAAACGGCCCAGGTGTGCTGTAAACTGTTGCGTCAGTTGGAGTACGGGGATGGTGCGTGGTTTTGCATTGGGGGTTGGCCTGCTGGCGGCGGTGCCCGCGATTGCGGGCGAAATGAGCGCCGAAGATGCTCGCCGGTTCGTCATCGGCAAGATGTTCAACTACACCTGTTTTGAGGGCACGCGCGGCCAGGGTCGTGTTAATTCCGACGGGTCGGTTGTCGGATCGGTCCAATTCCAGGGCGCTGGGCAAGTTCGCTATGCGCATCTGCCTGCCAACACGCTGCAGGTGAAAGGCGAGTCCGTTTGCGCCTCGCTGCGCGGGCTGCCGATCCAGCCGTGTTTTTATCTGGAGCGCACGAGCGATAACAGTTTCCGCGGCTCGATCTCCGGACTGGGCTTTGCGTACTGCGAATTCACGCGGCATGCTCCCCGCGCCACCGTCGCTCACAGCGCGTCCCGCCCGCCCAGCGCGCATCCGCTTGGGCTGCGTCCCTCGCTTACGGCCGACAACAACTGACGCTCACACATCCGCCGGAATGTCCGTGCGCGTTGCCGCGACGGGCCCGCGCGACGCCATTACGCAATAGCTCATGCGGTTTGCAGCGCTTCGCTGGCGGCAAGCCACTCTTCTTCCGCCTTGGCAATCGCATCGACCACCCTGGCACGCGTCTTGGACAGTTCCGCGGCCCGCGCCGGGTCACGCGAGAATAGCTCACCGTCAGTCAAAGTCGTGTCGAGCTTGCGCAATTGCCGCGTGAGCTGAGCGATCTCCACTTCGGCTTTCGTGACGCGCTTGCGCAACGGTGCCGTCTCCGCGCGCTTCTCGGCTGCGGCGCGGCGTGCAGTGGCAGGGTCGGGCCGTGGCACGGGCTTGACCGCGGGCTGCGCCTCGGTTCCGGAAGCGCTGAGCACGTGGCGCCGATAGTCGTCGAGATCGCCATCGAACGGCTTCACCGTTCCATCCTGCACCAGCCAAAGCCGGTCGGCGCAAGCTTCCAGCAGATAACGGTCGTGCGAAACCAGGATCACGGCGCCTGGATAATCGTTGATCGCCTCGATCAATGCCGCGCGGCTGTCGATGTCGAGGTGGTTGGTGGGCTCGTCGAGGATCACGAGATGCGGCGCGCTGAAGGTAGCGAGCCCGAGCAGCAGCCGCGCTTTCTCGCCGCCGGACAGTTTCTCAACCTTCGTGTTGCCCGCAGGACCCGAAAAGCCGATGGCCCCAACGCGCGCGCGGACCTTTGCTTCCGGCGCCTCCGCCATGAGCCGGCGCACGTGATCGTAGGGACTTGCGTTCGGCTCAAGTTCGTCGAGCTGGTGCTGTGCAAAATACGCGACCTTGAGATTGGCCGCGCGCGTAACGGTACCGTGCTCGGGCGGCAGCCTTGCGGCCAGCAGCTTGACCAGCGTGGACTTGCCGTTGCCGTTGGCGCCGAGCAATGCGATGCGGTCGTCATTGTCGATGCGCAGCGACAGGCCCGACAGCACCGGATGCCCGGGCTCGTAGCCGACATCGACATCGTCGGTGGCAATGATCGGCGGCGAAAGCAGCTTTTCCGGCGCGGGAATATGGATGGGCCGCACCTCCTCGGTGACGAGCGCGGCGATCGGCTCCAGCTTTGCCAGCATTTTCAAGCGCGATTGTGCCTGCCGCGCCTTGCTTGCCTTGGCACGAAAACGGTCAACGAACGCCTGCAGATGCTTGCGCTGGGCTTCCTGTTTCTTGGTCATTTTTTGGTCGAGCAGCATGCGCTCGCGTCGTTGGCGCTCGAAGGCGGAATAACCGCCGCGATAAAGCTCCAGCTTGCGGCGTTCGAGCGACAGGATATGCCCGACCGCGTTGTCGAGCAGATCACGGTCATGACTGATGACGATCAGGGTCGCCGGGTAGCGCGCCAGATGATCCTGCAGCCAGAGCGTGCCTTCGAGATCGAGGTAGTTGGTCGGCTCATCAAGCAGCAGCAAATCGGGTTCTGCGAACAGGGTTGCGGCCAGCGCCACACGCATGCGCCAGCCGCCGGAGAACTCGGCGCAAGGCCGTTGCTGGTCGGAAGCGGAGAAGCCGAGGCCGGCGAGGATAGATGCGGCGCGGGCAGGCGCCGCGTGCGCGCCAATATCGGCAAGGCGAGTCTGGATTTCGGCGATACGATGTGGGTCTTGCGCCGTTTCCGCCTCTGCCAGCAGCGCATCACGTTCGCCATGGGCCTTGAGTACGATATTCAGCAGGCTGTCGGGCCCATTCGGCGCTTCCTGTGCCAACCTCCCGATGCGCCAGCGCTGCGGAATCTCCACACTGCCTTGTTCTGCCGAAATATCGCCGGCGATGACGCCGAATAGAGTGGTCTTTCCGGTCCCGTTGCGGCCAACCAGGCCGACCCGCGCGCCCGTCGGAATGCGCGCGGAGGCGCCTTCCAGCAGCACGCGGCCGGCAATGCGAACAGTGAGATCGTCAATGGTGAGCATGCCGCGCCTTTTGGCCGACAGCGCGGTGCGACGCAACCCTCCGGACCCGGTTTTCGGCGGATCCGGCGCAAGGCGCTATGGCCGGGCTCGCGCCGAGCTCTGGCGTTTCAGCGACGTTGTGCATTTGTTGAAGCGCCGAATCCGGCCTAGTCCCTTGGGAACCGGTCACTCGATATCGAGGCGGAACGGATGGCCTTCGGGCGCCGCTTCGCCCAGTCCGATCGCGTCGATTGCGCGTATCATGCGCCCATCGCGTTTCAGGAGACGGTCGGCTACGGAAACGATGCGGGAATTCGGTTGCGCCGTGGGTGAAGCGCATCTGATATCCCAGGCGATCTGCGTTTCGTCGCGCTGCGGGTTTAGCGCGCAGGCCGCGACATAGGCTGCGGCGGTCGAACGGCTGATCCCGGCAAAGCAGTGCATCACCATCGGAGTCTTGCGGTCCCAGGCCGCAACGAAGTTGATGAGTCGCTCCACGTGCTCGTTTGCCGGCGCGGTATAGCCGTCCATCGGCATGGTAATATCGTCGACGGCGAGCACGAGATGGTTCTCTGGCGCAATATGGCGCGGCCGCTGCACCCGATCGACGAGGCGCAGCAAGGTGACGATGTGACGGGCCCCGGTCTCATCAACCGTGGTTGGCAGGCGAGCGAGTGAGCAGACGTGGATCATGCGCGGAACCGAAACACGAATCTTGCGTCATATGTATGACGCGCAAGCTGCGTTGAGAAGCCTCAGTCCCGCAGTAGTTTTTCGAATCGCTCCCGGAAGCGCGCCTGCGCGGTGCTGGCCGGCCAGGGGCTGAGATAGTCACGTTCGAGCGCGGCCGAGAATTTCGGCGGCGCGCCGAAGAACTTCCGTGCCTCATCGTCGGCAAAGCCCGCAAGACGCGTCGCCTCGAGATAGGCTGCGCTGCGGTCCGCGGCCTTGATCAGAACCTGCAGGGTCTCCGGCAGTTTGGCGGGCAAGCCGAACCGCAAGTGAATGGCGGTGAGCAGACGTTTTTCCACCGCCTTGTAGCTGTCGCCGATGACTGCCTTGAATGGTGAGATCATGTCGCCGATGACATATTCCGGCGCGTCGTGAAGCAGCACCGCGAGGCGGCTGGGACGGTCAAGCCGCGGAACCTTTGCTCGCGCCAACGCCTCCACCAGCAAGGCGTGCTGCGCGACCGAAAATATGTGCTGCCCCTGCGTTTGACCGTTCCAGCGCGCGACGCGTGCGAGCCCGTGCGCGATGTCGTCCATCTCGACATCGAGGGGGGAGGGGTCCAGCAGGTCGAGCCGTCGGCCCGACAGCATGCGCTGCCACGCGCGCAGCGCGGCTTTCCTGCCCGAGCCGGATTTGGTCGGCATGATCATCGCTTTCGGGAAAGCTTGGAGACGGCGGCATGCCGATGGCATGTGACGAGATGATCATTCACCATCCCAACCGCCTGCATGAAAGCGTAGACGATCGTCGGTCCCACGAATTTGAATCCGCGCGAGACGAGTTCCTTTGAAATCGTTTTCGACAATTCGGTCTCCGCGGGAACCTGCTTGACCGTGCGAAACTTGTTGAGCTTCGGCTTGCCGTCGAGATAGTCCCACAGAAAATCTGAAAAACCCGGCCCGCGTTCCATGATTGCGAGCCATGCCCGCGCAGAGGACACCGCGCCTTCGATCTTGGCGCGATTGCGCACGATGGCTGCGTCATTCATGAGCGACTCGATCTTGCGCCTGGGGTAGCGCGCGATTTTTTCCGGATTGAAATTGTCGAAAGCGCGGCGGAAATTGTCGCGTTTGCGCAAGATGGTGATCCACGACAGGCCAGCCTGGAATCCGTCAAGCACGAGTTTTTCGAAGAGCGCTCGATCATCAAACTCCGGCACGCCCCATTCCTCGTCGTGATAGGCGATGTAAAGGGGGTCTTGTTTGGGCCAGGGGCACCGTACAAGGCCGTCCGGGGAAGCAATCAATTTGCTCATGGAGCAACCTTCGTCTCGCCCGGCCAGTCAAATTTTGCCCATGACGGCTTCACGGCGCGGATGGTGATGCCGCCGGCCTCGAGCGGCGAATGCGCAGCGAGCGCATCCTTGACCCGGTCGAGGCGAAGGAGCGCAAGGCCCCGGCCTTTCGACGTCGAGCCGAGAGTACCGACCTGCTTGTCGCCGCACATGACCGGCAGCCCGGGGCTCGGAGCGAATTCATCATAGGCGATCGGGACGACGCGGCTGCGCGCGCTGGCGCGATGCTCAACGCGGGAGACGACTTCCTGGCCGACATAGCAGCCTTTGTCGAAATCGACGCCATTAAGTTGATCCATATCGGCTTCGTGCGGGAATGCGTCGCCATAGGCGAAATCGAGGCCGCCGCGCGGTACCCCGAGTGCAATGCGATGCGCCTCGTAGGCTTCTGCATTTACGAGTGTGCTGCCGAGATCGGTCGCGGCGTCTTCGGCCAGGTGCGGGGGAAGCATAATGCGCGAGCCCAGCGCCGGCAGCCGCGGGTCGGGGTAGCTCAACCCATATTCGCTCTCGGCGCTGCCGTTCCACAGTGCCAGGACGCCAAGGACCTCCGACAGGTCTTCACAGATAACCTTGGCGCGGAGCTTGTAGAAATTCAGCTTTTCCACGAGTGCGCCGGCCAGCGCCCGTGGGCAATCAAGGAAAAAGCCGCCGCCATCGCCGGCGGGCGCCTCCGCGACGATGAAATCGGCGATGATCTTGCCCTGCGGCGTAAGCAGCGCCCCAAAGCGCGGCTTGCCCACGGCTACTTCCCCGACGTCATTCGTCACCAGGCCGTTGAGAAATCGCCGCGCATCGTCGCCGGCGACTTTAACGACACCACGATCTGGGAGAAGAGCTGCCTGCATCCGGATCCTCGGGCCTCCTGCGATAATCTCTTGCCAGAACTCGCTGCGGAACGTAAGCGCTGTCGGGCCGGGCTCAAGTCCATTTAGATGCATTACAGGATGGCCGAAAACTACGATCTGATCCTCAAGGGTGGCACGGTCGTCAATCATGACGGCGAAGCCGTGCGCGACCTTGGCATTCGTGCCGGGCGCATTGCCGCAATCGGGGACCTCCCGCGTGCATCAGCCGGCGAAGTCATCGATTGCCGGGGCCTTCATGTTTTGCCGGGCGTTATCGACACCCAGGTTCACTTTCGCGAACCGGGCCTCACGCATAAGGAAGACCTCGAAAGCGGTTCGCTTTCCGCGGTGATGGGCGGGGTCACCGCCGTTTTCGAAATGCCGAATACCGATCCGCTGACGGTGAGCGCGGAAACCCTGGCGGACAAGGTCAGGCGCGGCCAACACCGCATGCATTGCGACTTTGCATTTTTCGTGGGAGCGACCGCAGACAATACGAGGCAACTCGCAGAGCTGGAGCGGCTGCCGGGGTGTGCGGGTATCAAGGTCTTCATGGGCTCATCCACCGGATCGCTTCTGGTCGCCGACGATGCCGGATTGCGCTCCGTCCTCAAGGTCATCCGGCGCCGAGCCTCGTTTCATGCGGAAGACGAGCCGCGTCTCAACGAACGCAAGCACATGCGGCTGGAAGGTGATGCGCGCTCGCACCCCGTCTGGCGCGATGAGGTTGCCGCGCTCAAGGCGACCCAGCGTCTCGTCGCCATTGCGCACGAGACCGGCGCGCGCGTGCATGTGTTGCATGTGTCGACGAAGCAGGAAATCGAGTTTCTCGCCGGTCACAAGGACGTGGCTTCGGTCGAGACAACACCGCATCACCTCACTCTGGAAGGGCCTGCCTGCTACGAACGGCTTGGCAGCCGCGCGCAGATGAATCCGCCGGTACGCGACGCAGCGCATCGTGCCGCGATCTGGGGCGGCGTTACGAATGCCGTCGTCGATGTGCTTGGATCCGATCACGCGCCGCATACGCGCGAGGAAAAGGCCAAGGCTTACCCGGCAAGTCCGTCAGGCATGACCGGCGTGCAGACGCTCGTTCCCATCATGCTCGATCATGTCAACGCGGGCAGGCTGTCGCTGCTGCGATTTGTCGATCTCACCAGCGCGGGGCCGGCGCGCCTTTTCGGTATCGCCGCCAAGGGCCGCATCGCCGCCGGCTATGATGCCGACCTGACGGTGGTCGACCTCAAGCGGCGGCAAACGATCACTGACAAATGGGTGGCCTCGCGCGCCGGCTGGACACCCTACGACGGCGTCAGCGTCCTCGGCTGGCCGGTCGGAACAGTTGTGCGTGGACGCAAAGTGATGTGGGAAGGAAGCCTCGTCGCGCCGAACCTCGGTGAGCGGGTGAGGTTCCTGGAAACGCTGGCGAGCTGAATTTGCGAAGCGGCTACTGCCGCGGCTGCTCGAGCGAAAACTCGCCGTTGCGGATGCGCGCGCTCAAGCCGTCGGTGAATGAGGCCGCGGCATCTTCGCCGTAAGTGGTCACGAACTCGGCCAGGGCGACGAACAGACAGGCCTGCGCGAGGCAATCGCCGTCAATGCCGTCATGGCGCGCTTCCGCCCAGGCCTCCTGGAGGTAGCCCAACGCCACGATCTTCTGCTCGCGGTCCGAATTGGAATCGCGCGCGTCTGCTGAACCCTCAACTTCCGGCATTTTCACAATCGTCCCCGGGCGTCCGGGCGGACGCCGATCCCAAGTCGCAAGAAGGACGTTAGCAATGGGGATCGAGGGGCACTAGATTACAATAAAGAAAAGGTTAACTGCGGCCGCTAGTTGGCGTATCGCGCCGTAATCTCGCGGGCGATCTTCGCGCCCTCGTCGAGATAACGGCGGATTGCAAGGTCGGCTGCGGGTGTACAGGTGCGATAGGTCTGCTGAAAGCCGCGGTAGCCCCGGTTGAAGCTGGCGACGATCTTGCGGCGGCGTTCCCCGCTGGGGGCTTCGGCATCGATCAGCGCCTGCATTTCATTACGCCATTTCGAACCTTCATTGGCTCCGCAGACGGCGCGCAAATAGTGGAGCGCGCCGAGGATTTCGCCGAGCCGTTGCAGGTCGGTGTCGAAAGGCGCGGGCGCGTCAGTCTGGGCGCGCGCGGGCAGCGCCAGGCAGAGCACGATCGATCCGATTGCGAGGAGTGTCTTCACGCGTTTTGCCGGGGCCATCTCGACGAACATATGCGCTGGCCTGGCCGTAATCGCAAGCCGCACCGATCAGTTTGCCCGTGTAACGAGCTTGGCTGCCGCGGCGGCAATCTCTGCCAGACCCTCTGTCGTTTGATAGGCGGAAAGCTCCGCCGGGTCGACCCAGCGTGCGTCACTGAGTTCGGCGTTCAAAATTGGTTCGCCTTTGAGCCAGCGTGCCGCGAAGCACAGAATGACAAAGTGCCGTTCGACCATTCCGTGTGCATCGCGTGCGATCACCTCGCGATGGCCCGCCAATGCGATCGGCTCGATCGAGATTGATGTTTCTTCGTGCACTTCGCGGATTGCCGCGGCGGCGAGCGACTCTCCGGATTCCACGGCCCCTCCGGGAAATGTATAGAGATCGCGGGCAGGATTGCGCGCGCGCCGCACGATCAGCACCCGGCCGCCGCGCAGGATGGCAGCGCTCACGGCAAGATAGGGCCGCTGCGGATAGGTTCGCTCGTCAGACACGCGATCTATCGTTCATCAATTTGTCGACGACTGCCTGCGGGGAGGGTGCATCCATGATCTCGGCCTCGCCGTTGATGATTGCGCCTGCACGCGCGATCAGCGGCTTGAGCCATCCGACGGCGTTTTCGGCGAGCGCCGTGACCGTTTCCGGTCGCAGATCGTTCCTCAACGCGGCGCGGGTTGCCTCTAGCACGACGGTCATGGTGACCACCAGCGTGTCAAGGCTGCCGCGTATATTCGGATCCGCAGTGTCGTAGGCCGCGATCGCGAAATCTCTGGTCTTGGAGTGCGACGCACGAAAGTGCTCGCGGTAGCTCAGGGGTTCCCAGGCGAGAAAATCCGCGCGAAATTCCGGGCAAGTCGACAGCATATCGAGCAGCATGACCGCTTCGTTGAATCGGTTGAGATAGTCGGTTGCCAGCCCGGTCGCCGGGTTGATGTTGGCGTCGGAAAGCCGCAAGCCCAGGTCGATATCGAGCGTGTCATCCGGCGCTTGCGCAACGCGGACGCAATCCTGATATTCCATTGAGCGCATTCCCCCGAGGCCGGAGACGTAGTGTTACGATCTGGGGTTAAATTGCGCTTAAACTTCGGGTGTTTAGGGTCAGTCGGATGTGCGGCCGCTATGTTGTGACGTCTGCTCCGGAGGCGATCCGGGCGCTATTCGGCTATCCCGAGCAGCCCAACTTCCCGCCGCGCTATAACATCGCGCCGACGCAACCTATCGGCATTGTCCGTCTTCAGGACGGCAAGCGCCAGTTTGCCCTGGTCCGCTGGGGGCTGCTGCCGTCGTGGGTCAAGGATCCGAAAAATTTCACGCTGCTCATCAACGCGCGTGGGGAATCGTTAACCGAGAAACCGGCATTCCGCGCGGCCGTGAAGCGTCGCCGTTGCCTGATCCCGGCGGACGGATTCTACGAGTGGAAGGCGGTTGGACCACGCAAGCAACCCTATTTCGTGCGCGCAAATGGGACGCAGCCGCTCGCATTTGCCGGCCTCTGGGAAACCTGGACCGGTCCCAATGGCGAGGAACTCGAGACCGCGGCAATCGTGACGACGCGCGCCAATCGTGCGCTTGCCGTCATTCATGAACGGATGCCGGTGATTATTTCGCCGGACGCCTTTAACCTCTGGCTCGACTGCGCAAATGTCGATGCGGAGACAGCGTGTGCGTTGATCGCGCCGGCGCCGGAGACCGCGCTTGAAGCCTACGAGGTCTCGACGGCCGTCAATCGAACCGCCAACGACAACCCAAAATTGCTCGAACGCTGGCTGGCGCCCTCCGAACCTGACACCACACCGCCGCGGAAGCGGCGCACCGTCAGCCGCGTTAAGAAAGACAGCGGGCAAGGAGTGCTGTTTTGAGCACTATTTTCTCAGGAACCTTTCCGGGGCCGGTGCATCCAATGCGTCGAAACCGAGGATATTGCCAAGGATTTAGCCAAGGATTTAGCCAATGTCACTGACCCAGGCCCGGCAGAATGCCGCTGAAGAATTGAGTGACGAAGACCTGGTGCGCATGGCGCGCGAGCGCGACGAGGCCGCCGTTCGCGCCATCACCAAACGCTACAACCGCCGCCTGTTCCGCATCGCGCGCAGCATCCTGCGCAATGACGCGGAGGCGGAGGATGTAGTGCAGGAGACCTATGTGCGCGCGTTTACCGGTCTCGACATGTTCCGGGGCGACGCCGCTTTCGGAACCTGGATCACGCGCATCGCGATGAACGAAGCCCTGGGGCGACTTCGGCGACGGCGTCCGACGGTGGAGTGGGAGAGTTACGGCGCTAACCGCAATCAGGCGGAGATCATCCACTTCCCGGCCTCCGCGGCCGGCAGCGATCCGGAGAAAACCATGGCGCAAGGCGAAATCCGTGCTGTGCTGGAGCGGGCGATCGATGAACTTCCCGACGCGTTTCGTTCGGTGTTCGTCGCGCGCATCGTCGAAGGCATGAGCGTGGAGGAGACGGCCGATCTTTTCGGCCTGCTGCCCGAGACGGTGAAGACCAGGCTGCATCGCGCGCGCGTCCAGTTGCGTGCGGAGCTCGACAAACAGCTCGGCCCTGCGCTCACGAGCAGCTTTCCCTTTGGCGGCCGTCGTTGCGAACGCATGACGGAGACGATCGTCCGCCGCATCTGCACGGACCAATAGCCGGGAACCTCTCGCGAGCTCCTGCATCAAACACCGCACTGATGCACGGCACGGCCATACGCGATCCAGGCAGGATCGGTCGGTCGCGCGAAATGGAGGTTCCCATGATTGCCAGACTGTCGGCAGGCGTCGTCACGCTTTGCCTGTTATCCGCGCCCGCATTTGCGCAGGGCGCCAAGCCGAGCGATCCGCAGATCGCGCACATCGCCTACACCGCAGGCCAACTCGACATCGAGGCTGCCAAGCAGGCGCTCAAGAAATCCAAGAACAAGGAAGTTCGCGAATTTGCCGACGATATGGTGCGCGACCATAGCGAGGTGAACAAGCAGGCGCTCGCGCTCGTCAAGAAACTGAAGGTCAAGCCGGAGGACAACGACACCAGCCGCGCGTTGACCAAGCAGGCCGACGCCAAGCGCGCCGAACTGTCCAAACTGAGTGGTGCCGCGTTTGACAAGGCCTATGTTGCCAACGAAGTCGCGTACCACAAGACGGTGGACGGCGCGCTCGAAAGCACGCTCATTCCTTCCGCCGGCAATGCCGAACTCAAGAGCCTGCTCCAGACCGGCCTGAAGATATTCCAGGGCCACGAGCAGCATGCCGAGCATGTCGCAGCCGACCTCAAGTAGATCGGTGACCCCCGCCGTGACGCCGGGTCGGGTCAGCATCGCCGCGCTTGTTGCGTATGCGCTGCTGTCCGTCCCGGTGCGGGCGGAGACGATTCAGGTGACGATCGACAAGCTCGTTTTTTCGCCAGCCGAGGTGAATGCCAAGGTCGGCGATACGATCGAGTGGATCAACAAGGATGCGCTCGCGCATACCGCGACCGCGACAAGCGGCGATTGGAACGTCGTCATCGCGCCAAGACAGACCGGGCGTGTGGTGCTGAAAAAATCCGGGGCCGCCGATTATTTCTGTAAATACCACCCCAACATGAAGGGACGCGTGGTCGCAACGCCTTGAGCCGGCGGACGGCTAAAGCACCTTGCCGGGATTGAGGATGCCGTTGGGGTCGAGCATCCGCTTGAGCCCGCGCATGAGCTCGAGCGCGACCGGATCCTTCACCTTCGGCAGAGAATCGCGCTTGAGCTTGCCGATGCCGTGCTCGGCCGAAATCGAGCCGCCATATTTCAGCACGATCTTGTTGACGGCGTCGTTGACCTCTCCCCATCGCGCAAGGAATTGCGCAGCGTCGGCGCCGACCGGCTGGCTGACGTTGAAATGCACATTGCCGTCGCCGAGATGCCCGAAAGGAACAGGCCGGCAGCCGGGGACGAGCGCTTTGGCGGCGGCGCTGGCTTCTTCCAGAAACTGCGGAACCGATGCGACCGGGACTGACACATCGGCCTTGATCGAGCCGCCCTCGGGCTTCTGCACTTCCGGCAGTACATGACGCATATGCCAGAACGCGCGGGCCTGATCGAGGCTGGCGGCGATGACGGCGTCCTCGACCAGCCCTCGCGCACTCGCGTCGGCGAGCGCTTGCTCGAGCCCTTCGCGCAGCCCCTCGGGGTGCTGCGATGATACTTCCATCAATACGTACCAGGGGTGACTGCCTGAAAGCGGATTGCGGACGCCATGCCCGTGCTTGACCGCGAATTCGATCACATCGCGCACGATCAATTCGAAGCTGGTGACCGTGCCGCCGACGCGCGACTGGGCCTGGTTGAGCAGCGCGACCGCGGCGGCCGGCGAGGGAACGCCGACAAAGGCGGTCTCCACCGCGCGGGGCCTCGGGAACAGCTTGACCACGGCTGCCGTGATGACACCGAGCGTGCCCTCGGCGCCGACGAATATGTGCCGCAGGTCGTAGCCCGTATTGTTCTTTTTCAGTTTCGACAGAAGATTCATGATGCGGCCGTCGGCCAGCACGACCTCGATGCCCATGACGAGATCGCGCGCAATGCCGTAAGCCACCGCGCCGGTGCCGCCGGCATTCGTGGAGAGATTGCCTCCGATCGTGCAGCTGCCTTCCGCTCCGAGTGACAGCGGAAACAGGCGGTCGGCTTCCGCCGCCGCGTCCTGGGCCTTCGCCAATACGACGCCTGCCTCGCAGGTCATGGTATTCGACGCCGCATCGATCTCGCGGATCTTGTCGAGCCGCGTGAGCGACAGGATCAATTCCCCATCGAAGGGAATCTGCCCGCCGACCAGGCCCGTATTGCCGCCCTGCGGCACAAGCGGCGTCTTGGTCTCGTTGGCAAGCTTGAGGATCGCCTGCACTTCCTTCACCGAGCCGGGCCGCAGCAGCATCGATGAGCGGCCATGATAGATGCCGCGGCCTTCGATCAGGAACGGCTCCAGCGCGAGCTGATCGGTGATCGCATATTTGTCGCCGACGATGGCCGCAAAGCGCGGCAGCAAATCAGGAGAGGGCGCGCGACGGAGCTGTTCGTTCATTCAACCGTTCCCTGTCTCGGCGCGGCGGCGCGCCTGAGCCGATCATTGATCGCATCGCCCAGCCCTTGGCGAGGTATCTTCATCACCGCGATGCGCTTTGTGCCGGAAGCATCAAGCGCGCGCAAATGAGAAAAAAGGTTGGCCGCAGCCTCGATCAGGTCGCCGCTTGGCGAGAGGTTCAATATCGCGCCGGACGCATCCGGCGCCGGCCCGAAGGCAAGCAGGGCCTCGCCCGGCTCCGCCGTTTCCGCCTCGAGCCGCAGAAGCGCCTTCGGCGCGTAGTGCGACGCCAGCATTCCGGGCGCCACCGGCCCATCGTCGTGAGATGAAACCGCCAGCGGGTGGCCGAGAACGCGTCCGATCGCCTCGCGCGCAATACCGCCGGGGCGCAGCAAGACCGGTTGCGCGATGCAGGAAACGATCGTCGACTCCACGCCCACGGCGCATGGGCCGGCATCGAGAATGAGATCGATGCGCCCGCGCAGGTCACCAAGCACGTGCGCGGCGCTGGTCGGCGACACGTGGCCGGATCGATTGGCCGATGGCGCAACGATCGGTCCGCGAAAGGCCTTGAGCAGCGCATGCGCGACCGGATGTGCGGGCATGCGGACAGCCACGCTGTCGAGGCCTGCGAGCGCAAGATCGGCGACGCCGCAATCGGGTTGCTTGCGCAGCACGAGCGTCAGCGGCCCCGGCCAGAACGCGGCAGCCAGCTTTTCGGCCGCCGTGGTGAACATGCCGACACGCTTTGCCGCCGTCGCATCGACGACATGCGCGATCAGCGGATTGAATGAGGGGCGGCCCTTGGCCGCGTAGAGGCGGGCGACGGCAGCGCCATTGCCGGCATCGGCGCCGAGCCCATAGACGGTTTCGGTCGGAAAGGCGACCAGCCCGCCGGCGGCAAGGCAGCGTGCCGCCGCCTCGATTGCGGCATCATCGGCCTTTATTACGCGTGTTCCCGGCTCGGCACTCATCGGATCTCGCAAGCTTGCGTTTAGGGACGCCGGGGTTATAAGTCCGGCCTTCAGTCGGAGTGTAGCGCAGTCTGGTAGCGCACCACGTTCGGGACGTGGGGGTCGCAGGTTCAAATCCTGCCACTCCGACCATTAAATCAACCAGTTAATCGCTGTCTTGCCAGTTTTTTGTGGGCGGGCCAATGCCTCGCGCGGATTTGACGCCGCCCCGGCGGGTGCGGGGATTTCCATATGGACGATGGCCTTCGTGAAGTGACCGGCAGCCGCTCCCGGCACTCCATGACTCTTAGCGGTGATTGAATGCCTTGCCGATCGCGTCCATGCGCAGCGAGCTCAGGCCGCCGAGTTGCTCACGCTCTGAACGCGACACCGCCTCGTTGCAGTTGACGGCGCCCTTGTCCCACATTTTTCCGGTACGATTGTCGAGCCTGAGTTCCTGGCAGTCGTCGCCGCGTGTCGGCACGAAGATGATCGAGCCGGTATAAGGTTCAGCCTTGTTGCCTTGCGGTTTCTTTATGGCGGCCTCGTGCCGGAGTGCGGTCCATCCGCTTGGGTGCCAGTCGTTCGCGTAAACAAGAACGGCGAAGCCGAAGGCAAGCCAGACCAGCAGTACGTAGGTCCGCGGAATATCGCGCAGGAACCAATGGCGGTGGGATGATTGACGCGCGGCCATGTGCGCTGCTCCAGGGCGCGAGACGAATTTGGTATAACCGAATTCAGCTTCCGGTATTGTGACTCCAGCCTAAGGCGCCCATCGTTAATACATCGTTCAGCGCTGCGGCCGAGGGCGCGGCAGTCGGGAATTGACACAATTTAGCGGATGGGCGGGCGGCGCTGATTGCATCGCTCCCGGCCGGCGCGCCCTTGCACGAGGCTGGCCCTGCCGCGTAACGTCTGCGGAAAGAGCAGCCGGCGGCCGAAAGGCCCCGTCAAAGA
>DASSIT010000103.1:0-10494 GCA_035691545.1 Pseudolabrys sp. | reverse complement strand
ACGAGCCCAGGTGGCGGAATTGGTAGACGCACTAGTTTCAGGTACTAGCGGTGAAAGCCGTGGAGGTTCGAGTCCTCTCCTGGGCACCAACGCTCCGAGCCTTAGAGGCTAAATGACAATCCGCTTGCACCGTGGCGACCTACCCGACCTCACCGCCTACAAGGGCGCGGTGGCGATCGACACCGAGGCCATGGGCCTTGATCCAATTCGCGATCGGCTTTGCGTCGTGCAACTTTCGCCTGGCGATGGCTCGGCTGACGTTGTCCAAATTGGCGCCGGCCAGCGCAAGGCCCCGAACATCGAACGCCTGCTGGCGGACAAATCGATAATCAAGATCTTTCACTATGCTCGCTTCGATATTGGTCTTCTCGCAAAGACCTTCGGCGTCATGACCGCGCCGGTCTATTGCACCAAAATCGCTTCGCGTCTCGCTCGGACCTACACCGACAAGCACGGATTGAAGGACCTCGCGCGCGAGGTCCTCGGGATTGATCTCTCCAAGCAACAACAATTGTCGGACTGGGGCGCTGACCAACTCAGCGACGCTCAGGTGGCCTATGCAGCGACGGACGTGCTGCATTTGCATGCGCTGAAAGAAAAACTCGATGTCATGCTTGCGCGCGAGGGACGCGCAGAGCTTGCCGCGGCGTGTTTCCGTTTTTTACCCGATCGCGCGCGCCTCGACCTGGCGGGCTGGGCGGGCGAGGATATTTTCTCGCATTCGTCGTAAGCTGTTGTATTCTGCCGGTTATTGGTTAACGAGCCGACGTTCGATTGCCGTGCCGGGGCCATATTCGCGCGACATCTTGCATCCGGGATGCGGGATGTATTTCAAGACTCGCTTTGAGCACAGATGGATGCCGGACTGGGCATGAGCCGTGTGATGACAGCCAGGACCGATGCCGAGGCGGCGCACGCCTACTGGACGACGAGTCGCGGCGACACGGAGCGCTCGTTTCGCGCGGCCCGCCGCCACAGTCGCGTGGTGCGTATCCTGCGTATCGCAGTCCCCGCCACCGTGTCTATTGGCTTGCTCATCATGGTCCTGGTCACTTATCTCAATCCGCTACGGATGCTCGCGAAGCTGCCGATCAACATCGACAACCTCGTTGTCTCAGGCACCAAGGTCACGATGGAACAACCGCGTCTGTCCGGTTTCACGCGTGACGCTCGCGCCTATGAGTTGACGGCCGATACGGCGGCTCAAGACATGACCAAGCCCGACATGGTTGAGCTGCACAATATCCGCGCAAAGGTGGAAATGCAGGATAAGAGCAAATTGGAGATGAGCGCGGCAACAGGCCTTTACGATGCCAAGGCAGAGACGCTCAAGCTCGACCGCGACATTTTGCTCAATTCTTCGACCGGATATCAGGGACGCCTGAGTGAAGCGCTCGTCGACATCCGGAAAGGCAATGTTGTTTCCGAGCATCCCGTCGAAGTGAGATTGCTGCAGGGCACCCTTAACGCCAATCGGCTGGATATCGTCGATTCCGGCGACATCATTCGATTTCACGGCGGGGTTGTCATGGACATGACGTTGAGTCAGCCGGACACGCAATCCAAGGCCGGTGCGCAATGACAGCCAAACTCTCAGCGCACATATGTGTGCTCATGGCGGTGTGGCTCACTATGCCGTGTATCGCCGGGCAGGCGCAGCCAGCGTCGAAGGGGCCGCCGAATGCATTGCAGGGGTTCTCGCAAAACCGCGATCAGCCGGTGCACATCGAGGCTGCGACATTGGAAGTGCGCGACAAGCAAAAGGAAGCGACCTTCAGCGGCGATGTGCGGGTCAAGCAAGGCGACACAGGCCTGCGTTGCAAATCGCTGGTGGTCTTCTATGAGCAAAACGGCGAAGGCGCCGAGAAAGGCAAAACCCTTCAGGCGGCAGCGCCTGGGCCCGGAGGTGAGCAACGCATCAAGCGGCTCGAGGCCCGCGGTGGGGTTGTGGTGACCCAGAAGGATCAAACAGCGACCGGCGAACTCGGAATTTTCGATATGAAGACGAACACGGTGACGCTCACCGGAAATCCCGTCGTCATGACCCAAGGGCAAAACGTACTCCGCGGCGGAAAGCTGGTTGTCGATCTCACCAGCGGGGTATCGCGGGTCGAGGGTGGACGCGTGCAGGGATTGATTCTTCCCGGCGGGTCTGGCCCCGATCTCAAGCCGGATGGGAGCGGCGCGCAGGCGCCGCGGCCCATCCCGGTCCGGCCGTTCAATTGAACCGCATCGCAGATGCTATCATTCCGGCGCTGCAGGAATCAGCTAGTATTGCAACTGCGCCGATGGCAGATGGGCTCACGCGCCGCGAGGTAGCCTGGTGAACATCCTCTCGCTGTTTTGGCGCAAGCCACCACAGAACCGGCGGGCAATGACTCCGGTCGAAGCCCGGGCACGACAAGCTGCGGCAGCGAACATGCAGCCGGATGCTGCGCAGCCGATGCACGGGGGCTCGCCGAATACGGCTCCGGTTGCGCGCCCGCGTCGTGAAGGAGATGGCCGCCAGACAACACGTCACGCCTATCTCGCAGCACATGGTGTGGAGAAAAGTTTCGGCGGCCGCACGGTGGTGAAGGGCGTTACGCTATACGTGAGGCGAGGCGAAGCTGTCGGTTTGTTGGGGCCGAACGGAGCCGGCAAGACCACGGTGTTCTACATGATCACCGGGCTGATTAATGCCGATCGAGGCCGGATTGAACTTGATGGCTACGATGTCACCGGTTTGCCGATGTATCAGCGCGCCCGGCTTGGCATCGGATACCTGCCGCAGGAGGCCTCGATCTTTCGCGGCCTCAATGTCGAGGACAATATTCGGTCTGTCCTCGAAGTGGTTGAGCCGAATCGCCGGCGCCGGGACACCGATCTCAACGCATTGCTTGAGGAGTTCAACATAGCTCGCTTGCGCAAAACGCCCACAATTGCGCTGTCAGGCGGTGAACGGCGCCGCGTCGAAATCGCGCGCGCCCTTGCGACTCGTCCGAGCTATATGTTGCTTGACGAGCCTTTCGCCGGAATTGACCCGATAGCCGTTGGCGACATCCAAGCGCTCGTTCGCCATCTGACGAATCGCGGCATCGGCGTGCTCATCACAGACCATAATGTGCGTGAAACCCTGGGCCTTACGGACCGTGCCTATATCATCTATTCGGGCGAGGTCTTGATGGAAGGCCGCGCCGACGACATCGTGAATAATCCGGACGTGCGCCGGCTCTATCTCGGCGAAGAATTTCGGCTTTAGAATCCGTCGCGGCTAAAAGTTAACGCGCACAATTAATGTGCAATGCCTGCACACGAAATCACATATCGCCGGTGCGACTCAGCTGATATAAACAAGCAAGAATCGGACCAGATTCTTGCCGGGATTCCGCAGCATGGCGTTGTCGCAACGATTGGAGTTTCGCCAGACGCAGGCGCTGGTGATGACGCCGCAGCTGATGCAGGCGATCAAGCTGCTGCAACTCTCCAGTCTTGATTTGGCCGCGTACGTGGAAGGTGAGCTGGAGCGAAATCCGTTGCTCGAACGCGCAGGCGAAGATGACACTGCGCCCGCGCCCGAGGCGGCAAGCGGGGCTACCGGCGACGAAGAAGCCCCCGCAACATCAGACTGGATTGACGCCGACCTCGAGACTAGCCGCCAATCGATCGAGCAGGGCCTTGGCACCGAACTCGAAAATGTATTTCCCGACGATGCGGGAGAAAAAAGTTCGACGCCGCCTGAAGTGCAGCCCGCCTATTCGGAATGGTCCGGTGTGGGGCAGGCGAGTACCCCGGACTACAACCTTGAAGCCTTTGCCTCTGCCGAAGTAACGCTCGCTGATCATCTCGCCGAACAGATGACGCTTGCGATTTCCAACCCTGCAGGCCGCATAATCGGTCAGTATCTTATCGATATGGTCGACGAGGCCGGCTATCTGACCGGCGATGTCGAAACCGTTGCAGACAAGCTTGGCGCCCGTCGCAGCGACGTCGAACTCGTGCTCGCCGTACTGCAGACATTCGATCCCCCCGGCGTATGCGCGCGCAATCTGACCGAGTGCATTGCCATTCAGCTCAAGGACCGCGACCGATACGATCCTGCGATGCAGATTCTGGTCGAACATCTTGATCTTGTCGCCAAACGCGATCTCGCTGGATTGCGGCGTCTTTGCGGTGTCAGTGACGAGGATCTCGCGGACATGATCGCGGAGATCCGCATGCTCAATCCCAAGCCGGGGTTGAGTTTCGGCTCGACGATGGTGCAACCGATTGTTCCCGACGTTTTCGTGCGCGCCGCTCCGGACGGAACATGGCAGGTGGAACTCAATTCCGACACGCTGCCTAAAGTGCTTATCAATCAGCGCTATTACACCAAGGTGTCCAAAACGACACGTAGCGACAAAGAAAAGGCATACATCGCCGACTGTTTCCAAACCGCGACCTGGCTCGTGCGCGCCCTCGATCAGCGCGCGAAGACCATCCTCAAGGTGTCAGGCGAGATCGTGCGGCAGCAAGACGGGTTCTTCGCGGAAGGCGTCCAGCATTTGCGCCCGCTCAATCTCAAGACGGTTGCTGACGCGATCGGAATGCACGAATCGACGGTATCGCGCGTCACCGCCAACAAGTATATGGCCACCAATCGCGGAATCTTCGAACTGAAATATTTCTTTACCTCGGCGATCCCTGCTGCCGATGGCGGCGAGGCACATTCGGCTGAAGCCGTACGTCACCGTATTCGTCAATTGATCGACGATGAAAGCGCGGGGGACGTATTATCAGATGACACGATCGTGGATAAGCTGCGCGACGCCGGGATCGAAATCGCACGGCGCACCGTTGCCAAGTACCGCGAGGCCATGCGCATTCCGTCTTCAGTGCAACGGCGCCGCGAAAAGCACGCCACCGGCACGTGACTCACGCGAACTGGCCTATTGACCTTCGCGGCTTTTTCGCGCTGAATTTTCAGGCTGGGCGGACCAATGATCGCATCGCGCGATCCGATGGAGACGAGCAATGCCTATGCGGGTCTCGGGCCGGAACATCAGCATCGGTGCCTCACTTCAGCGGAAAATCGCCAACCGGGTCGAGGAGGCGACCTCGAAATATTTTCGCGGCGGCTACTCGGGCCATGCGACGGTAGGCAGGGATGGTTTTCGTTTCCGCACGGAATGCGTTCTTCATCTTGACTCCGGCGCGCTGCTTGAAGCAGAGGGCATGGCTCCAGACGCGTATGACAGTGCGGAACAGGCCGCGAGCCGCATTGAAAAACGCCTGCGACGCTACAAGCGCCGCCGGAAAGACCATCAGGCCCGTCGTGGCGGCTGAATCCCCCGTAAAAAGCGGGAAAGACCAAAAATAACGCGCCGCGTTCGGCCATTGACGGCGGGGCGGCCCCCTCTTATGGTCCGCCGCCTTCAACACCCCCATTTGCAACTCGGCGCCGTTATCTTCGATCATTGGACATGTCCATGACGCTTACCGACCTCGTCGCGCCGAATGCCGTCATTGCGGCTCTAAAGGTTAACGGCAAGAAGCAGGCGATCCAGGAACTCGCTGCGCGTGCCGCTGAACTTACCGGGCAGAGCGAAAAGGCAATTCTGGAAATTCTTCTTCAGCGGGAAAAACTCGGTTCGACCGCGGTCGGAAACGGCGTTGCGATTCCGCACGGTAAGATGCCAAAGCTCGACCGGCTGTTTGGCTTATTCGCCAGGCTTCAGCGCCCGATCGATTTCGAGGCGCTCGACAATCAGCCTGTCGATCTGATCTTTCTCTTGCTGGCGCCGGAGGCGGCGGGAGCCGATCATCTCAAGGCGCTGGCGCGCGTCGCGCGGCAACTGCGCGATCCGGAAATTGCCCGACGCCTGCGCGACTCGGGAGACGCTGACGCTCTCTATGCTGTACTGGCTGTGCCGCCGGCAAGCACAGCGGCTTAGCTCTCTATAATCAGGGCAGTCTTTCGTCGTGGCCAGGTTCGTTCCGGCCATCCACTTTTTTGCTTTGTCTTGTCCGCGCGCGTTGAAAAGTTGATGTGAGGGAAACGCAGATGCCCGGCGCGAACGCCGGGCATCTGCTGTTCACGTGGCGCTATTTACCTGCGCGTCGGCACGGCGGCCTTGCGTCAGTGCACGCTAACCGGTTCCAGCTCTTGGCTCCAGGCATTTGCCAGCGCTGCTTCGCGCGTATCGGTCAACATGATCGGCGTGCCGTCAGCTGCATGCAGCGAGAATAGCTTGACACCGGGCGCGATCTTTGGCGCCTGCGGAAACAGGTTGGCGACGTCTTCGGAACGAATCGTCTTGACGTAAGCGAGCCGGCCGTCGCCGAGCTGCGCCAGCGCCTCCTGCGTGATAACCGGGTGAGTCGTATTCGGTTCAATCTGTTTGTCGTTGGTCATGGCCCTCGACTCCTTTCTGATTCAACGCTTAACGCGGTCGAGTCCTGCTTCACGAGTCCGTCATTCCTGCTCATTGATCGAGATGGTTTTCACGATCCGTTCCGGCTGCGGCCGGATAAGATCGATCGACAACAGTCCGTTTTTCAAATCCGCGCCCAACACTTCCATCCCGTCACACAGCACGAAAGTTCGCTGGAACTGCCGCGCGGCAATGCCGCGGTGGAGGTATTGGCGCGTTTTGTCGTCCTGCTGCCGCCCGCGAATTACCAGCTGGCTCTCCTCGATGCAGACATCGAGTTGATCGCGGGTGAAACCTGCAACAGCGAGCGTAATGCGCAACCGCTCCGGATTTTGTCCGTCGCGCGGCAGGCGCTCGATATTGTAGGGCGGGTAGCCGTCGGCCCCCTTGGCGACGCGATCGAGCACGCGCTCGATTTCATCGAAGCCCAGGAGAAACGGGCTGGATAGGGACGGAACTCGCGACATTGGTCTCAAAGCCCTCGCTTGAAGCGACTTTGACGGGGCCCCTCTCAGGCACCCCAACCTACCGGCGACTGCCGGAAAGTCCCCCCTAATATGGGCGGGACGAGTTAAAGGTTCAAGAACAAGGGAAAATCGCCTTTAATGCCGATTTAGTCGGTGTTTCAAACGGATCTCCATGAACAGCCAGCCCCAAAACTACAGCGAGCCCCAAGTTCCGAATCTGACAGTCCGGGGGATCCGCGCGGTCCCGGTCGAAGTTCCACTCAATTTTGTTCTGGGCACCAGCGCCACCGCGGTCCGCAGGGCGCCGCTCGTTCTCGTCGACGTGGAAACAGACGAGGGGGTGACCGGCCGCAGTTACCTTTTCTGCTACCTGCCGGCGGCGGCGCATGCAGTCATCAGTCTGCTCGGTGAAGTCGAGCGCGTGGCAAAAGGTGAAACCGTCGTCCCCGGTCAACTCTGGACCAGGCTCGCGCGACGTTTCACGTTGATCGGCGTGCAGGGCATCGTGCGCATGGCCATGTCAGGCTTCGATACCGCCTGCTGGGACGCGCTCGCAGTGGCGGCCGGCGTTCCGCTCGCAACCTTCATCGGCGCAGCGCCACGGCGGATTCCGGCTTACAATAGTTGCGGTCTGGGGTTGATGGACGACCTGGCTGCGCTTGCCGACGAGGCCGAAAAACTTCTTGTCGGCGGATTTTGTGCCATCAAGCTCAGATTAGGCTATCCGACGTTGCAAGCCGACATTGCCGCCGTTCACGCGGTGCGCAAGCGCATCGGCGACGGCGTGGCGCTGATGGTCGATTACAATCAGGCGCTCGCGCTTGAAGACGCGCTCGTTCGCGGACATGCGCTCGACACCGAAAATATCTATTGGCTGGAAGAGCCGATACGCCACGACGACTACTCGGGCGCGGCGAAACTCGCGAACGCGCTTAAGGTCCCGATCCAGATTGGAGAGAATTTCTCTCTACCAGAGGCGATGACGGTTGCAATCGAACAACGCGCGGCTGATTACGTCATGCCGGATCTCGAACGCATCGGGGGTGTAACGGGCTGGCGACGTGCCGCCAAAATCGCTCGATCACACGAAATAAAAATGTCTTCCCATTTATTCCCCGAAGTGAGCGCGCATCTGCTTGCGGCCACGCCGACCTGCCATTTCCTCGAATATGTCGACTGGGCCAATGTGCTGCTCGAAGAACCGCTCGCGATCGCCGATGGCCACGCGATTCCGGCTGCACGCGCGGGCAACGGCATGGTCTGGGACAAGAAGGCGGTCGAGCACTATCGCATGCGCTGAACTAGCGAAGCGGCAGCTTGAACAGCTTGATTGCGTTGCTGCGGCCGATTTTGACGCGGTCGGCCTCGCTGATGTCGACCTTGTCGAACCACTGCGAGCCTTCACCGACGTCCTCGAACGGCCAGTCGACCGAAAACATCACGCGGTCGGCACCCATCACGGTCATGGCGTTGACCAGCGCCGGCGTGTCGAAATTGCCGGATGTCGTCAGATGGAAATGCTTGCGGAAATAGTGTGCCACGCCTTGCTTGGCCGCGTATTTATGCGGCGCCTTCATCCAGCCATTGCGATTGTCGATGCGCCAGAGATAGACGGGGATGCCTTCGCCGATGTGACCGAGTACGATCTTCAAATTCGGACATTCGTCGAACAGCCCGCTGCCGATCAAACGCAAGGCGTGCACGGCGGTCTCCGCTGCAAAGGCCCAATTGGGGCCAAGCAGCCAGTTGTGGCCCTCATAGAACTTCGTCCAGCTCGGCAACGGATTGCGCGGGTGCAGATAGAACGGTGCGTCAAGCGCTTCGACCGCGCGCCAGAAAGCGCGATATTGAGGCAGATCGTAATAGGTGACGTCGTCCGGCGTGCCGATCTGCGAGAAGCCGTTCACCAAAGCTCCGACCATGCCGAGCTCCTTGACGCAACGGGTGAGCTCGGCGGCGGCCGCTTCGGGATCCTGCATCGGCAGCGCGGCCAAGGCGGCAAATCGGCCAGGCCTCTTGCGAACTTCGCCGGCGAGGACGTCGTTGGCCTGCTTTGCGACTTCGATCGCGGTTTTGACATGGTGGATCGCCTGGATTGCCGGCGCATTAAGAGACAGGATCATCATCTCGATCCCGTGCTTGTCCATTTCGCCGAGCCGCGTGTCCTGGATATCGAGCAGGCGATGGCCCAGATCCTTCCACACATGGGGGCCGAATAGTTGAGAATCGCCGAGCGTTGCTTCGATGGCGAAATGCTCCTCGAGCGCGATCTTGCCTTGCATGGTTTGGTGTCCCTAGTTTTGACGCATCATGCAATGGCGTGCCGCGACTTGCCAGCGCGGGGACACAAATTAAAACCCGGACTTGTATGATCCGTTTTTTGACAAATTCTCGACCTGTCCCGGATTTGAGATAGCGCCCGAAATCGTTGGCCTTGTTTGAAAAAAGCGAAATAAATCGCGAGCCGCCATGGCTTGATTCTTTTCGTGTAGGTTGACTGGCCGGCGTTGCGTGCGGCAAGCCGCTGACGCCGATTGTCCGTCAAGCCGACATAAATTTCGTTTTGAAATTTAATGCCGTCCAGGAGATAAACATATTTCATGTCGCAAGCCGGAGATGGCCGTTCTGCATAACCACCATTTCATGCTCGAACTGGCCTAAGGTCCGCCTACGCTAAAGCTTCGGCGGATACCCGCCACCGCGAAGGTCTTGGCCGCGGAAGCTTTAGCGTAGGCGGGTGGTGGAGCCAGGCGGGATCGAACCGCCGACCTCGTGAATGCCATTCACGCGCTCTCCCATCTGAGCTATGGCCCCAATTCGAAATTTGATGGCCGCCAATTGGGAAGCGGCCGCGTGTTCAGCTTTCCTCTTCCTTTTCGATCGATTCACCGATGATGTCGGTGACGTCGGCGTTACCTTCTTCTTCTTCCTCGATGAAGGCCGCATCGTCGAGGCTCTCATCTATCTCGACTTCTTCTTCCTCACCGGCCGCGGCTGCGCCTTCTGCCGCTGCGGGCTTCTTGCCCTGCTGTTCGGCCTCGGCATCCTCGAGAGATACAAACTCTGCATCGGCGGTTTCGGGCACGACGCTCTCGGTCGGTGTCACGGGCGCGGGCTTGACCGGCGCCGCGGCTTCGGGCCGCGCGCGCGGCGGTGCCGGCGCTGCGATCGGTACAACCTTGCCGGTGTACGGTGAAACGACCGGCGTCTTGTTGAGATCGTAGAATTTACGACCGGTTTCGGGGCAGACACGCTTGGTGCCGAGATCTGGTTTCGCCACGGTCGAGGTTCCTCGGGGATTGGTCGTTTAAAATCGGTGTTTCACTTGGCTAGTTGCGCAGCCCCTGTCAATAGCGCAAGTGCCTCGCATTAAGGCCGGGGGCGCCGGGATGACGGAGCGCGCGGCTGCGTGGTAGGACGGCGCAGATTTTAAGGATACCAGCCCGTGAACCCTGGCGAATTGACGCCGTTAACCGCCCGCCAAACCGGGCCTTTGCAGGGCCGCATCCGCGTTCCCGGCGATAAATCGATCTCTCACCGCGCCCTGATCCTTGGGGCGCTGACGGTCGGCGAGACCAACATTGCGGGACTGCTGGAAGGCGAGGACGTCCTGCATACCGCCGAGGCCATGCGGG
>DASSIT010000102.1:0-2310 GCA_035691545.1 Pseudolabrys sp. | reverse complement strand
GCGAAGCCGAACCCTGCTTGCTATATTGACAGGCATGCCGATGCCGTTTGACCCCAAAAATCCGGAATTGCGCCGCCGCCGGTTTCGCCCGATCCCGGTGCGGATGCTGGTCCCCAATTTCATCACCTTGCTTGCGATCTGCGCAGGCCTCACCGCAATCCGGCTGTCGACGGAAGGACGGATGGAACTCGCGGTCGGTGCGATCGTGTTCGCAGCCGTGCTCGACGGTATCGACGGCCGCGTCGCCCGCATGATCAAGGGACAGTCGAAATTCGGGGCTGAACTCGACAGTCTCGCCGATTTCGTCAATTTCGGCGTCGCCCCGGGTCTGATCCTTTATTTCTGGCAGCTGCATGACCTGCACAATGGCGGTTGGATCGCAGCAATGGTGTTTGCAATCAGCGGCGGACTTCGGCTTGCCCGCTTTAACGCGAGTATCGACGATCCCAACAAGCCGGCTTTTGCAACGAATTTCTTCACCGGCATTCCGGCGCCAGCCGGCGCGATCACGGTGCTGCTTCCGGTATATCTCGCATTTCTCGGCCTGCCGAAACCGCCGGCCGTGCTGACGGCTGCCTATACGCTGCTGATCGGCTTTCTGATGATCTCCCGCCTGCCGGTATTCTCCGGCAAGACCTGGCGCATGCGCGTGCCGCCGGAAATGGTCCTGCCGGTCTTTGTCTCCGTGGTTTTCTTCATCGCGCTTTTGATCGGCTATCCCTGGTACATTCTTTCCGTGGGCACCGTGCTTTATCTGCTCAGCCTGCCCGTCGGGTGGAAATCTTATCGCGATCAGCAGAAGAAGGCCGCAGCGCAAGGAGCAACGCCGGCCGACATCGTCCCCCCGGAATCGGCGCAGACTTACGTTTCGAAAGTCGCCGAAACGCAGCAGGACAATCGGCCTGCGCGCCTGAACTGACCAGCCGACATCGAGCGCATTAACGGGCCTGTGCCGTGGGCGGCAAAATCGGCTTTTGCCCATCGCGCGGGGGTCGGCTATATGGCGCTTTCCGGAAAATCCGCACTCTGGGGGAGAATACCGTGACGAATTCCACGACCGCGCCGCTGCCTGCCGCCTTGCTCGAGGCATTGGCCCGATATGACACGCCGACTATCTGCAACGCGATGGAAGTCGTCGCGCCGGAGCGACGCCTGATCGGCTACACCACCAAGCCGCTGGTTTGTCCCTTTCCCGACTTGCCGCCGATGGTCGGCTATGCCCGCACCGTCACGATCCGGTCGGTGCTGAAATCATCGCTTCCCGCAAACGAGCAGGCAAGCCGCCGCATCGCCTATTACGAATACATCGGGACCGGCGCCGGACCCCGGATCGCCGTGATCCAGGATATCGACGGACCGGACGCCGGTTATGGTGCGTTCTGGGGCGAGGTGCAAAGTAACGTCCACAAGGCGCTCGGTTGTCTCGGCGTCATCACCGATGGCGCCATTCGCGACATCCCGCAATGGGCGCCTGGTTTTCAGGCGCTTGCCGGATCGATCGGCCCGTCGCACGCCTGGGTTCACGCGGAAAGCTTTGGCGGCGAGGTGCGCGTCGCCGGCATGACGGTTCGATCAGAAGATCTCATTCATGCCGATCAGCATGGGGCGATCGTGATTCCGTTCGACCTTGCCGCGAAAATTCCGGACGCCGCCGAACTCTGTGGCCGGCGTGAGGCGCCGATCCTCGAGATCGCACGCAGCAGAAATTTCACTCTCGAAAAGCTGAAAGAGGCTCTGAGGCGCTCGGCCGAGATTCACTGAAGAGCGATCGCCGGGCGGCCGGCGAGCGCGCACGGCGCAAGCGGAATGTTCAGCTGACAGGGTGTTCGAATGAAACGATATGCCGCCGTGGTACAAGTCATTCTGGCTATACTGGTTGTCCTGGCGTCGACGCCCAGAATCCAGGCCGCATCGAAGTTACCACGCGTCGGGATGCTGTGCGCTCCTGCGTGCAGCGGACCCAACTTTGATGCTTTTTGGGAGGGCCTCCGCAAACTTGGATGGGTGGAAGGTACAACGGTCGTCATCGACCGCAAGGAAGCGGGTTCTCGCCTTGACGAACTTCCGATACTCGCCACCCATCTCGTACAATCCCAACCCGATCTCATCGTAACGCTTTCTCCTCAAGCCGCACGTGCCGTAAAAGATGCGACTTCGGAGATACCAATCGTGATGATCTTTATCGCCGATCCGGTCGGCATGGGACTCGCGTCGAGTCTTGCTCATCCAGGTGGAAACGCGACCGGTGTAGACCGCGAAATCGCTCGGCCTCGATGTCCCATTGTCGCTTCTTGCCCAGGCGGACGAGGT
>DASSIT010000101.1:0-25671 GCA_035691545.1 Pseudolabrys sp. | reverse complement strand
GGTAGCGGTCATGTTGTTCGACCCGGGCGGCAGGAGCGCTACACCCTTACAACGTTTGCCGGCCAAGGGCAGTTGCGCCGAATTGGGTTCCGCCGGATATGTGAAACCGATGGATACCTCGCGCCCCACCATTTTCGCCCTGTCCTCCGGCCGGCCGCCGGCGGCGATTGCCGTGGTGCGCCTCTGCGGACCGCGCGCCGGCGCGGCGCTGGAAAAGCTGATCGGCCGCGTGCCAAAGCCGCGGCAGGCGGCGTTTGCACGGGTGCGCGAGCCGGGAAGCGGCGAAATCATTGATGAGGCGCTGGCGCTGTGGTTCCCGGGCCCGCACAGCGAAACCGGCGACGACATGGCGGAACTGCAGCTGCACGGCAGTCCCGCGGTGATCGCCGCGGTGTTCGAGGCACTGCGGACCATAGACGGCTGCCGGCCGGCGGAGGCCGGCGAGTTCACCCGCCGCGCTTTCGACAACGGGCGGCTCGACCTCACCGCCATTGAAGGTTTGGCGGATCTGATTGCGGCCGAAACTCCGGCGCAGCGCCGCCAGGCGTTTCGGCAACTCAAGGGTTTGATTGGCGACCGCGCCGAGGCTTGGCGTCAGCAGATCATTGCGGCGTTGGCACTTGTCGAGGCGCGGATTGATTTTTCCGACGAAGCCGATGTGCCTGAGGACCTCATTGGCCCGGCGCTTCGTGCCGCGAAAGAATTGCGCGACGAGATTGCCGGCGCGCTCGCCAAAGCGGGCAGGGGGGAGCGCCTGCGCGATGGCTTTGTCGTCGCCATCGCCGGCCCGCCGAACGCCGGGAAATCGACGCTGCTGAACCGACTGGCGCAGCGCGACGTCGCCATTGTCTCGGCTCATCCCGGCACCACGCGCGACGCCGTCGAGGTGCATCTCAATCTCGGCGGCTATCCGGTGACGCTCATCGATACGGCCGGCATCCGCGAGGCCGCCGATCCGGTAGAGCAGGAGGGTGTCCGGCGGGCGCGTGAGCGGGTGGCAATGGCCGACCTCGTCCTCTGGCTTACTGACGCATCGGCCGACGCTGCGGCCCCGGCCAATGACGTGGCTGAGAATCTCGCGGCGGCCGAGGTTTGGGTCTTGCGCAACAAAATCGATCTCGTCGGCAAGCACTGCGCAAGAAGTGAATCCTCGTCCACAAATAAAGCGGACAAAAGCTTCGCGATCTCGGCCCTGACCGGCGCCGGTATGGACGCGCTGATGGACGCCCTGTCGGCCGCGGTGCAGGCGTTCTTTTCGTCCGCCGAAGCGCCGATGGTGACTCGGGCGCGCCACCGCCGCGCCCTCGAGGAGACGCTGTCAGCCCTCGACCGCGCCCTGGCGCAGGGTCCGTCGGGAGGCGAGGAGCTGATCGCCGAGGATTTGAGGGCGGCGGCAACGGCGCTCGGCCGGCTGACGGGAAGGGTCGACGTCGAGGATCTTCTCGACGTCATCTTCCGCGAGTTCTGCATCGGTAAATGATCGGTTAACGTTAATGCCCGGTTAACGACCGCCGCGCCGTCGTCCGCGGCCGCACTGTTTCACGTGAAACACATGCATAGTTTTCGGAATTTTGACCGCCGATTCGCCGCTGGATAGAAGAGGCCCGCTTGAGCGGGAATTCGATGAGCGCAAGGTTCGGCGTCATTGTTGTCGGCGGCGGGCACGCCGGCTGCGAGGCCGCGGCGGCTGCCGCCCGCTTAGGCGCGCGCACCGCCCTGGTCACCCAGCGCTTTGCCAGCGTCGGCGCCATGTCCTGCAATCCGTCTATCGGCGGCCTCGGCAAGGGGCATCTGGTGCGCGAGATCGATGCGCTTGATGGCTTGATGGGCCGCGTCGCCGATGCCGCCGGCATTCAGTTCCGCTTGCTCAATCGCCGCAAAGGGCCGGCCGTGCGCGGCCCGCGTGCCCAGGCCGACCGGAAGCTTTATGCCGCCGCCATGCAGCGGGCGATTCGCGGTACGCCGAATCTGACCGTGATCGAAGGGGAGGTGGACGACCTGTGCTTTTGCGCAGGCCACGTGGCCGGGGCAAAGTTGACGGACGGGCGCACCTTCGCGGCGGCTACGGTGGTGCTGACGACCGGCACGTTCCTGCGCGGGCTCATCCATATCGGCGACCGGCAGATCCCGGCGGGCCGGGTCGGCGAGGCGCCGGCGCTCGGTCTTTCGCAGACGCTCGAGCGCTTCGGCTTCGCGCTCGGGCGCTTAAAGACCGGCACGCCGCCGCGGCTCGACGGCACCACCATCGACTGGGCGGCGCTGGAAATACAGCCGGGCGACGATCCGCCGGAGCCGTTTTCGACGCTGACTAGGCGGATCGCCAACCCGCAGATTGCGTGCGCGATCACGCGCACCGGTGCGGCCACCCACGCCATCATTCGCGAGAACGTTCACCGCTCGCCGATGTATTCCGGCCAGATCAAGAGCCGCGGGCCGCGCTATTGCCCGTCCATCGAAGATAAGATCTTGCGCTTCGGCGAGCGCGACGGTCATCAGATTTTCCTGGAGCCCGAGGGCCTCGACGACACCACGGTCTATCCCAATGGCATTTCGACCTCGCTGCCGGAGGACGTTCAACTAGCGCTGGTCGCGTCTATTCCCGGCCTCGAGCGCGCGCGCCTGGTGCGGCCGGGCTATGCGATCGAATACGATCACGTCGATCCGCGCGAGCTTGAGCCATCGCTGGAGACCAAGCGCGTGCCGGGGCTGTTCCTGGCCGGCCAGATCAACGGCACGACCGGATACGAGGAAGCTGCCGCTCAGGGGTTAATCGCCGGGCTTAATGCGGCGAGGCGGGCAGGGGGTGCCGCCGCGGTCGTGTTCGATCGGGCCGAAGGCTATCTCGGCGTGATGGTCGATGATCTAGTGAGCCGCGGCGTCACCGAGCCGTATCGCATGTTCACATCGCGCGCCGAATATCGGCTGCAGCTGCGCGCCGACAATGCCGATCAACGTTTGACGGATATCGGAATTGCGATCGGCTGCGTCGAATCAGAACGCGCGCACATGCATTGGGAAAAATCTTCATCGTTGAGCTCAGCGCTGGCATTTGCAAAATCAGTTTCCCTTACGCCGAAAGAGGCCGCGCGTTATGGCTTGTCGCTCAACAAGGACGGCCAGCGACGCACGGCATTCGAGCTGTTGTCATATCCGGCCGTGACCATCGCTGATCTCGCGAAGATCTGGCCACGCTTCGGTGAGCTTGCTCCGAAGATCGCCGAGCAGATCGAAGTCGATGCGAGGTACGATGTCTATCTTTCGCGTCAGGCGGCCGACATCGCGGCTTACCGGCGCGATGAAAGTTTCACGCTCCCGGATGATTTTGATTACGCGGCGCTGCCAGGCTTGTCGAACGAAATGAAACAAAAATTGCAGGCGCATCGGCCACGCACGATCGGGCATGCAAGCCGCATTGATGGCGTCACGCCAGCCGCGCTGACACTCCTGGTCGCGCATTTCCGCCGCGGAAAAAAAGCTGCTGCGAAAATCGCGTGAAAAAAAACGGGCAGGGGACGGTCGAACTTTCTTCCGACAAAGCACGGGCTTTGCATCTGTGTCCGGTTTCACGTGAAACGGAAGAGAAGCTCGACGCCTTCATTGACCTCCTGTTGCGCTGGCAAAGCCGAATCAATCTCGTCGCCTCGTCGACTCTTGGTGAGTTGTGGACCCGTCATGTCGCTGATTCGCTCCAGCTTCTGCCGCTGGTGCCGCAATCCAAGGTCTGGATTGATTTTGGGTCGGGGGCCGGATTTCCCGGCATCCCGATTGCCTGCGCTATTGCAAGCACGCCCGGGGCGAAGGTCCATCTCATTGAAAGCAATGGGAAAAAGGCGGCTTTTTTGCGGGAAGCGGTGAGGGTAACCGGCGCGCCGGCCACGGTTCACCAGGTCCGGGCCGAAAAATATGGGGAAAGCTGTGCAGAACCGGTCGACGTCGTTACTGCGCGTGCACTCGCCCCGTTGAAAGTCCTATGTGAACAGGCGTTTCCTCTGATTGCACGCGGCGCGGTTGGTCTATTCCCGAAGGGTCAAGATGTAGATGCCGAATTGACCGATGCCGCTAAATATTGGAGACTCGAAGCCACGAAAGTGCCCAGCAAGATCAGTCCCGAAGGATCAATCATCCTCGTTCGCGGCCTCGAGCCTCGTTAGGGCGTTCGGTGCCCCGCCAGTACCGGTGTGGGGGCAGGTATCCAGGCAAGCGCGTGTGCCGCGATTCAAACTGATGGAATAGCCATGACCGAGATGCCGACCACAGATGCGCCTGATGTTGTTCCTTTCGGCAAGGCGGCCGCAAAACCCGACGCGGCCCGGCCCCGCGTTCTCGGCATTGCCAATCAGAAAGGTGGGGTCGGCAAAACGACAACCGCAATCAATCTCGGTACTGCGCTTGCCGCTATCGGCGAGCACGTTCTGATCGTCGATCTCGATCCGCAGGGAAACGCATCGACGGGTCTCGGCATCGAGCGCAAGTCGCGCCGCACGTCGACCTATGACGTGCTCACCGGCGCGGCGCCGATGCGCGACGCGGTGCTTCCGACCGCCGTACCGCAGCTCCATATCGCGCCTTCGACGCTTGATCTCTCGGGCCTTGAACTCGAAATCGGTCAGCAGCGCGACCGCGCATTCCGCCTGCGCAATGCGCTGCGTCAGCTGAACAGCGGGCCACGCAAATATGATTTCACCTATGTGCTGGTCGATTGCCCGCCGTCGCTAAATTTGCTGACGGTCAATGCGATGGCGGCCGCGGACTCGATTCTCGTTCCACTGCAGTGTGAATTTTTTGCGCTCGAAGGCCTGTCTCAGCTTTTGCGAACCGTCGAGCAGGTCAAGACGACGCTCAATCCGACACTGTCCATCCACGGCATCGTGCTGACGATGTACGACTCGCGCAACAATCTCTCCAACCAGGTCGTCGCCGACGTGCGGCAGTTCATGGGAAACAAGGTCTATGAGACGATGATCCCACGCAACGTGCGCATTTCCGAAGCGCCATCCTACGGCAAGCCTGTGCTGGTCTACGATCTCAAATGCGTCGGTAGCGAAGCGTATCTGCGGCTCGCCACCGAAATCATCCAGCGTGAAAAGGCATTGAAAGCGGGATAGAGATTTCGCGTTTCGGTCCTGTGTAAACGCTTAATTCAACGGCAAGCGGACTCGGAAAGGCATCGCGTGGCAAGAGGTTCAGGAGCAGCAATGGCGGATCATTCGCGATTGGGACGCGGCCTCGCCGCGCTGATCGGCGACGTGGGTGATGAAACATCCGCTGTCGATTCAGGCCGCAAACCGCGGCGTGCAGCCATTGAAAACCTGCGGCCCAATCCGCGAAATCCGCGCCGCTTGTTTACCGATGCCGAACTCGACGAGCTTGCTGAATCAATCCGGGAGCGCGGGATCATTCAACCGATCGTCGTGCGGGCACTGGAAGGCGAGAAGTTCGAAATCATCGCGGGCGAGCGGCGATGGCGCGCCGCGCAGCGGGCCGGGCTGCACGACGTGCCGATCGCGATTATTGAAGCCAACGACGCGCAGTCGCTCGAATTCGCAATCATCGAAAATGTGCAACGCGCCGATCTCAATCCGATCGAAGAAGCGAGCGGTTATCTTGCGCTCATGGATGATTTCAACAGAACGCAGGACGAAGTCGCGCATATCGTCGGCAAAAGCCGGCCACATGTTGCGAACACAATGCGCCTTCTCAAGCTCTCCGAGCCCGTGAAGCAGCTCGTACGCGCCGGCAAGATTTCCGCCGGCCATGCGCGGCTGCTGGTTGGCCAGCCGAATGCCCTGATGATCGCGCACGAGATCATCGACAAGGGTTTGAGCGTACGCCAGGTTGAGGCCGACATGCGCAAGGACGGCGCTGCCCAGGCACGTGAGGTGCAGCGTGAGGCGAGGGGACTGCCATCAACCGGTGTGAAAGATCCCGACACGCGCGCGCTTGAACGCCGCATGTCCGATGTGCTCGGACTTGACGTCAGTGTCGATCACCGCGGCGAGAGCGGAACGCTGCGCATCAAATACCGGAATCTGGAGCAGCTGGACGCGATTTTAAAAAAGCTCAGCGGCTAGCGTCCGATCGTTTTCCGCTTGGCTTAGCCGCCGTCACCTGGCATTGCTTCGGCTCGCACGTCTTTCCGCAAATTCGTTGCGGGCCAGTGCTTCGCGCGCAGATTCTCGATTTCGGTTTCTGCCTGCCAATTCGGGGCCGACGGCGCTTTCTGGCGTTGCACCGACGCGAAGTCGATCAGGTAGGCGTCCCCAACGGGGCCTGCCGTCCAGTCCGCGCCCGGCAAAAGCACAACCTTGACATCCGGAAGAAGTCCGCGCGTCAGAAAGGGGTCAAAATAACGCATGCTGCGTTCGTTGAGATCGAGCACCCGACCGGCCTTGAGCGGCCCGACATCGTTGATTTTGACGATCGCCCGTTTCTCGCCGCTTGTGACCAGGGCAAAAGCTGGCTGATACAGCTTGCCGAAACGAACGCCGCCGAATTGATCGCGCAAGCCGGATTGGATCGCCGCAGTCCATGCGGCCGGATCGTAAAATTCTCCGGAGGCAGTCTGCGTGCCACCTTCCTCGCTTCCGTCGCGATAGGGATTGTAGGTGGAAACCGCGCCGACATACGTTACCCGCGCAAAAGCCCCTTCATCGTGAAAACGCGACAGCCCTAACATGGCGGCAATTTTAAGCACCGCCCGATAGGTTGCCGAAAATCTCGACGGTGCTGATCTAGAAAAAAAGGGAAAGAGATTGACCTCCCCCGTTCCGGCTCGTTCCACACCGGTCGGATTCAATATATTATGATCCGGCTCCATCGTGATTGGAAACGTCTTCAGGTCCCCGGCGCGAACTGTCGGCTCGAGTGCTGAAAAGGTCGCCGCATTGTCCAGCTGACAAGTCTCGATCGCACGCGGTTCGGGATCGACGTTGACGAGCAGTACCAGCTCGCTATTGCCGGCGGCTGAAGAACCGGCATTCGTAAACGACAGCACCACGACATCTGAACGTGCTTCGGGCGTCTCCCCGGGACCGATGGACGTCATGCCGCACAAAAGCGCAATTGCGAGCACAGACGTTGCCGCGGCTTTCACGCGAGACGCGGAGGAAAAAAATCGAGCTGCAATGAGTTGGGAAGACGACGCTGGCCGGACCATCGACACCGTCGGCAGTTGAATTACTTTCGACGCAATGCTGTAGCGAGGGCGTCTAAAACCCGCGTAAAATGCATCGTGAAATTACTCCGACAGTTTGATGCAATTTTGCAGTACACGAAACTGCGCGCTTTTCGGTGTACCTCTTCAAAATCGGACCTCTCGTACAGGTGTTTACGCTTGCGAGAATAACCGCGGGCTGACGACTTTTGCTTGGACAGTCGCGTTAGCTCTAAGCCTGGCGCGACCAGCAGCACCGTTGCGATTTGATTTGCTGCGCGAAGTCAGCGTCTCAGATCACGGGGAATGGTGGACGTCGCGCTTGTGGTGCTCGGTTTCGCCGTCCAGGCTGTCGATCGACCGCCTGGCCAGGAAGCAGAATTGTATTGGGATTTCGAGGGTTTACGCGCTTGGCGGCCCATACAACTCACGTACAACCAGTGCGCAAAATTGGGTTTTTGTTCTTTTCAGATTCACGCGTCGCGCATACATTCAGGGACGCCCGCTGGAAGAGTTTTGTCGAATGCGCGCGCGCCGCGATGCCGCTCTACGCCTCCTCAAAACCATGCTGGTGGCGTCAATCGCTATTCCCGTAGCGATATTCATCTATGCCAGTGGCGTGGCCTATCGCGACGCATTTGTCCGCGCGGACGAGCAACTCGAGGGACGGCTCGACATTATTGCCGAGTACGCCTCGCGAATATTTCAGTCAGTTGATCTCACTTTTACCAGCGTTGACACCCTCGTGGACGATTTATCCGACGACGCGATCAGGGCGTCCGAGCAATCGCTGCACCTGAAATTGAGCAAGCTTGAGAAGTCGCTCGTGGCGGTTGACGGAATCCTGATCGTCGACAAGGGCGGGCACACCCTTGTTTCGTCGGCGATCTACCCGATTCCGGCGAGCGTAGGGGTTTCCGATCGGGACTATTACCTTGCGCAAGTTGAGCGGGACGCAGGCACTTACGTCGGAGCTGTCTTGCGGCCTCGCGTTCGGAAAGATGCGTTTTTTGGCGTGAGCCGGCGCCGACCACTGCGCAATGGCGAATTTTCCGGAATCGTCATGGTCTCCGTGGTACCAAGGGTGTTTCTGGATTTTTTCACCCAGCTTGCGCGTAACACGGGCGCTAATTTTTCGATCGTGCGAAGGGATGGAGTAATTCTCGCCCGCTACCCAGAACCGCCTGGTGACATCAGCCGGTTTGGCCCTGGAAGCGGATTCATCCATAGCGTTGCAGCGAATCCCGACGGCGGCATTGTGACGTCGATGTCTGTCGATGGCTTTGAAAGACGCATCGGATTCCGGCGCTTGGGATATTCAGACCTGTACGTGTCGGCCGGCCTGCCCACGCACGCAATCAATTCCGAATGGCTGCGAACGATGGCCACTCATCTCATCTTCGGCCTTCCGGCCACGGCGTTCCTGTTCGTGCTCGTTTTGCTGACGATGCGGCGTACGCAGGCTTTTTACGCCGAAGCGGACCGCCGCGAACTTGCCGAACAGGCCTTGCGCCAATCGCAAAAGATGGAGGCGGTAGGCCAACTGACCGGGGGCGTGGCACACGATTTCAACAATCTTCTCACCATCATCATCGGCAATCTCGGAATCGCAAAGCGCGGGGTGGTCGAAGCCCGGGCGGAGCGCGCCCTCGACAATGCACTCGTCGGTGCGGAGCGCGCGGCACAATTGACTCAACGGTTGCTCGCCTTTTCGCGCCGGCAGCCTCTCAACCCGCGGGTGATCGACATCAACAAGCTCATCACCAGCATCTCCGACCTTTTGGCCAGAACACTGGGCGAAAACGTCGAACTCGAAACGATCAGCGGGGCCGGCCTCTGGAAGGCGGAAGTCGATGCGTCCGAACTCGAATCGACACTTCTCAATCTTGCCTTGAACGCCCGCGACGCCATGCCTCAAGGCGGCAAGCTTACGATCGAGACCAGCAACGCCTATCTTGACGACGAATATTGCCGCCAACACGACGATGTCGTTCCTGGCCAATATATTCTTGTGGCGATCACCGATAATGGCGGCGGAATGTCAGCTGAGACGATCGATCGCGCGTTTGAGCCGTTTTTCACGACCAAGGAAGCAGGAAAGGGCACCGGTCTGGGCTTGAGCCAGGTCTATGGCTTCATGAAACAGTCTGGGGGCCACGTGAAAATATACAGCGAGCCAGGCGAAGGAACGACGATCAAGCTTTATCTGCCGCGGCGCGATGGTGATGAAGCCGGCATTTCAGCGGACGACCAGGCCGGATTGGACCGCGGGCGCGGTGAAACAATTCTGATCGTTGAGGACGATGACGGCGTCCGCCAATATGCCTCCGAAATCCTGCGCGATTTGAATTATCAGATCATCGAGGCGAAGGATTCGGCGGCTGCGCTTCGGCTCCTCGACGCCAAAAAGGAATTCGATCTGATGCTGACGGATGTCGTATTGCCCGGAAAGAATGGCCGAGAACTCGCCGACGAAGTCGAACGCCGCCGCCCGGGGACGAAAGTGATCTTCATGACCGGCTATTCGCGTAACGCGATCGTTCATCATGGTCGTCTCGACCGGGGCACCGAGCTGATCCAGAAGCCCCTGATAGAGCGTGTCCTTGCAAGGAAAATCCGGCAAGTCCTCGATGGGCGCGCGACCGGCCAATAAATCGGGGTATATCCCGGAGTCGCGTCAATGGCGCGACGGCGGCTCTTTCTCGGCCTTCGTAAAGAGTGCATCGAGCGTGAAGGCGTTCGGGCAGTATGAATGGAAATGCTCGGCTGCGGTTCCGTCGGCGAGTTCCTGCTGACAGCGCTTTTTCTGGCTGCAGTTGACGCAGAGCCGTTGCAGATCGCGCATCGTGGCCGGCTGGAAATTGGCGAGGGCTTGGGGATCGACGCACAGCGCGAGCAGCATTTTTTCGAGCAGCGCGGCCGCGCCGGGACCTTTGGCCGCGATCGAACGCAATTCGTTGACCGGAACGCTGAGATCTTTCGCGATCTGCATCACGTCATCTGCGCTGCAATTCCGGAATTCATCGCGCAAGGCGGTCAACGAGCGGTATTTGTTGATCCAGTCGGCAATAGCTCCCAGTATGAAGTCAACCGTTGGATAATCGGCCTGCTGTGCGTCGCGTTCGGGCATGGCGCCCTCCATTGAAAACCGACAACAAAAATGCTCGCACAAGTGGCAACTGCCCGCGTTGCGCTAGATCAAACGCATTTTGGCCTGCAATTCCACGCCAATTGCAACATCGCTGGCTCGATGGCGGAACTAAATTTGTAAATTCTGCGTTGGAACTCGGGCATTAGCCGAGGAGGCGAGGATGCGTCTTTTACTTTTGATTATTGTAATTTTGCTGGTGCTCGGCGCGCTGCCGACCTGGCCCTATAGCGCAGGCTGGGGCTATTACCCCTCAGGCGGACTCGGGCTGGTTCTGGTCATTCTCCTGATTTTGGTTCTCATGGGCCGGATTTAGCCGGACCGAATCCAGAGAAGCTACCCGCTATTCGCCCTCCGAAGTTGCCGGGGGCTCCAGCTTATTTCGCAGGCGATCGGTCTCTTCCATCGTATCTACGACGGCACGGTAGGCGTTCGAAATCTGGTCGCCGATGCTTTTCGGGCGCGGCTTGCGGCGTCCTGCTTTCGTACCCGGGAGTCGCGATTTTTGCCTACCGGACGCCGAAGCGTGCTTCCTGGTTTTCTTCGTGTTGCTTTTCTTGCGCTTGCCGACAGGTAATTTCCGCTTTTTGCGGGCCATCGCGATCTCCTCTCATACGCAGAACTTTTCACGGCAAGGAAAGGAGCAATCTGCGTCCTCTGGAAGACTTCGCATATGATTGGCTGCATGTATCGCATTAATTTTGCCGCTGGATTGTCGGTCGTCCCGTCTGCTAAGCGTCTGCGCAGACGCGACAAATTTCGAGAGGACCAACGTGCCCGCTTTACTCCAAGGCGAATTGCAGCCGACAATATATCGTTTCAAGCTGGGTGGCTTTGAGGTCGCCACCGTCCTGGATGCCAAGGCCATCCGGGACGGCTTGCATCCACATTACGGCGGCAATGTCTCAGCCGAAGAAGTGCAGTCCCTCGCGCGGGCGAATAACATCGATACTCAGCGCTTCGAGCATCCGAATATTCCGACGCTCGTGAACACCGGCAAGCAACTCATATTGTTTGATACGGGCAACGGCGCATTGCCGCGCGAATATGAACAGCTCAGCAAAAGACTTCCGCCAGGGCAGACTGCGGCGAGGCTCGCCGCTGTGGGTTACAGGCCGGAGGATATCGACGTCATCGTTATCACCCACGGGCATCCCGATCACATCGGCGGCCTGACCGAGGGTGGAAAGCCTGTTTTTCCGAATGCGCGCTATGTATTCGGCAGCGCCGAATTCGACTTCTGGAAACGCGGTGAAAATGTGCGCGAGGTCCGCAAGTTCAATCGTGAGCTCTTTATGAAGATTTGCGTGCCCTTGGCTGATCGGTCGACTTTCATCAAGCCGGGCGACGAGGTCGTGAGCGGCATCACTGCCGTCGACGCTGCCGGTCATTCTCCCGGTCTGCTTGCATTTCACATCGAAAGCGCAGGCAAGCGCCTCATGATTACCGCCGACACATTCACGCAATATGTCATGGCTGTACAGCGACCCGACTGGCATTTCGAGATGGATGACGAAAAGGAAAAAGCGGTGGCGAGCCGCAAGCGAATTCTCGACGCGCTAGCAACCGACAAACTGATGTTCGCGAGCTTTCACATGCCCTTTCCCGGTATCGGTCATGTCGAGAAGAGCTCAGGCGGCTACCGTTGGGTACCGCATAGCTATCAGCTCAATTTATAGGGTTCTGTACGCTCAGCTTGCGGCGGTCAATTGCCGCCCCAGCTGAACGCCGCCGGTTTTTGTTCTTTCGGCTTCGGCCTGCTTTCGTCGCAACGGCCGATGCGGTCTTCGACTGTCTGTGCCGTTTTATTGTCAAAGACCACGTAATGGCAAAGGGTGCCATTGGGCAAAGTCCGCGCAATGCGGCCAGTCCGCCCGTTTTCCGTCAGCCCGTTCGAGCTGTCGTCCTCGCGCAGCGTGCCAACTACCATCACTGTGCCGAGAAACAGACTCGTCCCCAGCACGATAATGAAAAATGACGATACGAGAGCCAGGCCCCAGAACTCGGCTCGCGCTTCGCGAGATTGACGCCGGCCGCGAAGGGCTTCGGCAGGTCGCAAATTTCCGACACCGTCGGTTAAATTGCCAGGCGCTTTCATGTTGAAATATATAGCGGAAAAGCATTGACCAGTCCTAAAGCCGTTGATTCGGATTAGGGATTCGCAGGTAATTCGATCTAAGCGACAGGCGAAAGTCACGCCTGTTTGCGCGCGCTCATTGCAAGCGAGAGAAGAGTGCGCTGGGCAATCGTTTCCGACAACGCAGCATTGCGACGCATTTCGAGGGACGCTTCGGCCAGTTGCCCCATGGCCCGCAGCAGGCGAGCCGGCGTCCAGGCGCGCAGCGCCTCGCCTACGAGACGCTCGCGCGTGAAATGCACAGGTGGCGCGGCCCGCTTCATCGCAATGTCGATCGAAGCGCCACCCTCGACTGCAATTCTCATCTTGTGCAGATTGGCCACATGGCGGATCGCTGCGGAGACGATGGCCGCCGGCGAAGAACCACTTGCGCGCGCCTTCCCAAATTCGCCGTCGGTTTCGGCGGTCCGGCCGGCAAACGCTGCGTCCACAACATCATCGAGCGCCATGTCCGAAGCATCAGCCACGACCGCGGTGACGTCGGCAAGATCGACGCTGCTTTTTCCGCGCGCATAAAGCGCGAGCTTCTGAATTTCATTGCGCGACGACAGACGGTCGCCGCCGATCAGCGCGATCAAGGCAGCGCGAGCGTCCGGCGCGATGTTCAAGTTGGCCGCACGCATTTCCTCTTCGATCAGCTGAATCAGCGCGCGCTCGTTGTCCGCGTAGCACGGGAGCACCGCGGCCACTTTTGCCTTTTCGCAGAGCGCGCGCAGCGGCGCGCTTTTGCCGAGATTGGCAGCCTCGATGACGATGCGACATTCGCTTGACGGTGCAGCAATGACGGCTTCGACCGCGGCGGCAATATTGCGCGCGCCCGCTTTTACCAGAACGGCCCGTCGGCCGCCGAACAGCGGAACGGTGTGTGCCTCCTCGATGAGCCGTGATGGATTGCCGGCGAGTTCGTCACCATCGATGCGCGCCAGCATGAATGGATCGTTCGGATCGTCGACCGAAGAGCGCAACAGCGCGTCCACCCGCTCACGCACCAAGCCGGCATCGGGCCCAAACACCAGCACGATGGGCTGCGCAGGATCCGGCTTTGCGACGAAACGATCGACGTCAGATGCTTTGATGGCGGTCATGGCGCCACATGAATCACGACCCTGCCACGAAATAAGAAGCGAGCCGCGATCGAATATTGTCGGCAATGACTTTCGCGGCGCGATTCTCGGCATCGCGCAAGCCGCGGTCACCGGCGAAGCGCTGCTCTTGCCCCGGAATGTTGTAGGACACGCGTGAGAATGTCCGGCCCGTGACGACGGCCTTGCCCGATGCGATTTCGGTCAATGTATAGGTCGCGTCGATACCGTAATTGTTGATGTCCGGACGCGCGGTGGCGATGTCAACAATCACCTGGAGCTGAGTCGCAGCGAGTTTCACGTTCAATCGATATGCCGGCGGTGCCGCTGCGGCACCGCCCGTCAGATTGTAAATCAGTTCATTGCGTACGCCGACGGTTACGCGCGCCACGCGACTGCCGCTCGGCGCGTCGATGGAGGCAACGTCTATCGCGCTTAGCTTGTCTGCAACGCCGGTGCTGCCGGTCGGTGTCGGGTGCTCGGCGTAAAGCGGCTGGAAACAACCGGCGGTTAAGCCGGCGAGTGCCAAGGCACACAGAATCTGGGCCGAGCGCTTGGTGTCAGACCACGACATTCACGATCCTCTGCGGGACGACAATGACCTTTTTCAGGCTTTTGCCCTCCAAAGCCTTTTTTACCTCATCAAGAGCCAAAACGGCAGCCTCAATCTCTGCAATTGTGGCGTCGCGTCCGACCGTGACCTCGGCCCGCTTTTTCCCGTTGATCTGGACGGGCAAGGTGATGGTGCCTTCGACCAGAAGGTCAGGCTCTACCTGAGGCCATGCCTCGGTTGCGACGAGGGTCTCATGCCCGAGCGCCGCCCAGCATTCTTCCGCGAGGTGCGGCATCATCGGGTGGAACAGCCTCACCAGAATGTCGCCTGCTTCACGCAATGCCCAGGCGAGCCCTTCGCCCGGCACTTTTTCGATGCCGCCGATAGCGTCGCCGAGCGCATTGGCCAACTCGTAGATATGAGCAACGCAGCGGTTAAAACGCAGTTTGTCGACATCGTCGGAAACGCGCGCGAGCGCGCGGTGCGCGGCTTTGCGAATTTTCATCGCTTCGTCGCTGAAATTCGCCGGCCGGGCGGAAGGCGCCTTGATATCGGCAATCTCGCCGACGAGCCGCCAAAGCCGCTGCACGAAGCGCCACGAGCCCTGCACGCCTTCTTCGGTCCAGATGACATCGCGCTCGGGCGGCGAATCAGAAAGGACAAACCAGCGCGCGGTGTCGGCGCCGTAAGCGCTGATTATTTCGTCGGGGTCAACGGTGTTCCTTTTCGACTTCGACATTTTCTCGATTGAGCCGATTTCAACCGGCTCGCCGGTCGAAGCAAGGGTTGCGCGGCGCGAACTACCTGTGCCTTCGATCTTGACGTCGGCGGGCTCGATCCAGTCGCCACTCTTGGCGCGGTATGTTTCGTGCACCACCATGCCTTGTGTGAACAAACCGGCGAACGGCTCGTCCAGCCCGACCATTCCGCATTTGCGCATCGCGCGCGTGAAAAACCTCGAATACAGCAGATGCAAGATCGCATGCTCGATGCCGCCGATATACTGATCGACCGGCAACCATTCGTCTGCAGCTTTTGGAGTGGTCGGCGCCTTGTCATTCCACGGATCGGTGAAGCGCGCGAAGTACCACGATGAATCCACGAAAGTATCCATGGTATCGGTTTCGCGCCGCGCCGGGCCCGAACAGGTCGGGCAGTTCACGTTCTTCCAGGTTGGATGACGGTCGAGTGGATTGCCGGGTTTGTCGAACGACACATCCTCGGGAAGTGTGACGGGCAAGCCCTTTTCCGGAACCGGTACCACGCCGCACTTGTCGCAGTGGATGATCGGGATCGGGCAACCCCAGTAGCGCTGGCGCGAGATGCCCCAGTCGCGCAGGCGATAGTTGACCTGGCGCTGCGCCACCGGGCGGTTGCCGCGCGTCTCGCGCTCGAGCCGCTTGGCAACTTCCTCTTTCGCGCGCTCGATCGTCATGCCGTCGAGAAAGCGCGAGTTGATCATCGTGCCGTCTTCCAGGTACGGCACGTTGGTGATGACGAGAGTTTTCGGATCCTGTCCCGGCGGGCAAACCACCGGTGTGTTGCCGAGGCCGTATTTATTGGCGAACTCCAGGTCGCGCTGGTCGTGCGCCGGGCAGCCGAAGATGGCGCCGGTGCCGTAGTCCATCAAAATGAAATTGGCAACGTAGACGGGCAGCCTCCAGCTCGGGTCGAACGGGTGCGTCGCCTTGATGCCGGTATCGAAGCCGAGCTTCTCGGCGGTGTCGATTTCCGCTTGGGCGGTGCCCATCTTCTTGCATTCGGCGATGAACGCCGCGAGCTTGGGATTTTTTGCCGCCGCGGCTTGCGCGAGCGGATGATCGGGCGATAGCGCCATAAACTTTGCGCCAAACAAGGTGTCCGGCCGCGTAGTGAAAATTTCCAGTTCAGTGTCCTTGTTCGGTGTCGTCGCTGGGTCAAGCATGAAACGAATCAGCAAGCCCTCGGAGCGGCCGATCCAGTTCTTCTGCATCAGCCGGACCTTGTCGGGCCAGCGGCCGAGCGTATCGAGCGCCTCGAGCAGATCTTCCGAGTAGTCGCTGATCTTGAAGAACCACTGCGTCAATTCGCGTTGCTCGACCTCAGCGCCGGAGCGCCAGCCGCGGCCGTCAATAACCTGCTCGTTGGCCAGCACAGTCTGATCGACCGGATCCCAATTCACCTTAGACTGCTTGCGCTCGACTAGCCCGGCCTTGAGAAAATCGAGAAACATCTTCTGCTGATGCTTGTAGTAGGCAGGGTCGCAGGTCGCGATCTCGCGCGCCCAGTCGAGCGAAAGCCCCATCGACTGGAGCTGCTTCTTCATTGCGGCGATGTTGTCGTAGGTCCAGGCCTTTGGATGGACCTTGCGATCGATGGCGGCGTTCTCGGCCGGCATCCCAAAGGCATCCCAGCCCATCGGATGCAACACGGCGTTGCCCATCGCGCGTTTGTAGCGGGCGACGACGTCGCCCATGGTGTAGTTGCGGACATGGCCCATATGGATGCGCCCGGAAGGGTAGGGGAACATCTCGAGGACGTAGTATTTCGGCCGCGGGTCGTCGTTTTTGGTGGCGAAGATGCCGCGCTCGGCCCAGGTTTTCTGCCAGCGAATCTCGGCCTCGCGGCCATTATAGCGTTCGTTCTTGTTCGAATCGGCCGTCATGTGCGCGTCTTTTCAGGGGCGCGCGGAACAGACACGAATCAAGCCGATGGGTCAACCACCGCATGAGTCCGGCAAACATCCGGTCGGAACCAGCCGGCTTCCGTGTGGGTTAGCCTCACGAAACAGGAGGTGCGGTATGGTCGAGGCTCAACAGATCAAGGAGCACATGGAAGTTTGCGGCTCGGACGGTGCTCACGTGGGCACCGTCGATTGCACGAAGGATGCCAACAAGATTATCCTGACAAAAAGCGACCCCAAATCGGGCGGCCGGCATCATGTCATTCCGCTCGATTGGGTGGATAAAATCGACGACAAGATACGCCTGAAAAAATCGGCAAAGGATGCCATGGCCCAATGGCAGACGGCGGCGTAGGACGACGGTCGAGTCGTCGCGCTTGTTCAGACGCGGGAAAGCGCTTGGCTCACAGCCGCCAGGAGCGCGCCCGCGTCATACGGCTTTTCAATCACGGGCGCTTGCGGAAATCGCCTGGCGTGCACGTCGTCTGCCCGCATCCCAGTCAAGAACACAAATGGCGTGTTCAGGGTGGCGAGCAATGACGCCACGCCGAGGCTGTTCTCGTTTGAACCGCTCAGCTTTACATCGAGTATTGCCACGTCGAATTTCGGGCTGTCGCCGAGCAATTTGATTGCTTCCACCGCGCTGGCAACACAAGCAACATGCAGCGCGCCGGCCCGTTCGAGTATTTGCTGGATATCGAGGGCGATCAGAAATTCGTCGTCCAGGACCAGGCAGCGCTTACCCACGATAGGCGATTGAACCTGCACGACCTCACCCTCTGTCGGTGGAACTTTTCCTTGTCATATGAATTGCCTTGGGCGGCATTTAAAAAAGACACAGGGCAAGTGATTTTTTGCCTGCTGCCGCTTCCGGGGACATTTGAGAGACGATTTCAGTCGTTCGCGGCGGGCCGGCGTGATTATTGGAAACACCAGACCGAACAATCATCTCACGCCTTGCGAGCAATGCCCGCTGCGCGGTCGGTCATGTTTGCGCGAATTCAGTGCCGATGAACTCACCTTTGTGAAGGCGTTCAAGGTCGATGAATTGCGGGTGGAAGCAGGCGCGAGTTTCTTGCAGGAAGGCGCGCGCAGCGAGCATCTGTACACCGTCCTGAGCGGCTGGGCATTTCGCTACAAGATGCTCGACGATGGTCGCCGCCAGATCCTCAACTACGCGCTGCCGGCCGATATGGTTGGCCTGCAAGGCACCCTGATGCATGAGATGGAGCATTCGGTGGAAGCGTTGACACCGCTGGTGCTCTGCGTGTTTCCCCGCGCTAAATTGTGGGATCTTTATAGCCGCCTGCCGTCCTTGGCATTTGACATCACATGGCTGGCCGCGCGGGAAGAACAGCTCATCGACGAACACTTGGTGAGCCTCGGCCGCCGCACCGCGCTCGAGCGGACGGCTTATCTGTTGCTGCATCTCTTTCTGCGCGCTGAAGAAGCAGGCCTTGTAAAGAACGGGGCCATCCAGTTTCCTTTCACGCAGCAGCATGTTGCCGATACGCTCGGAATGTCGCTCGTCCATACCAACAAGACGCTCAAGCGTCTATACATGAGCAAGGCTGCCCGCTGGAAAGATCGCATCTTTGAATTGGTCGACCGCACGGCGCTCGCCGCAATTGCCGGCAGCGCCATCAACCAGCATCGCCAACGGCCCTTCATTTGAAGTAGCGGCGGCTGGGCGGGTGCGATATAGCGGGCACATGGCAGAAGCGCCTGAATCAACCGGTCTTGAGAGCGTCAGGGAAAAAATCGCCTCCGCTTGTCGCGATGCCGGCCGCGATCCTGCGGGCGTGACGTTGATTGCGGTGTCGAAGACGTTTCCCGTGCAAGCGATCGAGGCGGTCATTGCCGGGGGCCAGCGTGTTTTTGGCGAAAATCGTGTCCAGGAAGCGAAGGCCAAATGGCCGTCCTTGCTTGAAAAGCGCCCCGGCCTCGAGTTGCATCTGATCGGGCCGCTTCAATCCAACAAAGCGAAGGACGCGGTCGCCCTGTTTGGTGCGATCCATTCCGTCGATCGACCCAGTCTTTGCGAGGCGCTTGCAAAGGAAATCAGCAAGCAGGGCCGTCATCCGATTCTGTTCGCCGAGATCAACACCGGCGCTGAAGCGCAAAAGGCAGGCGTGCTGCCGCAGGATGTTGACGAATTTCTCATGGCGTGCCGTGACAAGTACGGATTGAATATTTCGGGATTGATGTGCATTCCTCCCGCGACCGAATCCGCCGGGCCGCATTTTGCCCTTACTGCCAAGATCGCCCGACGCAACGGGTTGAAGTTTTTGTCGATGGGAATGAGCGCAGATTTCACGACCGCAATTGCACTCGGTGCAACGCATGTGCGGGTCGGCACCGCTATTTTTGGCGGAAGACCAAAATAGATCATCCGCTATCGCCGTTACTCGACCACGATTTTGGTATGCGGACCGAGCCGCGGCACGAGACGGCGGAGAGTATTGAGCTCGAGCGCGACACAGCCGGCCGTCGGTGCGAAACCGGTCCGTGCTGCATGGATGAACACGGCGCTGCCTCGGCCGGCAATGCGAGGCCGCATGTTATGATCGATCTCGACAATGAAATCGTAGAGATGATCTTTGCGCGCCAAGCGATCGGAAGCCATGTGAGCGGGGACCTTGATGGGCCGATTGTAATGGCGATCGGTGGGGTCTTCACACCAGCCGTCCGCCGGCCCGATGCGTTGTGCCGGTAGGGAGGTAAGTGGACGTGCGTGCCTGTCCGCGCGCCACCAGAGCCGCCTGAGGCGGAACGTGCCGCGCGGGGTGCCGCCGTCACCTTCGCGCTTGTTGGCCTTAATTCCGCCGCGTCCGAGCGCCACCGGCAATATGAGCGTTCCGGCTGTGAGCCAGCCACGCCGAGGATCGCCCGGCTTGCGGCGTATCGTAATCCGGGACAAAGATCGTTTTCGTGCGGTTGGCTTCATCTTTGCTCGAGCCATTTCGGCCCTAAATACCAGTTCAAGCTTGCTCTTTTAGCCCTGAATGTTCTATTTCGCGACTGTCGGAATTGGCGCGCCGGCGCCATTTGAGGGGGCCCGTTGGGTCGATGGCCAATAAACGCACGATATTAATCGTCGACGACGATGCCGAGCTGCGCGAAGCGCTGATCGAGCAATTGGCGCTGCATGAGGAATTCGACGCTCTTTCGGCCGACAGCGGCACCAAGGGTGTGCAGGCGGCCAAGGGCGGGCAGGTCGACCTCGTCATCATGGATGTCGGATTGCCAGATGTGGACGGCCGCGAGGCCGTGCGCATCTTGCGCAAGAACGGCTTCAAGGCGCCGATCATCATGCTGACCGGCCATGACACCGATTCCGATACCATTCTTGGTCTTGAATCCGGCGCCAATGACTACATAACAAAACCATTTCGCTTCGCCGTTCTGCTGGCCCGTATTCGGGCGCAGCTTCGCCAGCATGAAGCGAGCGAAGATGCGGTCTTCGCCATCGGGCCCTACACTTTTCGGCCAAGCTCGAAATTGCTGCTCAGCCCGAAAGGCAGCAAGGTACGGCTGACGGAGAAGGAAACCGCCATCCTGCGCTATCTGTATCGCGCCGGCGAAAAACCGGTGTCGCGCGAAACGTTGCTGCAGGAAGTATGGGGTTACAATTCCGGCGTCACGACGCATACGCTGGAAACGCATATTTATCGTCTCCGCCAGAAGGTCGAAAAAGATGCCGCGGCGCCGGCCATCCTTGTAACGGAAGCCGGCGGCTATAAGCTGGTGCCGTGACGCCCATTCTCACAATTATTCCGCGTCGTCACGTATCGGCGAACCCGGAATCCGGAAACTCGATAGTCCGTCGTAATGTCCGTACCGGGACCACGCGCTGCGCGCCTGTCTCGGGGTAGCGGGATGAATTGATGGGTCTTGAAGACGACATCGCCTTTTTCGAACGAGTGCCGCCTTTGGCCGCGCTCGGCAAGCAAGCGCTGCGCATCCTCGCGATCGGCGCCGAAACGCGTCATCTGCAAAGCGGCGCCGTTCTTTTTTATGCGGGCGAACTCGCGGATGGTGGCTATGTGGTGCAGGAAGGCTCTTTGTTGCTGGAGCCCGGCACGCTCGCCGAGGGCAAGGAAATCACCGTCGGTCCGGGCACGCTTGTCGGCGAGCTGGCGCTGCTGACCAATACGGTCTGCCAGGCGACGGCGATTGCAAAAGAGCCGACCACCGTTGTCCGCATTCCGCGCAACCTTTTCAGAAAAATGCTGGAAGGCTATCCGGCAGCGGCCGAGAAATTGCGTGAAAGCATGACCGAGCGCCTGCAAACCTGGACAAAAGAACTTGCAGGCGTCAAACGTGCGCTCGAAGCGCCCGACAAGCACTGACTGATGTGCGGGTGAACGAGCCTACAGGTCTATCGTTGCCGTCACCGGCACGTGGTCCGAGGGACGATTGGCGCCGCGGTAGTTCTTGGCGATCTTGATCGTTGACACGCGATCGGCCAGCGCATCCGATGTCCAGATATGATCGAGGCGGCGGCCGCGATCGGCTTCGCGCCAGTCGTGCGCACGATAGCTCCACCAAGTGTAGAGTTTCTCTGGCTCCGGCGTAAGCACGCGCATGGCGTCGATCCAATTTCCGGCGCGGCGCGCGGCCGTGAATTTCTCGCACTCTACCGGCGTGTGCGACACGACCTTGATCATCTGCTTGTGGCTCCAGACATCGTGTTCGAGAGGCGCCACGTTGAGATCGCCGACGAGGATGGCGCGTTCCGATCGATCCGGCCGCAATCCGGGATGCGCGCGCATTTCCTCGAGAAACGCAAGCTTGTGCTGGAATTTCGGATTGATGTCGGGGTCCGGCTCGTCACCGCCGGCGGGCACATAAAAATTATGCAGGGTAATCGGGTCTTTCAGCTTCGCGCTGTCGCCCAGCTTCACCGAAATATGCCGACAATCGGTCTTGCCGCAGAAACTCTGGATGTCAACGCTGTCGAAAGGCACGCGTGAGAGTACCGCGACGCCGTGGTATCCCTTCTGACCATTCAAGGCGGCGTGATCGTAGCCAAGACGCTTGAAACGTTTGAGCGGAAAGGCGTCATCGGGGCACTTGGTTTCCTGCAGGCAGAGGACATCAGGCTGCGTGCGCTTCAAAAATCGCGCAACGAGGTCGATCCGCAAGCGGACCGAATTGATGTTCCAGGTTGTGACCTTGAAGGGCATGCGAAATAACTAAAGCCTCGTGTGGCCTTTGTCACTGTCTGCATGGGTATCTGTCCAAAGGACAGCGTGCATTCGTACGCCTGTATCCAACGCATTTCGCCTGCCTAGCGCCCGCCTGACGCCCCCCTGGCGCTCACGTGGGGCAAGGCCCCGTTTTCCAACGGTCACAAGACGAGCCGCGATGAAGGTCCGAAGATATGAGGAGAGCTAATTATGGTACCGCGTATAATCGATTTTGAACATTGACGGATCGGGCCGCTTGCTCGTGTCGAGATTATAAACCGCGACCGTCGTGTCGTAGCCTTGTGGATCGGTCACCGTCCACTGCTTAAGCTGCATGTCCTTCGCGCTGAACATGATCATCAAACGGCTCGTCCCGACGATGCCGTTTTTTTCCTCCACAACCACCGTGACGAAGACGTCGTCGGCGTAGACGGAAATCAGATGGGTATCTTTGGTGAGGTCAACGTGCTCGGCGAGCAGGAATCGAAGCGGTGTCTGCGACAGCGGATAAACGTCTTGCGTCGCGAGGCGCCGGTCGCGCACGACCACAGAGGAGCCGTCCGCAATCAGCTCTATCGGACTGGGGTCGTCATATTCGAAGCGGACGCGGCCCGGTTTGAAAATGTAGAATTCTCCTTGTGTGCGGCTTCCGTCGGGGCCGACCTGGATGAAGTTGCCGGTCAATGTCTGCACACCAGAGAGATATGCGTTCACGCGTTCCACGATTGCGCGCTGCTCCGGATTGAGCGTGCCGGCAGAGCCGGCCTTGCCGAGCAGGGCCGCGAACGGGTTGGAAACCGGATTTGGCGCTTGCACGCTCGGTGGTGCCTGAGTGGCTTGTGGCGCCTGCGCGCGGGCACCCAGCGCTTGGCTCGGAACCGCCGGCGTTGTCACGGGTCGAGCGGTTGAGCCGGCGGGCGCCTGGCTCTGTAACCCCGAAGGCCGCGGCAGCGGAAGTGGAACAGCCTGCGCGAAAGCAGGAATCGAGACGCAGGCCAGAAGTGCGGCAAAACCCAGTGCAAAACCCAGTTTTTGACTGGTCCGCGCCTTGTACGGTGCCGCCATCACGTTCTCCGCCTTGCGCCCCCGCGGGTAACTCGATCCGCCCTATATGGGCTGGCTGTGGCGATTTCACGACCCAACGGCCGCATTCCCGTTCGGCTTAATCGCGAACCGGCCGATTCTCAATAGCGGTCGTCGGCGGGATTTTCAGGGATCAGGATTTCGCGCTTGCCCGCATGGTTGGGCTGGCCAACGATGCCCTCTTCTTCCATGCGCTCCATGATTGTGGCCGCGCGATTATAGCCGATCTGCAGCCGCCGCTGGATATACGAGGTCGAGGCCTTGCGATCGCGTTTCACGATTGCGACTGCCTGTTGAAAAAGGTCGCCACCTTCGGCCATGCCCATGCCGGTGGCATCGAATACAGGGTTTCCGTCCTCATCCTCGTCGCCACCCGCCGTGACTTCCTCGAGATATTCGGGCGTGCCTTGCGACTTGAGATGGCGCACCACCTTCTCGACTTCCTCGTCCGAGACAAAAGGCCCGTGCACGCGGCTTATGCGGCCGCCTCCCGCCATGTAGAGCATGTCGCCCTGGCCGAGCAGCTGTTCGGCGCCTTGTTCGCCGAGAATTGTGCGGCTGTCGATCTTAGACGTCACCTGGAATGAGATGCGGGTGGGGAAATTTGCCTTGATCGTGCCGGTGATGACGTCCACGGACGGCCGCTGCGTAGCCAGGATGACGTGGATGCCGGCGGCGCGCGCCATCTGGGCAAGACGCTGGATGGCGCCTTCGATGTCCTTGCCCGCGACCATCATCAGGTCGGCCATTTCGTCGACGATCACGACCAGGAAAGGCAGCGGCTCGAGTTCGAGGTCTTCCTTCTCGTAGATGGCCGCGCCGGTCTCCTTGTCATAACCTGTGTGGACGGTGCGTGTGAGTCTTTCGCCCTTGGCTTTCGCCTCGGCGACGCGCGCGTTATAGCCGTCGATGTTGCGCACGCCGAGCTTCGACATTTTCTTGTAGCGGCCTTCCATCTCGCGCACCGCCCATTTGAGTGCGACCACCGCCTTTTTCGGATCGGTGACGACGGGCGTCAGGAGATGGGGGATGCCGTCGTAGACCGACAGTTCGAGCATTTTCGGATCGACCATGATGAGGCGGCATTGATCGGGCCGCAGCCGATAGACCAGCGACAGGATCATGGTGTTGATCGCGACCGACTTGCCGGAGCCGGTGGTACCGGCGATCAGCAGATGCGGCATGCGGGAGAGATCGACAATGACCGATTCACCGCCGATCGTCTTGCCGAGACAGAGCGGCAATTTCGCCGCGCTCTCGTTGTAATCCAGGCCGGTGAGCAACTCGCGCAAGTACACCTTCTCGCGCGTCGGGTTCGGCAATTCGATGCCGATTGCATTGCGGCCGGACACGACGGCAACGCGCGCGGATACCGCGCTCATCGAGCGGGCAATGTCGTCCGCGAGCCCGATAACGCGCGACGACTTGATCCCGGGCGCAGGCTCAAGCTCGTAGAGCGTGACCACCGGGCCGGGCCGCGCATTGATGATTTCGCCGCGCACGCCAAAATCCTGCAATACGCTTTCAAGCGCTGCCGCATTGCCGTCGATGAGGTCGCGCGACAGGGTCGTGCGTTCGCTGGCGCGGGCCGCTGCCAGCAAGTTCAATGACGGCAACACGTAGCCGTTGCCGGAGCGGCGTGCCGGGGCGCGTTGCGCGGCGGCGCGGCGGCGCGGCGGCGCGTCATCCTCCTCATCCTCGTAGTCGTCGTAGGCATCGTCGCTATCCAAACCGTCAAAGCGAGGCTCCAGCCTAGGTCCGCGCACGGCAGGGAGCGGCGTGCGTGGGCGCGTGTCGCGATGGATCATGCGGCCGATGCGGGCTTTCCAGCTCAGCAGGGCATGGACGATCATGCCGAGCCAGGCAGAGCCGCGGTCTTCCTCGACTTCCTCCTCGTCGATCTCTTCATCATCATCGAGATTGCGCGCGGCAGCTTTCCTGGCCTGCGGACCGTGTCCGATGGCGAGCGCGAGCGAGACCGCCGTGGCAAATCCGAACACAAGGCACAGCACAAAGCGCGTCAATCCAACCGGTGCGCCAAGCACCATCGACGGCAGGCGCAGAACCGCATCGCCGGCAACGCCACCCAGCCCCGTCGGAAGTGGCCAGGAACCGATATGCGGAAGCGTCGACGCAAAGCCGGCCGCAAGGAAAGTCGCGAGAATCCACAGCAGGCTGCGCCATTTGTCGCCCATGGTCTTGTGAGAAAGGAGGCGCCAGCCGAGCAAGGCCTCGGGCACGAGAATGAGGATGGCGGCGAGGCCGAGGAGCTGCATCGCCAGGTCCGAAAAGATTGCGCCGGGGAAACCAAGCAGGTTGTGGATCGGCTTCTGCGTCGCATGACTGAGCGAAGGATCCTGCACCGACCATGTGGCGAGGGCGAGGGCGCCAAGCACCGCCAGAACAATCAGCGCGAGACCGGCGAGTTCGCTCAGGCGCCGGCGAATGATCTCGCGGAAATGATCCGAGACGAAAGCGATGACGTCGAGGCTACGGTCCGCTGCTCGCATGCGTTACGAGTCCTTTTGTTTGCGCATGATCTTGTCCGAAAACCGGTTCCAATTTTTCGGGATCATGCGCTAGCCCAGCAAGGCGACGAGGCGATGCAACGCCTCCGCCGTGGCGGTCTTGTCCTGCACCATGGCGACGCGGATATAGTCC
>DASSIT010000100.1:0-10216 GCA_035691545.1 Pseudolabrys sp. | reverse complement strand
CGCCTTGACGCGGAAAGCCGCGAAGTCGCGAGTGCCGGCCATCTGACCTGGACGAAGGCCCTTGCCGATCCGCGCGTCGTCGCGCTGTCACTGATCTATTTCATGAGCGTGACAGCAAACTACGGCATCGTTTTCTTCATGCCGCAAATCATCAAGGGGATCGGTCTGAGCAACCTGATGACAGGTTTTGCCTCGTCGGTTCCCTATATCATCGGCACAATCGGCCTGATCGCATGGGGTTGGTCGTCCGACCGAAACCAGGAGCGACGCTGGCACCTGATCGTGGCTTCTACGCTTGGCGCGCTCGGGCTTGCTTTTGCCGGTTGGTCGGGGGCCTCCTGGTGGGCGCTGCTCGGCATGTCCGCTGCAACCATCGGCATCTATGGCTCGCGCACCGCCTTCTGGCCGATGCCGTCGCTCTTCCTCACGGGAGCGGCCGCCGCGGGCGCCATCGCCCAGATCAATGCCATCGGCAATCTCGGCGGTTATTTCGGCCCCTTCATCGTCGGCTGGATCAAGGATGCCACCAACAGCTTCCAGACTGGCCTCTATTTCCTGGCTGCCTGTTCGCTGATGGCCGCGATCATCGCCTTCTTTGCCGCTCGGGCCGCCGGCGACTCCGCTGCTATCGCAAGAGCCAACGCAAGAACTGCTGCCGCCGAATAGAACAAAAGGCTGAACAGAGGAGACGACCAGATGCTCAACAGACGACATGTTCTACTCGCTTCGATCGCCGCCGGAGTGGCCATGAAGAACCGGAACGCGCTGGCCGTTCCATCGCAACCTTCGACGCCGGTGAAGTTCGACGTGCCTGCCGGCGCCTGCGACTGCCACACCCACATCCACGGCGACCCTGCAAAGTTTCCGTTCTTCGCCGGGCGGGTTTACACACCGGAGCCGGCCTCGCCCGAAGAGATGTCGGCGCTGCACAAGGCGCTGCACATCGAACGCGTGGTGATCGTGACGCCGAGCGTCTATGGCACGGATAATTCCGCAACCCTGTTCGGCATGAAAGCGCGCGGTGCGACCGCACGCGGCGTTGCGGTGATTGACGACAAGACCTCGGAGAGCGACCTCGATGCCATGGCACAGGCAGGCATCCGCGGCATTCGCGTCAACCTTGCTACAGGCGGCGTCAACGATCCAAGCGTCGGGCGTAAACGCCTTGAGGCCGCGATTGACCGCGTGAAAGGGCGCGCATGGCATGTCCAGGTCTACACCAATCTTCCATTGCTCTCATCAATCAAGGATGTCCTCGTCTCCTCGCCGGTCCCTGTCGTGTTCGATCATTTCGGCGGCGCGAACTCCGCGCTCGGTGTCGGCCAACCCGGCTGGGCGGACCTGGTCGAAGCCGTGAAGAGTGGCAAGGCTTATGTGAAAATTTCCGGTGCCTATCGCCTCTCCAAGCAAGCGCCCGATTATCCTGACGCCATCCCCTTCGCCCAGGCGCTGATCGCGGCGAATGCCGACCGCATCATCTGGGGCACCGACTGGCCCCACCCGGATTCGGTGACGCCAGCGGGCAAGAAGCCGACCGACGTCACCCCGCTGTTGCAGATCGACGACGGACGCCTCTTGAATCAGCTTCCGGTATGGGCGCCGGATGCCGGCATTCGCAAAAAGATCCTGGTCGACAATCCGGCGAGGCTCTACGGATTCTCCTGAACGAGGACTCACGAACGCCAAAGGCGCGCTCCTGAATTTCACGGGCGCGCCGGCCACTCTGGAGCGTAACTGCCGAGCGGCATTGATGGACGCTCCCAGAAGGCAGGGGTTTTCGACAGCCCCGCTGAATGGCTGATCGCTTTGAGCCGCCCAAAGCCCGATGGCGCCTCTTCCACGAACGGTGCGAGCGCGCCGCCCTTCAACTCTTCGGTGTTGAGGCCATTCGGCAGGCGGCCCAGATTCCAGATCCAACGCCCCGTTTGCGCCAGCGAGACGCGAACGTGCCAACTTCCTCCTTCCTGCGACTGGCGCGCTTTCGCCATCATGGCGCCGAACGCCATCAAATGGCCGGTGGTGTGGTCGAGGATTTGCGCCGGCAATTCCTTCGGCCCGTCGAGGCCCGCCGCCTGCCCCTCGGCATTATTGAAGCCGGTTGTGGTTTGCACGAGCGAGTCAAAACCGCGGCGATCCGCCCAAGGCCCGAGGTGGCCGTAGGCCGAGAGCGACACATAGATAATTCCGGGATTGATGCGCGCGGCGTCCTCCGGCGAGAAGCCGAGTCGGGCAAGCGCCTGCGGGCGATAGCCTTGCGAGAAAATATCGGCGCTGGATAACAAATCGCACAAAACCGCCCGCCCCCGTTCGCTCTTGAGATCGAGGAAGGTCGAAAGCTTGCCGCGGCCGGTATCGATTACAAGCCAGGGAATGGCCGGCAGATCGGGGCCGGAAATCAAGAGCACATCGGCACCGTGCGCGGCGAGCGTGCGACCCGCGACCGGACCGGCGATCACCCGCGACAGATCGAGCACCCGCAAGCCCGCAAGCGGACGATGCCCCGATGGCCAAGGTTTTGGCGGCGCGTCAGCGATTTTCTCGAATGTGATGACGGGCAATGAGGCAAGCGCGTTCGCCTGCGCCGATCCCGACCATTCGTCGTGTGAGCGCATCATCGCGACCACGCCACCGGCGGCATAGGCTGCGGTTTCAAAATCCTCGGCGTCCCAATGCATCAGCGCGGCCTGCACCTCGTCCCGATCAGCGTTGCAGTTGAGCACGCGGCACACGGCCTCGCGATGATGCTGAAAATTGGTGTGCAGGCGAACAAAGCGTCCATCGCGTGTCTTGAAAACGCCGGCTATCGCGTCCCAGGCCGGTGGCGGCGGCTTGCCTTCAACGCGCAGGTAACGTTCGCTGCGGCATTCGACCACCGCATGGCGCATGTCGACCGTGACTTCCTGGTCTTGGCCGCTGCGCAATTTCCAAACATGGGCCGCGGCAAGGCCGGCGGCGGCAATGCTCGCTTGCGCGGCAGCCGCCACGCGAAATGACGACGGCACCTGCGGCTCTTCGCCGGTCAACGTGATGGCCTCGAGCGCGGCGCCAGGACCTCCGGCGAGCGTCCAGAGATCAGCGAGAATTTCGCGGGTCGTTTGCATGGGCTTCAGGCTCGTCATGGTCGTGTTTGTTGCGAATAGTCTCACTTGCCGTCATCGCCAGCGCAAGCGAATCCAGAAAGCAACCACGCCAAGGTCCTGGATTGCTTCGTCGCTTGCGCTCCTCGCGATGATGACCACAATATATACGCGTTCGCCTTCTCGCGACGTCATACGCCCGAGTTCTGTCAAGAATCACCCGCTGACAACAGAGGGCGCAGGGAATGCCGGATGCTCGCCGCACCCGCAGCCTCGCGTGCGAAATAAAAAAGCACACGAGCAAAGTCACTACAGGTAGGCCGAAACATTCCGGCATTCCCTGCACGATGGTTTTACGGTTTCCTTCGCGCTCTCCTCGGTGAGCCGGGCTTTTTTGTCACCGTCATTGGCGCGACGCAAAAGCGTCGCGCCAACTTGGCATCAGCGTCGGGATGCCAGGACCACACGACTTCGCCGTCCGCAACAACGCTGTTCGTCTTTTGCAGCATTGCCGCGGCCATCGCATCCCGCACTCCACGTTCGTGACGACGCGTACGCCCCTCCTGATGAGCGCGGGACATCAATCGCTCTATTGCTGTGTCTACCGAATCCGAAAGCGAAATATTTTTTTCGCGAGGGCTGGACAGGAAATGGAATCGACGTTTTGGAGCTAGCGCCGATAAAACACGAGGCCCGGATCACCATCCGGGCCTCGGTTGTTTCCGCGCGTGAGGGTCTCCAGTCAGATCCGCGCGGCGATGCGCCCTTGCCTACGCGTAGAAACTACCTGGCGTAGACCACCGGTGCGCGGTGAAACACCACGGCCGGCGGCGGGCCGATCTCGCGCTGCCAGACGCGGCCGTCATCGAACTGAATGCGCATGCCGTCAGGCGAATAGACGGCGCCCTCGCCGCGCGCTTCGATCCAGATACGGCTGTACGGCGCGTTCCAGTCGGGCCAGGCGCGGAAGGACGCGCCCGTTTCCGTCGTGAGGTTCACGGCCTGCCCGTTCTGCGTGACGAAGGTGGGAGCGCCGAGCATGCCGTTCCGGCACATTTGGATGCACCGATAAGTGCCGGTCAGGTTGACCGTTTCGGCCGAGGCAGCTGTGGCGGCGCACGCGGCCAGGATGCCTAAGGCGAACGACAATCGTCTCATCAGGATTCTCCATCAATTGTATGAAGATGAACCCGGCAAAGCGGGCTATCAACAATCCCTGACGAAAGCCGTCGTTCCGCTGTTCCCTGCAGTTCCAAGCCTCTAATGTTTCCCTGCAGCGGAACTTAAGCGTCGTCAACGAAAATCCCGTGAGGACGGCAGGATACGAACGTCGCGGGGATGACGAATTTTCTGGGCAGGGTTGTCCAGGTGGTCGCGAGGATCGTCGTTGAGCGGTTCGATCAGCGCAGGTCCCGCAGGCACGACGTGCTTTCGCGCCAGCGCATCATTGGCAAGCCCAACAAGATCGTGGGAGCGGTCGAACAATTTTTCGGCGACGAGATGCACGACTTTTTCAGGGCTGCTTTGAATGTGGCCTTCGACCAGCACCAGCCGCGCGCCCATCACCTCCTTGCGAAAACGCTCCAGCACCTTCGGCCACACCACGATATTGGCGATGCCCGTTTCATCCTCCAGCGTCATGAAGACGACGCCCTTGGCGCTTCCCGGACGCTGGCGCACCAGTACCACGCCGGCGCAGCGGACATATTGCCGGTCCCTGGCATCGGACACGCAAGCGCATGGGATGATGCGTTCGCGTTCGAATTTCGCGCGCAGAAATTGCATCGGGTGGCCTTTCAGAGAAAGCCGAATGGTCTGATAGTCCGCCACCACATGTTCCGACAGCGGCATCAAAGGCAGCGGCTGTGCCGTTTCATCCGGCTGCTCGCGCGCCGCCGCCGCCTCGAACAACGGCAGCGGAACGTCATCGGGCAGACGACGCACCGCCCATAATGCGGCGCGCCGGTCGAGCCCGATGGACCGAAACGCATCGGCATCCGCAAGCAGGATCAGCGCGCGCTTGGGCAAGGCGGTATCGCGGGCGAAATCTTCCAGCGAGGTAAAGGGACAGCGCTTTCGCGCGGCGACGATGCGCGCGGCCCAATCGTCCCCCACATCGTCATTCCGGAGCGGGAAAATTTCATCGTGATTCCGGAATGGTGCGTCAGCACCAGACCCAGAATCTCGAGATTCCGGGCTCGTCGCTGTCGCGACGCTCCGGAATGACGATGTAGAGGTATCACCCCGGAACGACTCCTGTTTCCGCTTCAATCGCGCCTCGTCCGGATCGGTCCACCTGAATCCGTCGATCTGGCGAAAACCGAGCCGCACGGCGCAATATTTTCCGCACTCCTCCTCCAGCGTATTCTGGGCGTAACTGAAGGAAACATCGATCTCGCGCACCTCGACGCCGTTCTTGCGCGCATCGCCCACGATCTGCGCCGGCGCATAAAAACCCATCGGCTGCGAATTCAACAAGGCGCAGCAAAAGGCGTCGGGATGAAAATGCTTCAGCCATGACGAGACATAGACAAGCTGCGCAAAGCTTGCGGCGTGGCTTTCCGGGAAACCGTAGGAGCCGAATCCCTTGATCTGATCAAAACAGTTTTTGGCGAATTCCGGGGCATAACCGCGCGCGATCATATTGTTAATCATCTTGGATTCGAATTTTCCGATCGTGCCGACATTGCGGAATGTCGCCATGGCGCGGCGCAAGCCATTGGCCTCTTCGGGAGTGAATTTCGCGGCCTCGATCGCGATCCGCATCGCCTGTTCCTGGAACAGCGGAACGCCGAGGGTCTTGTGCAGCACCCTGTACAATTCATCCTTGTCGCCATGTGCGGGCGAGGGAGAGGGATAGACCACCTGGTCCTGGCCGTTGCGCCTTCGTAAGTACGGATGCACCATGTCGCCCTGGATCGGGCCAGGCCGCACAATGGCTACTTCGATGACAAGGTCGTAGAACTTTCTCGGCTTCAAACGCGGCAGCATGTTCATCTGCGCGCGGCTTTCGACCTGGAACACGCCAAGCGATTCACCCCGGCACAACATGTCATAGACCGGCTTCTGTTCTTTCGGAATCGTCGCGAGCTCCCAGCGCTCGCCCTTGTGATCTCTGATAAGATCGAAAGATTTACGGATGCAGGTCAGCATCCCCAACGCCAGCACGTCGACCTTCATCATCTTCAGCGCATCGACATCGTCCTTGTCCCATTCGATGAAGGTGCGGCCGTCCATCGCCGCATTGCCGATCGGCACGTAAGTATCGAGCCGGTCCTGCGTCAGCACATAACCGCCGACATGCTGCGACAGATGCCGCGGAAACTCGAGCAGCTCCGCGGCAAGTTCGACCGCGCGCTCAACAAGCGGGTTTTGCGGCTCGAACCCCGCCTGTTTGACCTGATCGTCGTCAAGCCCGCGGCCCCAGCTTCCCCACACCGTATCCGCCAATGCCGCGGTCACGTCCTCGGTCAATCCCAGCGCCTTGCCGACATCGCGGATCGCGCTGCGCGGGCGGTAATGAATGACGGTGGCGATAACGGCCGCGCGATGACGGCCATATCGCCGATAGACGTATTGCATCACCTCTTCACGCCGCGAATGCTCGAAATCGACATCGATGTCGGGCGGCTCCAGCCGTTCCTTGGAAATGAAGCGCTCGAACAACAGATCGATCTTGGTCGGATCGACGCTCGTCACATCGAGCACATAACAGACGGCCGAATTCGCCGCCGACCCCCGGCCCTGGCAGAGGATTTTCTGCTCGCGCGCATAACGGACGATGTCATGCACGGTGAGAAAGTAATGGGCGTATTTGAGTTTCCTGATCAGGCGCAATTCCTTGTGCAGGACCTTTTTGGTCTTGGGCGGAATCCGCACCGGAAATCGCCTGTGCGCGCCCTGCCAGGTCAGATCTTCCAGATGGCGCTGCGCGGTCTTGCCCGGCGGCACCGGCTCGTCGGGATACTGGTATTTGAGCTGATCGAGCGAAAAAACGATGCGCTCGGCAAAGCTGATGGTTTCCGCGATCGCTTCCGGCACGTCGCGAAACAGCCGCGCCATTTCATCGGCTGGCTTGAGGTGACGTTCGGCATTGGCTTCAAGACGCTTGCCGATTGTCTCGATGGTCGTCTTTTCGCGGATGCAGGTCAGCACATCCTGCAAGGGACGACGCGTGGGATGGTGATACAGCACGTCATTGGTCGCAAGCAGCGGCACGCCGGCAGCATCGGCGATCCGATGAAGTCGCGCCAGCCGGCGCCGGTCGTCGCCGCGGTATAAAAGACTCGCGGCGAGCCACACGCCATTGGCAGGGCTCGAACGCAACCGCTCCAGCACCTCAAGCGCTTTTCTTTCCTCAAAACGATGCGGCAGAGCGAGTACGAAAAGCTGTCCTCCGGCAAATTCCAGAAGATCGCCGAATTTCAGGTGACACTCGCCTTTGAGAGTGTCCTCGCCGCGCTTGCCGCGGGTGAGCAACTGGCATAACCGGCCGTAAGCTGCGCGATCTCGTGGAAACGCGAGGATGTCAGGTGTGTCGTCGGTAAAGACGAGCCGCGATCCGATCAGAAGTTTGGGTTTGAATTTGATATCGGGATTTTCGAGCTCGGTGTAAGCGCGCACCACGCCGGCCAGCGTGTTGTGATCGGCGATGCCTATCGCGGAAAGACCCAAAAGACTGGCCTGATGCACGTAATCCTGCGGATGCGAGCCGCCGCGCAGGAACGAGAAATTCGTCGTGATGCCGATTTCCGCGTAAGCAAGTGGAGTGGATTTGACATCGCTAGTGCTCGTCATGCGAATAATCCATGCATGAACCAGTGCGGTTGCTGTACGGCCTGGCTCTCGGCTCGCGCGATCTCGCGGTCGTAAAGTCCGTCGCGATAGAGCCAGAACCGCAAACCGGTTTCGTCCTCGACGCGAAAATAATCGCGCGTCAGCATCGCGCCTTCTGCGCGCCACCATTCCATGGCGATGCGCTCGGGACCTTCGGCACGGATGACGTCGTGGGTGGCGCGGCGCCAGACAAACCGTGCAGGAGGGCCATCCGGCACCTGGGCGATGACTTTGATCTGTTCCGGCCGTTCGAACAGCCGCAACGGCCGTAACGGCGGCTCGCCTGCAGCGCGCGCGGGCCACCCGGCGTGCGTTGCGGCGGTGAGATGATATTGCGCAGGCAGGGCCAGTACCGCGCGTTCCGGAATATGGGTGTCTTGCGGTAAGTGCACGACCACGCGCTTGCCGCCGATGCGCGCCGCAATCCGGTCGATCAAGGCGGTCAGTTCGTCATTATCGTGCACATTGGCATCGAGATCGCGCTGCTGCTGCACGACGATTTCGGTGTGGCTGGCGGAGAGGCGGATGAGATCGAATCCGAAACCGGGATCAAGCGGATCGTTCAAGGCCTCAAGCCGCTCGCGAAACAGGCGGTCGACCATCTCGCCTCTGGTCACAGCCTGCCCGGTGTCGACCGAGATGGTGCGCACGATGCCATCGGTGCGGAAGAAGCGGGCTTCCAGCCGCCGCGCGCCCCTGCCCTGCTGGCCCATCGCCGCGACCAGCATTTTGGCAAGCGCGGACAAGGTCGCCGAGATCACGCCTTCGGTCGCAACCGGCTCGGCGAACCGCTTTTCCACGATGTAATCGGGCAGCGGCTTGCGCGGACTGATCGGCGCATCGCTCTCGCCCAGCGCTTGTTCCAGCAATGTGGTGAAGGAAGCTCCGAACCTTGCGGAGATTTCATGTCGCGTGCGGTCCGCCACATCGCCGATGGTTTTAAGTCCGGCGCGGCGTAGCCCCGTGACAATCTCCGCATCCGCACCGAGCGCCGATACCGGCAGCTCCCTGACCGCATCGGCCTCCTCGCCTGCGCGAACAATGCGTCCATGGACATGACGCGTCAGCGTCCGCGCGCACACGGCCGTGCCGGCGATGGCGGCTGAGACCGCAAATCCCTGGGTGGTCAATATGCCGCACAACAGCCGCATCATTGCGGCTTCCCCACCGAACAGATGCGCACATCCGGTAATGTCGAGAAACAGGCCATGCGGGGGATCGAGCGCCACCAGCGGCGTGAAACGATCACACCATTCGGCAATGTCGTTCAGCGTGCGGGCGTCGGCGGCTTCATCGGCATCGTACACCTGCACGCAAGGGCAGATCGCCCTGGCATTGGCAAGCGGCATGCCGGCATTGAGACCGAACTGCGCGGCCGCATCATCGAGAGCAAAAATCTGCAGCGCATTGTTTTGCTTGGTGATGACGATGCTGGGTGCGATCGCCAGATCGAGGTTTGATCGCTCCCCCCGCGAGCGCAGCGAGTGGTGGGGAGAGGGATAAGAGAGCGCGCCGCAAGAGACAAGATCAGCTCGCCCGCCGCTGGTGAGCAGCCGCTTGATGCGGTCGATGGGCAGGCGCGGCAGCCACAGGCTGAGGATACGTCGCCGGTTTTCCGAAAAGGCACTCATCACTTTTCCATTCCATGATCCAGCGGCCAACGGGGCCATGACGGTTGCGGACAAGTTGCGCATCAAACAGCGGCGCGCCCCACGCGCTAAAGCGCGATTGTGCCGGCGGCGAATGGGCCGCGCGCACGATCCATCGGGTCTCTGCCGTCGACGGCTGGGGCTCCGCCGCCATCCGCAGCACAAGGCCGGTGACGCCCGAGGCCTGCGCGGCAAGGGTCAATTTGCGGCTCGCCGTGAGATCGAGCTGTCGCGCCTCGCCCCAAACTTCCAGCACGACCGCACCGAGCGCGTCGCAGGCCAGCGCATCGGCGGCCGTCCGCAACGCACTGTCCACATCGGCTGCGCGCACCGTCACGAAAAGACGCGGATCGAGACCGAGTTCGACAAGTCCGCTCATCGACACCGCGCCCGTTTCAATCTCGGTGAAATCCTGCCGTATCCACAGCAATGGCCGGATGCCTGCCGACCGGCCCGCGAGCCCTGCGATAAAACCGGTCGCCGCGGCGCTCTGGCGGCCGGCTTCTGCAAACACCTCGTGGATAGCTGCCAAAGCGAGCCCACCCTGCAGCGTCGCGTCGGCATCCGCATGGCCGAGCGCCACCTTTCGGGGCGAACAGGCTTGCCCATGCGTCTCGATGCGCTCGATATTGTCGCGCAAAGCCGCAAGCGTGC
>DASSIT010000099.1:0-26178 GCA_035691545.1 Pseudolabrys sp. | reverse complement strand
TTGTGCCCAATTTCGCACGTGCCTGTGGCCGTGTGTCGGTCGGTAGGTAGCCGGACAAGAGGCCGGCCAGCCGCCTGGAGAGAAGAGCCAAGCTCTCCAAGAAATCTGACCGGCAGCTGGAGGCGAAACCAGCACACTCTGCTCTCAGCAGGGGACGCGGCTTAAAGCAACGACGATCGGGCTTCCTTGGTCTCTGCCGGCCTCCACCACCGGCGCGGGTCACCGAAGAGGCTTGTTCATCTTTGCCGGCCGTGCGGACGGGGCTCTCCCCATCCAATCCAAGGCAGTTGAGCGGGATACGATGTGTAGCGTTGGCGCGTCCCCATCGCGCGCAGACGCTTACCTTCGTTAACCGCGTCATCGGGGCTTGATCGCCCCCTCAGCCGTGGGGAATAGCGCAATGACTGAGCGCATCCGCGAGTTTCTACGTAAGCGTAACGACGACGGCCCTTGCCTCGTCGTCGACCTCGACGTCGTCCGTGACAACTACGGTGCCTTCGCGAAGGCCCTGCCGGACACGCGCGTGTTCTACGCCGTCAAAGCCAATCCGGCCCCCGAAGTCCTGGCCCTGCTGGCCAAGCTCGGCTCCTGCTTCGACACCGCCTCGATCCCTGAGATCGAAATGGTGCTCGCAACAGGCGCCACGCCCGACCGAATCAGTTACGGCAATACCATCAAGAAGGAACGTGACGTCGCCCGTGCCTATGCACTCGGGGTCAGACTTTACGCCGTCGATTGCAAGGCCGAAGTCGAGAAGGTCGCCCGTGCGGCGCCCGGCAGCCGCGTGTTCTGCCGCATCCTGTCCGACTGTGTCGGTGCGGATTGGCCGCTGTCGCGAAAATTCGGCTGCGAACCGGCGATGGCGGTGGACGTCCTTGAACATGCCCTCAAAGCAGGTCTTGAGCCGCACGGAGTGTCGTTCCATGTCGGCTCCCAGCAGCGAAACCAGCACGCGTGGGACCGCGCCCTTGCCTCGGCGGCTGCCGTGTTCAAGGAATGCGGGGAGCGCGGCATGAACCTCTCGATGGTCAATCTTGGCGGCGGCTTTCCGGCCAAGTACCTGAAGAACGTGCCTTCCGTGAAAACCTACGGAAATGCGATCTTCAAGGCGCTGCGCAAGCACTTCGGAAACCGTATCCCGGAGACGATTATCGAACCGGGCCGTGGGCTGGTCGGCAATGCCGGCACCATCGAAGCCGAGGTTGTCCTTGTTTCCAAGAAGAGCGAGGAAGACGACGTCCGCTGGGTCTATCTGGATATCGGCAAGTTCGGTGGCCTCGCCGAGACCATGGACGAGTCTATTCGCTATCCGATCCGCACGCCGCGCGATGGCGGCGCACTGGCGCCGTGCGTGCTGGCGGGGCCGACTTGCGACTCCGCGGACGTACTTTATGAGAAGGAGCCGTATATGCTCCCGGTCAGCCTGGAGATCGGCGACAAGGTGCTGATCGAAGGCACCGGCGCATACACCGCGACCTACTCGTCGGTGTCGTTCAACGGTTTCACGCCGCTGAAGACCTATCACATCTGACACGCCGGGAGCCGGCCCTGCCGGCTCCGCCTCCCCATCAACGACGCCCTTGGAGTGCGCGTTCGAACGCGCGCGCGGGCTCAAAGCAGGTCGCAATGATCACCATCAGGAAAGAACGTCCCCCGGACACCGCAGCGCGTGAAGCATTGCTCGATGAGGCGTTCGGCAAGCTCCGCTGGCGCAAAAGCTCCCAACGCCTCCGGAACGGCCGCCCACCCGCGGAAGGGCTCGCCTTCGTTGCGACCGACGGAAAGCGCGTCGTGGGCACCACCCGGCTCTGGACCATTTCATGCGGCACAGGCAAACCGGCCCTGTTGTTGGGACCGGTTGCGGTCGCGGCCGGCTACCGCAACCGCGGTATCGGTGCAGCGCTCGTATCGCACGCCATCAGTGAGTCGCGCCGTCTCGGGCATACCGCCATCATCCTCGTCGGTGACGCGACGTATTATGGCCGCTTCGGATTTTCGGCCGAGAAAACCGCGGCGCTGCGGATGTCCGGGCCTTTCGAACGGCATCGCCTCCTCGGCCTTGAGCTCTTGCCCGGCGCGCTTGACGGCGCGCGTGGCCTTCTGCGCGCTCGAGCGCACCCGGCCGAGGCCGTTTTGGCCGCATCAGCCGCCTGACAGCTCACCAAAATACCGTGGACGCCGGTGCGGCTTTTGCACGGCCGCTATTCCGTTCGTGCTCGGGCGCGGATATGACGAGCCTTCCTGGAGAGGCTGACAATGCCCAAATGGCCAGTTCATGCCCGCATTGACGGGCCCATTGTCATGATCGGCTTTGGCTCGATCGGCAAGGGCACGCTTCCTTTGATCGAGCGCCATTTCAGCTACGACAAAAAGCGGTTCGTGGTCATCGATCCTGTCGATAAAGACCGGAAAATGCTGGATCAACGTGGCATCCGCTTCGTCCATCAGGCAGTCACGAAAGATAACTATCGGCATCTGCTGACGCCGCTGCTCACCGCCGGTGGCGGACAAGGCTTCTGTGTGAACGTGTCCGTCGACACGTCATCACTCGACATTATGGAGCTGTGTCGAGAGATTGGCGCTTTGTATATCGATACCGTGGTCGAACCTTGGGCGGGCTTCTACTTCGATCCCAAACTGGGGCCTGAAGCGCGTTCGAATTATGCGCTGCGCGAGACGATCCTGGCCGCACGCCGCAAACGCCCAGGCGGCACGACCGCCGTATCGTGCTGCGGCGCCAATCCGGGCATGGTGTCATGGTTCGTCAAGCAGGCGCTTCTCAACATAGCCCATGATACGGGGCTGAAATTCAAGGAGCCGAAGACGCGCGAGGAGTGGGGCCGCCTCGCCCAGAAAGCAGGGATCAAGGGAATTCATATCGCGGAGCGTGACACCCAGCGCGCCAAGCAGCCCAAGCCCCTGGACGTTTTCGTCAACACATGGTCGGTCGAGGGCTTCGTCTCCGAGGGCCTGCAGCCGGCAGAGCTCGGTTGGGGCACGCATGAAAGATGGATGCCCGCGAACGCACGCAAACATAAGTCGGGTTGCGGAGCGGCAATCTATCTGCTGCAGCCCGGGGCAAACACGCGCGTACGCTCGTGGACGCCGACCGCCCGCGCACAATACGGCTTCTTGGTCACTCACAACGAGTCGATATCGATTGCCGACTACTTCACGCTGCGGCAGGGCCGCAAAACGATTTACCGGCCGACATGCCACTACGCCTATCACCCATGCAACGACGCCATTTTGTCCTTACACGAGGTGTTCGGGCGGGCCGGTGAGCGACAAAAAGACATGCATATCCTGGACGAACATGAGATCGCCGACGGGATCGACGAACTCGGTGTGCTGCTCTACGGACATAAAAAAAATGCCTATTGGTACGGCTCTCAACTTTCGATCGACGAGACCCGCGAGGTCGCGCCCTATCAGAATGCCACCGGCCTGCAGGTGACTTCGGCGGTGCTCGCTGGGATGGTGTGGGCCCTGGAAAACCCGAATGCCGGCATAGTCGAAACGGACGAAATGGATTTCCGTCGCTGCCTGGAAGTTCAGCTTCCATACCTTGGTCCGGTGATCGGGACCTACACCGACTGGACGCCGCTCACGAGTCGCCCAGGTTTATTTCCCGAAGACATCGATAAGCGCGATCCCTGGCAGTTCAGGAATGTGCTGATGCACTGAACGCCGGAAGCGTACCCAAGAAAACGTAACGGGCGGCCCACGAGGCCGCCCGTATTGTTTTCAGCGCGAAAGTTGCCTGCCGCTATTTGTTATCGGCCGGCTTTTCGCCAGGTTTCGGTGGCGGCTTTTTCGGCGGCGGACCCGACCGTGGTGGAGGCGGCGGGGGCGGCGGCGGATGCGCAGCCTGTGGCGGCGGCTGGACCTGCCGTTGCACGGGCGGCGGCGGCTGGACCTGCCGTTGCACGGGCGGCGGCGGCTGCACTTGCCGTGGGGGTGGCGGCGGCGGTGGTGGCTGCACCTGCCGCTGTTGCGGCGGCGGTGGGGGCGGCGGAGCCTGCGGCGGAATCGGGCGGACAATCGTTGGCTGCTGCGGAGGCGGTCCACCGGAGCCCGGGCCACCCGGCACGCGACGTTCCTCGCGCCGCTCCTGCCGCTGGACCGGTGCAGAATTGCCCGGCGGCGTTGTAACGGACGGACCCGAACGCGGCGGCTGCTGGATCGCATTCGCCGGCGGTGTGGGTGGTGTGGTCGTATTGGGCTGCCGCGGCGCCCCGTTTTGTAGCGGAGGCGAAGGAGGCGGTGGCGGCTTCGGTCCTGGAGGCGGAGGTGGAGGCGGAGGAGGCGCGACCGTAGCACCCTGCGCTGCACGCGGCGGCGTCGACCCAAGCCGTCCATGCTCGTCACGGCGAAGCGCTTGCGGCTGCGGCACCTTCGCCAAGGGCTGCACCACGGTCTGCGTCGGCTGCAATGTCGCCTGCACCGGGCTCGGCCCCCCCGGCCGCGGCTGGCCACGCTGGTGGCGCGCGCCACCTCGACTGAGATCCTGCGGGCGCACCTGCACGGCGCCCGCGACCCCTTGCGTACCCGCAACGACGCGCGGCTGCACACGGAACGTATGCACGGGCTGATGCGTCGCGGCTGCGATAATGCCGGGTGCGACGCCGGGGTTGACCGCAATGCGGCCGCGGCGATCCCTGTACTCAATTCGCACCGTGCGATTGACGATCACGGTCCGCCGGAATACCACGAATGAGCGCTGCGGCGGCAAGAAATAGGTGCGCACGCGCGGCGCAATCAGATAGCGCGGCTGCACGAAGATCCAGTACGCGGGCTCACTGTCGTACTCCGCAATGACATCATCCGGGGGCAGCGGCGCCCAGCCGACAAAATCGTCACCACGGCGCCAATCGACCCATGCGGGTCCCCATTCGTCGCCGGGCACCCAGAACCACCCCAACCGCTGGTCATGCGCCCAGCGACCATAGTGAAAGGTCACCCAACCCCAGTCGGCCTCATCATCATCGGAAACCCAGTACCAGCCCCAATCATCCGTGTAGACCCATCGGCCATAGGTGTAGGGACGCCAGTCGGGTGGCAAATCGTAAGGCACCCAGACTTCACCAAAGCGCGGATGCGGCTGCCAGGTGCCATAGGCTTCGAGCGCAGCCTGAAATTCCGCCGAGACTTGTGCCTGTGCGGGCGACAGCGTTGCGGCCGAGATCGAAACAGAGAGCACCCCGATCGCAAGCGAAACCGCGGCCAAGACCGGCAATACCAGCCGCCTGAAATAATTCGTCGTCATGGTCACTCCCGCTTCCCACTCGCTAGGCCGCAGGTCGGTTAATACGCGGCGTGCGGCCGGGTTCCAAATCGATTGCCATGAAAGGTAGTGCCAGAACAAGAATACCGGCAATCCACCACAGTGAGACGGCGCATTGCGGCGATCAAAGGGCGAGAACTCCGGCATCGCCGGATTCGCAGCCAAAAGCGAGGTTTTGGCCGGCGCTGTCCCAGCCCAGCGCACTCACGGTTTGACCGTCGGGCTGCCTTATCATGATGAGTGCCTCGTCCTCGATTCGCACCAGCTTCACCGCGCCATCGGCATATCCGACCGCCACGACGGGCTGACGCGGATGACAGGCGACATTTGAGACACGAACTTCGGCGCGCGCGAGAATTTTTGGTTGCCGGCCCATGGGGCCATCCTTCCCATCGAACGGCCAGAGGATGAGCTGCTCGGAGCCGGACGTTGCAAGAAACTCGCCACCTGACGTCCAGTCGAGCGAACGCACGCGTGCCGAATAGCCCGACATGCGCATGTGCTTGCTGTCGCTGAGCCGCCAGCCGTGCAACATCGGTTCCTGCATGGACGTGACCAGGAATTTTCCATCGGGACTGACGGTCACGCCGAGATGGGATCCCTTCCACTCAAGATGCTCCGGCGAAGCGCCCGCAGCGTTCGGGAACCAGAGCGACGCGCCATTGTAGTGTGCGATTGCCAGGCGGAAACCTTTCGGCATGAACACCAGGCCGGCGACGGTCGACGGCGCGTCGAAGCTGCGCAGCTCGCCTTTCTTGGCTCGCGCGTAGGCAGTCTTGCCGGCCGACCACGCGACCGAACCGTCAGGCCCAAGCGCCACCTGATCGATCCAGCGCTTCTTCTCGTCGGCTGCGGACTCATGATGCCCGCCGTCAGCGGTGGTCTCAATGACCTTGCCGTCATCGCCGCCCGTGATGACGCGCTGCCCGTCCGAGGCGCTTGCAAGGATGGCACCGGAATGGATACTGACCCGTTTTTCACCGCCCTCATCCGCAAACAGCAATGCCTCCTCACCGAGGACGAAGACCGGCGTCCAGCCAAGAAAATGAACGCCGACGATCGGCGCGCGCCCATTGAGCGACCGTACACGATCGGCGATTGATGGAATTGGGAAGCCCGTTTCGCTCACGTCAGGCGATGCAGCTTTCGAAGCCCTGGCGAATTTTATCCGCGGGCAAATTGCGGCCGATGAAAACAATGCGGCTGTCGCGGGTCTCGTCGGCGCGCCAGGGCCGTTGATGGTCGCCATCGAGAATCATGTGTACACCCTGGAACACGAAGCGTTCAGGATCGTCCTTGAACGAAAGAATACCCTTTGAGCGCAGAATATTCTGCCCTTCGGTCGCAACCAGATCCTGGACCCAGGGAAAGAATTTATCGGGGTTCAGCGGCTTGTCACACCGGAGCGACACGCTTTGCATGTCTTCGTCGTGATAGTGCTTGATACCGTTGCCATGATGATGGTTATGGGCGCCATGATCGTCGTGGCTATGATCATGATGATGACCGTGGTCATGGTCTTCTCCTTCCAGAAAATTCGGTTCGATGTCCAGAATGCGATCGAGGTCGAAGGCGTTACGGCCAAGTACCTCGGCAATGTCAACTTTGGCGCGCTCAGTCCGATGGAGGCGCGCATAAGGGTTGAGCGCCCGGATGTGCGCTTCCACATCGCGCAATTCCTCCGGAGTCACCAGGTCGGTTTTGTTGATCAGGATGACGTCGGCGAAGGCAATCTGGTTCTTGGCCTCCGGTGCATCCTTAAGACGGTCTTTAAGCCACCGGGCGTCAGCGACCGTGACGACAGCATCGAGCTTGGTCCTGGCGCCGACCGCCTCGTCCACGAAAAAGGTCTGTGCCACCGGCGCTGGATCGGCGAGCCCCGTCGTCTCCACAATGATCGCGTCGAACTTTCCCTTTCGCCGCATCAGCCCGTCGATAATGCGAACGAGGTCGCCGCGCACGGTGCAGCAGATGCACCCGTTGTTCATCTCGAAAACTTCCTCGTCGGCGTTCACCACCAGCTCATTGTCGATGCCGATTTCACCGAACTCGTTGACGATGACGGCAAATTTTTTCCCGTGCGGCTCGGATAGAATACGGTTGAGCAGCGTGGTTTTGCCGGCCCCGAGGTAACCGGTGAGCACCGTGACCGGAATTTTGTCGGGATTGCTGGGCGTTGGCATTGAGGCGGTCACTCCGTTTGACGGTCATATAGGCAATTTTCGTCGAACTACCAAAGGGCGGATGATGCGGCCAGTTCGATCGCTCGTCTCGCCGGTCCCTACTGGTCCCGCCGCCCGGTTACCTGGCGCAAAAGGCCTTGAGGATCCGCGACCGGGCGGTTTCCCCGCCAGGCGACATATCGGTCAGGTCGTATCAAGGCGAGATCGCAATCATAAAGGTCGCGGGCGTCGGCATCGGCCACATCCAAGACCGCAAGGGGTATGTGCCGGTCAGCAGCCGCATCGACAATCGCTGACGCGATCGGAGGCCTGGGGCCCAGCCGCAGCAGGGTAAAGCCCCGACCGAGGCGGTCATAGAGGGAGCTTCCCCGACCTCGCCCCTCGCCTATCCACAAATGCGGCGCCCGCCCGCCTGGAACACTGGTTGGGATATAGGCCGTCAGGCTATCGGCCGGCGGCGCCCCACCGTCGGCAATGATGGGTGAACCGTCATAGCGTGCACCGAGCTGCACGCCGATAGATCCAAACTGTTCGCTGAATTGCGCCAGCATAGCGCCGGCCGCGCGCCGCGCGCTCTCGCCACCAGTCGTATCCTGTTCGATGGCGGAATCGATATCGGTTTCACCAATATTGGCGGTGAGACGGCGTGCGGCCTCGGTATTGCGAAGCGCAATCGGCATTCGCTCGATTTCGTACGAACGCAGAAGCCCTCCACCGCCCCACCCCTGGACCATGGCCGCGAGTTTCCACGCCAGATTGTCGACGTCATCAATACCGGTGTTCATGCCGAAACCGCCTGTCGGCGTGAACAGGTGCACGGCATCCCCGGCAAGGAGCACGCGTCGGTCGAAAAATCCTTCCGCGACGAGTGCCATGCCCGCCGTCCAAGGCTCGTGCGCAATGACGTCCAGGTCGATACCGGTTCCAACACAACGTCGCATGGCATCGGCCACTGCAGCGTCGTCCGGCGGCTGATCGGGCTCATTGGCGCGCGTTCGAAACAGAAATTCGTCACGGCCGTTGACGGCTATCAGACTCGCACGAATTTCGGGGTTGACCGCCCAATACTGCCAGGCTCGCCGACCGCCCAGAAATTCACGATGGAGCGCCGGCGCGCGCACATATGTCGAGAACATCCGGCCACCGAAATAGCGCTGCTCCAGGCCAGGCTCACCGCGGAATTTGATGCCGAGCGCGCGTCGCATGCCGCTACGCCCGCCGTCACATCCCACAACATATTGTGCACGCCAATCTTGTCTCTCGCCGTTCGCCGCGCGTTCAGCACGAAGCCGGACGCCCGCGTGATCCTGATCAAATTCTTCGACCTTCCAACCGAACCGCATGACGACATTCGGCCGCGTCTTCACGTGGTCGAAGAGGAATCGCTCGACATACATCTGATTGGCGCGATGGATCGGCTCCGGCACTTGATCGGTTTTTGCGCACGCGGCGATTTTTTGAAGGGTCTCGGCGGCCGACGGCATGTACAGCCGGGCCAGTTCATGGCTGCCAAAACGGGTGAAATAAGCGACATCGGTCGGGTGGTCTTCCGGCAATCCAAGCTTCCGGATTTCAGCGGCAATGCCCAGCCGGCGAAAATGCTCCATCGTCCGGGCGCTTTCGGTGCTGCCTTTGGGGTGCCACCGCGTGCTTTCTTCGGTGTTGAATAGAACGGAACGCACGCCGTGCAAATCAAGAAACAAGGCGAGCATCAGCCCGACCGGCCCGCCACCCACGATCGCGACGGGAATAGTAATGACGGTATCTTCAGGCATGGCGGGTTATTGACGTCGGGTCTGAACTGCAGGATTGCGTCGCATCTATTGACGCGCGCGTGTCCCTGGCACGCGAAACAGATTGGAGAATACTGAGCGAATCCATCTATTGCCGGGTTCGCGGTGAAATCGGTTGTGCCAATATTGATAAATTTCGATCTTTGGCAACTTTATCGGCGGCTTGACGATTTCGAGATTGAGATCCTCGGCAAGCACGGTTGCAATCGACATCGGCAACGTAGCGATGGCGTTGGTATGCTTCGCGATCACAGCGGCGGCGATGAAGATCGGCACACGGCAGATGATGTTCTGCGGCGGGATCGCTGCTTCAACCGCGCGTTCGGCAAGCTTGTGCGCATGGCCGGTTCCGAGAGTCGAGACGAGCACGTGGTTTTCGGATGCAAACTCATGCAGCGACGGGTTGCTCGAAACCCGCGGATGGCCGCGATTGACGACGCTGACATATTCCTCGACCCACAGGAACTGACGCCGGACACCCTTCAGAAGGCCAGGAAATGAACCCATTGCGAAATCGATGGTGCCCGTCTCCAGCCACGATTCCAGATGTTCGCCGTCGAGCTGAACAACGCGCAGCCTCACATTCGGCGCCTCGCGCATCACGCGATTGAGCAATGGCGGCAGCAGCTTGATGACACCGGCATCGACGACGCAAAACTGAAATGTGCGCGTGGAGACACGCGGATCGAAAACCACATGGTCCCCCCGCAGCGCGCGCATTTTGTCGAGCACGTCGCTGACCGGCTGCGCGAGCGCGAGCGCCTTCGGCGTCGGCTCCATCCGGTGAGATACGCGAACGAACAGCGGGTCATCAAAGTAGCGGCGCAGACGCGCCAGTGTCTTGCTTAGTGCCGGCTGCGTCACATCGAGCACCTTGGCGGCGCGGGTCAGGCTGCGCTCGCGCAGCAATACGTCCAGCACCCGTAAATGCTGGAGATCGAGGTCAGAGGAATAACTATTTGGAATGTAATTTATATCCATGGATTGATAGTATAGGCGGGCGCCCGGACCTAGGCTAGCGACAATGAGGCTGTGCCTGCGTCGCAGAGCCAGCCCCTTGATTCGTGGGGAAACGCTGCATGCTGCCGGCACTGCCGCAGGATCGCGTGTTTGACGCATCGGCGCGTTGCGTCCCAGCGATCGAATTCCGCAATGCGTTGTCCAGGCTCGCCACCGCAGTGTCGGTCGTTACCACGGACGGTCCGGCCGGAACCGCCGGCGTCACCTGCTCTGCGGTCTGCGCCTTGAGCGATGAACCGGCGATGGTTCTGGTCTGCGTTCACGGAAAGAGCGCAACAAATACCGCGATCAAATCCAACCGGAACCTGTGCGTAAATTGCCTGCAATCCGGGCAAAGCGACCTTTCACAGGCATTTGCCGGGGTCGGCGGCATGCCGATGCCGCAGCGATTTGCGCTGAGCACCTGGGATTCCTTGGTAACCGGCGCGCCGCGCTGCAGAGAGGCATTGGTTGCACTCGATTGCGAAGTCGCTGAAGTCCGCGATGTCGGCACACACAGTATATTTGTCGCGAAGGTTCTCGCGACGGCTGAAACATCAACGGGAGAACCGCTGCTCTATCAGCGGCGCGCCTATGTGACCACGTGTGCTTTGTAAAGAACTGATGCCCGCAATGGCTATGTGAGGCGGAGATTGTCATGCTGCGAACAGGCGAGCACTATCTCAAATCATTGGATGACGGGCGCACCGTCTGGGTCGGCAATACCAAAATTGACAATGTCGCCACCCATCCGCTGACGCGCGAATACGCTCGGCGTACTGCGGAATTTTTCGATCTGCACCGGCGTCCGGACCTGCAGGATCAACTCACATTCGTCGATGCCAGCGGCGTGCGTCGCTCGATGATGTGGCTTCAGCACCGTAGCAAGGAAGAATTGGTCCGCAAGCGCCGATATCACGAATTCATCATGCGGCATTTCGTGGCGGCATCGATGCCGCGCACGCCGGATTCGCAAAATTACATGCTGGTGACCTATATCGACGATCCGGAACCCTGGGAGAAGGCGTCCATCGGCGCGGAAGGCCGTGGCCTCGCCGACAATATCCGGAATTTCTGGCAATACGCGATGGATCACGATCTGGTCGTCGCGCCGCATTTCGTCGATCCGCAGGCTGATCGCTCCGATCCGAACGCGCATGCAAACTCGCCGGCATTGCGCATTGTCGCAACCAACGAGGAAGGTATCCTCGTCAACGGCGTCAAAGCGATCGGCACGGCGTCGGCCTTTGGAGATTTCCTCCATCTCGGCGTATTCTTCCGCCCCGGCGCAAAGGGCGATCAAATCATCTATGGCGTGTGCCCGGCGAATTTGAAAGGCATCACGATCGTCTGCCGCGAAAGCCTTGTCGCAGCCGACCCGATAGAGCACCCGCTCGCGTCGCAGGGCGATGAGCTCGATGCGACCGTAATGTTCGACAACGTGCTAATCTCGTGGAAATACGTGTTCCACATCGGCAATCCGGACCACGCCAAGCTATATCCGCAACGCGTGTTCGATTGGGGGCATTATTATGCGTTGGTGCGGCAGGCAGTCCGCGCCGAGCTGCTCGGCGGTCTTGCCATCCTGATGTGCGAGCACCTCGGCACCGCGAAGATCGAAGCGGTGCAGGCGCGGCTCGCCCGCATTATCGGATTCCAGCAATCGACCTATGCGCACGTGCTCGCGTCCGAGGACCAGGGCTTCTACACGCCGGGTGGGCTCTATAAGCCCGACATCCAGCTGTTCAACTGGGGTCGCGTCTATTTCCTTCAGAATCTCGGGCCGATGGTGGACGAGCTTATCGATCTCTGCGGCCGCAGCGCCATCATGTTTCCCACGGAAAAGCAGTGGCAGGACCCGGCCATGCGGCCGTGGTTCGAGAAGTTGAACAAGGGTGCTTCCGGCGAAGCCTACGACCGGATCAAGATCGCACGCGTCATTCGCGACCTCTACCTAACCGACTGGGGAAGCCGGTTATTCATGTTCGAGAACTTCAATGGCACGCCGTTGCAGACTCTCCTTTCGCTCACGATGAAGCGCGCCGAATTCACCGGCTCAGGTCCGTTCGCTGAATTCGCGCGGCGCGTCGTAGGCATCGAGGCCAAGTGCGACGCAATGACCGAGTACAAGACCGTCGCGGACTACGCAAAAGCGCAGGATTCCGGTCGCGGACCCAAACCCGCCGTTCAGGCGGCCGAGTAACCTCAAAAATCCGAAGGAGCAACAATGGCAAAACAACGTATCAGCTACGTGCCGCTCGAAAAGATGACTCCGAAAATGCGGCAGGAGATGGAACGCTGCCAGCGCGAGGGCACGCCGCGGCCCGAAAGCTCGGCCGTGCGCGCTCACGTCGAAGCGTGCTTCTGGTTCTTCGCCGACTCCTGGAACAACATTTTCCGTAATGGAGTCCTCGACCATTCAATCAAGGAGCTTTGCCGCCTGTACGTTTCACGTTCGGTGCAATGTGAATATTGCGGCAATCAGCGCTCGGTAAAGTCGACCGTCAGTGGTGCGCTGATCGAAGACCACGTCATGGACCTGCTCAATTTCGAGAAGTCCACGATCTATTCCGAGCGCCAAAAGGCGGCGCTTGCCTATGCAGAGGCGATCACCTGGCATCTCGTTACGGACGACGCGTTCTGGGACCGGATGCACCGCAATTTTAGCGAGCCCGAACTGGTGGAGCTTGGCTGCATGATTGGCCTTACGCTCGGCCAGCAAAGCTGGTTGCGGCTGCTCAACATCGACCACCATGAAGTCCTGGCTGGAACCTCAGCCTCGATGGCGCCCGGCTACGAAGACGCGCAAAAGCTCAAAGCGACCAAGGCGTCTTCCGAATACTGGGCAAAGGACAAGGCGGGCGCACAACCCAACAAGGTCGCATAGCAAGTTGTCTTTGCGTCAATCGCGGATTTCAAAATCACAGGTGCCTAGCGAGTGACATAACGGAACGCACCCGCATTTAACCGCGCCGGACAAGGGCAAAATGCCTGCCGGCGCGGGCGGATCGAACACACGCTCACCAGGGAGGGGCGCATGATCGCTGCAAGTGGAAGGCAGGTCGACGCTGTCGGTATTGTGGACGGTTCGGCTGTTGGGAAGGTCATTATCGCCGTCGTCGCGTTGTGCGCAGGCGTTTCATTTCTCGACGGATTCGACATCCTCGCGATTTCCTACGTGGCCCCGGTCATCGGTGCCGCCTGGAAGCTGCCGAAGGAAGCCTTCGGGCCGATCTTCGCCGCACATTACATTGGCGCCGCAGCCGGATCGGTGTTCTTCGGCTGGTATGCCGATCGCTATGGCAGGCGCATGGGCGTCATTATTCCAACAGCCATCTTCGGCATCTTTGCGCTTCTGACGGTCTACGCCTACGATTTCAGATCATTATTCATTCTGCGAATACTGATCGGCATCGGATTGGGCGGAGCCCTCTCGAATGCCATCGCAATGGTCGCGGAATATTCACCGCAACGAGCACGCGCCACATTGGTGAGTGTCATGTACGCTGCGTTCCCGCTCGGCGGCGTGATCGGCGGCCCGATCTCGGCGATCCTGATTGCAAAATATGGGTGGCACGCGGTTTTCATCCTAGGCGGCGTGCTGCCCCTGCTGCTGACGGCAACGCTGCTTCTATGGCTCAATGAATCGATCCGATTCCTCGTGCTGAGCAGGGCGCCGTCGGCAGTGATCGGCGCCATTCTCCACCGGATCGCCCCTTCATTCGAGCCTGCTTCGACGGATGTCTTTGTGCTGCCGCAAAGCCGCGGTGTCTCGACTAAGCCGACGCGGGAGATATTCGGCCGCGAGTTCGTGCGCGCAACCGTGCTCCTGTGTATTGCCGCCTTCGTAGCGCAATTGGTCATCGTCTATGTGGTCACCTGGATGCCGCTGGTCCTCGCGTCGATCGGAATGCCGGTAACCAGTGCAATTCTGGCCTCGGTGGCATTTTCGGTCGGTGGAATCTTTGGCGCGATCGGCCTCGCTCGCATCATCGACAAGGACAAGTCGTACCGCGGACTGGTCGTGACCTTCTTCCTGTCGGCGGTCTCAATCGCCGGCATCGGCTTTCTGGCAGCGAATTGGTATGGGCTGCTTGCAATTACCTTCATCACCGGCTTGCTGACAGTGGGTGCCAATATTGTGCTTTCGGCCTATTCGGCGACCGTTTACCCCACGTCCATTCGCTCGACCGGCGTTGGCTGGGTTGTTGGCTGGGGCCGTGTCGGGGCTATCGCAGGTGCGCTATTCGGAACCGCGCTCGTTGCCGCCGGCCTGAGTATTGAGACGGCCTATATGATTGCCGCGATTCCGGCGGTCATTGGCGGCATTGCTATCGCACTGGTGCGCGCGCAGCATCAATCAGCCGTCGTTTACGCCTAACGGAGAGGGAAATATGCACGGCCTCTATCCCAACGACGCTTCCATCTACGACACGGTGGGGCGCCTGCTGATTATCGCGTTTTTCGTGATTGTCTGGCTACGAAACCTGTCGGGCCATCACATCGAAGACCATGTCAAGCGGCTCACCTTTTTCAAGGCGCCGCTACCGCGCGTGACTTTCTGGGCCGGCATGTTCATTGACGCGGTCGGGTGTCTGCTGCTGTTGGTCAACTGGCACCCTGCGGTCGGCGCACTCTGCCTCATCGTGTTTACGGTGCTCGCATCGCTACTTCTCCTGCGCTTCTGGGAAATGGACGACCCGATGAAACGCACCGGGATGCAAAACGGCTTTCTCGCCAATATTGGTGTTACCGGCGGCTTGCTGCTGCTGTTGCAGAACGTCATGTGAGCTGAACGACAGGTTATGGGCCAAAAAATAAGCGGGGAACGACTGGATCCCCTGCCACCCGAGACGACGCCGGAGATGAAGGAGGAATTTGATTCCTTCTTCAAAACTCTAGGCTTCGTGCCCAACAGCGTTCTGACCATGCAGCGCAAGCCAAAGCTCGCAAAGGCGTTCGTGCAAATTCAACGCGCAATCTGGGATCCTGACAGTAAAGTAGACCGCGGGTTTAAGCGTCTCGTCGCGCATGTCGCCAGCCGCACCGCGGACGACCCCTACAGCATGGCACATACGGCGAGTGGTGCTTTGCATTTTGGCGTGGATTCCGCAAAGCTGGCGGCAGCGCGCGACTACAAGACGAGTCGGATGTTTAGTGAGGCGGAGCGAGCGGCGCTAGATCTCGCAGTCGCCGCAAGCTCTTCGCCGAATGCGGTAACAGACGCCATTTTTGGCGAGCTCAGGAAGCACTGGACCGACGAGCAGATTGTCGAGCTCGTCGGCGTGATCGCCGTTGCCGGTTTTCTTTCACGCTGGAATGTAACGATGGCAACTCCGATCGAGCCGGAACCAAATGAAATCGGAGAAAAACATCTAGCGCCACTCGGCTGGAGCGCGGGACGTCACAAGCGAACCTGATTTAGACGTCTTTTGGGGAAGAGCCGCCTATACTCGTGGCTTCTTTCGCCGTTCGGGCAACTCATCCACGGCAACCGCGCGTTTGTTATATAGCCCACGATCACCGCAGGCGGAACAACGAACCGAAAATTCGTCCGCCAACGCGGCAAGTTTGAACACACGGATCGGCTTCCCGCACTTGCGGCATGCAACAGTGCCACGCTGGTAAACCGACTTTCTCGCCCGTTGAAGTTGAAGCGCCGACACGAAACGTCCTTCCTGCTGTGCGTTGCCGATGCTGAGAAACCATTAGCGCTCAAATATCCTACCGCCACGTAAATTTTTGGCGTCCCCACAAGCCGCGCCCCCGTAGCGGGGTACTCCGGCGATCGCTATGCTTGCTCTTAAATAAGGCCTAGGCAGCAGGTTTGGGGCCAGCGGGAAGTACCATGAACTATTCCACCGAATTCCCGTCGATCAAGGATCAGGTGTCGGCGCAGGAATGGCAGGCACGGCTCGACCTTGCCGCTTGCTATCGGCTGGTCGATGTCTACGGGATGACGGACCTAATATACAATCACATCACCGCGCGTATCCCGGGTGAGAAAGATCTGTTGCTGATCAATCTCTATGGTCTCCTTTACAAGGAAATTACTGCGTCCAGCCTGGTGAAAATTCACGTGGACGGAGAAATCGTCTGGAAGCCCGACACTGACTACGACATCAATAAATCTGGCTATGTAATCCACGGCGCCATTCATAAGGCCCGCCCGGACGTCACCTGCGTCCTGCACACACATACGCGAGCCGGCATGGCGGTCGCGGCGATGAAATGCGGTTTGTTGCCGCTGTCACAAACCTCGATCCGCTTTGTGGGGCACGTAGGCTATCACGACTATGAGGGGCCGGCCGTCGAACTCGACGAACGTGAGCGGCTGGTGCGCGATCTGGGGCCGCACGACGCTTTGATCATGCGCAATCACGGACTACTCACGTGCGGCGAGACCGTCCAGCAAGCGTTCAACACGATGTATCAGCTTGAATTGTCATGTCGTTCGCAGGTCGACGCCATGGCCGCGCGAACTGAACTCACCATGCCAGGCGAGAACGTTCTGGCGCACACCGCACATATGTATCAGCCGGGGACTCGACGCCCCTATGGCGTCCTCGAATGGCCCGCAATGCTGCGACGCCTCGATGCCGAACAGAAAAGCACCGATTACCCCCCTTATTGGCATTAGGAAATATCGACTGCCGGGAGAGACAATGTCGACATCGCCGTCACGACTGATTGCAGCCGCCTTGCTGTTTTTCGTATTCTTGCCGGGCGCGTTCGCAGACGACTACCCGAACAAACCGGTGCGATTGATCATCCCATTTCCGCCCGGCGGAAGTAACGATGTCGTCGGCCGGCTGGTAGCGCAGCAGCTCAGCACTAAGCTTGGCCAGCAGGTCTATGTGGACAACCGCGGCGGCGCCGGCGGCACAATTGGCACGGAGGCCTGTGCGACGGCTGCGGCTGACGGCTACACGATATGCGTCATATCAATCGCGCATGCGGTCAACCCGGCGCTCTACACGCTCAAATATGACCCCATCAAATCGTTCACGCCGATTTCGATTTTTGCCACCGGGCCGAACGTATTGGTGGTCAATCCGACGTCGCCGGTGAAATCCGTGAAAGATTTGCTCACGCTGGCGAAACAGAAGCCGGGCGAGCTCAACTATGCGTCGGCGGGCGTTGGCAGCTTTCAGCATTTGGGCGCCGAGTTGTTCAAGCTGCAGGCGCACGTCAACCTCGTGCATGTGCCGTACAAGGGCGGCGGACCGGCAATGCAGGACGTCATCGCCGGACACGTGAAAATCATGTTCTCCTCGCTCGTTCAGACCACACCCTTCATCAAATCCGGACAACTGATTGCGTTGGGAACCGGCGGGTCAAAGCGCAGCCCGGTTCTGCCTGACGTGCCAACGATTGCGGAGGCCGGCGTGCCTGGATATGTGGCTGACAACTGGTGGGGATTGGCCGCACCTGCCGGACTGCCCAAGCCGATCGCCGAAAAGCTGTATTCGGCAACTCAGGCGGCACTCAAAGCGCCCGAACTAAAGGCCGCGTTCGACCGCGAAGGGGCGGCTGTCGTCGAAATGAGTTCGGCTGAATTCGGCGACTACATCAAGACTGAAATCGTCAAATGGGCCCGCGTCGTCAAAGAAGGTAATATTCACGCGCAATAATCAATTTGTGCACGTTATACGTGTATATTGCGCCGTCAAACGGACTGTGCGGACGCGCCAAATCCAAACGCATCATAAGTCCCTTTGAGACATGACGATTTTGGCCGACCACGCTCGGCGGACCAATTTTACCTAAGCTTTACGGCACACCGATATGGTGCGGGACGCATTTGGGGCGATCCCCAGCACTTAGTGGAAGGCGGCAGGAAGAATCCTGCCCAAGACAAGAAATGTCGCAGGCCGCGTCAGTCATCGACGAACTCGAACACGTTCTGGCCGCAGGCTCGAGCGATCGGCGCACCGAAATACTAAGACGCGTAACCGATCTTTTTCTTGGCAATGCCGCGGGCTTTAATCATGAGCAGGTCGGTCTTTTTGACGACGTGCTTGCTCATCTCATCCATCAGGTTGAAACCAAGGCGCTTGCCGAGCTCGGCACCAAGCTCGCGCCGATCGAGAACGCACCCAACGGTATCATCCGAAGTCTGGCTCGCCACGACGAAATTGCCGTTGCCGGCCCGGTGCTAAAACAATCACCGCAGCTGACTGATGGCGATCTTATCGAGATCGCGGCGGCAAAGGGCCAGGATCACCTCGGAGCCATTTCCGAACGCGCACGTCTCGCGTCGGCGGTGACCGACATTCTTATTCAGCGCGGGAATACAACGGTTGTTCGCAAACTGTCGCAAAATCAGGGCGCTACATTTTCCGATCGCGGATACGTCACGCTCGTGACGCGTGCCGAGACCGACGAAACGCTTGCGGAAAATCTCGGTGTCCGCCTGGATCTGCCGCCGGAGTTGCTGCAAAGCCTGATGCAGAAAGCAACGGAAACGGTTCGCGCCCGGTTGCGAGCAGTCATGCCGCCGGAGGGTCAGGCCGCAATTCAACATGTGCTTGATTCGGTTTCGGACAGGGTCCTGCGCAAGGCATCCTCGCCCCGCGACTTCGGCCGCGCAACCGCAGTGATCGACAAGATGCAAAGCGATGGCCGCCTCAACGAACTGGCAGTCGCAGGATTTGCCGATAGTGGCCAATATGAAGAATTGATCGCCGCTCTCGCGCGGCTGTGCGCTGCGCCCATCGAGCTCATCGAACGCCTAATGCAGAACACCCGCCATGACGGTGTTCTCGTCGCCTGCAAGGCTGCGGAACTGCGTTGGCCAACCTTCAACGCCATCCTGAAAGCACGGTTCGCGCCCCATGAAGTGCCACCGGGCGACCTGACCCAGGCGCGTGCCGATTTTCTCAAGCTCTCGGTAGCGACGGCCCGCCGGATGTTCCGTTTCTGGCTCGTGCGCGGCGTTGCCAAGGCTGACGCCTGAAGTAAAACCGCCAACGCGCCCCCCAGCCGTAGCTGAACACCCCTGCTGCCCTCAGTCGCCTTGCCAGTTGTAACGTTATAATGTTACATTTTCGAACCATTCGAAACGCGGAAAGATCCTATTGAACAAAGTCATCGCTGCAGCGCTTTCTCTGATTTTTGCGTTGGCACCGGCATTTCCGGCGAGCGCTGTCGGCGGCCCGATTGCCGTCGTAGCTGCAGAGAATTTCTATGGCGACGTCGCCCGCCAGATCGGCGGAAACCGGGTCGAGGTCGTCAGTATTATGAGCAATCCGGACCAGGACCCGCATCTATTTGAGGTCACCCCGGGCATTGTCCGTCAGGTCGCAACCGCGCGGATCGTCATCCTGAATGGCGCAAGCTACGATTCCTGGATGGAGAAGCTTCTGGCTGCGGCACCGCGCCGCGAACGGTCGGTCATCGATGCCGCGCAACTGACCGGTTACAAAGCCGGCGGCAACCCGCATCTCTGGTACGCGCCTGGGACCATGCCGGCGGTTGCAACTGCGATCGCCGCGGCACTCGCGAAGGCCGACCACGATCACGCAGAAGAATATGCGGCAAGGCTCAAGGCAACGCTCTCCTCGCTTGCGATCATCGCCCGACGTGCGGAAGAGCTGAAAGCGAAACACGCGGGCACCGCGGTCACCGCCACCGAACCGGTCTTTGGCCCGATGGCCGAAGCTCTCGCCCTGACAATGAGAAACCAGCGCTTCCAGCTTGCCGTCATGAACGATACCGAGCCCAGCGCCCGCGACATTGCGGCGTTCGAGAGCGACCTTAACAACCGCCGGGTCAAAGTGCTGATCTACAATAGCCAGGCGTCAGACAAGTTGACCGGTAGGCTGCGCAACATTGCGAACAAGGTCAAAATTCCGATCGTCGGCGTCACCGAGACCATGCCCGCAAATGTTTCATACCAGAAATGGCTGCTTGAGGAACTCGAGGTTCTCGACAAAGCGCTCAGCGAGCCGGGCTCATGAGCATCATCGCCTTCGACAATGTCACGCTGCAGGTCGGCGGTCATACGGTGCTGCTGGACGTCAGCTTCACGATCGAGCCAGGCGAGTTCATCGGCGTGCTTGGCCCCAATGGGGCCGGCAAGACGACCCTGATGCGGGCGATCCTGGGGTTGCTGCCGCCGAGCGCAGGAACATTGCGGGTCTTTGACCGTGCGCCCCAATGCGGCAATCCGGAAATCGGCTACCTTCCGCAGCTACGCACGATATTGCCGGATTTGCGCATCTGCGGCCGCGACTTCATTGCCACTTCGCTCGGTGGCGAGCGCTGGGGGCCGCTGCTGGGCAGCCGCCGCGAACGCCGCACGGTTGAGGAAATGCTCGACGCCGTAGATGCGCGTGAGCTTGCGACGCGGCCGCTTTCCGAAATGTCCGGCGGTGAACGACAACGGCTTCTATTGGCGCAGGCGCTGATTGGTCAGCCAAAGCTGCTGTTGCTCGACGAGCCGCTGATCAGCTTGGATGCGGGCCGGCAGGAAGCGGCAATCGACGTCGTGCGTAGAGTATGCCGCGAACGCAAAATTACCGTCCTGTTCAGCGCGCACGAACTCAATCAACTGCTCGGTACGCTGGATCGCGTGCTGTATTTGGGCAGCACACAGGCTGTACTCGGCACTGTCGACGAGACCGTGACGGCGCCGATCCTTTCCCGGCTCTATGGCACCGATATCCACGTCGTGCGGGCGGACGGCTACATCTTCGTGATGTCGCGCGGCCTCGATGTCGAGCACACCGATCATCTGCACGACCATCACAGTCATAGCCACGGCCACCATCATCAGTGACATGTTTGCCTATGAATTCATGACTAATGCTTTTGCCGCCGCCGGCATCGCGGCGGTGGTCTCGGGTCTCGCCGGCTATTTTCTGGTACTGCGTGGCCAAACCTTTGCCGGCCATGCGCTGTCGCACATCGGATTTGCCGGTGCGACGGGCGCCATCTTGATCGGCGCAGCGCCAATATGGGGCCTAGTGGCGCTGACGCTAGGCGCCGGCATCGTCATGGGGGCCCTCAGCGAGCGTATCGGCAATCGCGACGTTGCGATCGGGGTCGTCCTCGCTCTCGCACTTGGATTTGGCCTGCTGTTTCTGCACTACTACACGTCCTTCGCCACCCAGGCGTCGGCACTGCTGTTCGGTAATGTGCTCGCAGTTGACCACACGATGATCGCGGTACTCGCGGTCCTGGGCTCGGTCTCTCTCTTGTCGCTGGCGTTCATCATGCGGCCGCTGGTTTTTGCCAGCCTGCAACCCGAACTGGCTGAGGCCAAAGGCGTGCCGGTTCGGTTCGTCTCGACGGCATTCCTTGCGATCATCGCGCTCGCCGTATCCGAATCTGCACAGATTGTCGGCGTGCTCCTTGTCTTCACCCTTATGGTCGGGCCTCCAGCCGCCGCGCAACGCCTGACAACGGGCCTGTGGAGCGCGCTGTTCCTATCAGCAGCACTTGCGCTCGGCGAAGCATGGGGCGGGCTGTCAGTCGCCTTCTATACCGATTGGCCGGTGAGCTTCTGCATCGCCTGCCTGAGCGCCCTCGGCTATTTTACGGCCCTCGCCGTCGATGCGCGGCGCGCCCGAGCTGAAAGCTGAACAAAACGGCTCCGCCTACGCGGAGCCGTCGCTGGCCCAATTGAATGCGAGCTTACATCTTGGCGCCATGTTTATTTCGCATTCATCTCCGCTGCCAGAGCGATCAATCAGCTTGATTCACCGCCGACGTTGTGTCCGGAAACCAGCACGAGCGGCCGCGAGTGGAATACCTCAGATGAATGAACCCCGGTTCAGGGCCGGCCGAGCAACATCGCGAGTGCCGCGGCCAAAAATGGCAGCGGCAGCGACACCAATGCGCGTAGCCACACCACCCGCGCCGGCATCATAGGCACCTCCCAAATCACCAGTCGGTGGATCGCATAAAGAGCCCAAGCGGTCGAGTAAGCAATCACTTGCGGGGCACCAGCGCCGCTCTTGAGCGCAGCTGCACCAATTGAAAAGCCGACGACGGGTCCGCCAGGCGTTAGGGCGCCGCCGAGCGTGGCCAGGACCACACCGAAAAAACCGGACTCCGGCCCAAGCCATGGGGCTATCCATTCGTTCGGCAATGCCTCGGCGATGAACCCCGAACCGATCACGCCAATGCCAATGCGCGGAAGCAGGAGAATGAACTCCATCACACCGGCGCGGATGCCGTCGTCGAGCAGCGCGCGGCCGCGCAACATAGCAATGAATGCCAGAATTCCGACGACGAGCCACAGCAGAATGTTGATCGCGAGCGTCATTTTTCTTCGCCGCGATATTCGAAGCCCGCGCGCACCACAATTCGCGCCAAAAGCCCTGCAATAATCGGTAGCGGTATCGCCGCTGCAATACGCCAGATCACAAAATCCGCGCCGAAGAAGGGAAGCTCCCAGACGAGGGCGCGCGTATAACCAATGAGCGTCCAACTGACAATGAATGCCACCACCGCTCCGGCGTCCGCACCCATAATGAGAAACGCGCCGGCCACCGGATAGATGGTGATCGGGCCGCCGGGCAGCAGGAAACCGAAAAAAGCAGCGATCAGCAGCCCGGCAAATCCCGATTCATGGCCGACCCAACGCGCCACCAGTTCACGCGGCAGCAGCAGTGTGACAAACGCGCCGATCAGGCAGCCGGCCAGAACTTTCGGAAGCATTTCGGCAAAAAGCGATAAGTCGCCGCCGAGAATTTCAAGAAAATGAATGCGACCGCCACGGACATAAACGGTGACCGCAGCAGCAATTGCCAAACCGGCGATGGTTGCTGTCGACCAGTCGAATGCACGCCGTCGACGCCGAGGTGGAGCTGGTTTCATCAAGATGGCGGGACACTAGACGAGTGAATTGGAATTGTCTGCCGCGTCCCCGTTGACCCTGAAATGCGTCGCCGGTAGGTTCGACGCGATGGGGATGGGGTTCCCCCGATAACCGCCCGTCCGGGCTGATGACTCCTGCCGCGCAACATGGCGGTGGGATTCCGTCGGCAATCGGGCGGTTTTTCATTGCCTGAGATGAGGGATTGGGTCGATGGGATTCCTGATCGTGTTTTTCGGCGGCGGAATTGGCGCCGCGCTCCGGCATGGTTTCAACCTCGCCTTCGCACGGCTCATAGGCACTGCGTTCCCTTACGCCACGCTGTTCGAGAATGTCACAGGATCGGTCGTCATGGGGCTGCTTGTTGCGCTGTTCGCATTCAGGGGCGGTATTCCCCAGCACTGGCAGCTCTTTCTCACAACCGGCATTCTCGGCGGCTATACGACTTTCTCGACCTTCTCGCTCGATGCGGCCCTGCTTTATGAGCGGGGAGAAATCGGACCCGCCGCCCTATACATAGTGCTATCGGTCCTGCTGTCGATCGGCGGATTGTTTGGCGGCCTCATGCTGGTGCGCGGTCTCACGTGACCGCTAGGCCATAGGCCGGAGGCCGAGCTTGTCGAGAAGCGCCAGATCGCGATCGCGCCCGGGATTTGGTGTCGTGAGCAATTTTGGCCCATAAAAGATAGAATTGGCGCCGGCGAGAAAACACAGCGCCTGCGTTTCCTCGCTCATATCCTCGCGGCCGGCCGAGAGCCGAACGACCGAAGCCGGCATGCAGATGCGCGCGACGGCAATCGTTCTTACGAAATCGAGCGGGTCGAGTGGTGCGGTGCCCGCAAGGGGCGTTCCTTCGACCTGGACAAGCATGTTGATCGGCACGCTTTCCGGATGCACAGGCAGACTGGCGAGCGTCGCGAGCATGCCGACACGATCTTCGAAACCCTCGCCCATCCCGACGATGCCACCGCAGCAGACATGGATGCCAGCTTCTCGCACGTGTTCGAGCGTATCGAGACGATCCTGATAGGTCCGGGTAGTGATGATCGCGCCGTAGTATTCCGGCGAGGTATCAAGATTGTGGTTGTAGTAATCGAGACCACAGTCTTTCAGCCGCCTAGCCTGCCCTCTCGTGAGCATGCCGAGGGTGACACAAGTTTCGAGGCCAAGCGCTTTCACCCCCTCAACCATCGCGCAAACCTTGTCGAGGTCGCGGTCCTTGGGCGAGCGCCAGGCAGCGCCCATGCAAAAGCGCGACGCCCCGCCGGCTTTTGCCGCTCGCGCTTCGGCAAGCACTGCGTCAAGTTCCATCAGTTTTTCTGCGTTGACGCCGGTATCGAATTTTGCCGACTGCGGGCAATAGGCGCAGTCCTCGGGACACCCTCCTGTCTTGACTGAAAGCAGGGTGGAAATTTGTACCTCGGCGGGATCGAAATACTCGCGGTGGGCCACGGCGGCGCGGAACATCAAGTCAGGAAATGGCAATGTGAACAGGGCACGGACGTCCTCGCGCGTCCACTCGTGCCGCAACGCGCTGGAATCCCTGGCCATCGACGTGTGGTGAACGAGCGACATGCGTGTAAGCTCCAGCAGACCCGCTGGCCTTATATCAAATTAGAGCCCGAATCACGCGAGGATTCGACGCAATTGAGCGTCGCAAGCGGCCATGTTAGATTTAATGTATCGGGGTGGGAATGAACGGCCATGAGAAAACTGCTATTTGCCACCGTCGCCTTGGGCATCTTGACCACGCCTTCGCTCGCGCAGAAGAAGGAAGACGACCCAATGGCAATTCTCGAAAGGGAAAAGAAGGCACAGGCAGACCAGGTCGATCGCCAATATAAGCGCACGCTCGAGCAAACGCGCAAGGATGGGAATGCGGCGGCCACCGCCAACGACCCGTGGGCAAACATGCGCACGCCGACCGATGGCAAGCGTTAGGCGCTCGTGCATATAAACCGTGACCGCATGATCCGGTTGGCGGCGGTGCTGGTCGGCGCCGCTGTTCTGTTCGGACTCGAACAGGGGCTGGCCCTGAAACTAGTCATCGCGTTGCCGGCGGGCGTCGCCGCCTATTTCGTCACGCTTGTCGTGCTTGGCCTCACATTCGGCAGCGGCAACCAGACAAAATAGCTGTCACCACCAGTGCCGGCGCCAGCCCCGATAAGGCCGGTAGTACGGCCCGCCGTAATAGATGACGGGTGGCGGCTCGTAGTAGACGGGACCTTCAACTTCCTCCGGCCCCTCGACCACTTGCGGACCTTGCCTGTAGGGACCAGCCGCGGCAGCACGCTGCTGTGGCACTCGCCCGCTCAGGTCGAGGGCGGTCTGAATCGAAAAACCTTTCTTGTCCTGCCAGCTGATTTCGCACCATCCGCCGTCACATCCTCCGGCGTCCACAAGGCTGCCGCCAGGGATCTTGGCAACGATCTCGCTTCCAGTGCCCGGCGCTGCACGCAGATTGACGGTCGAAGCTACGTAAGCCGGCTTCGCCAGTGCGGGCGTGGCGACAAATGCAACCGCAAGTCCCCAAATAAATGGCGAGATTTTCATGACCTGACCCTCCGTCCACTCGTCTTTGCGTCTCGCAAAGACGCTGGAACTCTCCCCCGGGAAAAAGGCGGGAAATGGGCGGTCGAATTACAGTTCGGCAACCCCGGCTCAGAGCGAAACAAAAGCCCCACATAACCTGCGAAGGCAGGCGCCTCGTCCCAGATTGCCGCCAAATGCCGCGGTTATGGAAGTGGCGATGATCTTTTTCAGGCTTTGCTCAATAAGTTTTTCACTTCCCTTTATTCCCGATCCGCGCATCTTCCATCGACCAATCGATTGTCTTGTAATCGAACCCCATTTCGATGGTCGGCTTGACGACGGCGAAATAGGGGGAAATATCGAAATCGCGCGGGCAATAAAGGGAGCTGTCGCGGATATGATAGATTTCCCGGCGTGCTTCTGCGCTTTCTACCCGTTCGATCGCGGGCAAAATCGGATAACCGATCGCGTGGAAGGCCTGCGCTATGAGCGCCGAGCATATAAGCTTGGTTGGATCGCCTGAGCCGAGCGCAATCATACGCCGCCGGAAACGCTGCG
>DASSIT010000098.1:0-4698 GCA_035691545.1 Pseudolabrys sp. | reverse complement strand
CTGGCCATTTTTGCCGTGGTTGCAAAGCCCTGCCGGGATTGGCTATAGAACCGGGCTTGGCGGCCGTGCCGCCATACCCAAGGACGCGGGTGTAGCTCAGGGGTAGAGCACGACCTTGCCAAGGTCGGGGTCGAGGGTTCGAATCCCTTCGCCCGCTCCAGATTTCGATTGTGTCCGGCCCGGACACACAGGTAGCAGATCGTACCTGAGACATGGGTGACAACCTCGGGGCCGAACGGGTTGTTGACGGGTGCGATGTCGGGCCGCTTACGTTACTGAGGCAATGTTCGACAAAGCCTGTCGTTGCGAGCAGGCCTTTGTGTTCTTCTGCCGCGAGCCGGACACGAGAAATCTCGACCCGCCTGTTTTGCCTTGATGAACGCAGGCGCGCTTCTCTCCCCTTGAGGATGTGATAAGCTTTTTTGGTCTGATCCACCTCATTTCAGACTAAAAACTACGCCTTCATAGGCGCGCAATAAACAACGATTGCAGCCGTCGGGCTGCACAGGGAGAGTGACGCGATGAAATCGGCTTTCAATCGATCTATTCTTGCGCTCGCAACGATCCTCATTGTCGCGGGAGCGGGCCAGGCCGGCGCGCAGGATAAGCCGCTAAAGAAATACGAATCCGGCAACAAAGAGTTCTGGACCCACCCGCCGGACGACTGGTTTCTTGGCGACGAGACCGAGGCGCAAAAGGGTCTGGCACCGGTAGCGGGGCCGCCGACCGGCGCCTCCGATGCCGAACTCGCCACGCTCCTCAAGAAGATCAAGCTACCTGACGGCTTCAAGATCGACGTCTACGCTTCGGGCGTGCTGGCGGCGCGGCAGATGGCTTGGGGAGACAAGGGCACGCTTTTTGTCGGCTCGTTCGGTCTCGGCAACGTCTACGCCATCAAAGACAATGGCGGCAAGAAGGAGGTCAAGGCCATCCTCAAGGGGCTGAATATGCCCACCGGGCTCGCCTTCCGTGACGGCGCGCTCTACGTCATCGCCGTCGACAAGCTCATCCGATACGACAACGCCGAAGCCAATCTCGATAATCTCGGTGCCGGTAAGGTGGTCTACGACGACATGCCATCCTATGCCGCGCATGGCTGGAAATATCTCGCCGCGGACAAGGACGGCTGGTTCTACGTGCCATTCGGACCTCCGTTCAACATCGGTATTCCGCCGACCAGCGTTTCGCAGATCCGCCGCGTCGATCCCAAGACCGGTAACGCCGAGCTGGTGGCACTCGGTGTCCGCAACAGCGTCGGCGGCGACGTCGATCCGCGCACCGGCAGATACTGGTTCACCGAAAATGCCCGCGACTGGATCAGCGACGATCTTCCGAGCGACAAGCTCAACATGATTTCGAGGCTCGGCGAGCATTTCGGCTACCCCTATTGCCATCAGGGTGACATGCCTGATCCGAAATTTGCGATGGGTCACAAATGTTCGGAATTCACCCCGCCGGTTCTCAATCTCGGCGCGCACGTCGCGCCGCTCGGCATGAAGTTCTATACCGGCGACCAGTTTCCCGCCGAGTACAAGAACTCGATTCTGATTGCCGAACACGGCTCCTGGAACCGGCACAAGTACCAAGGCGCCAGAATCGTTCGCGTCACGGCCGATCCCGACGGCAAAAATGCCAAGGAAACCGTGTTTGCGTCAGGCTGGATCGAAGGTGACCGCGGCTATCTCGGCCGGCCTGCCGATCTCATCCTGGACAAGGACGGATCGATCCTGGTGGCCGATGATTGGGCCGGCGCGATCTATCGCATCAGTTACGCCAAGAAGTAGCGAGGCTTTAGCCAAAGTTGCTGGCGGCCGCTCGGGAACGGGCGGCCGCTAGCCTTGTTTTCTGTGCTTCGCCTCGTTGGCACCGGTTCCCGTTGAGAGTGGAAGTATCATCATGCGTTGTCGATCGGTTCTCCTCGCTTTGTCAGGTCTTGCGTTTTCATTGTTTTGCGCCCCTGCCGCCTTTGCCGCCGATCTCGCCGCCGGCAAAGAAAAGGCCGAACTCTGCACCGGCTGTCACGGCGAGGGCGGCATTTCGAAAACCGAGAACATTCCTTCGCTTGCGGGACAGCCCGATCTATTCGTTCAATGGCAGCTCGTTTTCTTCCGCAGCGGCACGCGCAAGAACGAGCAGATGCAGCCGATCGTCGAACAGCTCAACAACGAAGACGTCCGCAATCTCGGCGCCTACTTTGCCTCGCTTGATCCGCCAAAACCCGCACCCGATGACAATCCCGACCTGTCGCGGAAAGGCGCGCAGGCGGCTATGGGACGGCGTTGCGCATCATGCCATACCGATACCTACGCAGGCACGAAGGCCGTGGCGCGCATTGCCGCACAGCGCGAAGAATATCTTTTGAAGGCGCTGCACGACTATAAGTCAGGCATGCGATCGGGCGGCGGCATGGCCGCGATGGCCGAAGTTGCCTATCCCCTAAGCGAAGAAGAAATCACTGCGCTGGCGCATTATCTCGCGCACATGTGAGCCGCTGCGACCGTTCCTGCCAGCAGTCTACGCCCGTTGGCTCTCATACGCTTTCAGATGTGTGTAGGCGATGCGCAGTTTTGGCACCGGTACCTTCGCCGCATCGCCGCGCGCGATCATGTCGCCGACGACATGATCGGCTTCGACCGGCGCGCCTGCCTTGATGTCGCGGAACATCGACGCGGTGAGCGGCGATCCCTCCGTGGTCAGCATCCCGTCCATGCGGGTGACAAACGCCTCTCGCGGAGCATGGTCCGCCGCCTTTGCCACGGCGCTGCATTCATCGCGAAGTCCGAGGATGAAATCGCGTCCGCCTGGAGCCGCCAGAATATGGCCTACGGCCGCGCGCATGAGCGACGTCGAGGCCGCAAGCGTGGTGAGCAACACCCATTTCTCCCACATCTCCTGCATGATGTTTTCGCTGGCCTGCGAACCTATGTTGCCGGGGGCAAAATCCTCGGCGATGGCGCGGACGCGATCCGATATGCCGCCGTCGCGCTCGCCGAAGCTCAGCAATTGAAACGCCGGCGCAAGCTGCACCACGTGGCGATGCTCATCGAGCGTTGCCGCGATCCCGCACTGGCCGCCGAGCACACGGTCCTTGCCGAAATGGCCATCGAGAACGTCGACGTGACGCATGCCGTTGAGCAGCGGAATGATTGCCGTTTTCGGTCCGACCGCGGGCGCAAAGGATCTTATCGCATCGTCGAGATCGAAGGCCTTGCAGCTGAGCAACACGACGTCGAACTTCTCGCCGAGCCCGTCGGCTTGCAAAGTCGGCGGATTCTTCAGCGTGGCATCGCCATTCGGGCTCTTGATGACAAGGCCATCGCGGGCGAGCTCGGCGGCGCGCCTTGGCCGTACCAGGAACGTCACGTCGCGGCCTGCCTGCAGCAGCCTGCCCCCAAAATATCCGCCGATAGCGCCCGCGCCGACTACGAGAATCCGCATGTTCCACTCCTTTTTGCTGTTCTTAAAGCGCTCACGGGCGAGAGGGAATAGCGAATATCAAGATCGATCGGCTCAGCTACCATTTTTCTCCGAACGGGCGAATCTCGAGTTCGAAGGTCCAGGCACTGCGCGGCTGCTGATAGAGCTGCCAGTAGGCGCCGGCGACCGACGCCGGAGGCATCAGCAATTCCGGATTATCAAGCGCTTCCTTGTCCCAGAGCTGTTCCCGGCGCTGGCGGACCCAGGCGGTATCGACGCCGGCATCGATGATCAAATGTGCGACGTGGATATTTTTCGGACCCAACTCGCGCGCCATCGACTGGGCCACGGCGCGAAGGCCAAACTTGGCGCTGGCGAACGCCGCGAATCCGCTGCTGCCGCGCAGCGACGCGGTGGCACCGGTAAAGAAGATGTTGCCCTTGCCGCGCGGCAGCATCAGACGCGCGGACTCGCGCCCGGCAAGAAAACCGGCCCAGCAAGCCATTTCCCACACTTTGCGGAAAACGCGATCGGTCGTTTCCAGAATCGGGAAATTGACGTTGGCGCCGACGTTGAAGATGGTCACTTCCAGCGGCGCCTGCTGGTCGGCATCGTTCAGGAATGCCGCGACTTCGTCTTCCTTCCGCGCATCCAGCGCGCGAGCTACGATCGAGCCTCCTGCCGCCTCGATCTCCCTGACAAGAGGCTCGAGCTTGGCGCCATCCCGTCGTCCGGCAAACACGGTGAAACCTTCGGAAGCAAATTTTTTTGCGATCTCGGCGCCGATATAGTCGCCGGCACCGATCACCGCGACCGTTGCGTTACGTTTTTGCATTGTCTCTCCTGAAGCCGCCTGCGGCGTCGCGTGATTGCGAGGAGCGCAACGACGAAGCAATCCAGACATTGTCTTCGGCGCTGGATTGCTTCGCGGAGCCTGTCATCGGCCGCGCATTCGCGCGATCGGTTGGCTCGCAATGACAGCTACTTGCCCAAAATCATTTCCTCCACTTCCCTCAACTGCTCCTTGCCGAAAAACATTTCGCCGCCGACAAAGAAAGTTGGCGAGCCAAAAGCACCGCGCTCCACCGCGGATCGGGTGTTCTCGATCAGCTTGGCCTTTATGTCGGGTTCCTGCGCGCGGACGAATAATTTTGCCGCATCAAGGCCGGATTGCGACAGCGCCTTGAGCGCGATCTCCGGGTTGTCCATTTTCTTGGGCTCGACCCACATATGAAAAAACGCGGCCTCGACGTATCTCTCGAACACGCCTTCCTGCTGTGC
>DASSIT010000097.1:0-13150 GCA_035691545.1 Pseudolabrys sp. | reverse complement strand
GGGTCCGCTGGTCACCAGCACCACGCCGGTCTTGCCGGTCGAGCGCGCATAACCTTCGGCGGCATGCACCGCGCCCTGCTCGTGCCGCACCAGGATATGCCGCACCTGATTTTGCGAGAAAATGGCGTCGTAGATCGGCAGCACTGCTCCGCCGGGATAGCCGAACAGGTGCTCGACGTTCTGGTCGGCGAGCGCCTGGATCACCATTTCGGCGCCGGTCATTTCGCGTGTCATGGCATTCCCTTTCGTCGTCGCGTTCTTGTCTCGGCAATAAAAAAGGCCCGAAACGGGCCATGTCCGGACGCTCGCCTGTGGCCCTTCTTCAGGACCACGCCAGCGCCCGAACCTCTACTACGAGAGTAATAATATTGCGTAACACCGTGTTCACCTGAACTTTCATTGCGCGTTTTATAGTCACGTCCTCAGCGGCGGTCAAGCGGAATCAGCGTTATTTGAGGGCCGAAAGCTGGGTTTTGAGCGCTGAAAGCGCATTTTCCGGCGATTCCCATGGCCAGTCCGCAATCTGATTGCGAAACCAAGTGAGCTGCCGTTTGGCGTAGCGGCGCGTGTCCATAACCGCGCCGGCGGCCGCTTCATCGAGCGAGAGTTCGCCGTCGAGGTGCCGGACCAACCAGGGCACTCCGTGGGCCTTCATGGCGGGCAACAACGGATCAAGCTTGCGAGCGGCCAGACTGCGCACCTCTTCAAGCGCACCGGACGCGAGCATTGCAGCGAAACGTGTCTCGATCCTGCGAACCAGTTCCTGGCGCTCGCAGGTTATGAAAACCTTCCCTGTACACTTAGGATCGATTAACGGGGGCAGCCCTTCCCGATGCCAGTCCGAGAGCGGACGCCCCGTCGCCAGCACCACTTCCAACGCACGCGAAATCCGCGACCGATCGTTCACCATCACACGCTTCGCGGTCGCGGGATCGAGCTGAGCGAGCTCAGCGTGCAGAGCGGGAGCACCTTCAAGTTTCAACCGGTTCCGTACCTGACCGCGAATTTCCGGGGGGACTGGCGGCACCGCGGCAAGGCCCGCCGTCAGTGCCTTAAAATACAATCCAGTGCCTCCAACGATCACAGGGACCTGTTTCCGGGCGATTGTCTCGCGGATCGCGTCCTCGACATCGCGGCACCATCGGCCCACCGAATAATTTTCCTCCGCGTCAACAAACCCGAAGAGGCGATGCGGCAAGCGAGCCTCGTCGTCGGGTGTCGGTCTCGCAGTAATGACGCGCAAGTCACGGTATACCTGCATCGAGTCGGCGTTGATGATTGTGCCGCCCAGATTCGCCGCGACGTCGAGCGCGAGCGCCGACTTGCCGCTTGCGGTCGGCCCTGCAATAAGCACGGCTCGGCTGGAACTATGCATCGCATGAATCATGTAGCGACTCTCATCGACGCCTCGGGCGTTCTCGAACCTTCTGTTCTCGGGCACGCACGCAGTCTTTTGGCGAATACGGGAGCGCCGCAGATGTTGGGACCCGATGCCGCCGATATTCCATTTAACGCGGAAAATGCTTTCGACAAAGATGCACTGGATCAGCGCCTGCGGGGGATCGCCAGCGGCATCGATGTCGTGGTGCAGCCCTTGAGCGGCCGGCGCAAAAAGCTGCTTCTGGCGGACATGGATTCCACGATGATCGGCCAGGAGTGTATTGACGAGCTTGCCGCATTTGTCGGTCAGAAGGCTCACGTTGCGGCGATCACCGAGAGAGCCATGCGCGGCGATATCGCGTTCGAGCCAGCATTGCGGGAACGGGTCGCACTGCTCAAAGGGGTGCCAATTTCGGTGATAGAAGATCTCTTGCGGGATCGGATCAGCTTGACACCCGGAGCACGAACGCTCGTGGCAACCATGCGCGCAAACGGCGCCTATACCTGCATGGTGTCCGGGGGTTTTACTTTGTTCACCGATCGCATATCCGCGACGATCGGATTCGACAGCTGCCGCGCAAATATCCTTGTCATTGCGGACGGAAACAAGCTGGCTGGAGAGGTCGTCAATCCGATATTTGGGCGAGACGCCAAGCGCGATGCTCTGCTCGAGCTACGCAAGAAGTTCGAGCTGACGAAGCTCGATACAATGGCGATCGGCGACGGCGCCAATGACCTCGATATGCTTCTGGAAGCCGGCCTCGGCGTCGCCTATCACGGCAAACCGAAAGTCGCCGCGGCCGCGCCGGCGCGGATCGACCATTGTGACCTCACCGCACTTCTCTATGTGCAGGGCTACAACCGCAGTGAATTTACCGGATTCTAGCGATCCGTTCACCGATAAGAGCGGCAGCTCCCCATAACGAATGGCCGGGACGAGCCCGGCCTCCGCATTATTTCGTTCCTCACAAACCGCTATTGCAGGCTTAAGGCGACAAAGCTCGGATCCCCATCGGGCGAAACGACCAGCAGCACCACCGCTTTTTTCCCATCCTTCTTAAGTTTTTCAATGCGCTGCTGAAGCTCGGCTGCATTTGCGACGGGCTGCTGCTGTACCTCGGCAATCACCATCCCCGGCGCAAGGCGCTTCTCGGCGGCCGGCGAATTCGGATCGACGCCCGTAATCACGACGCCCTTTACCTTGTCCTTGATCTTGTGCTTCTTGCGTAAATCGTCCGTCAGATTGGCGAGATCGAGTCCGAGCGCTTTTTTCACGACCGGCTTCGTGTCGGGAACAGCATCTTTTTTATCATCGGCATTGGCCGATGCCTGTTTTTCATCTTCGAGACGGCCGAGCCTGACCGTTTTCTTTTCTTCCTTGCCCTTGCGGACAACGAGAACCTCGACGTCCTTGCCAACTGGCGTGTCCGCGACGATCTTGGGCAGATCGCGCATTTCCTTGACGTCTTTTCCATCAAACTTGACGATCACATCTCCCGGCTCAATCCCCGCAGGCTTGGCGGGCCCCTTCTCGTCGACACCCGCCACCAGCGCGCCACGTGCCGGCTTGACGCTTAGGCTTTCCGCAATTTCGTCACTCACTTGCTGGATGCGCACACCGAGCCAGCCGCGCCGGACCTCTTTGAACTCACGAAGCTGATCGATCACCGGGACGACGGTTTTCGACGGCACCGCGAAGCCAATGCCGATTGAGCCACCGGACGGCGAGATGATGGCCGTATTCACGCCAATCACTTCCCCGTTGAGATTGAATAAAGGTCCACCTGAATTGCCGCGATTAATGGCAGCGTCGGTCTGGATGTAGTTGTCATAAGGACCGGATTGAATGTCGCGATTGCGTGCCGAGACAATACCGGCCGTAACTGTACCGCCGAGACTGAACGGATTTCCGATAGCAATCACCCATTCGCCGAGACGCAGCTTGTCGCTGTCACCGAACTTGACCGCCTTGAGAGGTTTGCTTGGCGTGACTTTGAGCAGGGCGAGATCGGTTTTCTGATCGCGGCCCACAATCTCGGCCTTCAAAGTCGTGCCATCGTTGAGAATGACGTTCACTTCGTCTGCATCGGCGATGACATGGTTGTTCGTGACAACCAGGCCGCTCGGGTCAATGATGAAGCCTGAGCCAAGTGAATTGACACGGCGCGGGACGGCCGGCTGGTTATTTTGTCCGCTTTGACCGTTCTGCCCGTTCTGCCCGTTTTGCCCATTCTGCCCGCGTCGATTCTTGAAAAATTCCTCGAAGAATTCCTCAAACGGAGAGCCCGGCGGCAGCTGCGGCATCGCGCCGCTCCGGAGGTCGACCGATTGCTTGGTAGAAACATTGACGACCGCGTCAATGACCTGTTCAGCAACGTCGGAGATTCCCTCCGGCCCTCGAGCGGATGCAGGTGCCATCGAGGCGAAAAGGACGATGGTAGCCGCCGCGATAGCGGCCCGGCCAGCCCGGCCGGGGCGATTCATCAGGCGTAATTTAGGTGCGCCCATGGGCGTCATTTCTCCTGGAACATGCACTTAGGGGACAGTGGCCCCGACTTAGAGGCGATTCAAGGGCACCGCAAATCAATACCGTGCGAGGCCTGATTCCCGCGGTTAGCTTCGCACAAGCCAGACCATCACAAGCCCGACGACAGCTGAACCGATCCCGATCAAACGAAGCGAAATGTCCTGAGTTTCAAGCACGCTAGCCATTGCGCGCTTGGCGGCGTCGGGAAATGCCGCAAAGATCAATCCCTCGATTACAAAGACCAGTCCAAGCGCGGCCAAAAAGTCCGACACAGGATTACGCGATGGCTAACGAGATGGAGCCGAGGCGGCCGGCGCCGTTGGGTTTTCGCGCGCTTTCCCCAGGGGGTCATTGAAGTAACGGAAGAAGCTCGAATCAGGCTTTAGAACCATCCGCGTGTCGTTCTGCTTAAGCCCGTTCTCGTAGGCCTGCATGGAACGATAGAACGCGAAGAAGTCAGGATCCTGGTTAAAGGCTTCCGCAAAGATCTGGTTTCTCGTCGCGTCACCCTCACCGCGGGTTTGCTCGGATTTCGATGTCGCTTCCGCCACGAGGACAGTGACCTCGCGGTCCGCGCGCGAACGAATTTCCTGGGCGCGCTGCGCGCCCTGAGCACGGAACTCCGCGGCCTCCCGCTGGCGTTCGGTCTGCATGCGCTGATAGACCGCCTGGCTGTTTTGTTCCGGAAGATCGGCACGACGAATGCGCACATCGACCACCTGAACGCCATACGACGTTGCTTCGTGATCCACAAGTTCACGAATACGCGCCATCAATTCCGCACGCTGATCGCGCACCACATGCGTGAACGTCACCTCGCCCAAGACCCGACGCAGCGCAGAATTTAGGAGGATGGAGAGCTGCGAATTCGCACCTGAAATCGAGCCAAGCGTCTGGTAAAACCGCAGCGCATCCTGAATGCGGTAGCGCGCAAAGGCATCGACGACCAGCCGCTTCTGATCGGAGGCGATGACTTCCTGGGGCGGCGCCTCGAGGTCGAGTATGCGCTTGTCGATGTAGACGACAGTGTCAATGAATGGCGCCTTTACATTGAGACCGGGCTCGTTGACCACGCGGACAGGCTGCCCGAGTCGAATCAAAAGCGCCTGCTGGGTCTGATAGACGGTGAAGAGCGACGAATAGCCGACAATAAGCGCCGCCACTGCGAATACGGCGATGATGCCGCCAACAAAGTTCAGCCTCATGGCCGGCCTCCACCTTGCGGCTGTGTCCGCGTCTGAGGCGGCCGCGTCAACTCACTGAGGGGCAGATAGGGCACGACATTGCTGGCGCCCGCGCCAGAATCCAGAATGATCTTGTCGGCACCGCCGAGGACACGTTCCATCGTTTCGAGATACATGCGTTCGCGCGTGACGTTTGGCGCTTTTTTATACTGCTCGTAAATCTTGAGAAAGCGCGACGTTTGACCGGTCGCCTCGGCAACTGTCTGCTGACGATACGCTTCCGCGGCCTGCGTAATCTGCGCGACGCGTCCGCGCGCCTCAGGAACTACGCGATTGGCATAGGTCTGCGCTTCGTTGACCGCGCGTTCAAGATCGGAACGAGCAGCCTGCACATCACGAAAAGCATCGATCACCTGGGCGGGCGGATCAACCTTCTGGAGCTGTACCTGCTGCACGATAATGCCGGCGCCGTAGTGATCGAGCGTCTTCTGCATCAAATCCTGTACGGCAGTCTCGATCGTCTGCCGCGCGCCGGTCAGGATCGGCTGGATCTCGGAACGGCCGATCGCCTCGCGCATGGCGCTTTCCGCGACCGCTTTAACGGTGCCTTCCGGATTCTGGATATTGAAAAGAAACTCGCCAACGCCGGTCGGCTTGACCTTCCAGAGCACCGAAAAGTCGACATCAACGATATTTTCGTCGCCGGTGAGCATCAAACTCTCTTCCGGAACGTCACGTGTCGTGGTGCCGCCGCGACGGATGTCATCGACAACACGCATTCCAATATCGATCTTGTTGACCCGTAGCGCCTTCGGCGTGAGCACGGTCTCGACCGGATAAGGTAGATGGTAATTCAAGCCGGGCTGAACCTCGCGCACTTCTTTACCGAAGCGCAGCACAACACCGAGTTCGTCCGGTTCTACTCTGAAGAACCCCGAAAAACCCCACAGCGCGATGACGCCTAGCGCGATAAGGGCGAAACCGCGACCGCCAAGGTTACCGCCAGGTAATACTCGCCTCAGTCTATCCTGGCCGCGGCGAAGAATTTCCTCCAGGTCCGGCGGTGTCGGTCCTGAAGATTGCGGTCCGGAGCCCCAAGGGCCCTTGCCGCCCGAGCCCCAGGGTCCACCGCCGCCCTGATTGGTCCATGGCATTTACATAATCTCCAGCCGCCGGCGCCGGATGCCCAGCTGCCTTATGTTGGGAGGGTTATAGGGGACCGCAGGCACCGTTACAACGCGCCGACTTGCCGCGTATTTACGCGATTCAGCGCCTTATATATGTCGCCAGTGTAAAATCGGCGTCATCGTCCGGCCCTGCAAAATGGTCTTCGCGCGATACCTCCTGCCAGAATTCGGGGTCGATTGGCGGAAACACCACATCGCCCTCAGGCGAGGCGTGAACATGAGTAATTTCCAGGCGGTCGGCGATCGACATCGTTGCTGCAAAAATATCGCTGCCGCCGATAACCATGATTTCATCGACGCCGCGCTTGGCTGCGTCGGCCCGGGCGAAGCTGAGTGCGGCGTCTAGACTCGTAGCAAGGACTGCACCAGGCGCAATCAGGGTTAGGTCGCGGGTGAGCACAATATTGGTGCGCCCGCCGAGTGTCTTGCCAATTGATTCATGGGTCTTGCGCCCCATGATCACCGGCCGGTTGAGTGTCACCTTACGAAAATGTTGCAGATCAGACTTCAATCGCCACGGCAACTGGCCGTCGCGGCCAATCACCAAGTTGTCGCCGATCGCCGCCACCAGGACGATTTTCATGAACACATCACATTATGTACGCGTACATTCCCGGCAGGCACATCCGCCGAACTACAGCACGACCCGGTAGAATAGCGAGACATTGCTTCAACCTCTTTCGCACATGCATAGAACGATTGTTCTGACTATTTACTAACGGCCGTTATCTCCACCGAACACACGCGTTCGAGAATTCGAAAGGCTACGCAGTAGTTCCAATTAAAATGTTCTTAGCGCGGTGCATACAAACGGCGATAACAACAATATCGCTTATTGTTGGTCGAACTAAACGGCTACTTCGGCCTTGATGTGCGGGTGCGGGTCGTAATTATCGACGACAAAGTCCTCAAAACGGAATGCAAATATGTCGTTCACCGCCGGGTTAAGGCGCATCGCCGGCAGCTGCCTCGGCGCCCGAGACAATTGCAGCCGCGCCTGTTCGACGTGATTGAGATACAGGTGCGCGTCGCCGAAGGTATGAACGAAATCCCCGGCCTTAAAGCCCGTCACTTGTGCGACCATCATGGTCAGAAGCGCGTAAGACGCTATATTGAACGGCACCCCGAGAAAGACATCGGCAGAGCGTTGATAGAGCTGGCACGATAATTTGCCTTCGGCGACATAAAACTGAAACAGGCAATGGCACGGTGGCAGTGCCATCTTGTCGACGTCAGCCGGATTCCACGCGGTGACGATCAGCCTGCGCGAATCCGGATTGAGCTTGATCATGGTGATTACATTGCCGATCTGATCGATCGTCTTGCCATCCTGAGCGGGCCACGAGCGCCATTGTTGGCCGTAAACCGGGCCCAGATCGCCGCGCTCGTCCGCCCATTCGTCCCATATGCGCACACCGTGCTCTTGCAGGTATTTGACGTTCGTGTCCCCCGCCAGAAACCAAAGCAGCTCGTAAACGATCGATTTCAGGTGCAGCTTTTTGGTTGTGAGCAACGGAAATCCATCCTCAAGCGGAAACCGCATTTGGTGTCCAAAAACCGACAGCGTGCCGGTTCCTGTCCGGTCACGCTTCTCCACGCCGTTGTGGAGGATGTGTTCCATCAGATCGAGATATTGGCGCATCAGTGGTCCCGTAACGGGTCGACTCGCAAGATGGGGAAGTTTACCCCATGCGGCAACTGCCCGCCGATGCTTATCAACGCCCCAAATATTGGCATTGACGTAAGCTTTCGTCTGGAACTTGATATCGTTGTCGGGTGCATCGTGGGGGATAAAACATGGTCTTCGACCACATTCTGATCGCACGGGTCCTGTTTACAGTGATGACGGCGGGCTGGGCCATCGCCACGGTGTTTGCCGATTTCAACAACACTCACGCGACCAATCCAAAATGGACGCCACACGCACGCTTCCATGTAGTTTGGCAAATCTTGAGCTATGTCGGCTTTGGCTTTCTCGCCTTTGCGCTGATCTGGTGGCCAGGTCCGCTCGCAGTCGAGCGGCTCTACCTGGTCGCGCTAATGGGCGCGATCGTCTATGCCGCTTTCTTTGCGGCGCTGATCGCCATGCCGATTTATGGCGGCCGCGCGTATGACGACAATGGCTACAAACCGTTCAAAGCACCTGTGCCGCTGTTCGCGAGTGCCTGGGACGTCAACGTCACGGTCTTCTCGGTCCAACTCGTGATCTTTGTCGCCGGCCTCCTGGCGGTGAGCGGCGCTTTCGCTAGCTGACGATCGAATGATCCAGCCCTGTCCTAGACTATTCGACAAAGACTTCCTGGCGGCGCTTTCGAATCATCGGTAGCGCTGCGATCACAAGCAACATGGCAGCGACGGCAATCAGCCCCGCCGAAATCGGCCTCGTCAAAAACACGGTTACGTCGCCGCGCGCGATCAGCATGGCCCGGCGCAGGTTTTCTTCCATTAACGGACCGAGCACAAAGGCAAGGACCAGCGGCGCCGGTTCGAATTCATGCTTGTTGAGCCAATAGCCGAACAAACCGAAAATTGCGGCGATGATCACATCAGTCGGAGAATTATTGATCGAGTAGATTCCGATGCAGCAAAACACGATGATGGATGGATAAAGCAACCTGTACGGTACCCGCAGCAGGCTGACCCACACACCGACCAACGGCAAATTGATAATGACAAGCATCAAATTGCCGAGCCACATTGATGCGATCATGCCCCAGAACAGCTCGGGCTGTTTCGTCATCACCTGCGGGCCCGGGACGATACCGTGAATGGTCATCGCGCCGACCATCAGGGCCATCACTGCGTTCGGGGGAATGCCGAGCGTGAGCAGCGGAATGAACGATGTTTGAGCGGCAGCGTTGTTTGCACTTTCTGGTGCCGCTACGCCTTCGATTGCGCCACGCCCGAAGCGTTCAGGGTGTTTGGAAATCCGCTTTTCGAATGTATAGGCCGCAAAGGAAGCCACGACCGCGCCTCCCCCGGGCAATATCCCCAGCAGCGAACCGAGGATGGTGCCGCGCGCAATCGCGCCCGATGAGTCGATCAAATCCTGTCGCGTCGGCATCAGTCCCTTGATCTTGCCTTTTACGATATCGCGACTCTCCTGCGACATTTCGAGATTGCGGATGATTTCGGCGAAGCCAAACACGCCCATGGCAACGTTCGTAAAGCCGATGCCGTCGGACAATTCGGCGATGTCGAATGTCATTCGACCGGCGCCCGTCTCCAGGTCCGAGCCGACCATCGACAGCATGAGGCCCGTCAGGATCATGGCGATCGCCTTCAGTACGGAGCCTTTCGCCAGGACAACTGCGAAAATCAATCCGAGAACCATCAGGGAAAAATATTCCGCCGGGCCAAACAGCAGCGCGATCGACGTCAGCGGTACGCCAAGGGCCGCGACCAGGACCGTAGAGACGCAGCCGGCGAAAAAGGAACCGATCGCGGCTATCGACAGCGCGGCGCCGGCGCGGCCCTGCCGGGCCATCTGATGGCCGTCGAGGCAGGTGACAACCGAAGTTGCTTCGCCCGGAATGTTCACGAGCACAGACGTCGTCGACCCGCCATATTGAGCCCCGTAGTAGATCCCTGCGAGCATGATCAGCGCGCCGACAGGGGGCAGCCCGAAAGTGATGGGCAGCAACATCGCGACGGTCGCTACTGTGCCTATCCCGGGAAGCACGCCGACGAGCGTGCCTACCAAAGCCCCGAGGAGACAAAACCCGATATTGTATGGGCTCGCTGCGACAGAGAACCCGAGCGCGAGATTGGCGAGGAGTTCACTCATGACAGGGCTCTCTGCTCAAATCCAAGGCCAAAGCTGGAAAGGCAGTTGCAGCAAGTACACAAACAACGCGACACAGAACGCCGTCATCGCGACCGCCGCGATAAGACTTTCTACCCAGCGCATTTCGGTCGAGCCGAAGATTGAGATCATGAACGCTGCGAAGGTCGAGGGCACCAGCCCGAGCGGAGGAATGCTCAGCGGAATGCCGAAGGCACCGAGATTGATGCCGCGAATCATGGTGGCGAACGCAATAATTGCGAGGATCACCCAGGCGGGCCCGCGAACAGCGTAGCTTTCGAGTGGTGGACCGTCGAACATCAAGCCGCCTAGCGCAATCAAAGCGCCGACGATCGCCAGCAACACCGCAAACAAACGCGGCGCAGTACCCGGCCCGAATGCAAATCCGTGCGTTCCCGGAAGATCGCCCGAGAGTGCGATCGCCACGATCGCGAGTGCTATGAGGACTACGCCACCATAGAAATCGCGCGGACCTCGTACCTTGAAACGAAATTTGCCCCCGTTCGGGGGGGTTCGCACCCCCTCGGACATCCCGATCCTCCCCCTAGTACTCGATTGGTGGTTCTTTTCTTTCTTGTTGTTGAGCTAAACCACTCCCTCGATCCCTAGCACACGATGCACCCGGGCAGGAAGCGCGGATATCGGGCGGAGTTCCGCTACACGCGGAGCACCGTTACAGCTGGCCCGTGAGGCCCAAGATGCCGCCAGCCGCAAAGATCCAGAGCGGATTAATTCGCGTTGCGAAGCCGACAAGTGCCGTAACTGCGGTTATGAGGCCCGCGTAAATGCTGTGGTCCGCGCTCCGCGCCAGAACGAACGCGCTTGCCGCAATCAATCCGATTGAAACTGGCACGAGACCCGCCTGTATGGCGATACGCCAGCGTGCCTCCTTGAAACGATCCCAGGTTCGCGCAACCATGAACGCGAGCACGCATGTCGGCCCGCACATTCCTATCGTCGCCACTGCGGCACCAGCCAAGCCTGCGACGTGATACCCGATGAGCGTGACGATGATCACGTTGGGGCCGGGCGAGATTTGCGCGATCGCAAAGCTGTCCGCAAATTGTCGATCGCTCATCCATTGCATTACTTCGACGGCGATACGATGCATCTCGGGAATCGCGGCATTGGCGCCACCGACCGCGAACAAGGACAGCAGCGCAAAATAGCCGAATAGCGGAATAAGTGGACTTTGATTCATCGCCTTGCCCACGCGAGCGCAATGCTCACCGGCGCAAGTCCGGCAAATACCAAAGGCAATGGCCATTGAATGATGGCAACGCCGACAAAAGCTGCGATCGCGATAATCGGGGCCCAATCCCTTCGGTTGACAAAAAGGGGTGCCGCCATCTTGGCGACGACGGCAATCAGAAGTCCGGTTGCGGCAGCGGTGATCCCGGCAAGGATGCGGCCCAAAACTTCCAACTCACCGAAACGCGCATAGAGTATCGCAAGAACCGTGACGATAATCAGGGGCGGCCCCATAAGGCCCGCGAGCGCAACGGCTGCGCCTGCGGCACCGCCGAAGCGCGATCCGAACACCACCGAGAAATTCACGACGTTGGGACCAGGCAGAAATTGCGAAAGCGCAAATGCTTCATTGAATTCATCGGCCGACATCCAGCGCCGTTGCTCGACGATCATCCGCCGCGCCCAAGGCAACGCGCCGCCAAAGCCCGAGATTGAGACGATCACGAAGGAACGGAAAAGTTCGTAAAGCGATGGCCGTATCCTTGCGGGAGACGGGGCGTCAACGGGTGAATCGGTTGAATCGGACATGCGTGCTAGGGTTACATTGCGCGGGAGCGCGCGGCTAGGCGGCGTTGTGCAAATCACCCCTGCACCGTCGCCGTGGCACGACGATGATTTGCCGCGCGCGCAACGTCCGGGCGGCGCGCGATGCAGCGACGGGAATCCGGCACACTCATGAATGCCCCGGTGCGGCAATTGTGAATAGCTTGGCGTTCCGCGAAAATCGAATATTTACCTTGCCGTGTCATGGGTGCGGAGCGATCGGCCAACGATCAGCCTTGCCGGAGACCGCCTTTGGCTGCGCATCCTGTATTGATTGCCCAAATCTCTGACCTGCACATTACGCCGCCAGGGCAACTCGCCTACGGCCGAATCGATACGACCGCTGCCTTGATGCGTTCGATCGACACGTTAAATCGCATGTCACCGTCGCCGGACCGCGTGGTGATTTCCGGCGATATCGCCAATTCCGCACTCCCGGAAGAATATAAGCACGCAAAGAGCCTGCTCGGCGCTTTGCGCGTTCGCTTCACGACGATTCCCGGAAATCATGACCGCCGTATGCCGATGCGCAGCGCGTTTCCTGGTGCGTATGTCACAGAGAACGGCGCGCTCAATGCGATGCGCGAAGTCCACGGGCTCGATGTATTCCGGACCGGCATCGTCTATTCGGATGCAATCGGTCTGCGGAATTCCGACGCGTTGGCGACTTTGCTCAGGAAACACCCGCGGGCACGGCTGGTGGCCGCAGGCCATGTTCACCGCGCCGCTCAAACCGTGTTCGCAGGCATTTCAGCGACAACCTGCCCCGCCGGCGAACAGGCGGTCCCGCTAGATTTCGAACCGCGCTGGCCGGAGGTTTACAGGATCGAACCGCCCGCGCTGCATCTCCATGCGTGGCTGCCGGGCGAGAATTTCGGGAGCGTGGTTACCCATATCGTGCCGGTTGGGGACTTTCCCGGCCCCTATTCGTACGGCTACGCCCAGAGCCAGCCGCCCCAACTGTAAGCCGCCATTTCGGGCCCAATTCGCCTTGCTCTTTCTTCGGTAACCTTCAAAGCCTATATTCATGGGTGCCGGGGAAACCCGGCTATGGCGATAAATGGCCGTCGTAATAAACCCATCGGACCCGGGGGCAGTACCCGGCGCCTCCACCCAAGCCCGGCGGGTACGGGCTTCGGCGGGGGCGAAATAGGATCGACGAGGGCGTAAAGGGCGTGCTTTTGCTCGGCATGGTTCCGCCGTTATCGGGCCATTTCATAGTTGCAAACGACAACTATGCTCCGGTTGCTCAGGCCGCGTAAGCGGTTTGAAA
>DASSIT010000096.1:0-52853 GCA_035691545.1 Pseudolabrys sp. | reverse complement strand
CAGAGTGTGCTGGTTTCGCCTCCAGCTGCCGGTCAGATTTCTTGGAGAGCTTGGCTCTTCTCTCCAGGCGGCTGGCCGGCCTCTTGTCCGGCTACCTACCGACCGACACACGGCCACAGGCACGTGCGAAATTGGGCACAATCGAAATAAATAATTTTGTCGAGTCATGCAAGCGAATTAGTTCGCTGCATCAATAAACTTCCTTAACTTTTTCTTTCCGCGATCGCTCGCTGCGGCGCTCACTCTCGCGTTGTGAACGGCTCGATGTGGTGCGCATTGCGCACGAACTGCACCATGATGGCGATCCCGCAGAGCACGAACAGAGCGTCGAGCACGCGCGCGCCGATGCCGCCAAGGTCGAACAAGGTGGCGATCGCCCATGAACCGGCGAAGGCTGCGCCGAAGACTTCGGCCCCGATCAGGATGGCCGCGCTGATCACGGTGACGACATTGAGCCAGACGATCCGGCGGCTGGTTTTTTCGTCAGTTGCGGACATGGAGCCTCCTTTTCCGGGGTCGCAATGTCACCGAATCCGGCTGCCGGATCAAGTCTATAGCGGTCGCGCTTTCCACGGACACTGTTTGACATTTCTCATGGCGGCGCCCGCTGACAGGCCAAAGGTTAATGAGTGGACACCTTGAACGCCCTCAAGACGGCAAGACCATGGCTCGCCGGCATCGCGGCGGCTGGCCTCGCGGCCGGTCTCGGAGCCAGGCTCGCCGGCGTGCCCGAGATTGCCGGCGAAATCTGGATTGCGGTGACGGTCCCGGTGCTGACGGCGCTGCTTATCGAAATTGTGACCAGCCTGCGCTCGGGGGAGGTCGGGCTGGACATCATCGCGGCGCTGTCGATGACCGCGGCACTGGCGATCGGCGAGGCGCTGGCCGCATCAATCGTAGCCCTCATGTATGCCGGCGGGCAGTATTTGGAAAACTTCGCCGAGCGAGCAGCCCGCCGGGAGATGGCTGCTCTTCTGTCACGAGTCCCCCACACCGCCATCCGGCACCGAAACGGGCAGCTGGAAGAGGTGCCGCTGGAACTGGTCCTGCCATGCGATCGGCTGCTGGTGCGGCGCGGTGATATTGTCCCGGTCGACGGCACTGTGGCTGCCGGTGTCGCGGTGCTCGATCAATCGGCCCTGACCGGCGAGTCCCTGCCGGTGAAATTGAAGGAAGGCGATGCGGTTCTCAGTGGTTCCACAAATACCGGCGATGCCTTTGACCTTCTGGCAGTGCGTCGTGCAGAGGAAAGCACCTACGCCGGCATCGTAAGGCTGGTCGAAGCGGCCCAGCGGTCGCGCGCGCCAATGTCGCGGCTGGCCGACCGCTATGCGCTGGTTTTTCTTGGAATCACCGTCGTGCTCGCCGGGGCTGCCTGGTGGCTCTCGGACGAGCCGGTCCGGGCGGTAGCCGTGCTGGTCGTGGCGACACCATGCCCGCTCATTCTGGCGGTGCCTGTCGCACTTGTCTCAGGCCTCTCGCGAGCTGCCAAGGTCGGCATTTTGATCAAGGGCGGCAAGGCGCTCGAGACTCTAGCCCAGGTGCGGTCGCTGGTTATTGACAAGACGGGGACCCTTACCGTTGGCCAGGCGGAAATCGTGTCCATGCGTGCCGTTGCCGGAACGACCGCCGATCAGCTGTTGCGGACCGCAGCTTCGCTCGACCAGGCGTCGAAGCATGTGATCGCGCAGACGATCGTCGCGGCTGCACAGCGCCAGGGATTGTCACTTGCCGTCCCATCCAATGTAGCTGAGGCGCCTGGGGAGGGAATTGAGGGGCGGGTCGAGGGACACAACGTCGTCCTTGGCGGTCTTAAGTTTGTCGCCGGTAAAATCTCTGGAATTGATCCGTCGCTGTTGCCGCAGGATCATCCGCCGGGTGCGCTCGCAGTTGCCGTGGCAGTCGACGGGAGTATCGCGGGGATCTTGATCCTTGCCGATAAACTGCGTGCCGGCATTGAAGAAATGTTACGCGCACTGCGCGCCATGGGGGTTCAGCGCGTCGTGCTGGCAACCGGCGACCGCCACGAGGTCGCCCATTTCATTGCCTCGGGCCTATCACTCGATCTCGTACGTTCGGAATTGACCCCCGACCAAAAAATTCTGGTCGTGCTTTCGGAGCGCAAGAATGGCCCCGTCATGATGATCGGAGATGGGGTCAATGACGCACCTGCGCTTGCCGCCGCCGATGTGGGCGTGGCCATGGGGGCCAAAGGAGCAGCCGCCTCCGCCGAGGCCGCCGATGTGGTTTTGCTGGTCGACGATCTCAATCGCGTGATTCCGGCGATCAGGATCGCGCGCCATTCACGTTACATCGCGCTGGAAAGCGTCATAGCCGGTATTGGTCTGTCAACCGTTGCCATGTTTGCAGCTTCGTTCGGCCTCCTCAATCCGGTCGAAGGAGCGCTGTTGCAGGAGGTGATCGACGTTGCCGTTATCTTTAATGCGCTGCGCGCGCTGCGGGACTAAGCCATACAGCAGGCACCAATTCGGCTATTGCCGTCCTTGTTCATCTGCTAACTTTGCTACCGTTGAAGGTGCCATGTTGCGTCTCGGCCCAATGAACAAATAATCTGGATAGGAGTTCAAGAATGCGTCGTGCGTTGCCGCTGTTCACGATGTCGCTTGCACTGGTTCTCATTGTCGGCAATCCCGTCATGGCGCAAACCGGATCGCCGGATGAGGCGCCATTGAACAATCGGGCAGTCCGCAAGCAGGATCGCGAAGTGTGCACGGAGGCGGCCGTGCACAAGAATATCATCAGGCGAAATCAGGCGGAATTTATCCGGACTTGCATGGCCGAAAAGCAGGGTGAGCGAAAAGCGACAGCAAAAAAAGCCGCGTCAGAAAATCGGCGCGCGCGCCGGCAAATGGCGGCCGAAGAGTGGCAAGCCATCGTGCAAGTTCGGAATCGTGAAAGGCGCGAACAGCTTGAGCGGCAAGCCGCCAAAAGGGCCGATTGCAACAGGCAGGCGAACGAAAAGAAGCTCCGCGTTAAAGAACGCCGGCGCTTCGTCAAGGATTGCGCCGCGGAATAAATCATTGGTGCGATTGCTTCGCGCCAATCCTTTGGCCGCTTTTCCGGCGGGTAGCGTGCTCCCCGAATGTCGCATACTGGCGCCGCATAGTGACGCGCCCGGAAAGCGCTCCGGCACAAGAGCCCACAAGAGGTCACAAGAGACTTTGTGTTTCCGGGTTCAAGCCCTAGATAGTCGGCATGGAACGTCCGTCAGCTGCCGCCGCATCCTCACTGCAAAATCCGCTTCTTGACGCGTGGCAGGGTCCGTTCGGGTTGCCGCCCTTCGCGACGATCAGGCCAGAAGATTTCCGGCCTGCCTTCGATGCGGCCCTGGCCGCCCACAGGGCGGAAATTGACGCGATTGCCGCAAACCGCGCTGCGGCAAGCTTTGAAAACACGATTGTTGCGCTGGAAAAAAGCGGGCGTGGGCTCGACCGGGTGGCCAACCTGTTCTTCGTTTTGACCGGCGCTCATACGTCGGATGAAATAGAGGCGGTCGAGCGCGATATTGCGCCGCTGCTAGCGCGCCACGCCAATGCGCTTTATCTCAATCGCGCGCTTTATGGCCGGATCGCCGATGTCTATGAAACGCGCGCTGCGCTCGGCCTTGGCGCCGAAGAAGCGCGGGTTCTCGAGCGCTATCATACGCGCTTTGTCCGAGCCGGCGCCGCGCTCGAGAAATCCGCGCAGGATCGCCTTGCGGCGATCAACGAGCGCCTGGCGAGCCTCGGTACGCAGTTCGGTCAAAACGTGCTCGCCGACGAGAAGTCGTTTGCGATGGTGCTGGACGAGGGCGACCTCGCGGGCTTGCCCGACTTTGCACGCGCGGCGGCGCGCGCGGCCGCCGAAGAGCGCGGCCATGCAAACAAATATGTCATCACGCTCGCGCGTTCCTCGGTGGAGACCTTCCTGCAGTTTTCCGCGCGGCGGGATTTGCGCGAAAAGGCGTTTCAGGCCTGGATTCGTCGCGGTGAAAACGGCGGGCCGACCGACAACCGTGCATTGATCGCCGAAATGGTGGCCTTGCGCGCGGAGCGCGCAAACTTGCTGGGCTTTGCGAGTTTCGCTGACTATCGCCTCGATGACCAAATGGCAAAGACGCCGGCGGCGGCGCGGCGCTTGCTTGACGATGTGTGGGGCAGGGCCCGCGCCAAGGCCGCGGTCGAACGCGATGATCTGCAGAAAATGATTGCGCAAGAGGGCGGCAATTTCACGCTCGCGCCGCACGATTGGCGTTACTACGCCGAGAAGCTTCGCAAGGCGCGCTACGATCTCGACGAGGCTGAAATCAAGCCATATTTCCAGCTCGACAAAATGGTCGAGGCGGCATTCGAGTCGGCGCGCCGCCTGTTTGGTTTGAAGTTTTCGCCCGCCGATCTGCCGCTCCATCACCCGGATGCGCGAGCCTGGGACGTCACGGATGCGCAGGGCAAGCACGTTGCTCTGTTCATCGGGGATTATTTCGCGCGCAGCTCAAAGCACAGCGGTGCCTGGATGACCTCGCTGCGTGATCAGGAAAAACTGGCCGGTGACATCCGCCCGATTGTGCTGAATGTCTGCAATTTCTCGAAACCGTCGGCGGGCGAACCCGCGTTGTTGTCCTTCGACGATGCACGAACGTTGTTTCACGAATTCGGGCACGCCCTGCACGGCATGCTGTCGAATGTGACATATCCCTTGCTTGCCGGCACGGCCGTGCCCAGCGATTTTGTCGAACTTCCCTCGCAGCTATACGAACATTGGCTGGAAGTGCCGGAGACGCTGCAGCAATACGCCCGTCATGCGTACACCGGTCAGCCGATACCGAAGGCGCTGCTCGAACGGCTGTTGTCGACGCGCACCTTCAATCAGGGCTTTGCCACGATCGAGTACACCTCCTGCGCCTTGGTTGATCTCGATCTGCATTCCCTGCCGCAAACGGATGCGGTCGACGTATCGGAATTCGAACGCAAGGATCTTCAACGCATAGCGATGCCGACGGAAATTGTGATGCGTCATCGCCTCCCGCATTTTCAGCATCTCTTTTCAGGGGGTGGGTACGCGGCCGGCTATTATTCGTATATGTGGTCGGAAGTGCTTGATGCCGATGCGTTTGCGGCTTTCGAGGAAACGGGTAACCCCTTTGATCCGTCGACCTCTAAACGGCTGCGTGATTATGTATACAGTGCCGGAAATCTGCGCGATCCGGCGGACGCCTACAAATTGTTCCGCGGCCGCCTGCCGACAGTCGACGCGCTCCTGAAGAAACGCGGGCTTGTGGATGTCGGCTAGCGCCCGACGAGAGCGACCGGGGCGGTCGTGGCTTGGTTGGTCTTGAAAGCAGGCTGGCCGGAAAGCACCGACACACAAATCAATGTAATGATGACGACTTCGAAGCTGATCGTGATTAGTTTTTGCATGGCGCCCTCCATTTCGCGCAAGAAGGCAGTGCTGCCCTCCTGCATGTCTGTGTCGGGGACTGGCCATATGGTTCATGGCCCATTAAGAAATCCGGCAGGACCAGTCGGGACCACGCAAAAACCAGATGTTTTGCGGCGTTATTTGACGTTGAGGCTTGAATGAATTTGCACACCGCAGGACATCGGCGTGGCGTTGTTTGCGCGCCCCATGCCGCGGCCGTCGAGGACGGGAGGGCAATCCTCGCCGAGGGTGGCAACGCCATCGAGGCCATGCTCGGCATGGCCGCTTCGATCGCCGCCGTCTACCCGCATATGAATCACTTCGGCGGCGATGGTTTCTGGCTGGTGCGCGAGCCGTCCGGCCGTGTGCGGGCACTGATGGGGGCCGGGCGCGCGGGCGCAAGGGCAACGCCGCAATTTTATCGTGACGCCGGTCATGATGAAATTCCCGCGCGCGGCCCACTGGCTGCGTTAACGTCGCCGGCGGCGGTCGCGGCATGGATGTTGGCTGCGGATCTTGCGAAGGCGCACGACGGCATGCTGCCGCTCGATGTCGTGCTTTCCGCCGCTATCGGCCATGCGCGCAACGGCTACACGGTGACGCGCAGCCAGGCACGGCTGACCGCCGAAAAACTGCCCGAGATGGACAACGCAGTCGGCTTTCGCGATGCATTTTTGCTCGATGGCAAGGTGCCGGAGGTTGGGATGCGGCTCAAACAATCTGCGCTTGCCGCGACACTCGAGCATCTCGCGCATGCCGGGCTCGACGATTTTTATCGAGGCGATATCGGACGGGAAATTGCCTCCGATCTCGAGCGTATCGGCAGCCCGGTAACCCGCGCCGATTTGGAGGCCTGCCGCGCCGTCGTCGCCGAGCCGCTAAGCGTCACGACGCAGGCCGGAACGATCTACAATTCGCCGCCGCCGACGCAAGGCCTGGCATCGCTGATCATCCTGGCCCTGTTCGAGCGGCTGCGCGTGCCTGAGGCGGAAAGCTTCGACCACATTCACGGCATCGTAGAAGCGACCAAGCGTGCCTTTCGCGTGCGCGATCGCGTTGTGACGGATCCCGACAGGGTCAAGGCCGACCTCGACAGTTTCCTTTCGCCTGCATTCCTCGACGTCGAAGCGGCGAAAATCGATCGCAAGAAGGCTGCGACGTGGCCGGCGCCTGACGGCGAAGGCGATACGATCTGGATGGGGGCGGCGGATTCAAGCGGTCTCGTCGTCTCCTACATCCAGTCGCTCTATTGGGAATTTGGCTCCGGATGCGTGCTGCCGGGAACCGGCATCGTGATGCAGAACCGCGGCGCGAGCTTCTCGCTGGACCCGAAAGTCCTTAACGCTCTCGCGCCCGGACGGCGCCCCTTCCATACCCTCAATCCGGCACTCGCTGTTCTCAAGGATGGCCGCGTTCTTGGCTACGGCACCATGGGCGGCGACGGACAGCCTCAGAGTCAGGCCGCTGTATTCACTCGGCACGTTAAGTTTGGTCAGCCGCTGGAACAGGCCATCGACGCGCCGCGCTGGCTTCTCGGCCGTACCTGGGGATCGACGATTACCAACCTGCGCATGGAATCCCGCTTCGACGGCAATGTCGTCGATCGCCTGTTGTCGGCGGGGCACGACATAGCCGTGCTCAATGAACCCTATTCCGACACGATGGGCCATTCCGGAGCCGTTGTGCTGCACGCCGACGGGACATTGGAAGGCGCACACGACCCGCGCGCCGACGGCGGAGCCGCAGGGGTTTGATGTTCTAGTATTCATCTGGATAGGCACTAGGTTCGACTCGAGGAGAGTCGATGAGCCACGAATACGGCCACGCCCACCATCACGGCCATAGGCAAGGGCATAGTCACAACCACGCGCCGAGCCACTACGGCCGCACGTTCGCCATCGCGATCCTCCTCAATCTGACGCTGGTTATCGCGCAGGTAGTTTATGGCATTGCGGCAAATTCGCTCGCGCTGCTCGCGGATGCGGGGCACAATTTCGGCGATGTAATGGGGCTGCTGATGGCTTGGGGTGCGTTCGCCGTTGCCGACTGGCGGCCGAGTTCGCGTTTCACATATCGCATGCGGTCGGCGTCAATTCTTTCCGCCTTTGCGAATGCAGTAATTCTGCTGGTAGCGACAGGCGCCATAGCTTGGGAGGCGGTCCAGCGCTTCAGACAGCCCGAGGACGTTGCAACAAGTACCGTAATGGCCGTCGCTGCGGGCGCGGTCGTCATTAACGGCGTTTCGGCCTGGCTGCTCATGCGTAAAAGCGAGGCGGACCTTAATGTGCGCGGCGCCTTCTTGCATATGCTGGCAGACGCTGGCGTCTCGTTCGCCGTCATTCTGGCCGCAGCGGGCATTTGGCTTACGGGTTGGAAGTGGCTCGACCCTGCTGTCGGGTTGCTGATCTCGGCGGTTATCCTGTTCGGCACCTGGAGCCTGTTGCGCGATTCATTGCGGCTGTCGCTTGATGCGGCGCCTAAGGGCATCGACCCCGACGATGTGCGCCGCTATCTGGAAGGCCTGCCCGAAGTCGCCGCTATCCACGATCTGCACATTTGGGCAATGAGCACGACCGAGACCGCACTCACCTGCCATCTCGTCACGCCGCGCGGCCACCCGGGCGATGCTTTTCTGCATCGCATCGCCGCTGAGTTGCTGCATGAATTTGCGATCGGCCACACGACCGTGCAGATCGAGCTCAACGATGCCGGTCACTGCGCATTGCAGCCGGACGAAGTTGTCTAGTCGACGGATTTTTGCCGTCGAAGCTGCAACGCATTAACGAAAATCGTCGTCGCGCAATTCGATTGGCTGGCCGTGCGGAGTGCGGTCACAGGCATGATCCCAAGCGTCACGATAGCGATGTAATGTTTCCGGTGTCGTCACGCCTTTTTCGGCCACGAGTTTTTCGAGCGTGTTGAGCCAGTGTGTGTAGTAGGTCTCGCCGGTGTCGGGATCGCCGGCGGCCTGCGCGCGCTTGATTTCCGCCGCGAGCGCTGCGGCCCATTCAGCCCAGGTGAAAACACCGCGCTCGTGCAGCGCCAGGGCCATCGCAAAGGCCTGCGCCTCCCACGGCTCGCGAAACACCGGGCCATCCCTGTCGCGCGGGACGCCGGGCACGGCGATTGTGGCACGCAGGGCGGCTTGCGGGTCCACTCCCATCAGGCCGGCTCCAGATACGGTTCCCAAGCTTCGATTGAAACCCGCACCGTCGGGTCCGAATTCTCGCCCCACAATTCGCGGCCGTCGAAGCGGACCGTGTAAAGCCAACGCGGATCTTCCCCGGCGTTGATAGCGTTACTGTCGGGGAACACGTGACAGCCGACAACACGGGTGACTTCTCCAGCGTGGCCGCGGACATAGCGGGGCAGGCGGGTATGCGTCTTCGGATGAATATTGCGGGCGCGTACGCGATCGCCGATCTTAAAAAGCGCGGGTCCTGGGCTCGGGCGATTATAGGGCGAGCCGCAACGCACCATGTTGGCGACATCGGCCGCCGCAATTGTCCGCTTCGACTTCTTCACCGGTGCTTGTGCATGGCCCGCCTTGATCTCCTCGCTGGTCGCGACGCCATGGTCGAGCATCATATTTTCCAGCGTCACCACCCACAGCCCGTAATAGCTCAGGTTGAGATATTGCGACGGCGGCAGGCTCTCGCGCGCGAAACGGAACGCGTCGAGATTCCAGATATTGGCGACGCCGATCGCCATATTGAGGGCGAATGCCTTCTTTTCCCATTCGGCATGGAACACAGGCTCGTTTGCCTCGATGCCGATCGGCCCGAAGCCGTGCATCCCGCCCATGTCCGCAGCGCCATTCACCGCGTATTCTCCTGCGGCAGCTTGGCGAGGCCAGTGCCGATCATGCTGTCTCGTGTCACCAATTCTGCGAGCTTTTCCTCGCTCCAGCTTTCGGTCCCGGGCGGGCGCAACGGGATCACCAGATAGCGAAGTTCGGCGGTCGAATCCCACACCCTGATCTCGGTATCCTTTGGCAATTCAATTCCGAACTCGCGCAATACGCCGCGCGGATCGGCAACGGTGCGCGAGCGGTAAGGCGCGGACTTGTACCAGAGCGGCGGCAGCCCGAGGACCGCCCACGGATAACAGGAACATAGCGTGCAGACGACCATGTTGTGGATTGACGCAGTGTTCTCGAGCGCGACCAGATGATTGCCCGAGCGACCGCCATAGCCGATTGACTCAATTGCCGCAGTGCCATCTTCAAATAGCCAACGGCGAAATTCCGGATCCACCCACGCCTTTGCAACGACGCGCGCTCCATTACGCGGGCCGATTTTCTTTTCGTAGGTTTCGATCAACGCATCGAGTGCGGCGGGATCGACATATTCTTTTTCGAGCAGGATCGACTCGAGTGCCCGCACGCGCAGCTGCATCTCGGACAATTCGGATCCGTGGTCGTGCGAATGGTCGTGATCGTGCGTCATGCCGGCAGTATAGTCATCACACGCTGGATGTCAGGTCATTACGCGGGTTCGAGGTAGGGCTCCCATGCGTCGACGGATATCTCGCTGGCCGGATCGCCATCGGGTCCCCATAGCTCGCGTCCGTCAAACCGCACTGTGTACAGCCATTGCGGATTTTCACCCGCACCGGTTGCATTGCTGTCCGGAAAAACATGACACCCGATCACTCGCTCGATGGTGCCGGCGTGTCCGCGAACATACCGCGGCAGGCGCGTATGGGTCGGCGGATTGATGTTCTTTGCGCGCACGCGATCACCCGGCTTGAACGCTGGTGCGGTGTTTGTCTCGCGTTCCGTCGGGCCGCCGCGGTGCAATGTTTTTGCAACGTCGGCCGGCGACAGAATGCGCTTCACCGGTTTTGGCGTGTGCAAGGAGTGGCCGGCCTCGATTTCATCTTCGCCGACTAGGCCGCGCTCTTCAATCAAGTCGATCAGTCCGGCCAGCCAGATCTGGTAATAGCTCATCGCGAGATAGTCGGCGGGCGAGCGGTTCTCGCGCGCGAAGCGCGACATGTCGATATTCCAGCCGCCGGGCATGCCCATGGCAAGTGTGAGCGCGAAGGCCCGTTTTTCCCATTCGGCGTGGAAGACCGGTTCATTCGCCTCCGGCTCGATCGGCCCATGGCCGTGCATGCCCCCGAGGTCCTGACCGCCATTCACTTTGCAAGGTCCTTTGGCGACTTCGGCAGCCCCGTGCCGATCATCGAGTCCCGTGTGACGAGGTCCGCAAGTTTTTCCTCGCTCCAGCCCTCTGTGCCGGCAGGGCGCATCGGCAGCACGAGGTAGCGGATCTCCGCGGTCGAATCCCAAATTCTGATATTGGTATCGGCCGGCAGCCGGACGCCAAAGTCGGCCAGCACGCCGCGCGGGTCGGACACCGCACGTGAACGATAGGGTGCCGATTTGTACCAGACCGGCGGCAGGCCCAGCACCGGCCAAGGGTAACAGGAGCAAAGCGTGCACACGACCATGTTGTGCAGCTTCGGCGTATTCTCGAGCGCCACGATGTGCTCGCCCTGACGTCCGGCATAGCCGATTTCGCCGATGGCCGGTGTCGCATCCTTCAGCAGGCGTGCCCGATAGGCGGGATCCGCCCAAGCACGGGCGACGACGCGGGCGCCATTGCGCGGGCCGACCTTTTTTTCGTAGGTCTCGATGAGAATGTCGAGCGTGGCCGGATCGACATAGCCCTTTTCAGTGAGCACCGTCTCGAGCGCGCGAACCCGCAGCTGGGTCTCCGAAAGCTCGGAATGCTCGTGGTCATGGTCGTGATCGTGCCCGGACATGCGCCCACTATAAGCAAAGGTTGCGGGTTTGTGCCATCATCGAAATCATGACTTTTACGCATATGACCGCGCTTGCCGACCGCATTGACCGCCTGATCGCCGCGGTCGGCCGCGGCGTTTCGCTGCTTCTGCCGGGTGTCGTCGGCCTGCAGTTTGCACTGGTCGTCGCGCGTTATTTGTTCGACGCCGGCTCGATATGGGTCACCGAAACGGTGCTTTACCTCCACGCCGCGGTGTTCATGCTTGCCGCTGCCTGGACATTGAGGATCGGCGGTCATGTACGCGTAGACATATTCTATTCCGAAGCATTTCCACGGACGAAGGCGCTGATCGACCTGGCTGGCGCGATTCTCCTGCTGCTGCCTTTCATGGCCGTGCTGTTCTGGTTCTCGGTGCCATATGCCGCGCGCTCCTGGGCAATCCTCGAGCACTCGCAGGAAGCGAGCGGGCTGCCGCTCGTATTTGTCCTCAAGAGCTTCATTCCACTGTTTGCGATTCTGATGGGGCTGCAAGGTGTCGCGCAGGCGATCCGCGCCGCAACAGCCCTGTCGAAAGCACGCCGATGACCGGCCCGGAAATTCTCGCGGTCGTCATGGTTGCCGCCGTGATCGCCGCGCTGATGGCCGGCTATCCGGTAGCGCTTACGCTGGCCGGCGTGTCGCTCATCTTTGCGCTTTCCGGAGACGCTATTGGCGTCATGCACTTCGCAATCCTCGGCGCGCTGCCGCAGCGGATTTTCGGAGTCATGACGAATGAAGTTCTGCTGGCAATCCCGCTCTTCGTCTTCATGGGCGTAATGCTGGAGCGCTCGCGCATTGCCGAAGAACTTCTCGAAACAATGGGCCGCCTGTTCGGCACGCTGCGCGGCGGCCTGGGCATCTCCGCTGTCATCGTCGGCACGCTGCTCGCTGCGGCAAAAGGCGTGGTCGGCGCCACCACCGTCACGATGGGCCTCATCATGCTGCCGACGATGCTGCGCTTTGGCTACGATCCGCGGCTCGCCGCCGGCACGGTCGCCGCGACGGCGACGCTCGCGCAGATTTTTCCGCCGGCGACAGTGCTCGTCTTGCTGGGTGACCAGCTCGGAAACGCCTACCAGGCGGCGCAGCTTTCGAAAGGAATCTTCTCACCCCGCTCGCTCACGGTCAGCGACCTGTTCGCGGGCGCGCTGGTGCCGGGCTTTGCGCTGGTGGCGCTTTATCTGTTGTTCCTCGTCGCCGTTGCGGTACTGCGGCCGAAAGCATCGCCTGCCTTGCCGCACGATCCGAAGGCGCCGAAAGGGGCGGCACTCCTTCGCCGGCTGGCGGAAGTGCTGGTCGCGCCTCTGGTGCTCATCGCTGCTGTACTGGGATCGATTCTCGGTGGCATTGCAACGCCGACCGAAGCCGCATCGATCGGCGCGGTCGGCGCCGTGCTCCTTGCGGCGCGCAAGGCGCCGCTTGTTACGCTGCTGAGGCCGGTCTGCGAGACGGCCACGCAAATCGTGAGCATGATTTTTCTCATCCTGATCGGCGCGACCATGTTCAGCCTGGTGTTTCGCGCGCTCGGCGGCGACGACATGGTGCATCGTGCGCTCTCGAATCTGCCAGGCGGTGCCAATGGCGCCGTGCTCGCGGTGATGCTGGCGATGTTTTTGCTCGGCTTCGTCATGGATGCCTTTGAGATTATTTTTGTGGTGGTGCCGATTGTGGCGCCGACGCTGTTGGCCATGCCTGGGGTCGACCCGGTCTGGCTCGGTGTCCTCATGGCAGTGAATTTGCAGACATCCTACATGCACCCGCCGCTCGGGCCGACGCTGTTTTTCTTGCGCGGTGTCGCCCCACCACAGATCACGACGCGTCACATCTATGTCGGCATCATCCCGTTTGTGCTGATCCAGATATTAGCGCTGCTGGTATTGTGGTTTGCGCCGGCCCTGGCGACGGCGCTGCCGCACGCCATTTATGGGCAATGATCTAGTGCCAAAAATTTTCCAGGAGCACCCAGAGCCAGACGGCGCCGGCCGCGAGCAAAGATAGCCCCACGGCGGCGGAGCCCATGTCCTTAATATGTTTTATTGCCGGATCATGGTCGCGAGTGATGCGATCTCCAAGTTTCTCGATCGCGGTATTGAGCAGTTCGACAATAAGCACAAATACAATGATGCCAATCAGGGCAACGCGTTCGCCGGTTCTGTCGGTCAGGAAAAAAGCGATCGGGACCCCGAGGGCCAGCAAAATCAATTCCTGGCGGAAAGCGGCTTCCGATCGCGTCACCGCGACCAGGCCGTCCCAGCTGTTGATGGCCGCCCGCCAGATACGTTCCATGCCCGCCCGTCCTTTGCCTTGTAGGATAAGTATGGGTTTCTGCGTGTCTATTCCATATCGTTGCGGCCCCCGTGTATAACGGCATCCGCATGAAAGCCGCCGATATGTTCAGCCTCAACGGCCGCGTGTCGCTGGTCACCGGCGCGTCAAGCGGTCTGGGTGTCCAGTTCGCCAAGGCGCTTGCCGACAACGGCGCCGCGGTCGTTCTGGTGGCAAGGCGTGCCAAGCGTCTTGACGCCCTGAAGGACGAAATTGAAAAAAAAGGCGGCCGTGCTGCGGTGGTCGAGGCGGATGTGACCGACCGTGCCGCAATGATGCGCGCCTTCGACGCCGCGGAAAAATCCTTCGGCACGGTGACCATTCTGGTCAACAACGCGGGTATTGCGCATGGCGGCCGTGCGGTCGACATGCCGGCCGAGGAATGGCGCAAGGTGCTTTCGACAAATCTCGATGCTGTCTTCTTCTGGGCTCAGGAAGCCGCACGCCGCATGCTGGCGGCAAAAAAACAGGGGGCGATCGTCAACATCGCGTCTGTGCTGGGCCTTGCAGTCGCCAAGGGTGCGGTTGCCTATGCCACGGCAAAGGCCGGCGTGGTGCAGGTGACCAAGGCACTGGCAGTCGAACTTGCGTTCAAGGGCGTGCGCGTCAACGCCATCGCGCCCGGCTGGTTTGTCACCGAAATGAATGACGACTATCTGTCCAGCGAAGCCGGTGCTGCCATCAAACGCGAAATTCCGATAGGCCGATTCGGCAATCCAGGCGACCTTGATGGGGCGCTGTTGCTGCTCGCATCGGACGCGGGCAGCTATATCACCGGCGCGACGATTGTCGTCGACGGCGGACAGGTCGTGGCGATCAGGGGGTAACAATGGAATTTGCTCTTTCTCCCGAAATCGATGACCTGCGCCGGCGCGTGCGTTCATTTGTCGATGAACATGTGCTGCCGCTCGAAAGTGATCCTAAAAATTTCTCCGAGCATGAAAACATCCCGGAAGCCAGCCTCGCCAGGGTGCGCGAGAACGCAAGGAAAGCCGGACTTTGGGCGCCGCAGGCGCCGAAGGAATTCGGCGGCATGGAACTGCCGATCGTTGCCTGGGCCGCCGTCTACGAAGAGGCGGCGCGCTGCATATTCGGCCCGCTGTCGATCCATTGCATGGCGCCCGACGACGGCAATATGAACCTGCTCGCCAAAGTCGGAACACCCGCGCAAAAGGAAAAGTTTCTGCGGCCCATCGTTGACGGCAAGGTTCGATCGGCCTTCGCGATGACCGAGCCGCATCCAGGGGCTGGGTCCGATCCGTCAATGATGCTCACGCGCGCCGAGAAGAAAGGCGATCGCTACATCGTGCGCGGGCGGAAATGGTTCATTACAGGCGCCGATGGCGCTGCGCACTTCATCTTGATTGCAAAAACGTCCGACGATCCGCGCCGCGGGTTGACTGCGTTTCTCTATCACAAGGATCAGCCAGGCTGGCGAATCCTGCGTCGTATTTCGATCATGGGACCCGAGGAGCACGGCGGCCACTGTGAGATTGAATACGACGGATTGGAAATTCCGTCGGAAAATGTCCTGCTTGAGGAAGGCGACGGGCTGCGTGTCACGCAAATCCGCCTTGGGCCGGCGCGGCTGACGCACTGCATGCGCTGGCTCGGATTCGCCAAGCGTTGCGTGGAAATCGCGCAGGACTATGTAGGCCGCCGGGAAGGATTCGGCATCAAGCTCGCCGATCGTGAGAGCGTGCAGATCAAGCTCGGCGACATCGCGCACCAGATCCAGATCGGCCGGCTGCTCACCATGCACGCGGCCTGGAAGCTCGACCAGGGATCGCGCGCTCGCAAGGAAGTCTCCATGGCCAAGATCCAGGTCGCCGATGCTCTGCACAACGCCGCCGATGTGGCGATTCAACTCAACGGCGCGCGCGGCTATTCCGGGGACACGATCCTCGAGTGGATATACCGATACGCGCGCTCGGCGCGTCTCGTTGACGGAGCCTCGGAAGTGCACAAGATGGTGCTCGCGCGCTTCTTGCGCGAGGAAGGCCGCGACTTCTGGACCTGGGGCTAGCCGAACGCCTTGCGGAGACTAACTGCTTCGTCGCGCGCAGATTTCATCAGATATTGCACGTCGGACGCCGCGATCACGAAGCGGGCGCCAAGTTTCACCAGGTCCGCCACATGTTGGACGTCGGCGCGGATGCCGCCGATGCCGAGATGCTTGTCGTGCGCTTTGCAGGCTTTCGCGGTGGTTTCGTAGGCCGCCCGCAATTTGGGACTCTTCAGTTCGCCGGGAATGCCCATGGCGGTGCACAGATCGTTCGAGCCGATCAGCAGCACGTCGATGCCGGGCACCGCGGCGATCGCGTCCGCATTGGCGATGCCTTCAGGCGTTTCGAGCATCGCGATGAGAACCGTCGCGGCATTGCTCTGCTTGTTGACCTCGCCGAGCGGCGTCGAGCGGTAACCTTGCAAGGGCCCGGCGCCGCCGACCGAGCGCTCGCCCAGTGGCGGAAATCGGCAGGCGCGCGCAAATGATTCGGCTTGCGCGCGCGTGCCGACATCGGGGCAGATGATGCCGAGAGCACCCATATCAAGCAGGCGCGTCGCATCCTCGAACCGGTGGCCGGCAATCCGCACGAGAGGGGTCACGCCCAACGGCAGCGCGGCGATGCAAATCTGCGCTGCCGCGTCGAGCGAGATCGGGCAGTGCTCCATGTCGATGAAAAAGGCGTCGAACCCGCACGAGTCCGCGATCATCGCGATCTCGGCGGTGCGGGCCAGCCGGGTCGCCATGCACAGCGCCACTTCGCCGCGCGCAAGCCGTTCCTGCATGCGGTTGGTGAAGGTCATGCGGATTGTCTCATGCGTCCGTCCGACCCAAGGCTTGTGCTCGGGCCGGACGAAGTCCGGACCGGAGTGCCGGGCATGGCTGGTTAAGCATCAATTGCGATAGCTCGTGTCGATCTGATCGAGCATGCGCAAGTAGGCCGCCCAGTCATGGCTGCCGCGGCCGGCATCATGGTGCTCAAATTGCTCAGCCGTTCGCGCGCAGACCGGCGGGGGAATCTCAACCAGCTCACCTCCGGTTGCCTCCAACCTTAATTGAATGTCGGCGGCATCGATCAGGTGCTTCATCAGGACAAACGCATCGCGCGCGCTCTTGCCGACCGTGAGCAGGCCATGGTTGTGCATGATCATCGCGCGATTCTGGCCGAGATCGCGATTGAGACGCTCGCGTTCGTCGAAGTCTTCCGTGATGCCTTCGTATGCGTGGTAGCCGATGCGCTGATAGAAGCGGACCGCCTGCTGTGACACCATCCGCAGTCCGCTCTTGAGCCCGGCAATCGCCATGCCGACATTGGTATGGACGTGGACCGCGCAATTGACGTCAGCCCGCGCGCCCAGCACGCCGCCGTGCAGCGTGAAGCCGGGCCGGTTGACGCCCGATTTTTCGTCGAGGTCCTCATCCATCGAGACCTTGACGAGATTGGAAGCGGTGACCTCGGTATAAAGGAGGTCGTGTTTCTTCATCAGAAACTTGCGTGGCTCGCCCGGCACCCGCATGGAAGAATGGTTGTAGATGACATCGTCCCAACCGTAGTGCGCGGTCAGACGGTAGACCGCAGCCAGGTCGACGCGGGCCTGCCACTCGGCCGCTGAAATTCCATCACGTGAAGCCTTGGGAACGCTGGCAAGCTTGTTCATCGGCGTCTCCTGCAATGGGGGCCGAACTCTACCACACCGGATCTGCTTGGCCAGATTGCGTCCGCCAGTATAGAAAGGGCCGCAATGAGTGAAGAACAATGAGCAATTCGATCCGCATCCGGATGGCAGGTTACGGCCCGCCGACCACGGGTTTCAGCAAATCGCTGAAATTCATCGGTGACCGACTCCAGGCGCAATTCGGCCGGGATGTGGCGGTCGAATATATCTTCAATATCATGGACCACGGCCACAAGGCCGAGGATATCCTCACTCTGGTAGAGAAGGGGGAGATCACGCTCGGCTACCAGTCATCGAGCTACTTGACCGATCGCGTTCCCGAATTGGGTTTTGTTGATTTGCCGTTTCTCTTTTCCAGCAACGCGCAGGCGCGCGGCGCAATGGACGGCGCACTTGGAGAATTCCTGGCGCGCAAGACGGAAGAACGGATCAACTATCGCATTCTCGGCTGGTTCGAAAACGGTTTCCGTCACATCTCGAACCGCCTGCGTCCAATTCATGTGCCCGCCGACGTGAACGGCATGAAAATTCGGGTATTGCCGAGTGAAATTCACAGGCGCACCTTCGAATTGCTCGGCGCCATTGCCATGCGGATGGACCTCACCGAGGCAATCGCCATGATCAAGGCCGGTACCCTCGACGCTCAGGAAAATCCGCTGGCCAATACCGTGACCTATGGCGTTCACAAGTTCCACAAGTTCCATACGCTGACATATCACTTCTATATTTCACGGCCGATCTTTCTGCATCGCACCTCGTTCGATTCCTGGCCGGAGGAGCTCAGGCGCGCGATGCGGGCGGCGGTCGCGGAGGCGGTCGGCTATCAGCGCAAACTGGCGGTCGAGGAAGACGCGTCTTCGCGCAATGTGATCGAAGCAGAAGGGTGCGAAATCAACGCGCTGACGCCAAAGGAACACGAAGCTTTTGTCGCGGCGGTGAAGCCGTTGCTGCAGGACGCCCGCACGACCTACGGCGAAGCCATGTTCAAAATGGTGCCGAAAGCCTGACACGACCATACGGTCACTAAAAGCTTAACGCGCTTGCCGCAATTGCAAGATTTACACCGCTGAAACGACTCCGTTGTAGAGAGCGCATGTAACTCTTCCGAGTGGCGGCTCCAGATGGACCAATTGAATCTGCCTGTCGCGCTTGCTCTCCGCGGAGTGAGCAAGCGCTTCGAACGGCCTGCAGTCGATGCTCTCGACCTCACCGTATACGGGGGCGAGTTCTATGCTCTCGTCGGCCCCAATGGAGCCGGCAAGACCACGACCTTGCGCATGGTCGTGGGATTGCTGCGGCCGGATGCCGGTTCGATCTGCATCGACGGAATTGACGCGCTCCACGATCCGGTCGCGGCAAAGCAGTTGACCGCATGGCTGTCGGACGAACCGATGATCTACGACAAGCTCACGCCCTATGAGTATCTTGAATTTGTCGCGGGCCTTTGGCGGATCGAGCCGGCCATCGCCGAAGAACGGGCACGCGACCTGATCGGCTGGCTTGGACTCGAACCCCACGCCCACGAGCGTTGCGAGGGATTTTCTCGCGGCATGCGCCAGAAAGTGGCCCTGGCTGGCGCGCTGGTTCATGACCCCAAACTCATTATTCTAGACGAACCCCTGACCGGCCTCGATGCCGGCACCGCTCGCCAGGTGAAGGACGTACTGCGCGCGCGCGTGCGCGCCGGCGGCACCGTCATCATGACGACGCATATCCTCGAAGTGGCCGAACGCATGGCCGACCGTATCGGTGTCATCGCCGGTGGCCGCCTGATTGCCGAAGGCACACTCGAAGACCTGCGCCGACAGACCGGCGCGACAGCAACGAGCCTCGAAGACGCTTTCCTTACGCTCGTCGCCGAGCAGGTGGCAGCCGCGTGAGCCAGCCCGCATCCCTAACGTGGCTGGCTGGTCACGAGTTCCGGCTTGGCTGGCGCGACTGGGTTTCGCTGATGACTGCGGGCGGCCGTACGCGCGCTCGCAATGCACTCATTGCGCTGATCGTTATTGCCGTCATTTTGCATTTTTTCGCTTACTGGACCGTCGCAGCCTACGCCGATGCCAATCTTGCTTCCGATATCCCGGCGCTTGTCGTGATCACCGGCCTGCTGGTTCTTTCGTCGTCTCTATTGCTGTCTCAGGCCATGGAGTCGGTCACGCGCGCCTTCTATTCCCGATCCGACCTCGACTTGATACTCACGTCACCGGCGTCGGCTCGCAATGTGTTTGCCGTGCGCATGGCGCGCATAGCTGTTGCGGCGGTCGTGCTGTCCATGCTTGTGGCCGCGCCCTTCATCAATGTTCTTGCTGTGCGTGGCGGCATCCGATGGTTCGCCGCCTACGGCATGGTCGTGGCGATGGGCGCCGTGGCGACTGCGGCGGCACTGGCGCTGACAATTGCGCTATTTCGCCTCGTCGGCGCCAAACGCACCCGCCTGATCGCACAGGTAGTGGCCGCGATCATCGGCGCCGCATTCGTCATCGGACTGCAAATCATTGCAATCTTTTCCGCCGGCAGCCTGTCCCGCTTCGCGGCGCTTCAGTCCGATTGGATGCTGCGGCACGCGCCACAAATCAGCAGTGCCTTTTGGTGGCCGGCAAGGGCCGTCTTAGGCGACTACGTGGCTCTCGCCGTCGTCATTGCCTTTGGACTCAGTACGCTCGGCTTGTCGATAGCGCTATTTTCGCGCCGCTTTGGCGAGCATGCGGTTGCGGCGGCCGGTGTTTCCAGCGTCACCGTGCGCCAGCGCCGCTGGACGTCGGGATTTCGCTGGCGGTCCGTAAGCCATGTATTGCGGCAAAAGGAATGGACGCTGCTGCGACGCGATCCGTGGTTGATTTCACAAACGCTGATGCAGATTCTTTATCTCGTGCCGTCAGCGATGATGCTGTGGATTACTTTCCGCACAGGGAACGATGCATTTATCGTGGTTGTCCCTGTCATGGTCATGGCGGCCGGACAGCTGGCGGGCGGACTAGCGTGGCTGACGATTTCGGGCGAAGACGCGCCGGACCTAGTGTCGACCGCGCCAATTGTCGCCCGCCGCATTTTATCGGCCAAGGTCGAGGCGGTCATCGGAATGATTTCTTTCATATTCGCGCCGCTTGTCGCCGTCCTGGCGCTCGACGCGATGGCTCCTGCCATTGTCTGCGCGCTCGGTATTCTCCTCGCCACTTCCTCGGCAACGGCAATTCAGCTTTGCTTTCGCGTGCAGGCGCGGCGCAGCCAATTTCGGCGCAGGCAGACATCGTCGCGGGTCGCGACATTTGCCGAGGCCTTTTCGTCGATATCCTGGGCAGCGGCGTCGGCGCTGGCCGCGGCCGGGAGCTGGGGCGCAATCGGCCCCGGCGTGATCGCGGCCGGCATACTGGCCGGGGTTTGGATCTTCAGCCCGTCGCGGACCACATCATGAAAATGCCGGCCAGACGCGCCGGCGGCCAACCAGGATTCCGATGACGAGCAAATTCAGGATGTTCGCGCCGATGCCGACGGCGAAGGCCGGCGCATAATAGCCGAAGTGGTCATAGAGCAACCCGGCGATCCAGCCACCGGCTGCCATGCCGCCACCGCTGAACAGAAGCAGTGTCGGGATTCGCCAAGATGCTTCCGACGCCGGAAAAAATTCGCGAAGTGCAAGCACATAGGCTGGAATAATTCCGGAGAACCCTAGACCGAGTGCCGCCGAAACGGCGAACAGGCCAGCCTCGCTCTGTGTCAGGAGGAGAGCGATCATCGAGGCGGCCTGCCAGCCCGAGCCGATCAAAACGGTCGCCAGCCCGCCGATACGATCCGATATTGCGCCCCATATCTGCCGGCTGAGAAATGCAGAGCCCAGCAGCACGGTCAGCATCAGTGCACCGGTTGAGGGGCTAATGCCAAGATCGCTGCATATGGCCACCATGTGACCCTGTGGCATGGCCATTGGAATGCAACACAGCACCGACGCTCCACAGATCATGCCGAACACCAGGTTCGGCGGCCAGCCAAACACGTGAGGCCTGACAGCTTTGCCTTCTGATCCATGCGCCGGAAAATTCAGTTCGGGGGGAGCGCTGAAGTAAATTGCCGCCAGCGGAACGATCACGGCGATTTCGAGGACCGCATACCACAACATGGTTTGGCGCCAGCCGACCATTGCGATGGCGCGCTCGAACACCGGTGGCCACATCGCGCCCGCAAGGTAACTGCCGCTGGATATCAGTGCGAGCGCAGAACCGCGCCGTCGGTCGAACCAGCGGCTGACATAGATGTACATCGGCGCATTGATGCCGCCGAGGCCGATCACTCCGATAAAGACACCGTGACCGATCCATAGTGGCCACGGCGGCCCGAATGTAGATATTGCGAGGCCAAGCCCGATCATCAACGCGCCGCCAATCACGGTCCAGCGGGCGCCGATCCTGTCGGCGACCTGGCCCATCACGATGCCGCCGAAACCGAGACCGAGCCAGGCAAGTGCATTGGCAAGCGCGGGAATCGATCGCTCGCCGCCGACCTCAGCGGCAATGTCCTTGAGTGCAACGGTGGATACCCACGCCGCGCCGAAGGCCATCAGCAGGGTAATCAGGGCCACCGTCGCGACGGACCATGATTGTTTCGATTCAATTGAAGAGAGGCGTGATCGCATCGCGCAGGGGTCCTGGTGACTATTCTTTTGGCAAGCCGCCGGGAAATTGACCACCCACGCAGCCGTGGACCTGCATTGCCTGTTGCATTGCGCCAAAATGCGCGGCGGCGGCCGATACGGAAATTTCCTTCTAGAACGTGCGGACAGAACGAAATTGACCCCGTGGTCGCGCGGTATATAGCCTGCAAACGAGCTATCCGCGCTTTGCGTCCCGCCAGCCAAGCCTATATGAGTGGGGCGCGGTGCAATAACCGTTGCGTTTACAAGGCATTCCATGCCGCTTCGTCCGGTCAGCCTCGACGATAAATTCGACCTTAGCCAGTCGCATGTGCTTGTGACCGGTTATCAGGCGCTGATCCGCGCATGTCTTATGCAGAAGGAGCGAGACCGGCGCGCCGGTCACAATACGGCGGGCTATGTGACGGGCTATCGCGGCTCGCCCCTCGGCGGGTTGGACCAGCAATTCATGCGCGCCGCCCGGCAGATTGCGGCCGCCGACATCAAGTTCCAGCCCGGCCTCAATGAGGAACTTGCCGCAACCGCGCTCTGGGGATCACAGCAGGCCGAATTGCGCGGCGAAGGCAAGTTCGATGGCGTATTCGGCATGTGGTACGGAAAGGGGCCGGGCGTCGATCGCTCAGGTGACGTATTTCGTCATGCGAATTTCGCCGGCACGTCAAAGAACGGAGGCGTGATTGCGCTGATGGGCGACGATCACACGGCAGAATCGTCCACCACCGCGCACCAGTCCGAATTCCATTTCGTTGACGTCATGATGCCGATCCTCAACCCGGCAGGCGTGCAGGAAATTATTGACTATGCGCTGTACGGATGGGCGATGTCGCGTTTCGCGGGCACGTGGACCGCGCTCAAGTGCATGCACGAGACCGTTGAGTCGACCGGGGTCGTCGACGGACGTCTCGATCGCGTCAATATCATTACGCCGGCCGACTTCCGAATGCCCGAAGGCGGCCTGAATATCCGCCTTGTCGACACGATACTGGGCCAGGAGGCGCGCCTTCACGACTACAAGCGCGATGCGATGCTGGCGTTTGTCCGCGCCAACAAGCTCAACCGCATCATTACCTCCGGCGGCCGCGCGCCGAAAATCGGTATCGTCACGACGGGTAAAGCCTATCTCGATGTGCGCCAGGCACTGGATGAACTGGGCATCGACGAAGTCAAATGCAATGACCTGGGTCTGCGGCTCTTCAAGGTTGCATGCGTATGGCCGATCGGCCGGCAGGAGCTTGCCGATTTCGCGCAGGGCCTGGATCTGATCATCGTCGTTGAAGAGAAGCGGTCGCTGATCGAAGTGCAGGTGCGCGAGGAACTCTACGGCACGGCAAATCAACCGGTATGCATCGGGAAGAAGGATGAGCAGGGCAACTGGCTGTTCCCCGTCAAAGGCGCCCTTGACCCGAACGACGTTGCGATCTGCATCGGCGAACGGTTGCTCCGCTATGAAGCAAACGACGAACTTGCGGCAAACGTCACGAGGCTGAAATCAGCGCAGCGGGCGCTCGTCGAAACGACCGATGTTGCGCAACGCATTCCATACTTCTGCTCAGGTTGCCCGCATAACACCTCGACCCGCGTGCCGGAAGGCAGCCGTGCCTATGCAGGCATCGGCTGCCATTACATGTCGCAGTGGATGGATCGCAAGACGCTCGGCTTCACGCAGATGGGCGGCGAGGGCGCCAACTGGATCGGCGAAGCGCCATTCTCCAATCGCGAGCACGTGTTCCAGAACATCGGGGACGGCACGTACAATCACTCGGGATATCTGGCGATCCGCGCCGCGATCGCCTCGGGCGTGACGATGACCTACAAAATTCTATTCAATGACGCTGTCGCGATGACCGGCGGGCAGGCCAATGATGGTGGTCTCACCGTGCCGCAGATCGCAGCGCAAGTGGCGGCCGAAGGCGCGAGCCGCGTGGTTGTGGTCACCGACGAACCCTGGAAGTACGCAAAAGGCACCGATTGGCCGCGCGGGCTGACCATCCACCACCGTGACGAACTCGATGCGATCCAGCGCGAACTGGCGGCCGTGGCCGGGGTCAGCGTCCTCATTTACGATCAGACCTGCGCCGCCGAAAAACGCCGGCGCCGCAAGCGCGGCACGTTTCCCGACCCGGACAAGCGCGTGGTCATCAACGATCTCGTTTGTGAAGGTTGTGGCGATTGCGGCGTGAAATCGAACTGTGTTTCCGTTCAGCCGCTTGAGACGGAATGGGGCCGCAAGCGCACCATCGATCAGTCGAGCTGCAACAAGGACTATTCCTGCGTAAAGGGATTCTGCCCCTCCTTCGTTACGGTGCACGGCGCCAGGCTCAAGAAAGGCGAGGGCATAGCGGAGCCGAGCGAGTGGCCTGCATTGCCCGCCCCGGCGGTCCCGCTGATCAACCACCCTTATGGAATCATTGTCACCGGAATCGGCGGCACCGGCATTGTTACCATCGGCGCCATTGTCGGCATGGCGGCGCATCTGGAAGGCAAGGGTGTTGGCGTGATCGACATGGCGGGCCTCGCGCAAAAAGGCGGCGCGGTCTACAGCCATATTCGGATTGCAAATACTCCGGACGACATCCACGCAATCCGCATTGCGGCTGCCGGTGCCGACCTGGTGCTGGGCGGAGATATCGTGGTGGCCGGCGCCAAGAAGGTGCTTGGGGCCATGAAGAGCGGCACAACGCGTGTCGTCGTCAATACCGCGGAGTTCCTGCCCGGCGATTTTACGCGCAATACCGAATATTCGCTGCCAACCGAACGCCTCAAGCGCGCGATCACCGGGCACGCCGGTCGCGAACGCACGAATTTTGTCGACGCCAGCCGGTTGGCGACGGCGCTGTTGGGTAATTCGATCGGCGCCAACATGTTCATGCTTGGCTATGCCTATCAGCTTGGGGCGCTGCCGCTGTCGGTGGAGGCGATCGAACGTGCGATCGAAATGAACGGTGAAGCGGTTCCGATGAATATTGCCGCGTTTCGCTATGGCCGCCGCGCCGTAGTCAACCCCAAGGCCCTTGAATCGCTGATTGAACCGCGGCCGCAAGACCAAAACGATGCCCTCAGGATGTCGCTGTCATTTGCCGAGACTGTCGACCGTCGCACAGAGTTCCTGACCGCCTACCAGAACCCGAATTACGCCCGCCGCTATCGCAATTGGGTGGAAAAGATTCGAACGGTCGAAGCCGAAAAGGCGCCCGGCCGCTGCGGCCTGGCGGAAGCGGTGGCGCGTTATCTGTTCAAATTGATGGCGTACAAGGACGAATACGAAGTCGCACGGCTCTACAGCGAAACCTCCTTTCTCGATCGCGTTAAGTCGGGCTTTGACGGCGACAAGTTGCGGTTCGAATTTCATTTGGCGCCGCCGTTGCTGGCGCGCCGGGATCAGGCGACGGGTGAGCCGCGCAAAATGTCGTTCGGTCCCTGGATCCTTAAGGTTTTTGGGGTTCTCGCGAAATTCAAGTTTCTGCGCGGGACGGTTCTTGATCCATTTGGCTATTCGCACGAGCGCAAGGCCGAGCGCCAACTGGTCTCCGACTACGAGCGGCTGCTCGGCGAACTCTCCGATCACCTGACACTCGCCAATCACGATGTCGCAGTCGCCCTCGCCGCAGTCCCGGAAAAAATTCGCGGCTTCGGGCCGGTCAAGCAGCGGCATCTGGCCGCGGCAAAGGCCGAAGAGGCGGCCTTGCGGGATCAGTTTCTTGCCGGCTCCACGCCGGTTCTTAAGGCGGCGGAATAGCCCAAAAACCCTGTCGGGCCTTCTTTCCCGTTATCGCTACTTGACCGCCTTTCGGCGGTGTTTTCATATCGAGACAAGAAGATCGTTCAATAAGACGGCGAGGGGTATAGAGTCGCGCAGCGGAGCGCGGCCGCATGGGAGGACTGGGCTGTGGCGCCTATTGCCGCCGCGGGTGCGGATACATTTCCGAAGCTTTTGGTCCGCAATGCCCGGATTTACGGGGCGCGGCCAGCCATGCGCCACAAAGATCTGGGGATTTGGCAGAGCTGGACGTGGAGCCAGGTGCTCGACATCGTGCGCGCCTATGCCATCGGCCTGCATCGGCTGGGGCTCAAGCGCGGCGAGACTATCGCGATCGTCGGAGCCAACCGGCCGAGGCTTTATTGGTCGGTCATGGCTGCCCAGATGCTCGGTGCCATACCCGTGCCGGTCTATGCCGATGCAGTGGCCGATGAGCTCGCCTTTGTGCTTGCCCATGCCGATGTGCATTTTGCCGCCGTCGAAGACCAGGAACAGGTCGACAAGATACTCTCGGTGACGGAGCGCGTTCCCCACCTTGGGTTGATGGTCTACGACGAAAAGCGCGGGCTGCGCGACTACGACCATAGTCGTCTGCATTCGATGGACGACGTCATCGAAGCGGGCCACAAGGCACTCGCCGACCCATCGGTCGCTGCATGGCTCGACGCCGAGATCGCGGCCGGCAAGGGTGCGGACCCGTCTATCATTCTCTATACGTCGGGCACGACGGGCGCATCGAAAGGCGTCGTGCTCACCAATGAGCGGTCGATCAATGCCGCGGCCGATACGGTCAAGTTCGACAAACTGACCGAGAACGATGTTGCGCTGGCCTATTTACCGCTCGCATGGGTCGGTGATCATTACCTTAATTACGCGCAAGGCATGGTTTCGGGTTTTTGTACCGCGTGCCCGGAAAACGCCGACACTGCGATGCAGGATCTGCGCGAGATCGGACCCACGTTTTATTTCGCCCCGCCGCGCACGCTCGAATTATTGCTCACGCGCGTGATGATCCGTATGGAAGATGCCGGTTTTGTCAAACGAAAGCTGTTTCATTATTTCGTCGGCATCGCGCGCCTGTACGGAGAGCGCATCCTCAACGGACAACCCGTGCCGTTAACGGGTCGGTTGCTTTACGGGCTCGGCTCTCTCCTCGTTTATGGACCGCTCAAGAACGTACTTGGTTTTTCTCACGTGCGCGTGGCCTATACGGCCGGCGAGGCGATCGGCCCGGACTTGTTCAATTTCTATCGCTCAATCGGGCTGAACCTCAAACAGCTCTATGGACAGACCGAAGCATTTCTTTACGTCACGGCGCAGCCCGACGGCGAAATCTATTCCGACACGGTTGGTCCTGCCTGCCCGAATGTCGATATCCGCATTGCTGAAGATGGCGAAGTGCAATTCAAGTCGCCGGGCATGTTCACGGGCTATTTCAAGGACGATGCCAAAACGACCGAGGTGATGACGCCGGACGGTTACGTCAAGACGGGCGATGCCGGATTTTTCGATGAAAAGACAGGGCATCTGAAGATTATCGACCGCGCCAAGGATGTCGGCCGGCTCAACGACGGCACGCTATTTCCGCCGAAATACATCGAGAACAAGCTCAAATTCTTTCCAAACATCCGCGAGGCCGTGGCGCTTGGCGACAAGCGGGATTTCGTGTGCGTAATGCTCAACATCGATCTTACGGCGGTTGGCAGCTGGGCGGAACGCAACAATGTTGTCTACGGTTCCTATCAGGAACTTGCCGGGCATCCGCTCGTCTACGACATGATCGAAAAAAACATTGCTGAGGTGAATCGTTCGCTTGCGGCCGACAGGGTAATGGCGGGTGCGCAAATCAAGCGTTTTCTTATCCTGCACAAGGAACTTGATGCGGACGACGGCGAGCTCACGCGTACACAGAAAGTTCGTCGTGGCTTTATTGCCGAGCGTTACGCACCGTTGATTACGGCGCTTTACGACGGCTCCAAGGAAGCCGACATCTCGACCGAAGTCACCTTCGAAGACGGCCGCAAGGGCGTGATCAGCGCGCGCGTCAAAATTCGCGACGTCAACACCGAGCCGGTCTCCGCCCAAATGGGGAAAGCGGCATGAGGGCGCCGGGCGGACCCGAAGTCGCAGCCGGTGAAGTTCTGCTTTCGGTGGAAAACGTGTCGCTGTCCTTCGGCGGAGTGAAAGCAGTCAGCGACGTCTCCTTTGACATCCGCAAGGGTGAGATTCGCGCAATTATTGGGCCGAACGGCGCCGGCAAGACGTCGATGCTCAATATCATCAATGGCTTCTATCGTCCGCAGCAGGGCCGCATCACATTCAAAGGAGAGGCGCGCGCTAAAATGCGCCCGCACGAGGCGGCAACGGGAGGGATCGCACGTACCTTTCAGAATGTCGCGCTGTTTCGCGGCATGACGGCGCTCGATAACATCATGGCCGGCCGTACGCTGAAGATGCACAGCAATTTCTTCTGGCAGCTCCTGCGTTATGGGCCGGCGATGCAAGAGGAAGTCGAGCACCGGCGAAGCGTCGAGGAAATCATCGATTTTCTCAAGATTCAGGAAATTCGCCGGGTGCCGGTCGGCCGGCTTCCATATGGTTTGCAGAAGCGCGTGGAGCTGGGCCGTGCGCTTGCGATGGAGCCCGAGTTGCTTTTGCTCGACGAGCCCATGGCCGGCATGAATCTCGAGGAAAAGGAAGATATGTCGCGGTTCGTACTCGACGCGAACGATTACTACGGGACGACGATCGCGCTCATTGAGCACGATATGGGAGTGGTAATGGATCTTTCGGATCGCGTTGTGGTGCTCGACCACGGCATAAAGATCGCCGACGGCACGCCGGACGAGGTCAAACGCAACCAGGCTGTCATCGACGCCTATCTCGGCGTGGCACATTGAGGGCCTGATGGGACTGCTCTACCAGATCTTCATCGACCCCTTCGTGCAGATGGCCACTGCGCCCGACTTGTTTGTGCAGACCCTGTGGGAGGGGCTCGTCGGCGGCATGCTGTATGCGCTCATTGCGCTTGGATTCGTGCTGATCTTCAAGGCGTCCGGGGTGTTCAATTTTGCCCAAGGCATTATGGTCGTGTTTGCCGCGCTGACGCTCGTAGGGCTTTATGATGCGGGTCTGCCGGCTTTTGTTGCACTTGGCCTGACAATCGTCGTGATGTTTCTGCTCGCATTTACTGTCGAACGGGCAGTGCTGCGGCCGCTCGTGAATCAGCCTGACATCATTCTTTTCATGGCGACGTTCGGCATCACATATTTTCTCATCGGTTTCGGCGAATTCGTCTTCGGCGGCGATCCGAAGGTGATGGTGACCGATGGCCTGTTCCTGCCGAAAGGAGCCATCACCTACAAGGCTCTCGGCGGCATCGTGCAATTGCAAAAGCTCGACATTGTCGCCGCTATCACGGCCACGATCATGGTGGCCGTTCTCGGTGTTTTCTTTTCCAAGACGCGGATCGGCCGGGCGCTGCGCGCAGTAGCCGACAGCCACTCGGCGGCTCTGTCCGTTGGCATTTCGCTCGAACAGATCTGGGTGATCGTATGGTTCGCGGCAGGCCTTGTCGCTCTGGTGACCGGCATTTTCTGGGGCGCGCGTTCGGACGTCTCGTTTGCACTTGAAGTGATCGCACTGAAGGCTTTGCCGGTCCTCATCCTCGGCGGATTTACGTCGATCCCCGGGGCGATCGTCGGCGGCCTGATCATCGGCGTCGGTGAGAAACTCGGGGAGTTCTACTGGGGCCCGTTGGTCGGCGGCGGCACCGATGCGTGGTTTGCCTATGTGATTGCGCTGGTGTTCCTGTTGTTCCGCCCGCAAGGCCTGTTCGGCGAAACAATCATCGAGCGCGTTTGAGGATGACCTGATGCTCTACCGCGAGGCCGGGCAATTCAAGACAAGCTACGCGAGCGACTTCGCGGTATTTCCGATTTTGCAGGATCGCATCGGCATCGCGGTCATACTCGCTTTTGCCTTCGTCATTATTCCACTCACGGGAAATGATTTCCTGGTCAACGCGGTGATGATCCCGTTTCTGATTTTCTCGCTGGCGGCGATCGGGCTCAATCTGCTCACAGGCTACACCGGTCTGCTCTCGCTCGGCACGGGTGCCTTCATGGGCGTGGGCGCATATGCCTGCTACAAGCTCACGACCATCTTCCCGAATGTGAACATCATCATTTGGGTGGTTGCGTCGGGCTTCTTCTCGGCCGCGGTTGGCGCAATTTTCGGCCTGCCGTCGCTGCGCATCAAGGGTTTTTACCTGGCGATTGCGACGCTGGCGGCGCAATTCTTCCTCGAATGGTGCTTCATCCGCATTCCCTGGCTCTACAACAACAATGTGTCGGGCGCGATCGAAGTGCCTCAACGTGAATTGCTCAACATCATCATCACCGGCCCGAGAGCAACTGCGCAAACGCGCTATTACATCGTTCTTGGCGTCGTCGTGTTGATGACCTGGGTCGCCTCAAACCTTGTGCATGGCCGTATCGGCCGCATGTGGATGGCGGTACGCGACATGGATATCGCCGCCGAATTAATGGGAATCCGGTTGCTGCCGACCAAGCTGCTCGCCTTTGCCGTTTCATCGTTCTACTGCGGCGTTGCGGGCGCGCTGATGGTGTTCTTCTGGTATGGCGGGTCGGAGGCGAGTGTTTTCAATATCAATCAGAGCTTCACGATCCTCTTCATGATTATTATTGGCGGATTGGGCAGCTTGCTGGGCTCTTTTTTGGGCGCGGCTCTGATTTATGTCCTCCCGATCATCCTTCGCTTCGTTCCGCCCGCTCTCGGACTGCCGCTGCAGGCAGCCACGATCGAGCATATCACCTTCATGGTAGTGGGGATTTTGATCGTGTTCTTCCTGATCGTGGAGCCCGCCGGGCTTGCCCGCCTGTGGTTGATCGGAAAGCAAAAATTGAGGGTGTGGCCGTTTCCGTACTGATGGTGCAGGATAGGAGCCAATTTCCGACCAAGGCGCCAACCATGGCTCCAAAATCGCTCGCCGCTCAGCGGTGTCGAGCGAACTTAGAAACCAGAGGCACGCCTGGTCGGGCGTGAACCAAAGGGAGGAACGATGATGAAAGCTAGACACCTATTCGCCGGGATGGCCTGCGCGACCTTGCTGGGGGCCTCGGTGCTCGCGGGGACCGCGCAAGCACAGGACAGCATCTACGTGCCGCTCTTCACGTACAGGACCGGCCCCTACGCCAATTCGGGCATTCCGATTGCCAACGGCATGCATGACTATCTCACCATGCTTAACGAACGTGATGGCGGCATCGGCGGCGTCAAACTGAACGTCGAAGAATGCGAAACGGGATACGACACCAACAAGGGTGTGCAGTGCTGGGAAGCGACAAAGGGCAAACACCCGACCGTCGTAAATCCATTTTCGACCGGCATAACATTGCAATTGATTCCGAAAGCCGCCGTCGACAAAATTCCAATTCTCTCGATGGCCTACGGCCTGTCGGCTTCAGCAGTCGGAAACGATTTCCCCTGGATCTTCAATCCGCCGGCCACCTACTGGGACGGCATGTCAATGATCATCCGCTACATCGGCGGCAAGGAAGGCGGCCTCGACAAGCTCAAGGGCAAGACGGTGGGCTTTATCTTCCTCGACGCGGGTTACGGGCGTGAGCCAATCCCGTTGCTCGAGCAACTCGCAAAGGATTACGGCTTCAACGTGAAGCTTTATGCGGTTGCGGGCAAGGAAATGCAGGATCAATCGGCGCAATGGCTCGCCGTTCGCCGCGATCGTCCGAACTGGATGATCATGTGGGGCTGGGGCGCCATGAATCCGACGGCGGTCAAACGCGCGGCGGAGAATGGTTACCCGATGGATCATTTCGTCGGCGTGTGGTGGTCAGGTTCGGACGATGATGCGCGCGGCGGTGGTGAGCAGGCCAAGGGTTATCTGGCGCTCAACTTCAACGGCCTTGGCTCAAACTATCCGGCCATCCAGGACATCAAGAAATACGTCGTGGACAAGGGCAAGAGCCAGGTCGAGAAGGAAAAGTTCGCGGACAACTTCTACAACCGCGGCGTCTACAATACGGCGCTTGTGGCGGAAGCGATCCGCAACGCACAAAAGCTTTCGGGCAAGAAGGTCGTAACCGGTGAAGACGTGCGTCGCGGGCTTGAGACTTTGCACATCACGGATGCGCGCTGGAAAGAACTCGGTTTTGCCGGGTTTGCGGCACCCATTACCGGGATCAGCTGCACCGATCACAACGGCCACCAGCCCGCTTACATGCAGCAGTGGGATGGGACGAAATGGGTAAAAGTCTCCGACTGGATCCAGCCCATGAAGGAAAAAGTTCGGCCGCTGCTCGAAGAGGCGGCAAAGGAATACGTCGAGAAAAACACTGGCTGGCCGAAGCGTACTGAAAGCTGCGATAAATCTTCCTGATCGCGCCGCTCCGCTCCCTCTCCCCTGCGGGAGAGGGAGCGTGCGGTATCGCCTCATCAGGCGCACTTGCGAGTGATTTCCGCAAGTGCGCCATCCTCTCAGGCTCGTGGGGAGGTTCGTCGGAGCCAGATGCAGCCAATGGGTACAGCCGCACCAGCTTCACACCCCGTCGCGCAGGACGAACGGATTCTCTCGATCAATAATATCGAGGTGATCTACGATCACGTGATTCTGGTCTTAAAGGGTGTATCGCTGGAGGTTCCCAAAGGCGGGGTCGTTGCGCTCCTCGGCGCGAATGGTGCCGGCAAAACCACGACGCTGAAGGCAATTTCGAATTTACTGCATGCCGAACGCGGCGACGTTACCAAAGGCTCGATTGTCTTCGAGGGAGTGGAAGTGCAAGACCTCTCGCCCAATGAACTGGTGCGCAGAGGTTGCATCCAGGTGATGGAGGGCCGCCATTGTTTCGGCCACCTCACCATAGAAGAGAACCTGCTTACCGGCGCGTTTACCCGGCGTGACGGCAAGGCCGCGATCAGGCGCGACCTCGAGCTGGTCTATTCATATTTTCGCAGGCTTCGCGAACGAAAGAGCTCGCTTGCGGGCTATACCTCAGGCGGCGAACAGCAAATGTGCGCGATCGGCAGGGCCCTAATGTCGCGCCCCAAGATGATTTTGCTCGACGAGCCGTCGATGGGTCTTGCGCCGCAGATCGTCGAGGAAATATTCGGCATCGTGAAGAATCTGAACGAGAATGAAGGCGTTTCGTTCCTGCTGGCAGAACAGAATACGCATATGGCGCTGCGCTTCGCGCGTTACGGCTACATCCTTGAAAACGGCCGTGTCGTTATGGATGGCGAAGCAAAGGCGCTCGCCGAAAACGAAGACGTCAAGGAGTTCTATCTCGGAATCTCCGAAGGCCGACGTAAGTCATTCCGCGAAGGCAAACATTATCGCCGGCGCAAGAGGTGGCTGGCCTAGGCTATGCCCGGACACTATGACTCCCTCGAAACCCGCGACCCGGCAGCGCGCGAAAGTGAACAATCTGCGCGGCTGAGCGAAGCCATTGAGCACGCCAAGAGCGCGCCTGGATGGGCAAACCATCTGCGCGAAGTCGATGCAAAGCGCATTACCACCCGCGCTGCGTTGGCGACACTGCCGGTCCTGCGGAAGGCGGAATTCTCAGAGTTGCAAAACGAATTCCCCCCGTTTGGAGGGTTCAATGTGACGCCCGTGACTGGCGCGAAGCGGCTTTTGATGTCGCCGGGACCAATCTTCGAGCCGGAGGGTAGTGGCTCCGACTGGTGGGGGGCTGCTCGCGCGCTTTTCGCCGCCGGTTTTCGCAAGGGCGACGTAGTCCACAATTCATTCTCCTATCATCTGACGCCGGGAGGATTCATCGTGGATTCCGGCGCGCAGGCGCTTGGTTGTCCGGTTATTCCTGGTGGTGTCGGCAACACCGAGCAGCAGCTCGAGGCAATCGCCCGTTTCCGGCCCTCGGGCTATGGCGGCACGCCAGACTTTCTGAAGATCCTGCTGGACACCGCGGAAAAAACGGGAAGGGACGTATCCTCGCTCAGGCGCGGCCTTGTGTCCGGCGCGGCGCTGCCGGCTTCGCTGCGCGAGGAGCTCGGCCGGCGGGGCGTGGCCGTGCTGCAGTGCTATGCGACCGCCGAATTGGGTGTGATCGCCTATGAGAGCGAGGCGCGCGACGGCATGATTGTGAATGAGACCCTGATTGTCGAGATCGTGCGGCCAGGCACGGGGGATCCGGTACCTCAAGGAGAAGTCGGGGAGATTGTCGTCACATCCTTCAATCGCGACTATCCGATGATCCGCCTCGCCACGGGCGACCTGTCTGCATTGATGCCCGGCATTTCGTCCTGCGGCCGCACCAATGCGCGTATCAAGGGCTGGATGGGCCGTGCCGATCAGACGGCGAAGGTGAAAGGCATGTTCGTCCATCCCAAGCAGATTGCCGAGATCGGCGCGCGCCATCCGGAGCTCAAGCGTCTGCGTCTGGTCGTAGACCGGAAGGCCGAGCAGGACACGATGACGCTATTGGCCGAATGCGCCCCGCCTGATGCAGCCCTTGAAATAGCGGTCGCTGCGACGCTGCAATCGATCACGAAGCTCAAGGGCGCGGTGAAGCTTGTCGCACCTGGAACGTTGCCGAACGACGGCAAGCTGATTGCCGACGAGCGCCAACGATGAGTCCGGGAATGGTTCCGACCACCAGCGGCCGCATTGGCGTATTGCTGGTCAATCTTGGTACGCCGGATGCAACCGATTATTGGTCGATGCGGCGTTATCTGAAGGAGTTTCTGTCCGACCGGCGCGTGATCGAGGAGAACCGGCTCAAATGGTGGCTGATCCTCAACTTCATTATTTTGACCGTTCGCCCGGGCCGGAAGGGGCGCGACTACGAAAAAATCTGGAATAGGGACCGCAACGAGTCTCCGCTCAAGACCATAACGCGTTCGCAGTCCGACAAATTGGATGAAATCCTGGACAAGGTCGACAAGCGCATCCGTGTCGACTGGTCGATGCGCTACGGCAACCCTTCGATCCAATCGCGCCTCGAGGCTTTGGCGGCGCAGGATTGCGACAGGATCCTGATCGTTCCGCTCTATCCGCAGTATGCGGCAGCCACAACCGCCACGGTCTGCGACGAAGTCTTCCGCGTGTTGCGCCGCATGCGTTTTCAGCCGACTGTTCGTGTCGCAGCGCCCTACTATGCCGAACCCGTCTATATTGACGCGCTTGCTGCTTCACTCAATGCATCGATTGGGAAGCTCGCGTTCAAGCCGGAGATCATTGTCGCGTCGTATCATGGGATGCCCGAGGAATATGTCGCCAAAGGCGATCCCTATCTCAAACAATGCAGCGAGACGACTGCGCTTCTTCGCAAGAAACTCAAGCTCGACGAGTCGCGGTTGATCATGACCTTCCAGTCGCGTTTCGGTACCGCCGAGTGGCTCAAGCCCTATACCGACGCGACTGTGAGATCGCTGGCTGAGCGTGGTGTGAAGAAAGTCGCGGTGATTACGCCGGGCTTTTCTGCCGACTGCCTGGAGACACTGGAAGAAATTGCCCTGGAGAATGCCGAAATTTTTCGGCACGCGGGTGGTGCGAGCTTTGCCGCAATTCCATGCCTCAACGATACGCCGGCCGGCATGGCCGTGATCCGCGACGTTGTCGCTCGCGAGCTCAAAGGCTGGATTTAAGGCGCTAAATACCGGCACCGAGGCCGGTCAACGCCTCGTTAACCATAAGATTTTAACTTCCGTTAACCAAAATTCGTGTTCGGCGGGTGCGACTGCCCGGTGAGGGCGCGCGCGCCGGCTTCGGCGTGCGGAGGTTGGTGGCGACTTGACGAGGAGCGGCTTCAACCGTGGCGCCTTTTTGCAATGCATGCCCATCAGGGCCACGCGGCGTCACCCTATTGATTGCCGTATGCGTCGTTCTCGCGCACGGCCGCGCGATGGGGCAATCGGCGGAGACACCCTTTCAAGATGCGCTGACGCCAAAGCTTCAGACCGGTCCGGGCAATCTACCGCGATTCCAGAAATTTGACCGGGCCGCACTCGCGAACCTGGCTGGCTCGACGACATTCTCGCCGGCCGGGTCTGGCGCAGGCGCAACCGGGTTTGATTCAACCAACAGCCGCAAGACGCGAGCAAAAGCCAAACCAAAAGCGACAGCCGACGCTCAGTTCGTTGCGCCGGGTGCACCGGCCGAGGCGGTGGTCTCGCCCTACGATGCTCGAGCTGATGCCACTGGCAGTGTGGCGGCTGGCGCGCCGGGAAAACCGCCGGTCGAACTGGGCCCGATCCGCACATTTCCAAAGAAACGCAAGGCGCACACCGAGCCTGAGGATCCATATGTTCCGCTTGGAATCCGGGCCGGTGCGTTCGATCTTTTCCCCGCCGTCGAATTCATCGGCGGCCATGATTCCGATCCCTCGCGCGAACCGAATGGCAAGGGCGCCTGGTTCTACACAATCGCGCCCGAGTTACGCGCGCAGTCGAACTGGTCTCGTCATGAACTCAAGGCCGACCTGCGAGGCAGCTACACGGGATACAGTCCCGACGAAACGCCTTCATTGAGCCGCCCTTATCTCAACGGCAAGGTCGATGGCCGCGTCGATATCACGCACGAGACACACGTCGATGCCGGTGGTCGCATCCTTGTTTCTACCGACAATCCCGGCAGCCCCAACCTCCAGGCGGGACTTTCCAGGCTGCCGATTTTCGCGACGGCCGGCGGCACGATCGGGCTCGGCCAGCGCTTCAATCGGTTCGACCTCTCAATCAAGGGTGACGTCGAGCGCACAATATACCAGCCGTCATCATTAACTGACGGGACGACAGCAAGTAACGACGACCGCAACTATGACCAATATACCGGCACGGTGCGCGGCAGCTACGAGCTGTCGCCTGGATTGACCCCGTTCGGCGAGTTCGCGGCCGATTCACGCGTGCACGATCTCGATACGGACTCGTCCGGCTTTCAGCGCGATTCCAATGGGCTGACGGGCAAAGTGGGAGCGAAATTCGAGCTCACCCGCCTAATGACCGGCGAGGCGGCCATCGGTTATGTTCAGCGCGTCTATGCTGACCCTCGGCTCGAAAACATAGGTGGCCTGATCGGCGACGCTTCGCTGATCTGGACGGCGAGCGCGCTGACGACCGTCAAGTTGACCGGCAGATCAACGGTCGGGGAATCGACGGTTCCCGGGGTGTCTGGAGTCCTCTACCGCGACGTCGGATTGCAGGCCGACCACGCATTCAGGCGATGGCTGGTTGCCAGTCTCAAGTTTGGCTTTGGCGTCGATGACTATGTCGGTGACGGCCGCATCGACAAGCGCTTTTCAGCGGGCGCCGGTTTGACCTACAAACTCAACCGCTCGGTCCAGGTCAGGGGCGAGTTCCGTCAGGATTGGCTGCAATCGAATGCACCGGGCGCAAGCTACACGGCCAGCGTATTCATGCTTGGTCTGCGGCTGCAGCGCTAGCTACTTGCCGTCGAGCAGACGGCGCATTTCGGTGCGCAGATCGGGCGCAATGTCGGCGCGTTGCAGGCCGTAAGCCACGTTCGCGGCAAGAAATCCGATCTTGGATCCGCAGTCAAAACTGCGCCCCTCGAATTTCAATCCATAGAATGGCTGCGTGCGAGCCAGCGCGACCATGGCATCAGTGAGTTGAATTTCACCGCCGGTGCCGGCCGCTTGCTTTTCCAGAAGCTCGAAGATTTGTGGCTGCAGGATATAGCGGCCGGTAATGGCAAGATTGGACGGCGCTTCGCCCGCCTTCGGCTTCTCCACCATTTTCGTAATGGTGAAGGCTTTGCCATTCCCGGTGCCGACGCCGACAACGCCGTACATATGCGCGCGTTCCGCCGGCACTTCCTCTACCGCAACGATATTGATGTTGCTTTCGAGTTCGTTGGCGGCGTCAATCATCTGCGTCAGACAGCCGCGCGGATGCTGAACCAGCACGTCGGGCAACAGCAGCGCGAACGGCTCGTGGCCGACCAGTTCGCGCGCACACCAGACCGCATGGCCGAGGCCGAGCGGTGACTGTTGACGCGTGAAACTGACGGTCCCCGCCTCGGGCAGGTCCTGCGAAAGCGATGCAAGTTCGGCCTTCTTGCCGCGCTCCATCAAGGTTAACTCAAGTTCGAATTGGCGGTCGAAATGATCTTCGATCACGCTTTTGTTGCGCCCCGTAACGAAGATGAAATGTTCGATGCCGGCCTGGCGTGCTTCGTCGACGACATGCTGGATCAACGGCCGGTCGACGACCGGGAGCATCTCCTTGGGCATGGCTTTCGTTGCGGGCAGGAATCGGGTTCCGAGACCGGCCACCGGAAATATGGCTTTGCGAATGCGGGTCATGCGAGAATCTTCAATAGCCTAGTGAGTCGTGCAGGAGTTCCCGTGCAGAAAGCACGGGCCGGGGCAGTGGTCCAGATGCGCCACGCGAAAATCGACCGTTAACGCCGCTGAAATGTTATCGGGGCACCCATAGGTTCGGGATTGAAGGGTGGAGACCAGACGGACATGCGCAGAGCGTGGCCATTACTCATCATTGCGGGCCTTTTTGCGGCCGGCAATGTTGCTGCACAGGAGACGCATGATGGGCGCTACCCGATCACTACCGGCGCCCTTTCGCAGCCGACCCGCCAGCAGGCCGTGCAATGGAGCGGGGAATCGGGTTCCTCCGGTCATCCGTTGATGACCGCCCAAGCCATTCGCGCAGCGGCTGCGAATTTCCATTCCTGCATCGAGCGCCTGTGGCCGGCAGCCGCCAGGCGCGGCGTTTCGAGAAACGTCTTTACGGCGTACGCCGCCTCGCTGGTGCCGGACCTCCGGATCATGGATCTGCTCGACAACCAGCCCGAGTTCACAAAGTCCGTTTGGGACTACCTCGATATCCTGGTCACCGACGAGCGCATCGAACAGGGCCACGCCCTGCTTGAAAAATATAGGGGCGTGTTTGAAGCCGCCGAACGCGCCTATGGCGTCGACCGGCATATCATTGCCGCGATCTGGGGTGTCGAGACCAACTATGGCGCGCTGGCCGGCGACCGGTCGGTCGTGCGTTCCACCGCAACGCTTGCCTGTATCGGCCGCAGGCAGAATTATTTCCGTGAGGAATTCCTCTCGACGATGGAAATTCTTCAGCACGGCGACATCCGCCCTGATCGGCTGGTCGGCTCTTGGGCCGGAGCATTCGGGCCCACGCAGTTCATGCCGACGGCATTCAAACGGTACGCGGTCGATTTCGATCGTGACGGCCACCGCGACGTCGTCGACTCGGTACCTGACATTGTCGCTTCGACCGCGAACAATCTGAAAAAGGATGGCTGGGTCCCGGGACAGACCTGGGGCTACGAAGTCGTCGTGCCTGCGACATTCAACTTCTTGCTTGCCGACCGTGGGCGGTCGATGAGCATGCGCGACTGGGAGCGACAGGGCATCATGCGGCCGAATGGCCAGCCGTTTCCGCGGCCCGATGACCGGGCATTCCTGCTCATGCCCGCCGGCGTGCAGGGGCCGGGTTTCCTGATGCTGGAAAACTTCCGCGTCATCATGAGATACAACCCGGCCGAGGCTTACGCACTGGCCATTGGCCACCTGGCCGACCGTCTGCGCGGTGGAGGTCCTTTCGTCCAGAAGTGGCCGCGATACGAGCGTGTGTTGTCCCGCACCGAACGGCTGGAACTGCAGCAGCTGCTTGCGCGGCGCGGTTATGATATCGGGGAGCCAGATGGCCATTTCGGCCTCAGGACACGCGCCGCAATTCGCGATTTTCAGGCCAAAAGCGGGCGGATTCCCGATGGTTTTGCCTCGGTCGGCGTGCTGGACCAGTTGCGCACGCGTTAACGATAGACGCCGAGGGCGGACACCAAGAACAGGCGCCGCGTGACCTTTGAGTTGACATTTTTCGGGCGCTATTTGTCCATGGCGACGAGGGCCTGCATGCGGTAGGCCTGTCACCGGTCATTCAGGTTTGGCGGTTGCATGGTTGGCAAGAACCGTTTCTCGCAATGGCTGCTCGGAGCGGCATTGCTGGCCGCCGCTGATTGCGCGGGCCTGGCGGCTGTCGAATTTGCCCTGACGTCGCCGGCGCAGGCGCAGTTCCGCGACGACCGCTTTCCATTCCTCAGCCGGCAGCGGCCGCAGCGTTCAGGCAGCGGATTCTTCGGCGGGTTCTTCGGTGGCCCTCAACGCCCTTACGACAACAGTTACGAGCAGCAACAAGCACCCGTCGATAATTCGCGCGCACCGCCGCCTCGAAAGGTAGAGGCGAAACCTGACGCAGTCGCGCCGACGACCTCGATCGTCGTCATGGGCGACGGCATGGCCGATTGGCTCGCCTATGGCCTCGAAGATGCATTTTCCGACTCGCCGGAAATCGCCATCTTGCGCAAGAACAAGACCCACTCCGGCCTGCTACGCTACGAAGGGAAGGGCGATCTCGATTGGTGGCATGTCGCCCGCGACATCCTCACCCAGGAAAAAGCGAATTATGTCGTTATGATGCTGGGCGTCAGCGACCGGCAAAACATCCGCGAAAAGGACCTCGCCAAGGAGGCCGATAAAAAAAGGGAAAAGGATAAAGCGGATAAACTTGCCGCAGACAAGAACGCGCAGACCGCGCAACAGCCCGAGGATCAGGAGCTGGATTCGGTTGTAACGCCAGAGTCGACGGTGGGTAAAAACGCCAATGGTGTCATCGAATTTCGAAGCGATCAGTGGGCGGAAATTTACTCAAAGCGGATCGACGAAACGATCGCTGCCCTCAAGAGCAAGGGCGTGCCGGTGTTTTGGGTGGGATTGCCGTCAATTCGCGGTACTAAATCGACCGCAGACGCAGTTTACCTGAACGATCTCTATCGTGCACGCGCCGAGCGCGCAGGCGTGGTCTATATCGACATTTGGGACGGGTTCGTCGACGAAGCGGGCAAGTATTCGAATTTTGGCCCCGATTACGAAGGCCAAATGCGCCGCCTGCGTTCGAGCGACGGCGTCTTCTTCACGAAATATGGAGCGCTCAAGCTCGCGCACTATGTGGAGCGGGAAATCCGCCGCTACATGAACAGCCGTGCGACTCCGGTAGCCTTGCCTTCGGGACCGATTGCACCAGCGGCCCCGGACGGAAAGCCGGCGGCCCGACCGGTGGCGGGCCCCGTCGTTCCATTGACCGTAACTCCCGGCAATTCGGAAGAACTGCTCGGCGGCGCCGGCAACAGCTCCCCGCACGGAGATGCGATCGCGACACGCGTGCTCGTCAACGGCGAGCCCGTCGCGGCACCTTCCGGCCGAGCCGATGATTTCACTTTGCGGCGGGACAAGGACGGACAGACTGCCGCGCCGGCATCGGTGCCCGCAGCCGCCATGGCGGCCGTGCCTCCCGAAGCTGCGCGCGTAGAACCGGCGACTGCGCCGGACAAAAAACCGCCGCCCCCGAAGAGCGGCCCCAAGGGCAAGACCACGCAAAACGCGCCCAAAAACCCGCCCAAGCCCAAGTCACTGCGGCCACCGCGTGAGGACGACGTTCCGCGCCCACCGGCGCCGGTTTATCGTTCCGGCGGCGGGCTATTTGGCACCTTCCGCTAGCGACCACCTTCTATTTTGCGACTTAAGTCCCAAGACTTGTGTCTGAAGACCTGTGCGGTCAGCGCGGAAGCGTCGTCGCTCCCATCAGGAATTTATCGACTGCGTGGGCGGCCTGGCGGCCTTCGCGGATGGCCCAGACGACCAGCGACTGGCCGCGGCGCATGTCGCCGGCCGCGAAGACGTTCGGCAAAGATGTTTGATAGGCGGTGGTATCCGCAGATACGTTGCCGCGCTGATCAAGCGCGATGTTCAATGACTTGAGCATTCCTTCGTGCAGCGGATGCACAAAACCCATAGCCAGGAGCACGAGATCGGTATCGATCACAAACTCGGTGCCGGGCAGGGGCTTGAACTTCTCGTCTACATGCACGCAATGGAGGTTTTTGACCTGGCCACGCTCGCCGGTGAATTTCTGCGTCAGAACGGCAAACTCACGCGTGACACCCTCCTCGTGACTTGAGGAAATGCGAAGCTTGAGCGGCCAGTCCGGCCAGGTGAGCATCTTATTTTCGTGCTCGGGCGGCTGCGGCAAGATCTCGAAATTTGTAACCGATGCTGCTTTCTGGCGGATCGAGGTTCCAATGCAGTCGGAGCCGGTGTCGCCGCCGCCAATGACTACCACTTTTTTACCTGTCGCGAGGATCGGCGCAACATCGCCCTGCGGCTCATTGCTGACGCGGCGATTCTGCTGCGGCAGGAAATCCATCGCAAAATGGATTCCCTTGAGTTCGCGGCCGGGGATCGGCAGGTCGCGCGGCTTTTCGCTGCCGCCGGTCAGCACGACCGCATCGTGGTCCTTGACCAATTTATCGGCCGGTACATTGACGCCGACATCGGCATTATAGTGAAAGACAACGCCTTCTGCCTGCATCTGCGCGACACGGCGATCGACGTGGACTTTCTCCATCTTGAAGTCCGGAATGCCGTAACGCAGCAAGCCACCGGCCTTTGCCCAGCGCTCGTAGACATGCACATCGTGGCCCGCACGGGCGAGTTGCTGTGCGCAGGCGAGCCCCGCCGGTCCCGAGCCGACGATGGCGATTTTCTTCCCGGTCTTGCGATGCGGCTTCTCGGGCTTGAGACCGTGCGCGATTGCGCGGTCGGCAATCTCGCATTCGATGGTCTTGATGGCGACGGGGTTCTCATCGATGTTGAGCGTGCACGACGCTTCGCAGGGCGCCGGACAAACCCGGCCCGTGACCTCCGGGAAATTGTTCGTTGAGTGCAAGTTGCGGGCCGCTTCATCCCAATTGCCCCGGTAGACCAGGTCGTTCCAATCCGGAATCTGGTTGTTGACCGGGCAGCCGGTCGGCGCGCCGGTGATGCGGCTTGTGCCGTGGCAGTAGGGAACACCGCAATCCATGCAGCGTGCGGCCTGCTCGCGGACATCCTTTTCGGGAAGCGGCAGTACGAATTCATGCCAATGGGTGATGCGCTCCGCAACCGGCTGATAGTCGCGGTCCTCGCGCTCGATTTCCAGAAACCCGGTGATCTTGCCCATGCCTACTCCGCGGCCTGCATCGTGGCGGCCTTCTCCTTCGCCATCTCAGCGAGCGCGCGACGATATTCGACCGGCATCACTTTTCGGAACAGCGGGCGGTAATGGTTCCAGTTAGCGAGTATTTCGGCGGCGCGCTTTGAACCGGTATAGCGCGCATGGTTGGAGATCAGCAGGTTGAGGCGCTCCGCGTCCTTGACCGTCAGGTCTGACATGACGTCGACGCGCCCATGCGATTCGAGATCGACGCCGAATTCCTGTTCGGCGACATGTTCCTCGTCCGGTACCGGCTCGAGCTCGACCATCGCCATGTTGCAGCGCGACTTGAAGGTGTTGTCGTCGTCCAGCACATAGGCGATACCGCCCGACATGCCGGCGGCAAAATTGCGCCCGGTACGCCCGAGGACAACTACAACGCCACCGGTCATGTATTCGCAGCAATGGTCACCGGCGCCTTCGATCACAGCAACCGCGCCGGAATTGCGAACGGCGAAGCGCTCACCGGCGACGCCGCGGAAATAGCATTCGCCTTCGATTGCGCCATACAGCACGGTGTTGCCGACGATGATGGACTCTTCCGGGACGATGCCGGAATCGGCCGGCGGGCGAATGACCAGGCGGCCGCCTGAAAGCCCCTTGCCGACATAATCGTTTGCGTCACCGTCGAGTTCGAAGGTGATGCCACGCGCCAGCCAGGCACCGAAGCTTTGCCCGGCGGTGCCGGCAAAGCGCACATGAATGGTGTCGTGCGGGAGGCCTTCATGGCCGTACCGTTTCGCCACCTCGCCGGAAAGCATGCCGCCGCATGCGCGGTCAGTATTGCGGATGGCGGCCTGCAGGCGTACAGGAGCGCCGCGGTCGAGAGCGGACTGAGATTGCGCAATCAATTTGCGATCAAGGATGTCCTTGATTTTGTGATCCTGGACCTCGCACCTGTAGATCGCGGTGTCTTTGGCGGCCGGGGGTTTCGTAAACAGCTTCGAGAAGTCGAGTCCCTTGGCCTTCCAGTGCTCGACCAGCTTGCGGCGGTCAAGCATCTGCATCTGGCCAACCATTTCGTCGAACGTGCGGAAGCCAAGCTCGGCCATGAGTTCGCGAACTTCCTCGGCAACGAAGAAGAAATAATTGATGACGTGCTCGGGCTGGCCTTTGAAGCGCTTGCGCAGCACCGGATCTTGCGTCGCGACGCCAACCGGACAGGTGTTGAGATGACATTTGCGCATCATGATGCAGCCGGCGGCGATCAGCGGAGCGGTGGCGAAGCCGAATTCATCCGCACCGAGCAATGCGCCCACGACGACGTCGCGGCCGGTGCGGATGCCGCCGTCGACCTGCACCGAAATGCGGCCGCGCAGACGGTTGATGACGAGGGTCTGATGCGTCTCGGCAAGGCCGATTTCCCAGGGGCTTCCGGCATGCTTGATCGAGGTCAGCGGGCTTGCGCCGGTGCCGCCCTCGAAGCCGGCGATCGTCACGTGATCGGCTCGCGCCTTGGAGACGCCGGCCGCCACTGTGCCCACGCCGACCTCCGACACGAGCTTCACCGACACATCGCCCGCCGGGTTGACGTTCTTCAGATCGAAAATAAGCTGCGCCAAATCCTCGATCGAATAGATGTCGTGATGCGGCGGGGGCGAGATCAGGCCGACGCCAGGTGTCGAATGTCGTACCTTGGCAATTGTCTTGTCGACCTTATGCCCGGGCAACTGGCCGCCTCGCCGGGCTTTGCGCCCTGCGCCATCTTGATTTGCATCATGTCTGCGTTGACGAGGTACTCGGCGGTGACGCCGAAACGCCCTGAGGCCACCTGCTTGATGGCGGAACGCATTGAGTCGCCGTTCGGCAACGGCTTGAAGCGATCGGACTCTTCGCCGCCCTCACCGGTGTTTGATTTTCCACCAATGCGGTTCATGGCGATTGCGAGCGTGGTATGAGCTTCGCGCGAGATCGATCCGAATGACATGGCGCCAGTCGAGAAGCGGCGCACGATGTTTCTGGCCGGCTCGACATCCTCGATCGCGACTGGCTTGCGGCCGTCTTCCTCGGCATCCTTCAGGCGAAACATGCCTCGGATGGTGAGCAACCGCTCGTTCTGCTCATTCACTATCTGTGCAAACGCGCGATAGTGGTCGAGCGAATTGCCGCGCACCGCGTGTTGGAGGCGGGCCACCGTTTCCGCCGTCCAGACATGGTCTTCGCCGCGCATACGCACCGCGTAGTCCCCGCCTACATCAAGCATCGAGCTGTAAATCGGCGCGTCGCCGAACGCGTCACGGTGGCGGCGGACGGCTTCCTCGGCGATCTCGGCGAGCCCGACGCCTTCGATGCGCGTGTGCGTGCCGGTGAAATACTTGTCGACGAAATCCTGGCGCAGTCCGACCGCGTCGAAAATCTGCGCGCCGCAATAGGACTGGTAGGTCGAGATGCCCATCTTGGACATCACCTTCAGGAGTCCTTTGTCGATCGACTTGATGTAGCGCTTGATGACCTCTTTTTCCTCGATCTTCTGAGGCAGATCGTCCTTTATGGCGATCAGCGTCTCGAACGCCAGGTATGGATTAATCGCTTCCGCGCCGTAACCTGCCAGGCACGCAAAGTGGTGCACTTCGCGCGGCTCGCCCGTTTCCACCACCATGCCGACCGACGTGCGCAAGCCGTTCCGGATCAGGTGATGATGCACGGCGGCGCAGGCCAGCAGCACCGGAATCGAAATCCGGTCGGCGCCGGCCTTCCGGTCCGACAGAATGATGATATTGCAGCCATTGCGCACTTCTTCTTCGGCGCGTTCGCACAATGCGTCGATCGCCCAGCCCATGCCATCGGCACCGTGCTCGGCGGGAAACGTAATGTCGAACGTATGGGACTTGAAATGATCGCCGCTCATCTCCGAGATCGAACGGATTTTCTCGAGGTCCTCATTGGTGAGTATCGGCTGGCGAACTTCGAGACGCTTGGTGTTCGACATGCCCTCGTGGTCGAGCAAATTCGGGCGCGGTCCGATGATGGAGACAAGGCTCATCACCAGTTCCTCGCGGATCGGATCGATCGGCGGGTTCGTGACCTGCGCGAAGTTCTGCTTGAAATAGGTGAACAGCGACTTCGGTTTGTTGGACAGCGCGGAAATCGGCGTGTCGTTGCCCATCGAGCCGACGGCTTCCTCCCCGGTGGTTGCCATCGGAGTCATCAGGAATTTCAGGTCTTCCTGGGTGTAACCGAAGGCCTGCTGCCGATCGAGCAGCGACAGGTTTGAGATCGGCGCCTGGTTGGCGGTGCCGGGGAGTTCCTCCAGGACAATTTGCGTGCGACCGAGCCACTCCTTGTAGGGGTGACTTTTTGCGAGGGTCGCCTTCAATTCCTCGTCAGGAATGAGCCGGCCTTGCTCCAGGTCGACGAGCAGCATCTTGCCGGGCTGGAGCCGCCATTTCTTGATGATGTCCTTTTCGGGAATCGGCAGTACGCCCATTTCGGACGCCATGACAATACGGTCGTCGCGGGTCAGGAGATAACGCGCAGGCCGCAGGCCGTTCCGGTCAAGCGTGGCGCCGATCTGCTTGCCATTGGTGAAGGCGATCGCCGCAGGCCCGTCCCATGGCTCCATCAAGGCCGCATTGTACTCGTAGAAAGCGCGCCGCTCCTCGTCCATGAGCGGATTGCCCGCCCATGCTTCCGGAATCATCATCATCATCGCATGGGCAAGCGAGTAGCCGCCCTGGGTGAGGAATTCGAGTGCGTTGTCGAAGCAGGCGGTGTCGGACTGGCCTTCGTAGGAGATTGGCCAGAGCTTGTTGATGTCCTTGCCGAACAGCGGCGAGGATACCGAGGCCTGCCGTGCGGCCATCCAGTTGACGTTGCCTCGCAACGTGTTGATCTCGCCATTGTGCGCGATGTAGCGGTACGGATGGGCCAGCGACCAGGTCGGAAACGTGTTGGTCGAAAAGCGCTGGTGAACAAGCGCAAGCGCGCTTTCGAAATCGGGATCGTGCAGGTCGGGATAGTAGGCGCCGAGCTGGTCGGCGAGGAACATTCCCTTGTAGATCACGGTGCGACAGGAAATCGAGACCGGGTAGTAGCCCGAAGTCCGGCGTTCACGCCGCTTGTAAATTGCGTTGGAGATCGACTTGCGCAGGATATAGAGCCGTCGCTCGAATTCATCCTCGGATATCTTCTTCTTGCCGCGGCCGATGAAGACCTGCATGTGCTTGGGCTCGGTCGGCTTGACCGATTCGCCGAGCGTCGAGTTATCCGTCGGCACGTCCCGCCAGCCGAGCAGCGTGAGCTTCTCGCGCGCGATGACTTCAGCATAAATGTCGCGGATGATTTGCCGCCAGTTCGGATCCTGCGGCATGAAGAGGTAGCCGACCGCATATTCGCCTGGATCAGGAAGCTTGATGTCGAGCTCGGCCGTTTTCTTCAGGAAGAACTTGTGCGGGATCTGCACGAGAATTCCGGCGCCGTCACCCATGCGTGGATCAGCGCCAACGGCTCCGCGGTGCTCGAGATTGCAAAGAATGCGCAAGCCATCTTCGATGAGCTGGTGCGATTTGCGCCCCTTGATGTCCGCGATGAAACCGACGCCACAGGAATCCTTGTCGAGTGCGGGGTCATAAAGGCCCTGCGCGCACGGCACGCCCGGATCTGCGGTCGAACCGCGTGCCGCGAATTCGGTCGTGCGCTTCTCCGTGCTCATTCTCATCCTGCCTCGCCGGCGCGAGATGCGCTCCGGCGTATCCGCCTCGTCCGCGTGCGCATGTCGCATGCGGTCAACGCGCAACTGATCTCGAAAAGGGCAGCCTTGTCCGGCTTGTCGCCGCCCGTGGCTGCTCCCACTGGGCGCCACCGATGTCTGCCCCGAATTTTAAAGGCCGCCACCGAGGCCACCGCCATTAGGACAGCATTACTGTCCTAATGGACCATGCCAAATTTTGCCCTGATAAACAAGGCTGGTCCACGCCGGAATGAGCGAAATCTTACGTTTTATTGCGCGGGCGCCCGTCCGGCTGACGGGAAGCGGTTCGCTGCGCGGGTGTCCGCGCAATGTCGTTGCGCCACCACGCTTCGACGAGACAGGCCCCCCGTTAACCGTCTAACCTGCTGGCGGGACAGGCGTGAATAGACAGGGAATGGGCCATGAAAAATTGGAGACGATTGCCGTTGACCGCGATGGCTGGGCTGATGCTGTCGGGAAGTCTCGTGGCGGAGTTTTCGCTCGCGCATGCCAGGACACTGGGGCCCGACACGCCTTTGGTTGGGGTGCTGCCGCCCGATGATATTCTTGCCGCCGTCCGCTATTTCGGGCTCGACCCGGAAGGCCCAGTGGTCAGGCGCGGCGGCTACTACGTTTTACATGCCTTTGACGGCACTGGCGTCGAACTCCGGGTCGTCGCCGATGCGCAATTCGGCGATATTTTGTTCATGGGGCCGGCATTCAACGCTTCGCTGACGCCGCCTTACGTTCGCGCCGCGCGCATCATCCGCGTGCCGCAGTCGGACGAAACCGACGAGAAGAAAAAATAGTTGTTACAGCGGGAAAGAGACGCACTCCTGAATCGAAAGCGCCCCGGAATTCCGGGGCGCTGACGTCTCGCAAGTGTCTCGCTTCAGGCCGCGGCCTTGGTGTTAATCACCTGGGCCTTGCCATTGCCGTTCCCGATCGGGATCTGGCGCGGCTTCTTGGCCTCGGGAATTTCGCGCACGAGATCGACGTGCAATAACCCGTTCTCGAGGCTGGCGCTCTTGACCTGGACGTGGTCGGCAAGCTGGAAGACGCGCTCGAAGGCGCGCGCGGCAATGCCCTGATAGAGCACTTCGCCGTCCTGCTCTTCCTTGGTTTGTTTGGAGCCTTTGATCGTCAGCGTATTTTCTTTCGCTTCGATCGACAATTCGTTCTCCGCAAAACCGGCGACAGCGACGGTGACGCGATAATCGTTCTCACCAGTGCGTTCGATATTGTAGGGCGGGTAACCCGGAGCGCTTTCGAAGCCGTCCAGCATTGAAAACAGACGGTCGAAGCCGACGGTGGAACGGTAGAGGGGAGCAAGATCAAAAGTTCGCATGGCATATCCTCCATTGTTGAGCGACATGCGGTGGCCCGCCGGATGGCCGGACCAAACCGTGCGCAGCCATGAGGCCTGCGCACGCCTGATATGGGAGCGCTTTTGGAGCCTGCAAGACCTCAGACCAGTACGAATAAACCACTGAAAAACATGATGTTTCTGACATGTGCCGCCAATGCGATTGAGCCGGCGCATTGAGCCGGCGCATGGCCCTGCTATAAGGCGCGACGCGCCGCGTCCGGCTCACCTCCCGGCCTCATGAAACTCATTTCAATCCCTGCCAATCCGGCGCCCGAAAACGTGGTGACCGGCGCGATCAAGACCCCCGATGGGGTCAACCTTCGCTTCGCGCGCTGGGCCCCGCCAGCCGGACGAAAAGGCACGGTCGTCGTGCTGCAAGGCCGGGCCGAGTTCATCGAAAAATATTTTGAAACCGTGCGCGATCTGCGCGCCAGGGGATTCGCCGTCGCGACATTCGATTGGCGAGGGCAGGGGCTTTCGGATCGTGCACTGTCCAACCGTCAAAAAGGCTACGTTCGGAGCTTCCCGAACTACATCACTGACCTCGAAGCGATGATGGAGCAGATCGTTCTGCCCGACTGTCCGCCACCGTTCTTCGCGTTGGCTCATTCCATGGGTGCGGCGGTGCTGATCCGGGCCTGTCATGAGGGCAGCCGCTGGTTCGAACGGAGTGTGTTGTCGGCGCCGATGATCGCGTTGCCGGCCGGACGTCTGACACGTGTCGCCGGGCCGTTGACCCGGCTGATGCGGTTGATCGGGAGCGGCGGCGCCTACGTGCCGACCGGAGATTCGGCGGCCACCGGCGCCGAAAATTTCATCGGCAACGTGCTCACTTCCGACCCCGTGCGCTACGCACGCAATGCTGCGGTGCTGGAGGTGGAACCCGCGCTCGGTCTCGGCGCGCCGACCGTAGCCTGGGCCGACGGCGCGTTACGGCAGATGAAGCAGTTTGCCGATCCCGCCTATGCTGCAAGCATCCGCCAGGCAATTCTGATGGTCGCGGCGGGGCGCGACGAAGTGGTTTCGACGCCGTCCATCGAGACATTCGGCCAGAACCTGCTTGCGGGGCGTCATCTGATTCTTGCAGGCGCCAAGCATGAAATCCTGCAGGAACAGGACCAATATCGCGATCAATTCTGGGCTGCGTTTGACGCCTTTGTGCCGGGGACCCCGAGGTTCTAGCGAGCCAGTATTTCCAGGGCTGCGGCGTGTGCACGCCTGTCGCCGGCGACGATGACGCGGCCGCCGTTCTGTGCCGGGCCGTTCTCCCATGTCGAGACAATTCCACCGGCGCCGGCCACGATGGGTATGATAGCCACGATGTCATGAGGCTTGATTTCTGTCTCGATGATGAGATCGATCAGGCCCGCCGCCAACATGCAATACTGATAGCAATCGCCGCCATACCGCGACAGCTTTACTGTGTCCTCCAGCCGCGCGAATGCCGCCCGGTCATCGCGGTTCATCAGCAGCGGGCTGGTTGTCGATAATATCGCGTCGCCCAGGCCGGCGCACTCGCGGACGCGCAGATCGCGTTTTCCTCCGGGACCACGGTAATAGGCTGCGCCACCATCGCCGGAGAATCGTTCGCGCGTGAACGGCTGGTTCATCATGCCGAAGACCGGTTCGCCAAACCGCATGAGACCTATCAGCGTACCCCAGGCCACCATGCCCGTGATGAATGATTTGGTGCCGTCGATGGGGTCGAGCACCCATACGTATTCGGCGTCGGTGCGCTCCGAACCATATTCTTCCCCGAGAATGCCGTGATCCGGGAACTGCTTGCGGATGAGCGCGCGCATTGTCTGTTCGGCGGCGCGATCCGCCGCGGTGACGGGATCGAAACCACCGGCTTGCTTGTTCTCGATTGCGAGCGCGGTCCGGAAAAACGGTAGAATGGTATCGCCGGAGGCCGTGGCGAGCTGATCAACGAAGCTGGTGAAGTCGATGGCCGTCATTCCGCCTGCCTGGTTTGGATTTCGGACGTATCGGAGACCCGCCTGGTCGGCAACCGTATGCCGACACTAACCAGTGGATGCGTAGGCGGGTATGGCAGCCTTGGTGCCTGCCGCGGCCGCTGCGGTGCGGGGTTCCAGCCGTACTTTTCTGCATGGACCCGAAAGAAGGAGGCACACTGGGCGGCAGCTATGCGAAATTAGCATGCAACATAGGGCTTAGAACCTTGATTTTTGTGCGTCGCGGTGTAGCTTATTGCAGTGCGGTAGCGAGAGCTACCGCTGCCCTCCTTGGGCGTTTCCTCCCTAGACTTGGGCCGCTCGCACCCGCTAGCGGCCCCTTTTTTTGCCCGGCGCAGGTCTATTCGGCAGCCGCCCGATAAGGGCGCAACTGCTCGAGTGGAATTTCGCCCAGGCGCTTCGCCAAAGTGTCCATGTCGGCCGCTAGGCGGTTGAAAGCCGGCGACCGTTGATAGCGGCGCTCGTCCATGTAGAGGGCCCGGTTTATTTCGAGCTGGATGGCATGAAGGCCGGCGGCGGGGTTGCCGTAGTGTTCGGTGATGAAACCCCCTGCGTAGGGCTTGTTGCGGCTTACCGTATAGCCAAGCGACCGCAGCGTTCTTTCAACGGTCTCCGCCACGACCCCGACGCAGCTCGTGCCATACCTGTCGCCGAGGACAAACTCCGGCCGCGGCCGTTCGTCCTTGTGGCCGGCCGTCGACGGCATCGAGTGGCAATCGATGAGGACTGCCGCGCCATGGTCGCGGTGCAGGCGGCTGAAGAGGCGCCGCAGAGCCCGATGATAGGGCTTGTAAAGGCTCTCAATCCGCCGGAGCGCGTCGTCGACCGGGATGCGCTGGTCGTAGATTTCCTGCGCGTCGCCGACCACTCTCGCAACGGTTCCAAGCCCGCCAGCCACCCGCATCGAGCGGGTATTGGCAAATGAAGGCAGGCGTCCTTCGAACATCCGAGGATCGAGCTCGTACGGTTCACGGTTCACGTCCACGAAGCAGCGCGGAAAATGCGCCCGCATCATCGGATAACCGTGGTCCACGACACCCAAAATCAGTTCGTCGACAAAGCTGTCTTCGGAGCGCCGCAACGTGGCGATATCGAGCCGGCACGCCGCCAGGAAATCGCGTGGGTAGGTTGATCCGCTATGAGGCGAATTGAATAGCACCGGCCCCTGGCATGCCGTGGGTTCGAGGATTTCGAACGGCGGGTCGAGTTCGTCGCGGACATTGCTCATGAATGAACGGCCATTCCCGGCCCTCTGCCTGAGCCCTTGCGCCAGTAGGGCCAGGGCAGGTTTAACACTCCATTATATCGTCTATTGTTCATGGGTGGATCATAAAGCCAAGTAATGCTTTTGGTTCACCCGTTATTTACCGGGCATAAGTCTTAATCGAACCGCGGCGGTGGCCAGGGTGGCCGGACGGGGTTTTGGGTGAGTATGTCGAAAATCCTCCTTGCGGAAGACGATACGGATATGCGGCGCTTTCTGGTCAAGGCGTTGCAGAACGCCGGGTTCGATGTCACATCCTATGACAACGGCCTTTCCGCTTATCACCGGTTGCGAGAGGAACCGTTCGAACTGCTGCTCACCGATATCGTGATGCCGGAAATGGACGGAATTGAGCTCGCCCGTCGCGCCGCCGAACTCGACCCCGACATCAAGATCATGTTCATCACCGGCTTCGCAGCCGTGGCGCTCAATGCGGATTCCAATGCGCCGAAGCAGGCGAAGGTCCTCTCCAAGCCGGTCCACCTGCGCGAGTTGGTCACCGAAGTGCAGAAATTGCTGGCGGCCTAGCACTTCCGCGCGGTCTTGCCTCGCCGGTTTGGAGCCGATAGATCAATCCCGGCTTAAGGGCGCGTAGCTCAGCGGAAGAGCACCTCCTTGACATGGAGGGGGTCACAGGTTCGATCCCTGTCGCGCCCACCATCCAGTCGCCCGATCTTTGAATATTTAGAGACGCGCGACTTCAGCCCACGTCTGGTGGCCTTCCTCGTCGCGCTTTTTGTCCGTATCTGGTCTCCGACGCGCCGCGCCCCCACATTGCGGACTTGTCTCCGCACCCAAAAATCCCGTTCCTGGCGCGTCAGCCATGGCTTTGTCAAATGAGAGAAGGGAAGACGGACCGATCCGGTTTCTCAGCC
>DASSIT010000095.1:0-22273 GCA_035691545.1 Pseudolabrys sp. | reverse complement strand
CGGCAGCGCACGCAACTCGACGAAATTCTGCGCCTTGAGAAATCCGCGCGTCGGCCCGAGCGCAGTAACGATCATCAACCGGTCACCGATGTCGGGATCGGTAACGTCGTGGATTGCGCGCGGATTATCGAACGGAATGGCGAGGCTGGCGCGGTTCTTGCCGACAATACTGCGGGCAATGCCGAGCGCGCGCGTGGCCGTCGTCGATATTGTGTCGGCGATCGTCACGACCCAGCCGGGGCCATCCGCTTCGAGACTGCTCATCCTCGGCCGCGTCAACTTAATCCGAACGATGGCGGCTCCGTCTTTTGCGCGGTCAAACAGAACTTCGCGTATGCCGTTGTCGTTGTCGGCCTGGAGCGCGTTGAGGTCGATCTGAGCCGGACTGTCGAATACCAGCCACAATGTGTCCGCGCGGTGGAATACGGCGGCGGGCGTTGCTACCGCGAACGGAAAGTCGAGACGCAGATTGTCGCCCGACTGGTGTACGCCGGCGACCACCACCGCGTTCGGATTGGGTGGAGGACGCGCGGGTTCGGCGGCCGGAGCGCGCTGCGATGCGTTTGGCGCCTTTGGCGCGACGGTCGCCGGCACGGCTACCGGTGGTGGGGAATCGGGATTGGGTGCAGACGCATTCTCTGCCGACATTTTGGGTGCAGAAACTACCGAAGGCGGCGCAGCAGGCGCGGCTTGAGCTGCATCGCCAGGCGCGATGGCGGCCCCGTTGCCGGGAGCAACGGGCGCGACTGGCGCCTGAACGGCTGCCGGCGCCGCTGCTGGATTCGATGCGGGAACCGGGGCGGCTGGGGCTGACCGAGCGGAGATTTCCGCCTTCGCTTCTATTTTCGGCAAAGCCGCAGGCTCGGATGTTTCCGCGGCGTGCGATGGTGCTGGCGCCACCTCGCCTTGCGGCGTCACGGTCTTTGGCGCCTCCACAGCCGGCGGTGACGCTTTTTTGGCGGGCGCCGCCTCGGGTGGCGCAGTCGCGGGAGGCCTTTGCACGACGATCGCCGGCTTTGCCCCCCCGCCTTCGTCCGCGTGTTTCCCTTTGGCAGCGCCATCGAGCCCGATATCGACAATGATGCTGCGGTCCTCGCGGAATGTGCGGACGTCGGGCGTTCCGTTGAGCGAAAAGACGACGGCAACCGAGTCAAAGTCAGCTTCGGACTCGATTGACTTCAGGGTCGGCGGCATCGCGGCCTTGGCGTCGGCCAGATCCCAATTGACTTGCTGGTCGAAGTTGAGCGTAACCCGGCCGTCGGCGCGCTCGGGCACCACATTGACCGTGCCGGGCATCGTAAAAGTGAAACGAACGAACGTTGGCTGGCTGGCAACTTTCACGCGGACGGTCGGAGGCTTCTTCTGCTTGTCGGCGATCTTTTGCTGGTGCAGTTGACTCTCGGCCTCGCGCGCGCGGCGCACGAGTTCATCGATAACTTCCTGCGGCAGCCCCGGGTTCGGACCCTTCCAGCTGTCAGGCAGGAGGTCGACATAAAGGCGTTCGGCGGCAGCGATCGTATTGACCTTTACCTTCTGCGTCAGCGCAATTCGGATTGCACTGCCGTCCGGATCTCGCCGCGCCGCGCTGATATAGCCCGCGGCACTCGAGTTGAGTTTCTCAACCGCGACCGCAACCGGCTTCTTGAAGTTGATGACAATGATGGCGCCGGAGACGCGCACACTCGCTTCTACCGACTCGTCGAAATGAAACAGGAGTCGTGCAAAACCCCCGTCGGTCGCAACCTTGACGTCGCCCTTGATCGGATCATCGGCGCGCGCGCCCAAACCGGGTGCAAGTGAAAACAGCAGGAGAGCCGCCAGTGCTGCCATCAAGCGCCGGCCCGGCCTCCGCGCGCGCACCAGGTTGCGCGCGCGCATTCGCTTCAGCCTGAATGGCAAAAACGTCATGAGGCGGTTCCAGCCGGCACCAATACCGGTGGCAACAGCCTACGGTTGGCCGTTTAACGCGGCGTAAACCATAGGGGGGTTCAAGAGGGATTATTTCTATACCCGTATAACCATTATCTAATTGATATTGTTTTGCTTTTACCTCTGAAGCCGTTAATTTGGGTAGGAATTAAACCCGCGTGAACCAGCCGATCTGACCCATTTTTCCTTATTTGGCTGGCGGCGCTCAGAGGAGTCACGGCGATGCCGGTGGTGAAGCTCACGGTCAAGAGCATCGAAAAGATCAAGGCGCCTGACCCGTCGGGCAAGCAGTCCGTGCATTGGGATGCTGATCTAAAAGGCTTCGGCATCTTGGTGTCCGGCGCCGCGTCTTGCGGTTCGGCAGGACCCGCTGGGCGATGTAGGTCCGGGCGTTCGACTCGCGGCACGGAAGGACCTACGTCCCGCGACCGTTGACGGGACAGGCTCCAGCGGATGCCAGCGCACAACTAATCAAAGTAGCTGGACTTCCCAGTTTTGATGAGATTGTACAGCGACCGGATGTCGTGCTCGCGTACATGGTAGTTTTTATAGTCTTTGTATTGCGGGAATGTCAGGGTCTTGGCCGCATCATCAGCACTCATTCCCTTGGCAACCGCTTCTTTTACCTCGGCATATTCGTCAGCGATGAACTTGGCCATTTCGACGACGTCGGCACGTGTTGCGACTTCCCCGTGAGGAGGCAAGATTTTATCGACGTCCTTACTGGCGACTTCATTGAGTAACTTGATCCAACTTTCGACCGAGGGCGTGAATGCGATATTTGCCCAACTTCGCCTCGCGAACGCGCCAGGCGTGTAAATCACTCGGTCGTGGGGAATCAGTACGAAGGTGTCGCCTGGGTTCTGCCCAGGGCCGAGGTAGAGCAGCTGTATTTCTTTTCCGCCGAGACGGATCGTCATGCTGCTGTCGAAAGTAACATCCGGCAGGACGAGCGTAACCTCGCCGGGATCGTAGCCACGACTTTCGAAGAACTTGCCGCGCCGGGCTATCTCTTTTGAAAAAGTCTTTTGCATCAGCGCGGCCGTATCTTTATGAGCGACAATAGTTGCGCCGATCGCTTTGAACGCGGGATTTCCCAAAAAATGATCTCCATGAAAATGAGTGTTGACCACCCATTTAATCGGCTTGTCTGTGATCTTCCTTATGCGGTCTATGAGGTTTTGACCGTCCCGCGGATGTTGGCGCGTATCGATAACGAGAACGCCTTCATCGGTGACGAGGAACCCAGCGTTCGAAGAATCGTAATCATCGAGGAAATACAGATCGGGAGCGACTTGTTGCAGCACGATAGGGTGGGGAACTTTGGGCGCTATCATCTGCTGGGAATGCGCCGGCGGCGACCAGGCGATGGAGCCAGCAATCAGTAGGGATGAGATGACGACATGGCGCGTCATGTTGTTGCTCCCGGGCTGCAAATCCGAGCGAAAGCGTATCACTTCATTATGGATTGAATATAGACCACCGCGAGGCGGTCTTTCTGTTTCTCGCTTGAGCATGTCCGCTTGAGCCGGCTGCATTGAGCGGACATCGACTATTGCACTGCACATTCCGCGTTCGGGGGTAGAGCGGACAAACACTTCATGCAGCCGGGGGCTTTCCCTCAGCGGCTTCGAGCCGCTACCATGCCTTATCCTTTCCAGGTTCGCGCTGACATCAAACTCAAACCGGCAAAATCACTGGGCCTCACGTCGCTAGAGGTGACCGAGATGTTCAATCCTAGGCAACTCGTCATTGAAGCATTTGTCAGCGAACTAAAGCTCACGTACGAGCGGACCTATGGACTGCTGGAGCCGAGCTATCCCGGCATCATCGGCTTCGTCGGCCAACTTGCTCTCGAGAACATTGCCAATAGCGATGCGGCCTACCACGACGTTAATCACACCATCATGGTTACACTGGTCGGACAGGAGATCCTACGGGGCCGGCATATTAGCGTCGGCGGCGTCACTCCGCACGATTGGCTGCATTTCATCATCTCGCTTCTGTGCCACGACATCGGCTACGTTCGCGGAATTTGCCGTGGTGATGGCGACGGTCGTTATGTCACCAATCTGGCCGGCGATACGGTGAGCGTACCGGAGGGCTCAACGGATGCGGCACTAACGCCTTATCATGTCGCTCGGTCCAAGCTGTTTGTGCGGGAGCGATTCGGCAAGATCGGGCTCAGTCAGATTAACAGCGGTCAGATCGAAACAAATATTGAGCATACCCGCTTTCCGGTGCCTGAGGATGATCAGCACGCGCCGACGGGCGACTTTCCCGGGCTGCTACGCGCAGCGGATCTCATCGGCCAGCTTGCCGACATCAACTATTTGCGCAAGACGGCCGCGTTATTTTCCGAATTCCGCGAGACTGGAATGAGCGAAACGCTCAAATACAACAGCCCCGCTGATCTGCGCGCCAACTATCCGAATTTCTTCTGGCGAGTGGTACGCCCCTATATTGAAGATGCTTTACGCTACCTTCGCGTTACCGAAGAGGGGAAACAGTGGATTGCCAACCTTTATGCGAACGTGTTCTCGACAGAACATAAAGGCGAGTCCATCTGAACTGACCCAAGACAAGCTAGTACGGCGGTCTCCTGCCATCTGGCGCTAGCGAGCTATTTCATCTCCGCTGTTGGCACTTCGGTGGGGTAATTCGTCGGCGCGACGTTGTAACTCGATTCTAGGTTGCCCTCGGGGAACGGAAAACAAAGGAAGCATAGTTGGGCTACAACGCACGCAACGACGAAATTCGTAACAACATCACGCGCATGCGGCGAGCATGGACGGACGAGCGTCAAGCGCTGGCCACCGTACGCCGCTTCAACGCCAGCCTGTCAGCCAGCAGCGGCTACTCGTGGTTCTGGCCGACCATCGCCGCCGCGCTCGTCTCCAAGCATCACTGGCTGGTCGTCGCCTGCGACAGCTGCGGCACCGTCGTCGACCTCGACCTGCGCGTGAAGCCGCGCGACCCGGAGGCGAGCGTACGGGTGGCGCTGAAAGTAACGTACGGGCGGCACGGCAAACGCGCGAAAAAAATGGATCGACGGTGCGCCTGACAGCGGCGGAGCTTTCGCCTTATCGACCCTCCCCAATTTTCCTTATTCGGCACTTCTTCCAAATAAGAGCCGCGCCAGAAAATCATTTGCGGCTAATCGGTTAGCATCATGCGGCGGCGCCAGAACGGATAACGCGGCGTTAACCGTGGAGGTCAGTTTGCTGCCGGCTTGCCTTCAATCTTTGGCAACTGGTCGGGGCTTTCCGTCTTGGGCTGCGTGCTTGCCCGGCTGGCAAGTTCGACCGTCAGCCGTTCGGCCATGTCCGGTGACATCTGCGCGAGAATTTCCGACATTTTCCGCGGGTTAATCTGGGTCGAAACATCGACCAGGATCTTCAGGTCAAGGCGGTCGAAGATTCGCGCCGCATCTTTGGCCTTCATATTTTCATACATGGTGACGATGCTCTTGAAGCGCTCGGTCCCAACCTTGTCACGCGTGCCCATCGCCGTGTTGACGCGGCCCTCGGTATCCTTGAGCTCGGTGACCTTGGCTTCGAGCCTTTTTTCCGCGGCCTTGAGCAGGTTTTCGCGCATTTCCATTTCGCGGTTGCGGGCATCGAGTTCCTGCCGGCGGGTTTGCAGGCGCTCAAGGACGGCGCGTTCCCCGGGCGAGGCAATGCGTCCCGGCTCGAGCGGGATTGCCGCACCAGCGACCTCAAGCTTTGTCGGGTCAGGCGGCTTGTCACTGACCGTGAGCCCCGGCGTTGCCGGTTTTTCCTCGGCGTGGACCGATCCCGTCACATCTCCGCGGTCGCCCTCATTGAGGCTCGACATTTCCTGGGTCCAGGAGGGTCGATCGCCGGCAATTTTTCCTGGATTACCCGCCTCGCGCGTAGACGCGGTCACCTCGGGGACCGGTTTAGTCCGCGTCTGCAGGCGCTCGGCCAATGTGTAGCCGCCGTCAAAGACCAGACCCGAAACCTTGAGCGCGAGCAGGCTGATCGTGGCAAACAGCACGATCGGAATAAGCCGGACATCGCGCGCAAAACGGGTCATGCGGCTTTTTCACCCAGTCGCGTCCGCGTGCGATCGGCGAACGCCTGTGCCGCTGCCGCGACAGCCTTGGCGTCCTGAACCGACGGAGCTTCTCCGGGCGGACGCGAGACGCCGGCGATGCGCACCAGCCTCGCCAGCAGCTGGTTGCCGGTCGTCAGGTGGAGATCAAGCTCGGCGGAGAGCACATCAGCGCGCTCAAGCTTTTCGCTCAAAGCCTGCTCGCTTTGCTGCATCATCGATTTCAGGCCGCCGATTGCCCGATCGGCGATTTCCGTGGCCGTGACCAGTTCCGAGATCGTCGCGCGGAGTGACTGCTCATCGGACTTGAGCAACCGCAACTGCTTATTGAGGCGGACGCAATACAGGATCGTGAGCAGAAGCAGGATCGAGACCATCGTCTCGACCAAAACACCATAATGATAGCTCACGGGACCTCCAATGGAGTGGTCGTTGTCTCGTCCGCCTTTTCGAACATGGCGAAAGTGGTACGCGGTTTACGCAGAGGCTTGGCGACGCGCACCGCAACGCGGTCGCCTACGCGACCCATGCGGCCCTCCGTAAGTGCGATGTCGCCGCAACGTACCGTCACCATCGCATCAGGCTTGATCTCGAGCATAAGCGTATCGCCGACATTGAGATCCATCATGCGGCGCAAGGGCAGCCGCGCCTCGTAGAGCACGGCGTCCACGCCTATCCGGGCTTGGCCGATTTCGGTGGCAAGATGGCCTTCCCAGATCGGGTCGCGGCCAAACTTTTCGCCCATGAACATCTGCAGCAGGACCGCGCGGATCGGCTCGATGGTTGCGTAGGGCAAAAGCAGCTCGATCGTGCCGCCCCGATCCTCCATATCGATGCGCAAGCGAACCAGGATCGCCGCGTTCGCGGAGCGCGAAATGGCGGCAAAACGCGGATTGGTCTCGAGGCGGTCGATGTTGAATTTCACCGGCGACAGCGGCTTGAACGCGAGTTCGGCGTCCGCGAGGACGACCTCGATCATGCGCTTGACGAGATTGGTTTCGATGGTGGTGTAAGGACGCCCTTCGACCCGGACCGTGCTCTGCCCTCGCCGCCCTCCGAGCAAGACGTCAATGATCGAATAGATCAGGCTCGAATTGACCGCCGCGAGTCCGAAGTTGTCCCATTCCTCGGCCTTGAAGACGGCCAGAATTGCCGGCAGCGGAATTGAATTGAGGTAGTCACCGAAACGGACCGACGTTATGCGGTCGAGCGAGACTTCGACGTTGTCCGAGGTGAAGTTACGCAGACTCGTGGTCATCAGCCGCACAAGGCGGTCGAAGACGATTTCGAGCATCGGCAACCGCTCGTACGAGACCATCGCCGAGTCGATGATGGCGCGGATGCCGGAATTGTCGTTGAGTGAGACGTCGGCGAGGCTGAAACCGAGCAGGCTGTCGATTTCTTCCTGATTGAGAATGCGCTCCGCGCCGCCCTTGGACGATTGCAGGCCGCTGCTATCGTCAGCCATTGCCTGCCATTGCGCGGCAGCTTCATCGGTGCCGGCAGTGCCGTCCGTTTCGGCCGCCGGGCCTGCGGCTGAATCCGATTCCAGTGCGAGGCCCCATTCCGCGGCCAGTGCGTCCTGGTCTATCTGGTCTTTTGTTGCCATTTTATCGAGCCGTTGATCTATTCCAGTCGCGTCCTCACTGGACGACGATCTCCTTGAACAAGACGGCCGTGATGTGGTTGGGCGCGACTGCGGCGTTGACGCGACGCGTCAATTCTTCCTTGAGGCGATAGAGACCTGCTGAGCCGTCGAGATCGGTGGGCCGCAATTCGCGTAAGTAAGTCTGGAATGCATCCATCACCCTCGGCATGAGTGGCTGGATCTGCGGCACCAGACTTTGGTCCGGCAGCTCGAGCACGACCTTGACCTTGAGGTATTGAGTGCGGTCGCCGCCGGCCGTCGAAAGATTGACCAGCACATCGGGCAGATCGACGAATGTCGCCGGCTTGGCAGCGACCGTCGCTTCCTTGTGGGCGGGGGCTTTGAAAAAGTAATAGGCGCCCCCTCCGCCCCCGGCCAGCGCCAGAAAGCCCGCACCGCCGATGATCATCCACTTCAGCGGGGGCAGCTTCAACTTCAGCTTGAATTTGAATTTCGATGTCGACGCGGCTTCCTCGCCATCGCCTTCCGGCTTTTCGTCTTCTGCGACGTCCGCCTCTTTCGCCTTCGCTGCCATGAATGACCCCGGTTCGCGACAAATGGGCGGGACGCCAAGCGACGTTGTTTTTGGCGAAACACCGTGGCTGCGCGCCCTCGCGCGCCCCTTGCGATCGAAGGTAGGTCGGTATGGTTAACAGATACTTTCCCGGCGCCTTCCGGCAGGAATCTTTTGCCGGGTAGCCTGCCCAAAGGGTTGTTTTTGCCCTCGGCCCTGGGTCCAGCTTTCATTTAAGATATTGATTATCATAATGTTTTCAGTTGGCACGGCGGGTGCAATGCCCCTGTCAGCCGCAAGCTTGGGAGAGCGCGCGGCGACGATGCGGCCAGCGGCGGCCTCGGGAGGGCCGGCCTGGCCGAACGACAAGGGGAGTTGCCGATGCAGAATGCACTTCTGGTCGGGCTATCGCGGCAGGTCGCGCTCGGGCGCGAACTTGACGTCATCGCCAATAACATTGCCAACCTCAATACCACCGGCTTCAAGAGCGACGGCGCGGTGTTTGAGGAATTCATCAGTCCGACCGCGCGCGCCACCAATTTTCCGATTCCCGATCGCCGTGTCAGCTTTGTGCAGGACCGGGCAACCTGGATCGATCTGAGCCAGGGACCGCTCGAGCGTACCGGCAACTCGCTCGACGTCGCCATCAATGGCAATGGATTCCTCGCCGTGCAAACGCCGCGCGGCGAACGCTACACGCGCAATGGCGCGCTGCAGATCAACAATAACGGCGAGCTGGTGACGGCTGAAGGTTATCAGGTGCTGGGGGAATCCGGACCCATCACGCTTCAACCCAAGGATCGCAACATCACGATCAGCGAGGATGGCACCATCAGCGCGCGTGAAGGCAACAACGCCGCAACGGAATCGCAGCGCGGCGTGCTGCGGGTTGTCAGCTTCAATCAGCCGGGCCTGCTGCAGAAAGATGGCGCGGGAGTTTTTCTGGCCCCGCCAAACGTCACCGCTCAGGCCGACAAGACGTCCCGCGTGATGCAGGGGACAATCGAGAAGTCGAATGTGCGTTCGGTGATGGAAATGACGCGCATGATTGAAGTCACGCGCAGCTACACGCAGATTGCCAATCTCATATCTCAGCAGGCTGACCTGCAGCGTACGGCGATAGAAAAACTCGCCGACGTACCGAACTAAGTGGTGGGAGGTTAGTCGATGCGAGCGCTCCATACTGCGGCGACGGGGATGATGGCCCAGGAACTCAATGTCCAGGTCATCTCCAACAACATCGCCAACATGCGGACCACCGGTTACAAGCGCCAGCGCGCCGAGTTTCAGGATCTTCTCTACGAATATGTCAGCCGGGTCGGAACGCAGACGTCGTCGCAGGGTAATATTCTGCCGGCCGGCATAGAGCTCGGTTCGGGCGTCAAGACGGTCGGCACGCCGCGGCTGATGAGTCAGGGCGAGTTGACGCAGACCGGCAAGGATTTCGACCTCGCCATCCGCGGCGAAGGCTTTTTCAAGATCCTGATGCCCGATGGCCGCACCGCCTACACGCGCGACGGATCATTCGAACTTGATGCGCAGGGGCGACTGGTGAATGCGCAAGGCAATCTCGTGCAGCCGGGCATCACCATTCCGCAGAATGCCATGTCGGTAACCGTGAACACGCAAGGCCAGGTATTGGTTACGATCCCGGGATCCAACACGCCGAACCAGGTCGGCCAGCTTGAGCTTTCGATTTTCGTCAACAAAGCCGGCCTGCAGAGCATCGGCGACAACCTCTACCTTGAGACGCCGGCGTCGGGCGCGCCGCAGAACGGCAATCCCACAACCGACGGCTTCGGCAATCTTCAGCAAGGTTATCTCGAGCAGGCCAATGTCGAGGCCGTGACCGAGATATCCGACCTGATTGCCGCCCAACGCGCCTATGAAATGAACGCCAAAGTGATCACCGCTGCCGACCAGATGCTGTCGACCACGTCCAATCTGATGCGCTGAGGTTCCGCCATGATCCGTAGAATCCTTGTTGCCGCCCTGATGCTCGGAGCATTTGCCGTTTCCGCCGGCGCCGAGCCCGTCGGCCAGCCCGGCGGCGGACGCCCGACGCTCAAACCGGAAGCAATCATCAACGGCGAGATCGTGCGTATCGGCGACCTCGTCGACCATGCGGGGATTGTGGCTTCGGTCCCGATCTTCCGTGCGCCCGACCTCGGTTACACAGGTACGGTGTCCGCGGATGCGGTGCTCGAGGCGGTGCGAACCCATGCCCTCATCGGCGTCGACACCGCCGGCATCAATGAAATCGTCGTTACCCGCGCGAGCCGAACAATTCCGGCGAAAGATGTCGAAACGCTGGTCGCGCAGACATTGTCTGCGAGGTTCGATCTCGGCCCAAGCAAGGATATCGTCGTGAACTTCGCGCACGACATGCATTCGATTCACGTTGAGCCTTCGGCGCGCGGCGAACCACGAATAACTCACGTTGATTTCGATTCACACAGCGGTCGCTTTGACGCAACTCTCGAGTTTCCGCTGGGCGCCGGCAAACGCAGCGTCCTGCGGCTGGCCGGACGCGCAACACCGACGGTGCAAGTTGCAATCTTGACCCGCGCAGTCGACCGCGGAACGGTCCTCAAGGAGGCGGATGTGCTGATGGAGCGTCGCCCGCGCGCCGAGGTCGGCCGGGACATCATCAGCAAGCACGAGGATGCGGTCGGGTACGCCACCCGGGCGGGCCTGCAACCTGGACGCCCGCTTCGCACCGCCGACCTGATGAAACCCGACTTGGTCCAGCGCAACGAGAGCGTGACCCTCGTTTATGAAGTTCCCGGGATTGTCCTTACGATAAGGGGCAAGGCTGCCGACGGCGGCGCCGAGGGTGACGTCATCAGTGTTCTCAACGAGCAATCCAAACGCGTGGTTCAGGGCGTGATTATCGGCCCGGGCCGCGTCGCGGTCGCCAGCGGATCGCCGCGGCTGGCCGCAAACAACATCGCCGGATCCGGAACCACTGCCAACCCACGCTGATCGTCATACTCAAGGAGCAGCTCGCGTCACAGTTCAGTCTCGTCCTCGTCCCAGTCACACATGAATCTCTATTGTGAAAGCACAGTCATGAAAGCCGTCATGGTCATGCGTCACGCGGTCTTGGCCGCGTTGGCTAGCACTCTTCTCAACGGTTGCGCCTATGTCGATAGGCTCAAGTCGATTGGCCAGCAACCGCCGCTGACGGCGGTCGACAACCCGACTGCACGCCCGGGCTATAAGCCTGTCCAGATGCCGATGCCGGCTGCACAACCCGCCGCGTACAACCCGAATTCGCTGTGGCGCAACGGCTCTCGCGCCTTCTTCAAGGACCAGCGCGCTCACCAGATCGGTGACATCCTCACCGTAAAGGTCAACATCACCGACAAGGCCAATATTGATAACGAAACCAAGCGCAGCCGCGCGATGACCGAGGATTCCGGGATCAACAATTTCTTCGGCAAGCCTAAAGTGCCAATAATGAACACCCCGGTGCCGACGCGTATCTTCACCGCCGACTCCAATACCACCCAAGACGGCAAAGGCTCGGTCCAGCGTCAGGAGGCGTTGCAAACCAATGTCGCCGGCGTGGTTACGCAGGTTCTGCCGAACGGCAACCTTGTGATCGAGGGCAAGCAGGAAATCCGTGTCAACTTCGAAGTCCGAGAATTGATCGTAGCGGGCATCGTGAGACCTGAAGATATCGAGAGCGACAACACCATCGACTCGACCAAGATCGCGCAGGCCCGCATCGCCTATGGCGGGCGCGGCCAAATCACCGACATGCAGCAAAATCGTTACGGCGAGCAATTGTTCGACGTGCTTCTACCGTTCTAGTCCCGCGTAGCTTACCGGGCTCCCGCGCCGTTTTCGCATCGCGCGAGCGTGAAACGGCGTTTACGACGCGGTCTCCGGCTGCTCCCCGGCCGGGGACCGCGCTTTTTCATTTGGTGAGTGGCGAACAAAAAAATAATACCCGGCCGATCCGCCGGGCATCGTGTGACCTTGTCCTTTAGTGGATTGGCGCAGCGCGGATGTCAGTCGTCCCGATAGACGCGCTCCCGCCGCTCGTGTCGCTCCTGCGCCTCGACCGAGAGTGTCGCGATCGGACGCGCCTCAAGCCGTCGCAGAGAAATCGGCTCCCCCGTTTCTTCACAATACCCGTACGTGCCGTCATCAATCCGCGTCAGGGCCTCGTCGATTTTGGCAATGAGCTTGCGCTGGCGATCGCGCGCTCGCAGTTCGATGGCGCGATCCGTTTCAGACGACGCGCGGTCGGCCAGATCGGGATGATTCTGGTTTTCTTCCTGAAGGTGCAGCAGCGTTTCCTTGGCCTCCTTGAGGATGTCTTCCCGCCAGGAGAGCAGCTTGATGCGAAAATACTCGCGCTGCCGCTCGTTCATGAACGGCTCTTTGTCGGTCGGCCGATAATTTTTGGTCTTAGCCAACATTTCCCACCTACTCCCTGTTTCTTCTGTTCTTGGGGGCACACTGTCCCGCCTACGCGCGGCAGGCTTATATACGTCCGTCACCCGGCGGACAACATCCGTGTAAAGCCCAGCTTTTGCAGCGATTTATGTGGCGGTTCAATGACTTCCGCCAATTGACGGAAGACCACCAGCGTTGTGACCGCGACTAGCGGACGCCTGCTTTGGCCAGTTCCACTGCGACCCGCAGGTCAATCTCGCCCAGCACGACATCAAGCCCCGCATCGCCAGATGTGTCGGCCAACCCCTCTGAAGCAATTTTCAGGCGCGCAAGGGTGGATTGGTCGACGCTGCCATCGAGCATCCCAAGTTTGAGCGCATCGAGAACGTCGAGGGCATTGCGGCCCCTCGCGACAGCTCGCTTTTTGCGCTCTGTCGGATCTTCAACCCCCTGGAGGGCAATCAGCGCATCCACAGTCGAGATGGAGCGTAATGAAGTGGCAGCCGTGGAACTGCGAGGTGTCTCTTGCTCGCTGACCGTAAAGGAGCCGCCGCTTGTTCGGCGGCTGGCTGCCGGCGCCGCCGCCAGCGCAGTTCCGTTCGGCCCGTAGACGCGCATGATGATCGATCCCCCCACCAAAATGGATCGGTTTCCGAATACCGTGGAGCCTGAGCCGGTATGGTTAATGCGGGGTAAATAGGCGGGCAAAAATTACCGCCTGGGGTATTTATGCCCCCCTTTTCTCTCCCGCTCGAATGGCCTCCCGCAGAAAAAACAATGCATTGCCAGAGCCTTGGGTGAAGGGCCCGGTTGGCACGGCGTTCGCATAAGTAAGGGCAGTCGACCGTCACATTGGGGAGCAGTGATGACGAGGGCTTTGCAGGCCGCCTGCCTGGCGGTGATCCTGATCTTGTGTGTCCCGGTTAGCGCCGGGGCAACCTCGCGCATCAAGGATCTCGCGAATATCGAAGGCGTGCGCCAGAACCAGCTGATCGGTTATGGCCTTGTCGTCGGGCTCAATGGCACCGGCGATACACTCAACAACATTCCTTTCACCAAGCAATCGCTGACCGCAATGCTCGAGCGGCTGGGCGTGAATATCCGCGGCCAAACCATTCGTACCGGCAACGTGGCCGCTGTAATGGTGACCGCCAATTTGCCGGCCTTCGGGACCCAGGGCACCCGGATCGACGTCACCGTTTCGGCGTTGGGCGATTCAAAGAGTCTGCAGGGCGGCACACTGCTCGTCACACCGCTGCTCGGCGCCGATGGCAATGTGTATGCGGTTGCACAAGGTTCTTTGGCGATCGGCGGCTTCCAGGCGGAAGGCGACGCCGCCAAGATCACGCGTGGCGTGCCAACAGTCGGCCGTATCGCCAATGGCGCGCTGATCGAGCGTGAGATCGAGTTCACATTGAACCGTCTTAGCCAGTTGCGGATGGCATTGCGGAATCCGGATTTCACGACCGCGAAACGCATCGCGGCTGCGATCAATGATTATATCGGAGCGCCAACGGCAGAACCGCTCGATCCGGCAACCGTCGGTATTACCGTTCCTCCGCAATATCGCGGCAACGTAGTTTCTTTGCTGACTGAGGTCGAGCAGCTTCAAGTCGAGCCGGATCTTGGCGCCAAAATCGTGATCGACGAACGCTCGGGCATTATCGTCATGGGACGCGACGTGCGCGTTTCGATGGTGGCGGTCGCACAGGGCAACCTGACGGTAACGATCAGTGAATCGCCCGAAGTAAGTCAGCCGTTGCCATTCAGCCGTGGCGGCAACACGAGAGTTGTGCCGCGCACCCGCATCGGAGTTCAAGAGGACGGAAAAAAGCTCGCCGTCGTTAAAGATGGTGTTTCGCTGCAGCAACTGGTCGATGGTCTCAATTCGCTTGGTATTGGTCCACGTGACCTGATCGCGATACTCCAGGCGATCAAGGCGTCGGGCGCAATTCAAGCCGACATAGAGGTGATGTGATGGCAAACGCATTCACCCTGCCCAGCCCCGGCCTCAAGCCTCTCGACGTCCTCGCGAACAGCGCAGCGACGACCAAACTGGCGCCGGCCAAGCAAGCCAAGGCCCGTGCAGCTGCACAGGATTTCGAAGCAGTATTCCTCAATTCAATGTTCCAGCACATGTTCACCGACGTCGATGGTGAAGGTCCGTTCGGCGGCAGCGGAGCCGCCGGCGTCTGGCGCTCGATGCTCACCGACGAATATGCAAAGTCGTTCGCCAAAGCCGGCGGCATCGGGATTGCCGACCAGGTCTACCGCACGCTGATGGCACACCAGGAGACGCGGCAATGAGTTCGTTGGAGGCGCAAGGCCAAATTACCGACGCCAATGGGGCACGCAGAGCGATTGAAAATCTGGAAAGCGTGATGGATCGGCTTGAGCAAACTCTGGCCGAAGAAACAGCGCGCGTGCGTGCCGGTCGACTTGGCGACGCGGCAAATCTGAGCGAAGCAAAGCTCGAATTTGCCCGTCTGTACACTGTGGAAAGTAGCCGCATTAAAGCGGCCAGAGACGCCATCGTGCGGTGGCTACCCGACGCCATTGAACGCTTGCGCACGCGTCATGGCGCGTTTGAGAGTTTAGTGCGGACGAATTTGACCGTATTGGCGACTGCTCATGCCGTTTCCGAAGGGATTATCCGCGGGGTGTCCGGCGAGCTTGCCCGAAAGCAGGCACCTTCCACCTATGGTGCTTCCGGCCGGGCGCAATCGCCAAGCACTAAAGCAAGTCCTCCGCTTGCGATCAGCCGCACCTTGTAGTCGCGCGCGGCCGATTGCGACTCACGATCCGGTCTTGCGTAAACATGGTTCCCGCGAGGTGATGACCGTGGCCCAATACTCGAAATATTTCTGCGCTAGGCTGGGCGAAGAAAGTGCGATGAACGCGCTGACCTCCGAAAGAATGCTCTGAAACGTCAATTGTCCGGTTGCTTCCCGCAATTTGCGGCAAAGCTTCTCGGCCTCATCGGCCAATGGCGAACCGAATGCCAGCCGTTGCTGGCCCCTGAAGCGGTTGAACATGACGGCAAACCATCGGTCCGCGATCGCCTGGCGCTGCGCCATTTGCATTTGCGGAACAACGTCTGAATGCATGACGAGGCTGGCCCCCTCGAAGCCGCACAGCAGCCATTGCAGCTTATTGATCGAAAGTTCCAGTCCGGCCGCTTTGTAAAAATCGGCGTCTCGCCCCTGCGCGGACTCGAACGTTTCCCACAGGCCCAGATCGTATACATAAAAAAGGCGCGGCATGCGCCTGAACTTGCCGTTGATCAGGTAGAGCAGACACAAAATCTGGTCGTGAAAGGAAAAGGAGAACGGGAACGTCTCGAACAAGGCGAGCAAGCGTTCGACGACGTCGCGACGAAGCGCCGAATAGAACAGCATATTCGGCCCGGTATGTTGCAGCAGGCCGCCGACGCGGACGAGCGCATCATCCGAATCCATATCGTTATAGGTGGCGATCGACGTGCCCTGGCTCGTTTCGAGCGCGTAGCTGCCATTCACGCCGACGACTGACGGATCCTTGCCATGCTGATCGATGAAGGCAGGAAGAGCTTCAATCGCGCGATCGAGGCACACGTCGTCGTCGGCAATGCAAAAAACGAAGTCGCCGGTCGCCATCTTGAGTGCCGTCGAATAATTCTCGCGCGGCGTGCAGGATCCGACGCTGACGATCGTGCAGCGATCGCGCCGAAATTGATCGAGCAGCGCACGCTTTCCGGCGTTGCCCGAATTATCGCGGATAATGACTTCGATTTTGGGGCCCGCCCACGAGCAGGCTTGTGCGATCCTGGCGATCGCGGCCGGGCCGTGACGGTACGTAGGGAGCACAATGGAAAGTTGCACTGACCTTGCTGCCAGCGGTTTGCTCTTGTCCGTTCACGCAGGATGTCACTGATTCGCAGCAGCATAACAATAATGGAGCCGCGCCACTATCATCAGGACACGGGAAACGACGGCTCTCGCGTATTGGCGGCTGCTTACCCTTGGGCGCGAATTAGGCCGTCACCGATACCGTCAGTCCGGTCACCGTGTCGATCTGGGTGCCATCCGGCATGGTCATAATATTGTTTAGCGTGTCGAGATAGGCACCGTTCGCCAACTGCATTATCGACGAGCTATCGATGACTTTGGTCCCCGTCGTCGTATCAATTCGCGTGCCGTTGGCCATCGTCAGGATATTGCTGTTGGTGTCGATCGTCGATCCATCGGGAAAGTAGATGATCGGGTCGAGCACGTTCGTCGGCTGCACCATCTGCTGCGTCGCTGTCAGCGACGTGAACGCATCCTCCAGCTTCTTTGCCTGTGCATCCTGCAGGTTCTGCGCCGCTATTTGAGCCACCAGGCTAGAGGTATTTGTGAGGCTGTTCTGCGAGATCAGCGCAAAGGCGTTTGCAGTCTTCACGCTCGAGCCCAGAAACGAGCTGATGCTGCCGTCGCCGCCCGCGTTATCGAGCATGCCCAGCAGCCCGCCCTCGCTGGCCTGATTTTGAATCGCAACCATTGTGCTGGCGAGCCAATTCGGCACGGCACTGCCGGCAAAAAGCGAACTGTACTGGTTGCTCGAAGACACCGACGTCATCAAAACCAACGCATTTTGAACACGCAGAGGAAAAAGATAGAGCGCAAGTGTTAAGAAAATTCCATCGTTAGCAGATTGCTAACCATGGGTTGGCGGGGGAGCAGGTCACTCACCACTCCGCATCCGGCACGATCGATCCGTGATCAAGGATCTTTTCGTTAACCATGAACTTTTACGGGCCGTTTGGTGGGCTGTGCGATGAATTTCACGATCCAGTGGATCGACACGTGTGTAACTGCCAGTACGGCAAATAGACCAGAAAGGTACCTACAATGTCCTCGATCGTTCTATCCGCAGGCGTGCGGTCGAACCTTCTGCAGCTGCAGCAGACGTCCGACCTGATCACGCAGACCCAAACTCGCCTGGCGACCGGCAAGCGGGTCAACTCGGCCCTCGATAACGCCATCAACTTCTTCACGGCTCAGGGCCTCGACAACCGCGCCAATGACCTGAGCGGGTTGCTGGACTCGATGTCCAACGCCATCAACACGATTCAGGCGGCGAACAACGGCATCACCGCGATCACCAAGCTGGTGCAGTCCGCACAGTCACTGACCAGCCAGGCGAACCAGACGACCGATACGACGGTGCGTGCGACCCTGTCTTCGCAGTTCGACGCGCTGCTCACGCAGATTGGCCAGCTTGCGACCGACGCGGGCTTCAATGGCGTCAACTTGCTCGGCGGCAACAACCTGACCGTGGTATTCGACGAAACCGGGAACTCCAAGACTACCGTCACCGGCGTCGACTATACCAATGCCAACGCTTCTCCGTTGAGCATCAATAACGCGGCCAACAACTGGGCCGCAGCTGGCGACGTTTCGACCGCCACCACCCAGCTGAGTGCGGCGCTTACCTCGCTGCGGGGGGAATCACAGACCCTCAGCGCCAGCCTGTCGACCGTGCAGATCCGTCAGGACTTCACGAAGTCGACGATCAACACGCTGCAGACGGGTTCGTCCGATCTCACGCTGGCCGACTCGAACGAGGAAGGCGCGAACTTGCTCGCCTTGCAGACACGCCAGCAGCTCTCGACAACTGCGTTGTCGCTGGCGTCGCAGGCAGACCAGAACGTCCTCCGACTGTTCCAGTAAGCCACTACAGCACGCGAAGAACGGCGGCCTTTCGGCCGCCGTTTTTTTTGCCCGATTAAATTATGGTTAATGAATTATGAACTCGCGGCTTTAACCGTCCGTCAACCCTAACGTTTCATTATCGGGAACAAGCGATTTGGCCCTTTGCAGGCAAGGAGTCTGCCATGAGTGACATTGTACTTTCGAGCGGTGTTCGTTCCAACCTTCTGCAATTGCAGCAGACGTCGGATTTGATCACGCAGACGCAGACCCGGCTTGCGACAGGCAAGCGCGTCAATTCAGCGCTTGATAATCCAATCAACTTTTTCACCGCTCAGGGCCTGTCAGTGCGCGCCAATGACCTCAATGCGCTGCTCGACGCAATGTCCACAGGCATTGACACCATTCAGGCTGCCAACAACGGCATCACGGCGATTACCAAGCTGGTGCAATCGGCCCAGGCGCTGGTCAGTCAAGCCAACCAGACCGCCGACACCAATGTGCGGGCAACGCTGGCCAGCCAGTTCAACTCCCTGCTGCCCCAGATCGACCAACTGGCGGGAGACGCCGGGTTCAACGGCATCAACCTGCTTGGCGGCAACAACCTCACGATCACCATGAACGAGGACGGCACGTCCACCGTGGTTGTCAGCTCCTTCAACGACACCTCGGCCGGCGATCTGGCGATCAACAGCGCAGCGAACAACTGGGCAACGGGCACGGATATTTCAACCGCCAGCGGCCAGCTGAGCACGGCACTCACCACGCTGCGATCGCAAGCTCAAGCCTTGAGTTCCAACCTTTCAACCGTCCAGATCCGCCAGGACTTCACCAAGGCGATGATCAACACGCTCAATAACGGTTCCGACAGCCTCACGCTTGCTGACAGCAACGAAGAGGGCGCCAATTTGCTCGCGTTGCAGACACGACAGCAACTCTCGACGACCGCATTGTCCCTGGCGGCGCAGGCCGACCAGAACGTACTGCGGTTGTTCCAGTAATCGCCTTAGGCTGAGGCGAGCATTGGAGTTGGCATCGCGTCGCCTCACCAAAGACCGAGAGCCGCGGGGAGCGGCAAAACATGGGCCTCAAAGTCGAGCTGAAACCCGGCGAACGATTCATTTTGGGCGATTGCCTTGTCACCAACGGCAATCAACGCACGAGGCTGCTGATCGAAGGCAGCGCGCCGATCCTGCGCGAGAAAGACATCATGACGGCGGAGCAGGCGAACACGCCCGCCAAACGCATCTATCTCGCCGTTCAGCTGATGTATACCGCGCGCGACCCCAGCGTGCATCACGAGACGTATTTCATCCTGATGCGCGAGCTGGTACAGGCTGCGCCGAGCGCATGGCCACATATCGTTGCAGTAAGCAACCACATTCTCGCAGGCGAAATGTACAAGGCACTCAAAAGCGCAAGGGCACTCATCGCATATGAAAAGGAGCTCGTCGACAATGCATCGCGCGGCACAAACGTACGGCGCGGTCGCCAAGCAGACCGCAAATCCGCGTGAACTCGAAGCAGATTTGCTTCTAAGCGCGGCTGCCCGACTGCAGGCGATCCACGACGGCTGGGATGCAAAGCAGCCCGAACTGGATGCGGCGCTCGTCTACAATCGCAAACTATGGTCGATTTTCGTGACCTCGGCGACGAGCCCGGAAAATCCCTTGCCGCCGGGGCTTCGGCAAAACGTCGCCAACCTCGGCATATTCGTTTTCAATCACACGATGTCGATCATGGCGAACCCGCGGCCTGAGAGCCTTGGCTCGCTGATCAACATCAATCGAGAATTGGCGGCGGGCTTGCTGGGCCGCGCTTAGCCGATCACGCGTCACGACCTTAGAGACAAAAAAGCCTCGGCTCATGCCGCGGCTTTTTTTCATAGCAATGCGCAGACTTTCCCAATGAAAGCTACTTCATGTAATTGACCAGGCTGATTTGCGACAGCAACGACGTTATTTGCAAGGATGCCTGCATCCGGGTCTGAAGCGTTAGAAGCTTCGCCCCTACATCCTCGTTCGAGACGCCGTCGATCTGCTGAAGGAAATCATTCAGGCTTGAGGTGGCTTGCTGGTGCCTGGTTTTCGCGGCCTGCATCGAAGTTTGTGCGCTGGCGATATCGGTCTCAATATCCGTAATTGTCTGTTGTCCCGGCGCGCCGAGGTTGACGGTCAGCCGCTGGTTGAGCGCGCTACTGAGCGCCACGCCATTTGGGTCGGTAGGCGAAATCGTGACAGCGGCGAGCGTCGCCACGTTCTGTACCAGGTTGCGGATTGCATCTTCATTGGCCCGCGCGCCGTATGAGACGGTCAGGGAGGGATCAATTCGCGCGGTCGCGGTCGAGCGCGCGGGATCGGTTCCGGTTTCGCCCGTGTACCAGATCACAGTGTTAGCTGCGGTGCCCGGCACCATGCTGGTCGCTCCAAAAAAGGGCGACGACCCGCCGACGCGCTGCGGCGGGTTATTTGCGTCGGCATTGAAGAAGTCGCTCGACGCCGCAACCGCCGATGCAGCTGCAAGGGATGTCGCTCCGAGCGTTCCAATTGAAGCCGTCAGCGCGGCTTGAAAATTGGTGGCGGTCTGGTTTGCCGTCGCCCCAATGGTGAACTCATTCGCGCCCGGGGGCGAATTGGTCGTGGCCGTCAACGTCAAATTCTGGCTGGTGCCATCCGGCAAATTGAAGCGCATCGTGACCGTTTCGCCCGGGTTCGGCACGGCGGAGAAAGCGACGCTCACAGAGGCGGGGGATCCGGCAGGGCCCGTGACCGTTGCTCCGGTGACTGTGCTGGTGACCGAAGCGAGTTTGAATCCGAACGACGTTGCCTGCTCATCGACTTGGACGGTGCCTGGACCTGAAGCACTGATAGTCAGTCGGCCAAGCCCGTCGATGCCAAGATCGGCCTGGTTACGCTCTGAAATGAGCTGCTTGAGGCCGGCCCGCGTGCCATCGCCGTTGAGAATGTGATCGAGCGTCTCCACGGCCGGCGTATCAGTGGCGCGACCGGAAAATAGATACCGGTCGCCGGCCTGAGTATTAAGCAGCGCGAGCAGCTGATCGAGCGAGGACTGCGCGGTTTGTTGCGCCACGGCAGCCCCGCTTCCATTGCTGACGCCATTGGCCTGCACCATCGCAGATTTCACCGTGCTGGTGATATCGATCATATTTCCAAGCGCGGTATTCATGAGATTCGTGCGCGCCATCACGTTATCGATCGTGCCATCGAAGCTGCTGATGGCGGAAAGCTGGGAATTCAAGCTGACGGTAACGCCGCGGTCGATACCGAGGCCGGCATAGGTCGCCGATTTCTGCCCGGTGCTCAGCTGCCGCTGCAGGTCATCGAACTGCGCGCGCATTTGGACGAGCTGCTGGATGGTCATCTGCGATTGGGCGCCGATCGATGATACGCTCATGCGATCCCCATGCTGATGAGAGCGTCAAACATATTCTTCACCGCCGAAAGCACTCGCGCATTGGCGGAATAGGAATTCTGCAACGTGAGCAGGTTCGCCATTTCCTGGTCGACGTTGACGCCCGATGTATTGTTGAAGCGCTGCTGCAATGCATTGAGGACCACGTCCTGGCCCTGCTTCAGGTTGTTGGCGGACGTTGTCGCCTCGCCTTGCTGGCTGAGAACCTGCCGAAGATAGGTGGTGAGCGACCCAACAAAGGGCGCGGTGACGGTGCCGATGCCGGTATCCGGCGAGAACGTCAGCGATGCGCCTGTTAGCTGTTGATACATGAAATCCGGCCGCGTGTTGTCGCCGGAAGGAGTGCCCGCCTGGTAGGCGACAAGGCTTGACGGATTTGCGGCAACAGTCGGATTGACGGCAATGCGCTGGGCCAGACCGACAAGTTCTGAACCGCGCGACGTGATCGCACCCGTATAGGGAGCGGACCCGTCCGTGAAGAACGGAAACTGGGCGCTGCCTCCGGCAAGGCCTGTCACCGTTTTCGTTGCGGAAACGGAGTTCACGTCAACCGTATTGGCCGCGCCGTCATCGAGAACTTCAAGAGTATTTCCC
>DASSIT010000094.1:0-31778 GCA_035691545.1 Pseudolabrys sp. | reverse complement strand
GGCCTGCTGACCATCAAGACCGGCCCGCTGGCACAAGGCGGCATCCAGATGGAACAGGGTATCGTCACGTTCCTGAAGGAAAAAAATTATACTTTTGCCGGGCGCAAAGTCGAATTTATCTCGGCGGACTGCGGCGGCACTCCAGCCGGCACCAAGACCAAAGCCCAAGAACTGATCGAGCGCGACAATGTGGATACAATCGTCGGTCCCCTCGCCGCTTTCGAACTGCTGGCGATCACCGATTACATTCGCGATCACAAGACACCGTGCCTGAGCCTCGCCGCCGCCGAGGATATGACACAGCGTCGCCCGAACCCCTACTTCCTGCGCGCATCGGCGACGTCATCGCAGGCGATGCATCCGATGGCGGACTTTGCCGCCAAGGAATTGAAACTCAAGCGCATGATTACAGTCTCGGAGGACTTCGCCTTCGGATATGAACAGATGGGAGGCTTCCAGCAGACATTCGAGGACAACGGCGGCAAGATCCTCAAGAAGCTGTGGCCGCCGATCGTCACACCGGACTACACGCCCTACCTCGCACAGATCTCGGATTGCGATGGCGTGTGCCAAGGATTTGCCGGCTCAAACCCGCTGCGCTTCCTCAAGCAATACGCCGCGGCCGGTCTGAAATTTCCGGTCGTAACCGGGGAAACCGGAGGCGACGACGCGCTTCTGCGTTCGTTCGGCGACGATGCGCTTGGGCTCTATAGCTGCTGTCCCTATACGCTTGATCTCAACTCTGCGAGCAACAAGCGCTTTGTCGCCGCCATGAACAAGGACTATGGCGTCGACCCCGGTTTCTACTGCGCGGGACTCTACGTCAACGGGATGGTGATCGAGGCCGGCTTGCAGAAGACTGGCGGAAAGTCGGATGACAAGGCCGCACTCATGGCGGCGATGAAGTCGGTATCGCTCACCGACACGCCGCGCGGCCCGATCAAGTTCGACCACCTCGGCAACGTGATCGGCGACTTCTACGTCCGCCATCTCGAAAAGGCGAACGGCAAGCTGATCAACAAGACGGTCAAGACATACCATAACGTGAGTCAGTTCTGGACCTACGACGAAAAGAGGTTCCTCCAACAGCCCGTCTACTCGCGCGACTATCCACCGCTCAAATCTTAATGACGAACAACGCCGCAGGCGCCGAATCAGGCGCCTGCGGATTATTTGACGTTTCGAGCGCGGGATATCTGCGGCTATGACCTTTTGGCTAGTGCTGACCGTGAACAGCGTCACCTTCGGTGGGCTGCTGTTTCTCCTGTCGGCGGGCTTCTCCCTGATCTTCGGGCTAATGCGCATCCCGAACTTGACGCACGGCTCGCTGTTCATGCTTGGCGCCTACATCGGCGCAAGCTTCGTGATCGGTGTTCTCGGCGTGAAACTCAATTTCTGGCTCGCTGCCGTGCTGGCGACGCTCACGGTCGCCCTGCTCGGAGCACTCGCCGAACGGCTACTGCTGCGCCGGCTTCCGGGCGAGCAGCTGGCACAAGTGCTGGTGACGCTCGGCCTCTCCTTCATGGCCGCCGATTTCTGCCTGATGGTTTGGGGCGGTGACCCGCTTTCAGTGGAGACACCCGCGGCGCTTACCGGTTTTGCCAGATTGGGCATTCTCGTTTTCCCGAATTACCGATTAGCGCTCATCGTCATTGCCATCATTGTCGCGATCGGTCTCTGGCTTCTGCTTGAACGCACGCGCCTCGGCGCAATGATCCGCGCCGGCGTGGACGATCCGGACATGGCGCGTGTGGTCGGCATACGCGTCTCGCAGCTGTTCACGATCGTCTTCGCGCTCGGCGCGGGCCTGGCCGCCTTCGCCGGCATCATCGGGGGACCGATCCTTTCGGTCTATCCGGGTCTCGATCAAGACATGCTGCCGCTGGCACTCGTCGTCGTCATCCTCGGCGGCTCGGGCAGCCTGCTTGGCTCCTTTGTAGGCAGCATCATCGTCGGATTTATCTATAATTTCGGCCAGGCGCTTCTGCCGGAGCTTGCCTATTTTGTTCTGTTCCTTCCCATGCTCCTTGTGTTGATCCTGCGGCCACAGGGCCTGTTCGGCAGGTATGTGCCATGAGCGGACGCATCCTGGCACTGGTCGTGGCGTTCGTGGTGCTTGTCACACTGCCGCATTGGATGAATGGAATTTATTACGTCAACGTTGCAAGCCAGATTCTCTTCTACGCTGTCTTTGCGCTCGGGCTCAATGTGCTGGCTGGATATGGCGGCCTCGTTTCACTAGGCCATGCGGGCCTATTCGGTGTCACAGCCTACGCGACGGGTTACATGCTGCAGCTCGGCTTTGGCCACCCTGCCGCTATCCTTATTGCAATGCTGGTCGGCCTCGTAGCAATGGCGATCTATGCGGCGCTTTCCCTGCGCTCGACTGGCATCGGATTCATAATGATTACGCTCGCCTTGGGCGAAATCCTGTGGGGACTTGCCTACCGCTGGATCAGCTTAACTGGGGGCGACAACGGCCTGAGCGTGAAGACCCGTCCCGAGCCATTTGGATTTTCGTTATCGGACGCGAACACCTTCTATTACGCGACGCTTGTTATTTTCTTGTTATCCCTCGCGGCTATGACGATATTCGTCCGCTCGCCGCTCGGCGCCGCTCTAATGGGCACGCGCGATCAACCGCGCCGCATGAACGCCCTCGGGTATCACGTCTGGGCCATCCGCTTCTACGCCTGCTTGTTTTCCGGCTTGCTGACCTCAGTGTCGGCAATTTTGTTCGTGTACTACACGCAATTTATTAGCCCGCAAACGCTTGCGCTGACCTCGTCGGCGGAAGTGTTACTGATGGTCATATCGGGCGGAGCCGGCACCCTTCTTGGGCCGATCGTTGGCGCCGCATTGGTCGTTGTGGTCAAGACGGTCGTGAGCGGATTTATAGAGCGGTGGAACTTTCTGCTCGGTGCTATTTTTGTCGCCATCGTGATCCTGATGCCGGAAGGCCTGGTGCCAGGCAGTGTGCGCCTTTGGCGGCTGGCATGGCGTAAGCGTGCACGCCGCATAGCCGCCGTCCCCGACGGTGCGGGGACGAAACCATGAGCGCCCTTACCGTTTCAAAACTCTGCAAGTCGTTCGGTGGCCTTCACGTCACGACCGACGTCGATCTCAATGTCGAGCCGGGCGAGCGCCGGCTGATCATTGGGCCAAATGGCGCTGGTAAGACCACTTTGTTCAACTTGATCACCGGCGAACTCTCACCTGATTCAGGCTCGATTCAGCTATTCGGCCAGGACATCACGCGCGTTCCCAGCCGCCGGCGCGCCCATTTGGGTATGGCGCGCACGTACCAAATCATCACTTTATTCGGACGCGATACCATCCTGCATAATGTAACCTTGGCACTTCTTGGCTTGTCGCCTTCCCGGTGGAACCCGCTCATCGATCTCAAGCGGCAAGGCCACTTCGTTGAACATGCCCGGGCCGCACTCGAGCGGGTCGGGCTAGCGCATATCGCGGACCGGCCGCTTGCGCAGACGTCCTACGGTGAACGGCGGCGCGTCGAAATTGCAATGGCGCTCATTCAAAATCCGAAAGTTCTGCTGCTCGATGAGCCGTTCGCCGGCCTGTCGATAGACGAAAGGCGCGACGTCCAACAACTGCTGCTCGCCATTCCGCGTGACGTGACGATCGTCATGATAGAGCACAATATGGACGTGGCACTGGAATTTGCCGAACGAATTACGCTTCTGCATTTCGGTGAGGTCATCGTCGAAGGAAACCGCACAGAAGTCGTCGCCGATCCACGCACGCGGGAGGTCTACCTTGGCCACTAGCGCGCTCAGTCTCCGTCACATCGACGCCTTCTACGGCGACAGCCACGTCCTCGGGGACGTGTCATTCGAGCTTGGCGAAGCGCGCATGCTGGGTCTGCTCGGCCGCAATGGCGCCGGAAAATCGACCTGCATGAACGTCACAATGGGCCTGCTGCCTCCGCGCGACGGTGAAGTGGTGGTATTCGGCGAGCTGGTGAGCGGCATGGCGCCCGAGATGATCGCCGCGCGCGGCGTTGCGCTCGTGCCGCAGGGCCGCCGCATCTTCAAGAGCCTGACGGTGCGGGAAAACCTGATTGTGGCGGCGCGCAAGCCCGATCCCGGCAGCAAACATGCGCCGTGGACGACCGACACAGTCTTCGGAATGTTTCCGCGCCTTAACGAACGGCGCAATCAGATCGCGGCACATCTCTCCGGCGGCGAGCAACAGATGCTGGCGATTGGTCGGGCCCTTATGGGCAATCCGCGCGTCCTGTTGATGGACGAGCCGTCGGAAGGTCTTGCGCCGCAGATTGTCGCGGAGGTGATGGCCACGATCCGCAAGCTGAAAGAAAGCGGACTATCGATTGTATTGGTAGAGCAAAATCCAAGGCTCGTTTTTGACGTCGCGGACGATATTGTCATCCTCAATACGGGTCGCGTAGCGGTGATTTCGACTCCTGCGCAGATTGAAAAGGACGGCGTCGATTTGCGCCAGCACCTAGGGGTATTCTAGGAAGTTTCCACACAAAAAGCGTCGATGCGTGGCACGAGGCCACGCCACAACAGAGGCAATGCGAAATGGCTGAAATCTGGAACAAATACGCCGACACCGCTGCGCGCAAGCACGGCAAGCCGGGACGCGAGGCGCGGCCGAAAAGCCTCACGGTCGATATGCACGCCCATGTCGCGGTGCCGCGCGTCGCCGAGATCGTAGCACCGCATCTCAAACAATCTACCGATCCGTTGGTCCAGGACTCAACCCCCGAGACTCAGGCTCTGATGGCAAAGCAGGCGGCGGACATTCGCACGCGCATGAGCACGACGGACGAGCGCTTTAGCGTGATGGACGACATGGGCGTCGACATGCAGCTCATCTGCCCGGCGCCACCGCAGATCTATTACTACCTTCCAGTCAATGTCGGCGTACAGGCCGCCCGCGCCCTCAATGACGGCATTGCCGAATATGTCGGCACGCATAGCGATCGGCTGGTTGCGCTCGGCGGCGTGCCGATGCAGGACGGCAACGAGGCGGCAAAAGAACTCGAGCGTTGCATGAAGCAGCTTGACTTCAAAGGCGTTGAGATTCTCACCAACGTCAACGGCAAGGAACTATCCGATCCTGCTTTCGCTCCGTTCTGGAAGAGAGCCGAGGAACTCGACGCACTGGTGCTGATCCACCCAACCGGTTTCACCCAGCCGCAGCGTTTTGCGCGTTTTTACTTCAACAACGTGATCGGTAATCCGCTCGACACCACGGTCGCGTTGCACTACCTGCTCTTTGACGGTGTTTTCGAGCGGCACCCGAAGCTTCGCGTTCTGGCCGTGCACGGCGGCGGCTTCCTTGGCGCCTATTCGGGCCGCATCGATCATGCCTGGGGCGCGCGGTCGGATGCGCACGGCAGTTTGCCGAAGCCCCCGACGACCTACCTGCGGCGGAATGTCTACTTCGACACGGTCGTTTTTACACCGCATCAGCTCGAGGCGCTGGTGAACACCTTCGGCGCCGACCGAATCGTTATGGGCACCGACTATCCGTTCGACATGCTGGAATATGATCCGGTCGGCCACATCAATTCGGTCGCAAGCTTCGACGACGGCACCCGCGCCGCCCTGGCGGGCGGCAACGCCAAGAAGCTGCTCGGGATCTGACGGTCAGGCGTAAAGGAAATCGAGAACTGCCGTCTCTGCGATCACGGCGGCATCGGTGCTGTGACGACCGGCGCGCGCCTGCTCCTCCTGCGTGCGGGTGGCCTGCAAGTAGGCGCCGAGGTGGCGTGCGCGCTCGATGATGCGGCAATTTTCCGACAGGCGCGCCGCCTGATAGCGCTTGAGCGCGCATTCCACATCCGTTTCTTTTTCGAGCGATCCTGCAAGGGCGGCCGCGTCGTCCGCCGCCTTGGAAACGCCAGCCGCCACATGCGGACGCGCGACGAACGCCGCATCGCCGGTTATCGCCACGCGGCCGAACGCCATGCACGGCGACTCCAGATCATAGATCGGCTGCAGAATTGGCTCCTCGATCAGACGCACGATTTGCCGAAACTGGGGGGCAATGAGCCGCTCGGCATCGGCTCGCATCTCGGCAATCGCTTCGCGCCGGATCAGGGGCGGCGGAATTGAAATTGCGTGTGTAACGCCGTGCTCGTCGGTCAGCAGCCATTGCAGCTTGGTATTTTCGTCAGCCGGCCGATACCACACCACGTTGTAGCGGCGATGGCCCAATCGCAGGTCATTATCGGGGCCGGCCACGGGATATCCGAGGAATTGCTCACCTGGCGGCAGGCCGAACGTCATGAAGCCGAAGAGTTCGCTGTGTACGGTAGGCGGAAATGCACGTTCGGCTATCAGGGCGCGCCATGCGGAATATCCTGCGTAACGCGGCCTCACATCTGGCAGGCATTGCTGGCGGACCGTCGAGCGGATGCCGTCGGCTCCAACGAGGAGGTCCGCTTCGATAATTTCGCCATCGGAAAAATGCACCCGGACGCTATCAGCGCTTTGAGTAAATTTGGCCATAGCACGGCCGCGATGGTAGCGATCGGGCGGGAAGGCATCGCGCAGCAATCGGTAGACCCTTTCCCATGCTGTCAGGACCTGTGGGCAGCTGAATTGATGAGTGAGCTGTCCGCTCGCATCGAGTACTTTGCGCGTCGTGATGTGAACACCAAGCTCATGCGTGGCGAGACCAAGGCCGCGTAACCGTTCGATCAATTCCTGCTGGGCCACGATACCGGCGCCCCGTCCGGAGAGTTCGCTGTTCACGCGTTCGTAAATATCGACTGCCCAACCGGACCGCCGGAGCAAAAGTCCGCTCAAAAGGCCGCTCATTGAGCCGCCGATGATAATTGCGCGTCGCAAACGAGCCCCGGCCAAGTCCAGCCTCGATCTTTCCGTTTACTCAAATTTCCTATATATGACGGCCGACAGCTTTGGAGGAGTTCCCATGGCCCTGACGATGCTCGACAAGCCTGCCGAGAAAAAGGAAAAGTCGAAGTGGCCGGCCGATATTGCCGCCGAGTTCGAGCGCGAAAGCAAGAATCCAAACCCTTGCGTTGGCTCTACCCTGTTGTCGGAAAACGAACGTACGCGCGTTTGGATCATCCGCCTTTCACCTGGCGAGCGTATTGGTTTTCACCGTCATGTGCTCGACTATTTCTGGACCGCTGTCTCAGGCGGCCGAGGACGTCAGCACGTGCATGACGGCACCACTGTTGAATACACCTACCAGCCGGGTGAAACTCGCCACGAAACATACGCAACTGGCGAGTTCAAGGTGCACGACCTTGAGAATCTCGGCGACCGCGAAATGGTCTTCATGACCGTGGAATTCAAAGACAGCGCCAACAAACCGATGCCGCTGCCGGCAGGCGTCAAACCGCAATCCGCCGCCGCCTAGTTCACCGATCATCGAAGCGTCCGCCGCGCGGTAGCAGCCCACGGCGGGCGTTTCATTTTGCCGCAAGCGGCCGCCAATCACCCGATCGCCGGCGGGCTAGCCAAGCAGGGTTGCTTCCTGCACACTACCGCGCAATAACCCGCGCGCCAAGCTAAGCAAGAATACGGGGATTCAAGGGGACAATGCCGGCCACGCATTTCGCGCTTACGCGCCCATCGAGGATCGTATGGAAGTTTCCTTCGACCTGCTGATCGGGGCGATTGTCGCCGGGCTATTGCTCGGCGGTTTTTATGCTGCAGTCACCGCCGGAATCTCGATTTCATTCGGCATGCTTGACATCGTCAATATCGCCCATCCCGGATTCATCATCCTTGGGTCCTACATTGCCTATATCATCAATTTGGAATTCGGCGTGGACCCGGTGATCGTCAGCGTCGTGATGCTACCGGTATTTTATCTGCTGGGGACGACGATCTACCAAGTCTATTACCTCTCATTCGAAAAGCGCGGCCAGGAATCCCTGCGCGGGCTCGCTTTCTTCTTCGGCGTACTGTTCGTGACCGAGGTTGTGTTGCTGCTCGCCTTCGGTGTCGACTATCGCTACGTCGAGGCCCCCTATATCGGGCCAAGTTTGCATTTCGGCCCCGTTGATCTGCCGCTACGCATGCTCGTTCCCTGCCTTGCCGCACTTACGATGTTTGCCGCACTGCAGATCTTCATCACCCGAACATTCATCGGCCGCGCGATCCTTGCGGTCTCACAGGATCAGTTCGCGCTCCAGTTAATGGCCGTCGACCCGGTTCGCATCAAGCGCATCGCCTTTGGCCTCTCGATTGCGACCGCTTCGGTCGCCGGCGCCTTGCTCATCGTTATCCAGCCGGTTGAGCCTTCGGTTGGTCGCGAATATATCGGGCGCGTTTTTGCGATTTGCGTGCTTGGCGGTCTTGGCAGCATGCCGGGCACGCTGATCGCCGCTATGTTACTTGGCGTCGTGGAAAGCATCACCGCCACGTTTTACGGACCGTCTTGGGCGCCGGCGATCGCGTTCGGATTTCTGCTGCTTACGCTTGCCTTCCGTCCCTCTGGCCTGCTGGGGCGCTGAACCGTGCGGATGGCACCTTTCACATTAATTATGATTGCGGTTGCGACCGCGATCTTTCTGCTGATCCGGGCGCCGGACGTCGAGTATTTTTTCGTCGCCGGCTACACCATCGTCCAATACGTGGTGCTGGCAACCGCCTGGAATATTCTCGGCGGCTATACCGGTTACGTAAATTTCGGCTCGGCGGCGTTTTTTGCGATGGGCGCCTACAGCACGGTAGCGCTTGCGACCTTCGCCAACGAGCTTGACGACCTGGTCCCGGAAAGCATCGCACCACTACTCCATGTGATCTTCCCGCTGTCGATACCGACGCTGATTGTGATCGGCGGGCTGGTATCGGGCGTCGTTGGCTTTGGCATGGGCTATCTGACGCTCCGGCTGCGCGGTGCGTTCTTCGCGATTGCGACCTTAGCGCTGGCTGTCGTGCTGCAAACGCTGGTGGTCAACTGGGAGTTCGTCGGCGGCTCAGGCGGCGCCTATGTCGTGCGCCCGGGCGAATTCCCCGGCCTCGGAAGCTACATGCAATATTTGTTCGCGCTGATGATGGGCCTTGCGGTGCTCGCGCTAGTAGCCGCCCGCACCATCGAGCGTTCCCGGCTGGGTTACGGCTTCGCCGCCATCCGCGACGACGAATTGGCCGCCGAAGCTTCGGGAGTCCCGACGCTGCGGCTCAAACTGATTGCAACCACGCTCTCCGGCGCGTTGATGGGAATGGCCGGGGCGCCTTTTCCCTACTACATCGGATATCTCCAGCCGCAGTCTGCGTTCGGCCTCGAGTACGCGGTCAACTCGATCGCCATGCCGATGATCGGCGGCACCATGAGTTGGGTGGGCCCGCTGGTCGGGACACTGCTGCTCGGTACCCTGCAGCAGATCGCCAATGTCACCATTTCTTCCGCAGTCAACTTGCTACTCGTCGGATTGCTGCTGATCGGTTTCGTGATCGTGGCGCCGAATGGGATCGTCGGTCTGGTCCAAGATCGCCTCTGGACGCGGGGGACCAAATGAGTCCGATTCTGCACGTCCAGGGAGTCAGCAAGCGGTTCGGTGGCTTCGTTGCGCTCGACGAAATTGACCTTGAGGTCCAGCCGGGCGAGCGCCTGGGCCTGATCGGGCCCAACGGATCAGGCAAGAGCACACTGGTCAATTGCATTTGCGGCACGCTGCAAAACGAAACCGGGACCGTGCGGTTCGACGGCCATGTAGTGGACGGCCTCGCCGCACATGAACGCACACATCGGGGATTAGCCCGCAGTTTCCAGCTACCACGGCCGTTCCCCAGCCTGACGCTTGCCGACAATCTTCGTATTCCGATGCTTTACACAGTTCATACCCGGTCAGGGCCGCTGCATGCCGACAATATTGAGGCGCGCTGCGCCGAGTTATTGGAGATGGTCGGACTTGCGAGCAAAGCACGGCAGAAACCGCGCGACCTGACACAGGTCGAGATGCGAAAGCTCGAGCTGGCGCGCGCCATGGCAGCAGAGCCTAAGCTGCTGATTGCCGATGAATCCATGGCCGGCTTGTCGCATTCGGAAATCGACGACATCCTTGCATTGCTTGTGCGGCTGAACGAGAGCGGCATTACCGTGATCTTGATCGAGCACATTATGACCGCGGTGATGAGCTTCTCGCAGCGACTCGCGGTGCTCGTCTCCGGAAAGAAGATCGCCGACGGCAAACCGGAACAGGTCGTACGCGACCCCGAAGTCGTGAGGGCATATCTTGGCGAGTAGCATAACCATCGAAAATGTGAACGCCGCCTACGGCGCGGTGCGCGTGATCGAGGACGTCTCGATGACGGTCAACTCTGGAGAAACCGTTGCCCTGCTTGGAACCAATGGCAACGGCAAGAGCACGCTCATGAAGTGCGTGATGGGCATCGTGCGTCCAAGCGCCGGCCGCATCGTCGCGGAAATCGATGGTGAGAAATTCGACCTGATCGGCCGCAGCACTGAGCAGATCGTAGATCTCGGCATCGCGCTCGTGCCCGAAGGTCGACGACTATTTCCGAAACTCACAGTAGAGGAGAACCTTCTCCTCGGCGCATCACGGAAGAAGGCGCGCGCGCAGATCAACAGCAATCGCGAGTTCTGTTTTGAGGCATTCCCCCGGCTTGCCGAGCGGCGCGGTCAACTCGCCGGCTCGATGAGTGGCGGAGAGCAGCAGATGCTCGCACTGGCGCGCGCGCTGATGTTGGCACCCCGTATCTTGCTGATCGACGAACCCTCGGTCGGTCTTGCCCCGCTGCTGGTCGCCCGCACCATCGACGCCATCAAGCAACTCAAGGATCACTACCAGCTCACCGTGCTGATGGCCGAGCAAAATTTCAAGCAGGCCGTGCGAATCGCCGACCGTGGCTATGTGATCGTGCATGGCAAGATTGCATTCGAGGGCCGCTCGGCTGACGAACTCAATAATAATGACCTGGTCCGCAAGCTCTACATGGGCATATAGCGGGCCGATGCCGAGTCCTTGGTCATAGCCAGGCGTGTCCTGACAACAACAGATTGAGATTTGGCGAAACGCCAAAAAGCAAAACGGCGCGGGATTTTCTCCCGCGCCGCTCGTCATTCAAACTTCGACAAGTTTTATTTAAGGGCCTTCTCGTAGGGAAAGATCACACTCCCGGTTTTCAGGTCCGCCGGGGTGAGCACCGTCTGGTAGCTCATGCCCTTCCATGTCTCGAGTCCGGCGCCCTGCTTGATGTCGTGATATTGGACCTGGAGCATGCGCGACTTTGCCCATTCGCCTTTGGCGCCCTTGCCGAAGGTTATGTCGCCCATGATGGTCTTCACGGTATGGCTGCGCAGGTAATCGGCGATCTTGTCATCATTGATGCTCTTGGTGGCATTGATCGCGTCGGCCAGGATTTCGAGATAGGCGTAGCCCCAGGTGCCGAGATAGTAGCCGAGCGGATCGACGCCTTCCGCTGCCGCGCGCGCCTGGTAGACCTTCAGGAATTCATTGGTAGCCGGGGTCGCCTGCGAGGGGACCCAGGTTTCGTAGTTGATGATGCCATTGAGAGCCGGCCCGAGCTTGTTCTTAAACACTGTCGCCTGCAATCCGACCATTGCGCCGCCCAGCATCTTCGGTTTGTAGCCGAGTTCCTTGATCGCCAGGACCATGCCAACCGAGTCGAGCGGATACGAGCAGACTACGACGGCATCAGCGTTGGCTGCCTGCAACGCGCGCACAATTGGCGTGAAATCAGTCGTGTTGCCCGGGTAGCTTTTGTCGTAGACGATCTTCTGGCCAAACTTCTTGGCGTTCTCGCGCGCGCCTTCGCAAGCGTTCTTGGAGAATTCGAGGTCCGACCATGCAAGCGCAACCGTCTTGAGTTTTTCCTGGGCGGCCACCTGGAAGAAGCCGTCGGTAAAGGCTGGCTTCGTGTCCGGACCCGAGGGCAGCATCGAGAAATATTTTGGATAATTGAACTTGCTGTTCACGGCCAGGCCGAACAAGCCGATGAACACCTTCTTCTTTGAAATGACGACCGGCATCGCCGGTGCAATCATCGCCGTGGCGTAGGGACCAACCACGAGGTCAACTTTGTCGACGTCGAGCAACTTCGTGTAGATGCCGGGAACGGTCGATGGATTGCTCTGGTCGTCGTAGTAGATAATTTTCACCGGGCGGCCGATCAGGCCTCCCTTCTTGTTCACCTCTTCTTCCCAGATTTTGGCGCCGAGCAGCGCTTGCTTGCCGTTTGGCGCAAGCGGCCCAGTCAGGGCCATGCTGAACCCGATCTTGATCGGCTCCTTGTTCTGCGCCTGAGCGCCGGAAACAATAAACATTCCGCCGGCAGCGAGGGTGACACACACTCCCGCAACCCAGGCAAATGCTTTCGTCTTGAGATATCGAAGCATAAACGTCCTCCCGATTAGCCGTTATTTTTCGTTATCTTATGCGCATTTGATCGAACTACGCTAGAGGGTCGGCCGCCCACAAAGTGGGCTAAATCCCCTCCACCATAATCGTTTCGACCTCGCCGGCGCCGCTGCGCCGGAAAGCCGCGGCCTCGTCGTACTCCGGCGATGTAAAACAGGCCACGCCCTGCTCGAAGGATGGAAATTCGATAACGATAAAACGTTGAAATTTATCCGGACCTTCCATGATCTGAAAACGGCCCCCGCGGGCCAGGACCTTGCCGCCAAACTTGGCAATGATGCCCGGGACCAGGTCGGTATATTTTTTGTACTCGACCGGATCGTTGACCTTGGAACGAGCTACCCAATAAGCAGGCATTTTTCGACTCCCTGACATGGCCATGCCCGGCACCCGGGTTCGGCCTCCAGCCGGCACAAGCTTTAAAACTTGTGCCGGGCAAGCGCACCTTTAAAGGTGGAGACTATCAAAGACGTCATTGGCCGGTACAAGCCCGGCTATGTCAAAGGAGAAGTAGTTCATGGCGCGCAAAGTCGTCGACATCTCGGTGCCCCTGGAAAACGATGTGGCCGCCGATCCGCCCGGTTACGGACCAAAAATTGAGTATTTCGATCATCAGGCGACTGCTCCTGACATCCTCAAGTTTTTTCCAGGCCTGAAAAAAGAAGATTTGCCTGACGGCGAAGGTTGGGGCTTCGAATGGGTACGCCTGTCCACTCATTGCACCACCCATCTCGACGCACCCTGGCATTTCTCCTCAACGATGGATCGCGGCAAACGCGCGCTCACGATCGACGAAGTCCCGCTCGATTGGTGCTTTCAGCCCGGCGTCAAACTCGACTTCCGTCAATTCGCCGACGGCTATGTCGCGACGGCAAAGGATGTTGAAGCAGAGCTCAAACGGATCGGGCACAGTCTTTCGCCGCTTGAGATCGTCGTTGTGAATACCAGCGCGGGTACCGCTTACGGCCGGCCTGACTATGTCGCCAAAGGTTGCGGCATGGGCCGCGAAGCGACACTTTATTTGCTCGAGCGCGGAGTACGCGTCACCGGCACCGATGGTTGGAGCTGGGACGCGCCCTTCATATACACGATGAAAAAATATTCCGTGACGCGGGATGCCTCGCTCATATGGGAGGGGCATCGCGCCGGCCGCGAGATCGGATATTGCCATATCGAAAAACTGCACAATCTTGAGGCGTTGCCATCGACCGGGTTCACGGTCAGCTGTTTTCCCGTCAAAGTCCGGGGTGGGTCGGCCGGATGGACAAGGGCGGTCGCAATCATTGATGCTTGATTGCCCACCGCGGTGGGCGATAGCATCCATCCCAATAACAATGCCGGGCCAAATGCCGGCAAAACAAGCATTTTCAGGGAGGACTCACGTGGACAGACGCCATTTTGTCGCCGGTAGCGCCGCTACAGCCGCGGCACTCACAATGCGGCCAGCTTTTGGCGAAGACGCCTACCCTTCACATGCCATTACTTTCATCAATCCCTTCCCGCCCGGCGGCGCTGCCGATGTGGTCGGCCGTCCACTCGCCGCGATGCTTGAGCCAATCCTGAAACAACCTTGCATCATCGAGACCAAGGCCGGTGCCGCGGGTCAGGTCGGCGGACAAGTTGCCGCGACGGCAAAGCCCGACGGCTACACGTTGCTTATCCATATCGTTTCGATTTCAGGCTTTGCTGAAGTCGACAAGTTATTCGGCCGCCAGCCAAAATTCACGCGGGCAGACTTCATTCCAATTGCGCGGCTCACATCGGGCCCGATGGTATTGCTCGTGAACGACCAGCAGCCCTACAAGAGTGTCAAAGAGCTTGTCGAAGACGCAAAAAAGAATCCCGACAAGCTCACGTTCAGTTCTTCCGGCCTTTACGGTGCACTGCACTTGCCGACCGCATTGTTCATGACGGCGACCGGCATCCAGATGAGGCATCTGCCGACTAATGGCGGCGGCCCGGCGCTGACAGCGATCCTCGGCAATAATTCTCAGGTGCTCGTATCGTCAGTGGCCGCAGCGAGCGGCCAGATCAAAGCGGGAAAGCTACGTGCGCTCGCCTGCTTTAGTCCGACGCGGGCGGCATCGTTGCCGAATGTGCCAACCCTGAAAGAACTCGGCTACGACGTCGAGTTCTCGCTTTGGGTCGGCGTGTTCGCGCCGAAAGGTACGCCGGTTCCCATTGTCAAGACGATGGGCGAGGCCATCAAGAAGGCGGCAGCGAGCGATCAGTTCAAGACTGCGATCAACAATATCGGCGATGAGGTCGCCTTTCTCGATCAGGCCGCATTCGCTAAATTCTGGGATGAGGATGCCAAGCGGGTCGAGGCAGCGGTGCATGCCATCGGCCGGGTGCAGGGCTAACGCTACCGGCAGTCACTGCTTCAACATCCGGAGGAAAATGATGGATCGCCGCAGCTTCCTTGCCGGCACTGCCGCACTCGTCGCGGCCGGGCCCGGCTTGGCGCAGGAGACCTTTCCCTCGCACGCAATCACGATCATCAATGCGTTCCCGCCCGGCGGAGCAAACGACATCGTCACGCGCCCGCTTGCGAGCGCGATGGAGCCGATCCTCAAACAGCCGGTAGTCATCGAGACCAAGGCCGGCGCAGCGGGCCAAGTTGGCGCGCAGGTTGCAGCGAGCGCCAGGCCTGACGGCTACACTCTCCTCTCGCACAACACGGGCATTTCTGGTTACGCGGAGGTCGACAAGCTGTTCGGCCGCCCCGTGAAAACCAGCCGGGCCGATTTCATTCCGCTTGCGCGCCTGATCGCCGATCCGTGCGTACTGCTGGTCAACGATCAGCAGCCCTACAAGACGCTGAAGGATTTCGTCGAGGATGCCAAAAAGCGCCCGGATGCGATTGTGTACAGCTCCGGCGGACTCTACGGCGCGACGCATCTTCCGATGGCGATGCTGGAAAAAGCCGTCGGTGGCCTCAAATTACGCCATTTACCGACCAATGGCGGCGGGCCGGCGATCACGGCGATTCTCGGCAACAATGCGCAGGCGACCGCGCAGTCGGTATCGGCGTCCCTCTCGCACATAAAGGCCGGGAAACTTCGCCCGCTGGCGTCGTTCGGCGCCAAACGTTCGAAAGTGCTGCCCGACGTCCCGACACTGAAAGAACTCGGTTACAACGTTGAATATTATCTTTGGGTCGGCATCTTCGCTCCCAAGGGGACACCCGCGAATGTAACAAAATTGCTGCGTGCAACTATCGACAAGGCCGCTCACTCGCCGCTGTTCACAACCGCCATCACCAATCTCGGTCAGGAACTCGCGTATCTCGACGGTCCAGACTTCCAGAAATTCTGGGACGTCGACGGCAAGCGCGTGGACGAGGCCGTAAAAGCTATCGGTCGTGTCCAAGGCTGAACGAGTCTTCAAGCAATCGATACGCCGGAATTAATCGGCGCTAGAAACAAAGGGGGAGCAACATGGACCGCCGGAACTTCGTGATAGGTACCGCCGCTTCCGCCGCCACGCTGGCGGCAGGCCCCGCGCGCGCGCAGGAGACCTATCCCACGCATGCCATCACGATGATCAGTCCGTTTCCGCCTGGAGGCGTGAGCGACACCATCACGCGTCCGCTCGACGCTGCGCTCGAGGCCGTCTTCAAGCAACCAGTCGTGCTCGAAAATAAAACCGGCGCTGCCGGAGCAGTCGGCGCGCAATATGTCGCCGCCGCCAAGCCGGACGGATACACCCTGCTCAGCCATATCGTCTCGATTTCGGGCTTTGCTGCAGTCGACAAACTGTTCGGCCGTCAACCGAAATTCACCAATGCCGACTTCATCCCGATTTGCCGCGTCGTCGCCGATCCGATCGTCATGATCGCCAACAAGGATCTGCCGTACCGGACGCTGAAGGATCTCGTAGCGGATGCCAAGGCCAATCCCAACAAGGTGATCTACAGCTCGTCGGGTCTCTACGGCGCCTCACATATTCCAACAGTGCTTTTCGCGAAGTCGGCTGGAAATCTTCAAATGCGGCATCTGCCTACAAATGGCGGCGGCCCCGCCGTGACCGCGGTGCTGGGTGGCAACGTGAGTTTTTTCATGTCACCCACGTCAATCGCGCTCTCGCATATTCGCGCGGGCAAGGTGCAAGCGCTGGCGGTATCAAGCGGCAAGCGTGTCAAGGCGCTGGCCGACGTCCCGACGTTCAAAGAGCTTGGCTACGATCTCGAATATTACTTCTGGGTCGGCATGTTTGCCCCGAAGGGCACGCCCGCACCGATCATCAATACGTTGCGCGACGGCTTCAACAAGGCGGCCCACAGCAAGCAGTTCCTCGACACGCTCGAAAACCTCGGCCAGGAACTGGCGTATATGGACCAACCCGAGTTTACGCAGTTCTGGACCGTCGACGCCAAGCGCCAGGAAGACGCAATCAACGCAATCGGGCGCGTGCAAGGATGACCTCGTATGGTCGCCGGGGCCTCGCGCAAGCGAAGCCCAGTTTTTTCACCAAAACGGGGATTTGTTTATGACGTTACGCGCCGACCATGTTGCGGGCGCTTTTTTCATATGCGTCGGCGTGGTGATTATCGCGCTGAGTGGCGACCTGCCGACAGGCACGCTGTCGCTGCCAGGCTCTGGCTTTATGCCAAAAATTGTTGCCGGCCTGACGATCTTCTTCGGCCTGGTGTTAGCGTTGCGCGCGAACGAAAGCAGGGAATTCGCCACGTTGTCGTGGAACGACGCCAAGCATGCCGGCATGGTGGTGGCCATCACGGCGGTTTCCGTCGCCGTATTCGAATGGCTCGGCTTTGTAATAACTAACGTGTTGTTGATCGCCGCGCTGCTGCTTGTCATTGAGCGGCGGCGCTTCGTGCCCGCGGCCGTATACAGCGTCGCGGTCGTTACGATCACCTACGTGCTCTTCGTCTATGCACTGAAGACTCCACTCGTTACCGGTCCATTTGGATTTTAGGCAGTTTCGTGGAAACAACTCTTCACAGCCTTTATCTCGGCTTCTCCGTTGCCCTTCTTCCCGCCAACGCGTGGTACGCGTTTCTCGGTTGCGTGGTAGGGACCCTCGTCGGCGTGTTACCGGGAATCGGCCCGCTTGCCGGCATTTCGATCCTGCTGCCGGTGACGTTCGGTCTCAACGCCACGCAGGCGATTATCATGCTCGCCGGCATCTATTACGGCTCGCAGTATGGCGGTTCGACGACTTCTATTCTGATGCGCATTCCGGGCGAGGCGTCGTCAGTAATGACCTGTATTGACGGCTATGCAATGGCGAAAAAGGGCCGCGCCGGAGCTGCGCTTTGCATTGCGGCAGTCGGCTCGTGGATCGGCGGCACATTCGGCGTCCTCGTGCTGACCGTCGTCGCGCCTCCGCTTGCAACGATCGCCGTGCGCTTTGGACCGCCGGAATACACCGCACTCCTCGTGCTTGGTCTCATTTTTCTCGCGTATATGTCGTCGTCCTCACTGATCCGGACGCTGCTGATGGCTGGGCTCGGCCTGCTGCTCGGGATGATCGGCATCGACAACATGACCGGACATTTCCGCTATAGCTTCGATCTCGCCGAACTTGGGGATGGCATAGGCATCGTGCCCGTTGCCGTCGGGCTGTTCGGCCTGGGCGAAATTCTCTCGACGCCAAGTGCCGACGCAGTGAAGGACATTATCAGCCCGCGCCTCCGCGATTTGCTGCCCACGGCCAAGGAGTGGCGCGAGTCCGCCATGCCGATCACTCGCGGCACGCTGCTGGGCTTCATTATCGGAATCATTCCGGGCTCAGCGCACGTCATTTCAAGTTTCCTTTCCTACGCAGTCGAACGCCGCGTATCGAAGCATCCCGAGGAATTCGGCAAGGGCGCCGTGGCTGGCGTTGCCGGCCCGGAAACTGCCAATAATGCGGCCTCCACAGGGGCCTTCGTGCCGCTGCTGGCGCTCGGCATTCCCACGAGCCCCATCACAGCGGTGCTGATCGGCGCCCTGATGATTCACGGCGTTTCAGTCGGGCCGACGCTCGTCAACGAGCATCCGGACGTCTTCTGGGGTTTCGTGGCGTCGATGTATGTCGGCAATATCATGCTGCTGTTGCTTAACCTGCCGCTCGTCAGCGTGTTCGTGACTGTGCTGCGAATTCCCTACGCCTATCTCTATCCTCTGATCATCATGTTCTGCATCATCGGTGTCTACGAAGTGAACAACTCCGTCGTCGATGTGTGGATCATGCTGATCATGGGTGTGCTGGGTTATGCGCTGCGCAAATTCGATTTCGACCCAGCTCCCCTGGTCCTCGGCCTGGTGATCTCGCCGATTCTCGAACAGAGCCTGCGCCAGTCATTGATCATGTCGAACGGCGACTATTTCATTTTCTTCAGCCGGCCAATTTCGCTCGGCTTGATGGCCGTCAGTCTTTCTCTGCTCGTACTGGCGGCATACGCCTTCATCCTCAAGCGTGCCGACTGGCGCACCAAACTCGCCGAAGTCGAGGCCGGAGAAGTCGAGTCGTAGCGGCGTCAGGCCGCGTTTCGAGCGTGCAGCGCCATGGCGGTCAAGGCGGCACCGCCGAAAATCATATTGATGCCGACAAGCAGACCGACGGCCCAGGCCGCCGTGCTTGGCAGGCCGGCAAAGATCATCATAGCCAGCGCGAGATCGATGATGCCGCTCAGCAGCATCCAGCCCCAGCGGCCCGACAATTCACGCCTGTGATCGAGCGCAAACATGATCGAGGCAGCTCCCTCGATGATGAAGAATGCGATGAGCACGAGCGTGAGCGAAAACGCACCGCCGAGCGGGGACGCCAGGAGCACGAGACCGACGACAATGCCCAGCGCCGCCGACAGGAGCGACCACCAGAAACCGGGCGCATGACGCATCCAGAAGGTCGTCACCAGCCCGACTACGCCGCTGACAAGGAACAGCCAGCCGAACAGGATCGTCACCGCCAGTGTCGCAATGACGGGGACAAGCACGGCGAGCACGCCCAGAACCAGCAGCACGATGCCTTCAACAAGAAACAGCGTCCAGTGCTCACGCAGCGCACCGGCGACCACGCGCTGAACACCGCCAATGTCTGGCTGTTGTGAAGACATGGAGCCTCCGCTCGTTCCCAACGCACATATACTCCGAACCGAGATCGCGGTACAGCCACGGCGCAGGTCAAGCCCAGAGACGCTCGCTTTCCAGTCCCTTGTAGAGACCGGCGACGTATTCGCCGTATCCGTTGAAAATAAGCGTCGGGCGCCGCTCGCCGGTGCCGATAACCTCTTCGGTTGCCTGGCTCCAGCGCGGATGCGGCACGGCCGGATTTACGTTGGCCCAGAAACCATACTCGGCAGGCTGTAACGCCTCCCACATGCCGGTCGGGCGTTTATCGGTGAAACTGAGGCGTACAATGGATTTGATCGATTTGAAGCCGTACTTCCAAGGCACCGCAAGACGCAGCGGGGCACCATGCTGCTTTGCTATCGGATGTCCGTAGGCGCCGGCGGCGAGAAATGCGAGTTCGTTGGTGGCCTCCGCGATGGTGAGACCTTCTATATAAGGCCACGGAAACCAGGGTTGCCGCATTCCAGGCGCGACCTTCGCATCGCTGAAGGTTTCCATCCGTACGAATTTGGCCGAGCCGAGCGGCCGCGCAAAATCCACCAGCTTTGCCATTGGAAAGCCTGTCCACGCGATCGCCATGGCCCAGGCTTCTACGCAGCGGTGACGATACGTCCGCTCCTCCAGCGTCATTTTCCGGATAAGTTCGTCGATTCCAATCTCGATCGGCTTCTCTACCATGCCGTCGATCTTGATCGTCCACGGCCGGATCGGCAGTAATTGAGCTTGCGCGGCAACTTCCTTCGAGGAATTGAATTCATAGAAATTGTTGTAGTGCGCGTTGATGTTCTCATCAGTGATCGGCCGGTCGAGCACATACTTTTCGTTGCGTTTGGCGGGATAAAGATTGCTGGTCGGATCAGGCAAATTCGCCAGGTCCGAGACACGCTGGCCGCTTGCAGGATACGACGCCAAGGCGAGCGCACTGGCTCCGCCAGCCAGAAAATTGCGCCGGTTGAACACCAAATGCTCTGGCGTGGCGTTACTGCCGGAAATTTCCCAGCCGCGGCGGCGAATAACATTCATAAGACCAACCTCCCCAAAATCGGCACTCAGAAGTAAACGGCGCGCCCCGCGCTTGCAAGTCACGGTTGAGCGAGGAGTCCCTCCTTGCGACAAACCGATACAAACAACCGCAGAGGTGAGCCACAATCTCGCGCATATGGCATGGTGCAAATTCGCGGTTCTGGAATCAACCGTCGAAATCAAATGGCCGGCGACGGCGGCACTCCGCGCTAGCTCGCGAGCCGTCCATCCGTGGCGCGCGGTACATGGGCGCCCTGTGTGCGCGTACGCAGGCGGCGGATAAGATCGGATTTCGGCATAGGCTTCGCAAAAAGATAGCCCTGCCCGACCTGGCATCCTATTGCCTGAAGCTTGTGACTTTCATGCGTGGTTTCGATGCCCTCGGCAACGGTCCTCAGGCCGAACCGGCGGCCAAGTTCCACGATCGTTTCGCACAGCCCGGCATTGAAGTGGTCTTCATGGCAGTTCGCGACGTAACTGCGGTCGATTTTGAGTTCGCTGAACGGCAATTGCTTCAGGCGTACCAACGAGGAATAGCCGGCACCAAAATCATCGATCGCCAATTCGCATTTTAGCTCCCGAAGCGCGTCAGCTACGTCATTGGCCAAGTCGAGGTCGTTGATGATCTGGTCTTCTGTCACCTCGAGGATCAGCCCAGGCCAGTTGGCCGCGCGCGGGCGCGCTTCGCGCAACATGCGGGCAATGGGAAGCTTGACCAGTGCCGAAACCGGCGCGTTGACCGCCAGCTTTATCGGCGCGCCATATTCGGCAAAATCTTCCCAATCACCGAGTGCAGTCAGGATAACGCGCTCGGTAAGTTCGTGCATGGCATCTTCGCTGGCATCCGGCAGGAACAGAGCGGGCGGGATTATGCCTCGCGTGGGATGCCGCGCGCGGACGAGCGCTTCGGCGCCGACCAGATGCGTCGTCCTGAGTTCGATCTTCGGCTGGTACCAGAGCTCCATCCAGTCGTGACGGAGTATTGTGCCGAGCGGAATCGTCGCTTTCGGGTCGGCATAAGGCACCGGCCCTGACCAGAACAGATTGCGGAAACCTTCCAGCATGCCGCGCCACCGGTTGCGTGCAGATCGAATTTTCCGGGATGGCTACGGCTGCGCGGTTAACGGCGGCGAATTGCCGCTAGAGCTGCTTTGTATCGTCTTACCGGAATGCGGAAAATTAGAGCGGTCGTGGGCGCAAACACCCACGTTTCCGCGCAACCGGCATGCGCGCATAAAAATTCCGTATCTATTGCACGGCCTACTCCGCGGCGCGGCGTGCCGCGACGATCTGATCGGCGGCCCGCCCGGTCAGCTCCGCCATGTGGTCGAATTTGAAGATGAATGAGCCCACGCCTGCCGTTGCGGATCGCACTTCAATAATCAGGTCACCGATTTCCGCCTCAGCCATCTGCGCGCGCACCGTATCCCAGCCGTTCCAGCCATCGCGGGTATCAAAGCCCAGAATCTGACCGCGGCGACCTGAAAGGATCGCGTTCATTTTCGCCGTCGCCTCGCTTGGGCACACGATTTCGACCAGATGGATCGGTTCAAGTAACACTGGCTGGCACTGTGGAAGGCCCTCGACAATCCCGATTCGGCCGGCGGTACGAAATGCCTGATCCGAAGAGTCGACCGTATGGTAAGAGCCGTCGATCAACGCTACCGAGAGGTCAACCACGGGAAAGCCCAAAGGCCCGTGCCTGAGCGCGTCGATGACTCCCTCCTCCACGGCGGGAATGTAATTGCGGGGCACCACGCCGCCCGTGATGCGGTCCTCGAATTTAAATCCGGCACCTCGCGGCAGCGGTTTGATTTCGAGCACAACGTCGCCGAATTGACCGTGACCTCCAGACTGCTTCTTGTGTCGCCCGCGTTGCGTGACGGGCTTTCGAATGGTTTCGCGATAGCCGACGGAGGGCGGGTGCGTTGACACGGGAACCGCAAAACGGTCGGCAAGCCGCTCCGCAGCAACGCGCAAATGCATCTCGCCTTGGCCCCAGATGACCACTTCATGGCTCTCCGCATTGTGCACGACGGTCAGCGAGGGATCTTCCTCCGTCAGTTTTGTGAAAGCTGGCCCGAGCTTTACGTCGTCCTTACGCTCTTTGGCCTGTACCGCAATCGCAAGCACCGGCGAGTAGGGTTTGACCTCGGCAACCGAGGCATGCGGTTGCTTGCCAGAACTCAGCGTGTCACCGGTTTTGGCGTTATCGAGCTTGCCGAAAGCGACGGTCTCGCCACTCGCCGCCTGCCCGCGTTTCTCAAAATGCTGACCCATCAGCTTGAACACGCCGGAAACGCGTCCGGCATCGCCGGCGGGCGTGGTGAGCGTCGTGCCGTCGCCGGCCTGCCCGCCAAGCATGCGAGCGATCGACATCTTGCCGCCGTGGGTCGTGTGGAAGGTTTTGAGAACCAGCGCCACCGCGTCGCCGCCGGCTTTGACGCCGAGTCGGTGCGCCGTTTCGTCGGCGCTCGGCGATTCGTGACGGAGCGCTTTCAACAGGCGGAGCACGCCATTGCTGCGCGTCGCGACGCCGAGGAATACCGGGCACACGATTCGGTCGCGCAGCTCCTTGGCGAGGTCGTCGAATACCTTGTCGCGAGGCGGCTCTATGTCTTCCAGCAGTTGCTCCATCAACCGGTCGTCATGATCGGCCAAGGTCTCGAGCATGGTGAAGCGCGCTTCTTTTTTTCGGTCGAGATTTTCGCCCTTGAGCTCAACGATCTCTGATGGCGCATGTTCTTTGTAGACATAAGCTCGCTCGAGCGCGAGATCGACGAAGCCGGAAATGATATCGCCGTTCCAGATCGGAATTTGCCGCAGCAGGAGCGGCGCGCGCGACGCCGGCTGCAATAGTTTGATGGTGTCGCGTACCCGCTTGTCCGCCTTGTCGATCTTGTTGAGATACAGGAAACGCGGAATATTCTGATCTTCCAGCTCGCGCAGGATCAATTGAAGCTGCGGCACCTTCTTCTCGTCGGCTTCGCAGACGACGATGGCGGCATCGACCGCCGGAAGCACACTGCGCATATCCTGAATGAATTCGATGGAACCCGGGCAATCAACAAATGTGTAGCTGTCGCCCATGAAAGTCGTGGTGGCAAAAGTTGCCTCAACACTCATCTTGTGGTGGCGCGCCTCCTTGCTGGCATCGCCTACGGAAGTACCGGCATCCACCGTCCCCTGCCGCTGAATCGCGCCGGTACGCGCGAGTATCGCTTCCAATAAAGTGGTTTTGCCGCTTTGGAATGGGCCCACCAGCGCAATGCACCGGGGACCCCAATTCCTTGTGCCGTTGGGACCTGTGCCGTTTTGTCCCATAATTGCCTCCCTCGCCGGCCGGGAGGTCGGACCTGGTTTCCCGGCCCTATGATATTATCGTCTCAGGCCGCGACGAAGCTGGCAAGTACGCAATTTCACCGATCAGCAAAAATCACTACTTGACGAAACTTGAGTCGACAATGTTGCGCGCGTCGACATTCTTGTTGACCAACCCTTTTGCCTTGTACCATGCGATCTGGCGCTCGATGTCGGCAACATCCAGGCGTGCCTGCGGGTCGATGTAATAGGCGCCCGCCTCGACGGCTGCAGCGCCTTCGTCGCCCCGATCAGGATAAACATAACGTGCTATCACCGCCGCCGCCTCGCGCGATTTAGTGTCGGACGTCCGCTTTAAGTGCACGTCCTTGCGTAACAAGGCCGCCGCATAGTCAGCGACGCCTCGGCGATATGCGCGCACGAATTTCTCCACTACCGCACGCCTTTGCGCAACCATCTTGGTAGAAACAAACAACGCGCCGAGCTGCTGTTCATCAAGCTCCGAATACCAACCGATGAACTTAGCCTGGTTTGCCACCAAAAGCTCACGTGCATATGGCGCCGGCATGATCGCAGCGTCGACCTGACCCGTTCCCACAGCGCGGGCAAGGGCATCGAGGGTCTGCAGCGGCTTGATCGTGATGCGGTCTGGATCGATGTGCTTGATGCGCGCAATTTGCGCGAGTTGGTAATGCGAACTCGACCCAAGTGCATCAATGCCGATCGACTTGCCGGCGAGGTTATCGAACTTATGAAGGCCACTTATGAAGCCGGCGGTGGAAGCAACCATCTCCGCCCCCTCAAAATCACGCTTCTCGCGCGCCTGGGCGGCGACCGCCTTGAGCAATCCGGTAGCGGCAAAATTGAACGCCGCAGGCGTAAAATGGGCAAGGCCGAAGTCGGTCACGCCGGCGGCGAGCGTTTCCGCCACCATTTGGTCGGAATCGTAGGCCGTCATCGCAAGATCGATGCCCTCAGCTTTGAAGTAGCCCTGCGCGGCGGCAAGAAACAGAGCACCGTTCTCGGTCAGCCGCTGCGTGCCGATGACGACGCGCTCCTGCGCGATGGCGGCTCCGCTCAGGCTGGCACTTAAAATAAATATCGCAACCGCGAGGCGAATCATCCGGCGCAGGTTAACGGAGGCGTGCACGGTTTGTCTGCAACCAGTCATTCGGGGGATGTCCGATGAGGGACAGACCCGTGAGACGCTATTTCAGGTTGCCGCAGAAGCGCTGGATCCGGCGGCAAGCCTCCTCCAGGTCTTCGGTTTTGGTCGCATAGGAAATGCGGAATGCCGGCCCGAGCCCGAACGCCGTGCCCTGCACGACCGCCACGCCCTCGGCTTCCAGGAGTTCGGTCACGAAATCCTCGTCGCTCGCGAGCTTCTTCCCGCTCGGCGTCGTCCTGCCGATGGTGCCGGCGCAAGACGGGTAAACATAGAATGCGCCTTCCGGCGTCGGGCATTTGATGCCGTTGGCCTGATTGAGCATCGACACGACTAGATCGCGACGCTCCTTGAAGATCTTGTTATGCTTCGCAATAAAATCCTGCGGACCAGTCAACGCTTCGACCGCCGCCCACTGCGAGACCGCAGCGGGGTTGGACGTCGATTGCGACTGGATCATTGCCATCGCCTTGATCAGAGGTTCGGGGCCGCCGGCATAACCTATGCGCCATCCCGTCATGCAATAGGCCTTCGAGCATCCGTTGATCGTCAAGGTACGCGGATATAGCGACGGTTCGACCTGTGCAGGCGTCGTGAAAGTGAAGTCGTCGTAGACGAGGTGCTCATACATATCGTCGGTCATCACGTGTACATGCGGATGCTTCACGAGCACATCGGTGAGAGCCTTGAGTTCGGCGCGCGTGTAGGCCGCGCCGGTCGGATTCGACGGCGAGTTCAACAAGACCCATTTCGTCTTCGGCGTGATCGCGCGCTCAAGTTGCTGCGCCGTCATCTTGAAGCCGGCCGACATGCCGGTGACGACTTCCACGGGCTCACCGCCGGCGAGCAGCACCATGTCGGGATAACTCACCCAATACGGCGCCGGAATAATGACCTCGTCGCCCGGATTCAGTGTGGCCACGAATGCATTGTACAAGACCTGCTTGCCACCGGTGCCAACCGTGATCTGGCTCGCCTTGTAGTCGAGACCGTTCTCGCGCTTGAACTTCTTGGCAACCGCGTCCTTGAGCTCGGCGATCCCGTCGACATTCGTGTATTTCGATGCTTTTCCGCTCTCGATCGCCTTGATCGCGGCCCGTTTGATATTGTCGGGCGTGTCAAAATCCGGTTCGCCCGCACCGAGACCAATGACATTGCGGCCCGCCAGTTTTAACGCGCGCGCCTTGTCCGTAACGGCGATAGTCGCCGACGGCTTGATGCGCTTAAGCTGGTCCGCAAGAAAAGCCATTGAACCGCTCCAATTCGTGCCGCTGCCATGCGCTGCATTGTCGACGCTGTCTGTCGTAATGCGGACACACGAGTCCAGCAAGGGCCCATTTGGTGAAGAAATTCGATCAATCCAATCGGCGGGAGCGATCAATTGCCCCATTGGATCGCAAAGGCCGTGCCCGGCAGAGGCTAACCAAGTGTTAAATCGGCGGGCCTTAGGGTTCCACCTCACATCGTCGTTCAACCGCGGGCGGACATGATCTCCATCTGGCGCCAATTCAGGACCGGAGCGTGGCTGACCCCGGCGCGCTTGCGCGGTTACACGGCTATTTTCCTTGTGGCCTATGTCATCGGTGCGGTGACCTGGATCGCGCTCTCGCATGGAATGATCGATCGCAATAACAAGCCGCTCGGCACCGATTTTTCCAACGTCTATGCCGCTGGCACACTGACTCTCGGAAGTAAGCCTGACGCCGCTTACGACTGGGCAGCCGAGTACGCGGTCGAGAAGGGGATGTTCGGCGGGCAAGACGTGCCCTTCTACGGCTGGCACTATCCGCCGCTGTTCCTGCTCGTCGCCGCGATTCTCGCGCTCATGCCCTATGGTTGGGCGCTTGCGGTATGGATGGCGGCCACTCTCCCGGCGTATGTCGTAACCATGCGGGCCATTGTCCCGCGGCCAATGACGGTGCTCATCTCGCTCGCCTACCCGGCCGTATTCGTCAATCTGGGTCACGGGCAGAACGGATTTATAAGCGCTGCCCTCTTGGGTGGCGCGCTGATGCTGCTCGACAGCAAGCCGATCGTCGCCGGCATACTGATCGGCATGCTCGCTTACAAACCTCAATTCGGCATGCTAATTCCGCTCGTCCTGCTCGTGACAGGTCGCTGGACCGTCATATTGGCAGCATGCGGAACAGTCCTCGCAGTGTGCGCGGCAACGATCGCGCTACTGGGCAGCAAAGTGTGGGTTGCCTTTGCCGCTTCCACCACATTGACTCGCCGTATCGTACTCGAGGCCGGCGACACCGGCTGGGAGAAAATCCAGAGCGCGTTTTCGGCCGTGCGCATGTGGGGCGGCAGCGTTGATATGGCTTACTCAGTGCAGGCCGGTCTTGCGATCGCTGTCGCGGCCGGGTTGGTCCAGCTCTGGCGCAGCGAGGCCGCCTTCGACCTGAAGGCAGCGGCACTTGCTGTCGCTGTTCTAATCGCCACACCCTACGTCCTCGATTACGATCTTATGATGCTTGCGGTGGCGATCGCTTTCTACGCACGGCACGCCTTGGCGCGGGGATTTCGCGACTTCGAAATATCCCTTTTGGCCTTCGCCTGGGCGGCGCCCCTGCTGGCTCGCCCCGCCGCCGATTTGACCGGCATCCCGCTCGGCCTGATTGCGCAGTTGGCCTTGTTCATAATGACGCTAAATCGTGCCCGTCGCGACATTGCTGTACCGCGCGGAAACCCGAGCCTCGCGCAAGCCTAATAAATCTGTGCGGCATTTCGCGATCCGTCCCGCACTGCGGAACCGCTGGCCTGACGGGCGTTGGCGTCCGCCACGGTAGACGATAGAATGGGTGCAAGAGCCGGAGAACGGCCGAATTTCCAGGGAGCGCATCATGAAACTGTCCGCCGATCAGCTCAGGGCCTTTGACGAACAGGGCTATGTTTTCTTCCCCAACTGCTTTTCCGAGGAAGAGATAGCGCTCCTGCGCATTGAGGCTGAAAACATCCTTAAACTTGATCGGCAGGAAGTATGGCGCGAAAAGACCGGCGCACCGCGTACGGCATTCGCGGCACATACATTCAGCGACGTGTTTGGACTCCTGGCGCGGCACCCACGCTTGGTTGAGCCCCTGCGCCAGCTATTTGGCGAGGAGGTTTACGTCCACCAGTTCAAGCTCAACGCGAAGGCCGCTTTCGAGGGCGACGTCTGGCAGTGGCACCAGGACTACGGCACCTGGGCGCGAGATGACGGCATGCCCGAAGCACGCGCAATGAACATCGCGGTGTTTCTCGACGAAGTCATGCCAATCAACGGACCGCTTCTGCTGATTCCCAAAAGCCACAAGCAGGGGATTTTTGCAGCCGGTCATGACAAACAGACGACGTCATATCCTCTGTGGACACTCGACAAGGACACGGTAACGCGGCTTGCAGGCGAGGCCGCGGAAGCTGGTGGCGTAGGCATTGTCGCGCCAACAGGCAAAGCCGGCTCGGTATTGATGTTTCACGGTAATCTCGTGCACGCCTCGCCGCCCAATATTACACCCTACCCGCGCAAAATCGTCTATCTGACACTCTGCGCAGTCTCGAACCACATCACCAAATTCACCCGGCCCGACTGGATCGCGCATCGCGACTTCACGCCGATTAATCCGGCCGACGATGATGCGCTTGCCGAATACGCGCGCGCCCATCGAGTGGCGGCGGAATAGTATTCTTCTTGAAGGCGTCACCAGAGGTGGCGCATTCGCTCGCTGCAGTGCAGCGAATATAATTTAACATTTTCGTTACGACGCTGCGTGCAGTGGCCTTGTAATTGCCGGACTTTCTTCGTCCTAATGGATGAGGTTCCGGGGGTAGCGGCTACCTCGAACCAAGTTCGGTTTCGGACGATCTGGCGCACACGGATCAGGCATTGGATGTACACGCTCTATTCGATGCAGCGTTCTGGCAACAGCTACAAGGTCCGCCTTGCGCTGGCCCGGCTCGGCATTCCGTACAAACTCGTCGAGGTTGACATCCTCAAAGGCGAAAGCCGCACGCCTGAATTTCTGGCCAAGAATCCGAACGGTCAAGTGCCGCTGCTTGAAGTCGCCCCTGATCGCCACCTGGCCGAATCGAATGCAATTCTCTGGTATGTCGCGGGCGGCTCTACTTTGGCACCGGAAGACCGTATCGGGCGCGCCGAGGCGTTGCAGTGGATGTTCTTCGAGCAACATAGCCTGGAGCCCAATATCGGCGCCGCCTATTTCTGGCTCGCGCTGATCAAGGGCGGGCGCGAACTTCAGAGTCACGCGCTTGAAGATTGGATGGAGAACGGATACCGCGCGCTTGGTGTGATGGAGACCCATCTCGCAGGCCATCGTTTTTTCGTCGCCGACCACTTTACGATTTCCGACATCGCGCTTTATGCCTACGCCCATGTCGCCGATCAGTGCGATTTCGACCTCAGCCGCTTTCCCGCCATCCGAAGCTGGCTTGATCGGGTCGCGGATGAGCCGGGTTACATCACTATGGATTGGCAGCCAGAGCTTGCTCCCGCCCAGTGAGGCGCAATTCCGCAACGTTTTAGGCGATTGCCACGAAAACGCCTCCGTTCGTCACCGCCCCCGCCCAAATCGGGCCGAACCGTCGCCGGGTTCCGGCGTTATCCTGGCACCATTACCGAACCAAGTTTTTCGGATTTTGCACGGGCGGGCACATGAGCGGACATCTGGGGAAGCATTGCGAAGCTGCCGGCTTCACCCCACCCAGGGACCGGGCACTCGGCAGCGAGCAACGCATAGCGGCGTTCGCCGAACTGTTGGCCACTGCCGCACTGGCGATCTCCACGCTCGTGGTTGCAACTGTCGTCTCGATTGGCATTGCACGTGCTGACGTTGCAGCAGACGTCATCGACAATGAGGGCAGCTTATTTGCCGTAGCGCTTTTGCTGGGCCTGTTGTTCATTGGCATGGGCAGTGTGACCATCCTGACCTTGCCGCATCACAAACACAAAAAGACCCACAGCTAGTTCGTGTCTATCGGAGCTCCACCCGATGGCGCACAATCGACGCGACATCGAGGGAGACCTGCATGCGATTGATCGCATTGCTCGGATTGTTGCTCATTGCGATCCCTGCGGCGATGGCCGCCGATCCCACATTCCGAAGCTCTGCGGGCAATCTCGTCGTCCAGACGGTTGCGAACGGCCTGGTGCATCCATGGTCTCTCGCCTTTCTTCCGGACGGTCGCATGCTGGTGACGGAGCGACCTGGGCGCTTACGTATCGTGACGCGCAACGGCCAGCTCTCGCCGCCGCTCGGCGGCGTGCCGAAAGTCTACGCACAAACCCAGGCTGGATTGATGGACGTATTGCTCGCGAACGACTTCAATCGCACGCGCACGATTTATGTCTGCTACGCCGAACCTGCCGGCGGTGGGGGCCGAATCGCGGTAATGCGCGCGCAGCTGGTAGACGATGAAACACCACGACTTGAAGGCGTAAAGACGATATTCCGGCAAGTTGGCCCGGCGTCGCGCGGGCTGAATATCGGTTGCCGCATGGTGCAAGCACCTGATGGAAATCTGTTCGTGACACTCGGCGACCATTTTGCGCCGATGGAACTCGCGCAGAAACTCGACAATCACATTGGCAAGATCGTGCGTATCACGCCGGAGGGTAGCGCCCCGCACGATAATCCTTTTGCGGGAAAACCGGGCGCGCTTCCGGAAATCTGGGCCTATGGCCTGCGCAATGCGGAAGGACTCGCCTTCAATCCTGCCGACGGAAAATTATGGGAGCAGGAGCACGGCCCGATGGGTGGCGACGAGATCAATATCATGGAGAAGGGCCTCAACTATGGATGGCCGCTCGTGAGCTACGGCTTGAACTACGACGGTTCGCCGGTCGGCACAGGCAAGGCCACGATGCCGGGCGTCACCGATCCGGCCTGGCACTGGACGCCATCAATCGCACCGTCCGGCATGGCATTCTACACTGGCGATCTGATTCCGGGATGGAAGGGCAGCCTGCTCAATGGCGCGCTCAAGTTCGAGCTGCTGTCGCGCCTCGAACTCAGCGGCGATAAAGTCGTCAAAGAGGAGCAACTTTTGCGGGGCCTGCATGAACGCATTCGCGACGTGCGGCAAGGACCTGATGGCGCGGTCTACCTGCTCACTGACAATTCGTCCGGACGCATCCTCCGAATTGTCCCGGCGAAATGACACCGTACGACGGAAATATCCTCACCACTTGTGGAATACGAAAAATGCTCCGGCCGTGATTAGTGCAAAGCCGAAACCCTGGCTGAGCGTGATCGGCTCCCGCAAATAGAAAAAAGAGAACACGGCGAACACCGCGAAGGTGATCACTTCCTGTATCGTCTTGAGCTGCGCGGGGTTGTAAACGGCGCTGCCGTAGCGATTGGCCGGAACCGCCAGGCAATATTCGATAAACGCAAGCCCCCAGCTGATGAGAATGACGTAGGCCAAAGGCACTTCCTTGTAGCGCAGATGCCAGTACCAGGCCGTGGTCATGAATACATTAGAGCCGATCAGCAGCATGATCGGCGTCAGATAAGGTGAAAAAACCGGCATTGCGCTTCCTGCAGGTCATGATGTGTCGCCGCCTGCCTTTTATCGGGCTTGATTGGCGGGAGTCCACTGGCCGCGCTCGTCGTACTCCCACTAGCAAATAATCGTCCGCGGCCCCAGAAAACCGCCCTGTAAATGCGCTATTCGAATCTGACGCCGATCTTGGTGTCAGTCCTCCACACGACATGGCAGTGATGCCGGTGGGTTTCCAGAATGAGGTCAAAATTTGCAGGGATGCCAAACGTCGTCGAAACCTGCAGCAATGCTCCGGTATCAGACAGGT
>DASSIT010000093.1:0-15354 GCA_035691545.1 Pseudolabrys sp. | reverse complement strand
CGCGCTCCACGATTTTTGTGTAGGCATTCAGGATTTCTGCGAGTTCGCAGTGGAGGCTGACACTGATATTGGCGGCGCATTCGGGAAATTTGCCCATCAACCGCTGTGCGGAGCGCATGATGAATTCGAAATGCGCGATATCGTAACGCTCGTCGGGCCCGAGCATCAGAAAGTCATTTTGCTGAGATGACCGCCCGTGCAAACCATAGCCGCCGTAAAACATGAAAATTTTGAACGACGTCACTCCGTGTCGAATGACGAGATCCTCCATTTCATCGATATGTCCGGCCTCGATCGGTGCGATATGGAAGCCGTAATCCACCCAGAATCGACCCTCTGACTGCTTGAAAACCTCGGGCATGAAGTCGCGATAAGGCCCGCCGCGGTTGAGATAGTAGTGACCCGTCCGTAGGTAGTTCAGGCTTGAGGTGACACCTCCCATGGCCGCGGCCTTGCTCTCCGAAACCGCGTCCTGGGCGAGTGGCGCATAGATGCCGATATGCATGTGTGCATCGACGCAGCCCGGGAATGCGAGCCGATTCCTCGCGTCGAAGACTTGCTTGGCTTGCTCGGCCTGAATTTCGGGTGCGAGTCGGACGATTTTCCCTTCCTTGATCGCAATATCGAAACAATCAACAGATGTCTTGTTCGGCCGAACGACGCGGGCATTCCTGATGACGGTGTCGAAAAGCTTGTCCATGCGGAGATTCCCTGGCTTATTCGCGGTCTCTTCAGATTCGGTTGCTGACGCCGGCGCGATCCGTTGTTACTTGGTTAATTTGGTCCGGCTCGGAAGATTTTATCAACAGCGTCCAACGCTTGATGCCTTCGCGTACAAAGACCGGGCGACGATTGCCACCGGATTCATGGGCTACGGCCTTTCTTGCTATCCGGCTCCGGCATTGCTTCGTATTGTTTGCCGAGCGCGATCAATTTTGGCGTTCCGATGACGTCATTGAGAGTGGCGAAATCGTACATTCGGTCGCGGAACGGTTCCGAGCTGCCATGAGCCGCAAGTGAAGCGTAAAATTCGTTCGCCGCCCGGGCCAAAGCGCGAACTATTCCGCCGGGGAAGATTACCAGCGAAAATCCGATTGCTTCTAGATCGTTACCACTGAGCGGAGGAGTCTTGCCCCCTTCAACCATATTTGCCATGAGCGGAATGCCGCTCAACGCGGGCGGAATGCGTTGAAGCTCGGCGCGCGTTTTTGGCGCCTCGACAAATAATATATCAGCTCCGGCATCACGATAGGCTGCCGCTCGCGCCATTGCGCGTTCGAAGCCTTCAACGGCTATAGCGTCTGTTCGCGCAATCACCAGGGTTTCGCTCGAGTGGCGCGAATCCAGTGCAGCCTTGATCTTCCCGGTCATTTCGTTCGCAGGAATCAGCGTCTTGTTGTCGAGGTGGCCGCACCGTTTGGGAAATGCCTGGTCTTCCAGCTGAATTGCATTCGCCCCGGCGCGCTCAAAGAGACGGGTCGTCCGGGCGACATTGAGTGCATTGCCGTAGCCGGTATCTGCATCAACGACGAGATTGGCGCTCACACGATCGCGGATCATTGCGATCGAGTCGGCCACTTCACTCATGGCCACGAGGCCAATGTCGGAGCGACCGAGTCGAGTATACGCAATGGCCGCCCCCGAGACATAAAGTGCGGTAAACCCGGCCTGCTCGGCCAGATGGGCGGTCAGAGCATCGTAGACGCCCGGCGCAATCAGGATCGGCGGTCGTCCGAGGCGGGCGCGTAAGGTGGGATTGGTCATGCGTCACATTCCAAGATACGTGCGTTTGAGCTCGGGATTGGCGCCAATGTCCGAAGCGCGGCCGGACATGACGAATTTTCCTTCGGCGAGGATATAGGCGCGGTTGGCAACTTCGAGACTTTGCACGACATTTTGTTCAACCAGCAGCACCGAGACCCCGTCCCCGTTGATGCGTTTGACGAGGGCAAAAAGTTCTTCGACAAGCAGAGGCGAGAGGCCCAGCGAGGGCTCATCGAGAATGATTAGTTTGGGCTCCGCCATCAATCCTCTGCCGATGGCGAGCATCTGCTGTTCCCCGCCTGAAAGCGTGCCGGCTCGCTGAGTACGCCGCTCATAGAGGCGCGGAAATATCGCAAACACGCGCTCGCGGTTTTGCATGCGATGCGCGCTCGCGCGGCGATAGCTGCCGAGATCGAGGTTTTCGCGTACCGACAGGTTGGGAAAGATTCGCCGCCCTTCAGGCACATGAATAAGTCCGCGCGCGACGATCTCCGAAGGTTTTTGGCCCAGAACGTCAACGCCATCGAAACGGACCGAACCGGTTCGCGTGCGCACGATACCCGAGATAGCGCGATTAAGCGTCGATTTCCCGACGCCGTTAGAGCCGAGCACGGCGACGATCTCGCCAAAGTTCACCGTGAGATCGACGCCACGCAGGACCTCGGTCTCTCCGTAGCCGGCACGAAGCTTGTCGACGACGAGCAGCGGGCTAGTGTCCATGCGATGCCCCCAGCTTTGCCGCCGCGCCATGACCGAGATACGCCTCAATGACGACCGGGTCAGCGGCAACTTGTGCCGGCGTGCCTTGGGCGATGACGCTCCCTTCCGCCAGCACGAAGACATGTTCGGCGAGGCTCATTACCGCCTGCATTACATGCTCGATCATGACGATCGTTGTGCCGCGGCTGCACAGGCCGCGGATGACGGGAACAATATCGCGAATCTCGGATGGATTGAGACCCGCCAATACCTCATCGAGCAGCAGCAATTTCGGTTCGATCGCGAGTGCGCGCGCCAGTTCGAGCCGCTTGCGCCCAGCGACGGTCAATGTGTCCGCCGGCTGATCAAGCAAATCACTCAGCCCGACACTACGCCCAATTTGCTCGGCGGCGGCGAGCGCCATTTCGCGCGCGCGTTGATGCAGATGCGCGCCAACCAGAATGTTCTCGCGCACCGACAGGCCGGCGAATGGCTGCACGATCTGGAAAGTGCGTGCGATGCCGCGTCGCGCCAGGCGATGCGCGGGCTCACCGGTAATATCCTCGCCGGCGTAACGGACGGTGCCTTCGCTCGCCCTGAGGAATCCGGATATAATGGAGAAGAGCGTGGTCTTGCCGGCTCCGTTGGGGCCAATCAGCGCGGTAATGCGTCCTTCCGTTGCGGTCAGCGATGCGCAATTCACAGCCAGCAGGCCACCGAAGCGGTGCGTGACGCGATCGACCGCGAGCAATGGCTCAGCCATGCCCTGCCTCCTGGATGCTGGCGGCGGCACGTGTGGCGCTGCGCATCAGCCGCTTGCGCAATTGTGCGAAGCCGCCGATCAGGCCTCCTGGCGTAAACCAGATGACCAGTACAAGGACTGCCCCGTAGAGAATCAAATCAAGGCCGGGAACGTCACCCGTCACGAGCTTCGCGCCTTCGCCTAGCGACTTGACCACCAACGCACCCAGTAGCGGGCCGAACACCGTTCCAACGCCACCAATGATCGGCGTCAAGAGCGCCTCGATCGATATCCAGGTGCCGTACGCGATTCCGGAATCCACGAAAAGAAAGTATTGCGCGTAGAAGCATCCGGCTGCGGCAGTAATGGCGCCAGATATGACCATGGCCAAGGACTTGACGCTTCTTGCGTTGACTCCGAGTGCTTCCGCCGCGTCTTCATTTTCGCGCACTGCTATCAGCCACACGCCGAGACGTGAGCGCTCAATCAGGCGCGCGGCCGCCAGCGATACGCCGACCAACCCCAGGATCACCCAATAGAACACAGCACGGCTCTGAAACTGGAACGTCTGTGCGCCTAGATCCAGCTTAATCAATGTGCCGACACCTGCGCCGGTTATCGGAGCGACGCTGGCCAAGATGCGCAGGACTTCCGCGAAAGCCAGTGTAACCAGCGCAAAATAAGACCCCCGCAGGCCGGAGCGAAAGGCCAGCGCCCCGATTACGGCACCGAGTGCAGCACCGGCCGCAATGCCGGCGGCGAAACCGACCCAGGCATTGACCCCATAGCGCACCTGCAGGATGGCCGTGACGTAGGCGCCAGTCCCAAAAAAGGCCGCATGGCCGAAAGAATATTGCCCGGCGTAACCGCCAAGGATGTTCCACCCCTGCCCGGCCAGCGCGACCATTAATGACACGACAAGAAAATTGAGCGTGGCGTTGGACTGCACGATAAATGGCACGGCCGCTAGGACGGCGATCACTGCGACGATCGGCGCCAGCCCTTTCATGCGCGTGCTCCGAACAGGCCATTCGGGCGCACCAGCAGCACGGCAATGAATATAACAAAAATACCAACCTGGCCGAGCGATTCCCCAAGAAAGAGGCCGGACAGGCTCTCCACCACCCCGATGAGCAGAGCACCAATGAGCGCGCCCGGCACCGAGCCCATTCCGCCGAGCACGACGATAGTGAAAGCAACGAGGACGAACGCATTGCCCACGCTCGGATTGACGTAGTAGTTCGGGATCAGCAGGCAGGCGGCCACAGCAACGCACGCCGTACCGAGGCCGAATGTCATGGCATAGACGTGCGCGACGTCAATGCCGACCAGTTCGGCGCCAAGCCTCTCCTTGGCGACGGCGCGGATTGCCCGGCCGATATCAGTGCAATTCATGATCAGCCAGAGTGCGAGAGCCACGACGAATACTGCGGCAAAACCAATCACGCGCGGCACAGCGAGAAACGTAAATCCGAAATTGACGGTCTCAAAGGCATAAGGGACGTCGATGGTGCGCGTATCGGCGCGGAATGCATAGAGAAGTGCGTTCTCGATGACGACAGCGATGCCCAGCGTCACCAGCAGCATATTCCGGTCGTTGCGATGTGACGCGGGACCGATGATAAAACGCTGCAATGCATAGCCAAACGTGAAAAACAAAGGGGCGAGCAGGAAGACCGCGACGTAAGGATCAATGCCCAACAGGCGGAAGGCGAAGAAAGCAGCGAACATCGCGGCACTCAGCAAGGCGCCGTGCGCGAAATTAATAATGTGCAACACGCCATAGATCAGCGTCAGACCGAGAGCCACGAGCGCATATACCGCACCGGTCAACAGACCGTTGAGGACCGCGGGAAACAGTATGGCGGACGAAAGCACGGACACAATACTTTGAAGATCACGGTCGCGGGTGAAGCGCCGAATGCTTCACCCGCGACCTCATGACACTAAGCCGGCATCGGGAAAATTGGCTTCGCGTTTGCGAAGGACGGCGGCAAAATCACCTTGATGTCATTGTCGAGCACCTGCGTATTGACAGGCGCAGCACCCTCGTTCTGGCCATTCACGAATTTGGTCGGACCGTAAGGCATCACGTGACCCGCGAACGTCGAACTCGCCAGCGCCGCCGTGAGCTTGGCGCGGTCGGCGGAGGCCGCACGCTGGAGCGCGTCGGCAATCAGATAGACACAGCTGTAGTTCATGTAGACTTCGTAGGTGAAGAATTGACCCTTGCCCTCAACCTTCTTCTTCAGAGCCTGTGCCTTCTCGTTGCGCGGATCGAACCAGTGATTGCAATCCATAATGAATTTGGCTGCCTCAGGGAATTCCTTGACGAACTTATAGGAAGAGGCGGCGCCGCCGAGGACCGAATAGATGCCCTTCAGCTTGATCTGCTGCTGCCGCATGGTCCGTGCGAGCAGAACGTATTCGTTATAGTAGTTGGCCGGGATGACGATATCCGGGTTCTGCGCCTTGATCTTGAGTACGACATTGTTGAAGTCACGGGTCGGCGTTGGATGCGGTATTGTCTCAAGGATCTGAAAGCCTTGCTGCGGGAGCTGCGCATTGAGCAGTTTCGCAAGGCCGGACCCGAACAATGAATCCTCGTGAACGATCATTACGGTTTTGGCAGGTTTGCCGGCATGGTCATTGATAGCGGCAAGATTGGCCAGCGCCGTTTTGGAAATGACGCCGAAGCCGGGACCGAAACGGAAGGTGTTTTTCAAACCACGGGTAACGATGCCGTCGGCGACACCGACATCGACTACATAAGGCAGCTCATAGCGCGCTGCCGCCTGGGTGGTGGCAAGGCAGATGTTGCTGGCATATCCGCCAACGACGCAGGCGACGCCAGCGGAATTCATTTTCTCGACCTCTGCCGTTCCACCTTCGGGCGTCGACTGTGCGTCACCGAGTACGGCGTCGATTTTGCCCAGTCCTTTGACACCGCCGGCAGCATTGATTTCTTCGATCGCCGTGGTTGCCCCGAGCCGGCCCTGTTGACCGGAATACGAGAGCGCGCCGGTCACCGGATGCAGCACTCCAAGCTTCACCGGCGTGCCTTGTGCGCGGAGCACGGAAGGCATCGCAACGCTGCCCGTTGCCGCAACCGCGGCGCCGATTGCTGTGGTGGCGAGGAATTGACGGCGGCTGAATGGAAATTTCTGGTCCGACATGGTAATTCTCCCTCTGGGTTTAGCGCCCCGGCATGAAATCCGCCGGCTTGATTTTGTGATTCCGCGATCGCGCATTTATTCTTGCAGTGCGCCCTTTTGGCGGGCGTGGAATTACCGGCGCCCAGGCTTTGGTGTCGGCGGCGCCGGAGCGAACGAGTTCGATTTCGATGGCGTAGCGATCGGGCCGATAGAGCGCGTGGAGATGTTCGATCCCGCGACCGGCCTGGTCATAGACGACCCGAACAAGCTCGATCAGTGGCGATCCTGTGTGCAGTCCGAGCGCCTCGGCGACGTCGGAAGTAGCCAGGCCCGCGCTGATGCGCTGGCGCGCGTGCTCGACCTTAACGCCGGCGCGCTCGAGCAGCTCGAGTAAGGGCCGTGAACCCAATTCCTCACCGGTGAACGTCACCGACACACTCTCGGGAACATGCGTGGTGAGATAAGAGAATGGCTGGCCGTCAACAGACCGCACGCGTACCGAGCGTTGCAACAGTTGGTCCGGCGCGACGCCGAGCAATTGCGCGACCACGCCTTCTGCCGGCACGTAGTCGAAGGACAACAGCTTCACCGCCGTGCGGCGCCCCATATCCGCAAGATTGGCGAGCACACCGGATATGTCGGCAATCATGGGAGCAGGCGACGGACGATAAATTACCCGGGTGCCGGCGCTGCGCCGGCGCTCAATCAGTCGCTCACGCGCGAGTTCTCCCAGCGCACGCCTCACGGTGACCCGCGACACGCCGTGATTATTGGCCAATTCATACTCATTAGGCAGCTTTGCGCCGAAGCCGACAGCGCCGCTCAGAATGCGGTCGCGCAGCACCAGGTAGACCTGTTTCGCCTTCGCTTCGCCCAGCCAGCAGCGCAAAGCCACGCTCCCCTAACTCAAGCGCCCGCCGCCCGCTTGCGCTTTACTTGGTATTTTTTAGCATACAATATTGCGGACCCTCGACAAGCCCGCAACGGCCAAAGCGGATGCAATCTGGTATGAGCGAGCCTCGGACTCTGATCGACAAGTTGTGGTCTTCACACGAGATCGCGCGCCGCGAGGACGGCTCTGCGTTGCTTTGGGTCGATCGGCATTACGTTCATGAGGGCTCGTTTCACGCCTTCAGCCAAATGAAAGCACGCCATCGCAGCGTCTCTGAGCCGCAACTCACCTTCGGCGTTGCCGACCATTACGTACCGACGCGCGGCCGCGGAATGGACATTGCCAATCCAGAGATCGCCGCGATGGTACGCAACCTGGAAGCCAATGCAGCAGAATACAACATCATGCTGTTCGGGCTGCGCGATCCGCGCCAGGGCATTGTGCACGTGGTCGGTCCGGAACAGGGATTGACCTTACCGGGCCTCCTGATCGTTTGCGGAGATAGCCACACTTCCACTCACGGCGCTTTCGGTGCCTATGCGTTTGGAATCGGCGCATCTGAAGTAGGACATGTGCTGATGACACAAACGCTGTGGCAGAAGAGGCCAAAACGCATGCGCATCATTGTTGATGGGGACGCAATGGCGGGCATCGCAGCCAAGGACATCGCACTCGCGATCATTGCGCGTATCGGCGCTGATGGTGCGCAAGGCCATGCCGTGGAATTTGCCGGCAGTGCGATTCGATCGCTTACAATGGAAGGCCGCATGACGCTCTGCAACATGACCATTGAGGCGGGCGGACGCTGCGGCATTATCGCCCCCGACGCGACGACTTTCGCATATCTTCGTGCCCGTCCCTTTGCTCCAAAAAGTGGCGAATTCGAGCGGGCAGTCGAGGCGTGGTCGGCGCTGACCTCAGATACAGATGCGGCCTTCGACAGCGAGGTTTCGGTTCATGCCGGCGAAATCGCGCCGATCGTGACGTGGGGCACAACACCGGATGATGCCCTGCCCATCGACGCACGTGTACCAGACCCTTCCCGTGAACCCGACGGCACACGCTCAAGATATTTGCGCGAAGCGCTTGATTATATGGGCATCGCTCCAGGCACGAAATTGACCGATATCTCCGTCGACCGCGTCTTCATCGGATCCTGCACGAATGCTCGTATCGAGGATCTGCGGGCCGCCGCAGCGGTTTTTGCCGGGCGTGTCAGCAAAGTGCCCGGTCTCGTATCGCCGGGCTCGTCCGCGGTGAAACGGCAGGCCGAGCAAGAAGGCCTCGACCGGATCTTCCGCGATGCCGGGCTGGAATGGGCAGATTCGGGTTGCTCCATGTGTGTCGGCATCAACGGAGATTTGGTGCCCCCGGGCGAACGTTGCGCATCGACGACCAACCGAAATTTCCGCGGTCGCCAGGGACCGGGCGCGCGCACGCATCTGATGTCGCCGGCCATGGTCGCCGCCGCGGCGGTTAGTGGACACCTTGCCGACGTCCGGCCGCTTCTAGCCGGACGCAAGTTGTAGGAAGGGCAGATGGAAAAGTTCATTCGTCTCACTGCCAGGGCCTGCCCATTGATGGTCCCGAATGTGAATACCGATCAAATTTTGCCGGCGCGCTACCTCAAATGGCCGCGATCAAGAGGTCTTGGCAGCGTGTTGTTTTATGACTTTCGGCGAGATGCCGATGGCAATGAGCGCCCTGACTTCCCGCTCAATCAGGAAATCTACCGCAGCGCCAAAATCCTATTGGCGGGCCGCAACTTCGGCGGCGGCTCATCACGTGAGGCTGCGGTCTATGCTCTCTATGATCACGGCTTCCGATGTGTCATCGCGCCATCGTTCGGTGATATATTCGCTCAGAATGCGGTAAAAAATGGACTGTTGACGGCTGTTGTCGGCGAGTCGGAGATCGCCGTATTAGGGGGGCTGATCTTCGCCAATCCAACGCAGGAAATGAATGTCGATCTGGAGCGGCAGGCGATCAGCGGTGCGAATCATACTTGTGCTTTTATGATTGACCCAATCAGTCGCAATCAACTTTTAAACGGCTGGGACGATGTCGACGTCACGGATAGCTATCGCGAGCAAATCGTGACTTTCAAATCAAAAGACAAAATGGCCAGACCTTGGGCGACCCCAAGGACAGGATAGCGGGTTCCCAACAGGCACTATGACGTTGCGTTTCCGCGACTGGACGGGGCTTGATGGCGCGGAACACGCGCGGCTTTCAGCGAGCGCGGGAAATTATGCGCGCCAGCTCGAGCCGCGACTGAAGGCATTTGCTGCCTTCGAAAGTGAAACATCACCCGATTTACGCGGCGTCCTCGACGGGATGCCCTACGCGGCAAAAGACATCTTTGTATCCGCTTCGCGCCTGCCGCACGGTGGATTGGTCCAGCCACTGCCGATGACGAAGGCCATACAAGCGACGGTGCTCCACCTCCTCGATCGCGCGGGTGCGCGTTGCATTGGCTATACGGCGATGCCCGAACTCGCCTATGAGCCATCAGGCTACAATGCCTTGCACGAACGCGTCCGCAATCCATGGAATCTCGACTTCATTAGCGGCGGCTCGTCGTCGGGCTCGGCGGCGGCCGTGGCGAGCGGATCGGTGGTGGTCGCCCTCGGTTCCGATACAGGCGGCTCTGTGCGCATTCCGGCACACTGCTGCGGCGTTACTGCCTGGAAGCCAACATATGGCTTAGTGCCGATGACGGGTGCGATGCCGCTCTCGCCCACACTCGATACCGTGGGCGTCCTGGCCCGCAGCGCGGCGGAAATTGCCACTGCCGCACGCATCCTGATTGAATACGGCGATTCCGAGCCGATCGGCAGGATCGCCATCATCGATGACGTACTCAACCTGGCTGAGGCCTCGATCGCCCGCGCCTGCGGCGACGGCATCGATGCAATTGCCGACTGCGCAATCGAAATCGATCATCGCGATGCCGCCGGAGCCATCGAGGAGCTCGATCCGCACGTTTTCACGATCATGCAGGCGGAAGCCGCCCGCGCGCACCGGGCACTGATAGACAATGAGTCGCTTGACCCTGTTCTGCAAAAACGGCTGACGAAGGGCCTCGCAATCGATGACGAAAGCCTTGATTCCAGCGTCGCGGCACGTTCGCGGCTCGCCGCGGATTTTGTCAGCCACGTCTTTCGGAAAGCAGATGCGATTGTACTTCCGGTCCTTTCAATCCGCACGCCGCCGGCATCCGAATGCGACCCGCGCTCCCCAGAATTCGTCGCCAAGACACTATACGAGCTCAGTCGCTGGACGCGATTCGTCAATATGCTCGGTTTTCCTGCGGTCGCTATTCCGGTCGGCTTCGACGATCGCGGCATGCCGATCGCATTGCAAATCGTCGGAAAACCACGGTCCGATCAGGCGTTGATTGGCTTGGCCGCAACCGCGCAGGATCGCAGCGACTGGCACGCACGTGTTCCTGCCGCAGTATCCGATCTGGTGACGACATCATACAAGGGACGGTTTTTATGAGCGCTCCCCAATCATCGTCCGCATTGGCGAAGCTCCGCGTACTCGATCTCACCCGCGTGCGCGCAGGCCCGACATGCTGCCGCATCCTTGGCGATTTCGGCGCCGATATAATCAAGATTGAAGCGCCGGCAGGCGTCGATCCGAACGAAGGCATGAGCGGCGCCCGCGACGGCTCCGACATGATCAATCTTCATCGCAACAAGCGATGCCTCACGTTGAATCTGAAAAAGCGCGACGGGCGCGAAATTTTCATGCGCCTGGTCAAAAGCGCCGACGTGGTCGTGGAAAATTTTCGGCCCGACGTGAAAGAGCGCTTGGGGATCGATTACGAAGCGCTCAGCACAGTCAATCCGCGCATCATTCTTGCGTCGATATCGGGCTTTGGGCAAAGCGGCCCTTACCGCACGCGCGCGGGTTTCGACCAGATTGCGCAGGGCATGGGCGGGCTCATGTGGGTGACGGGGACGCCCGGTTCCGGGCCCATGCGAGCCGGTATCGCGGTGGCCGACAGTTCAGCCGGAATCTATGCCGCAACAGGCATTCTGATTGCGCTCGCCGAGCGTGAAAAATCTGGCCGCGGCCAATGGGTCCAGGCCTCCTTGCTCGAAGCGCAAATTGCGATGATGGACTTCCAGGCGGCACGCTATCTCGTCGACGGCGTGGTGCCCGGACAGGCTGGCAATGATCATCCTTATTCGACACCGATGGGCGTATTCGAAACCGCCGGCGGCTTCATCAATATCGGCGTCGGCGGCGATGGGCAGTGGCGCGCGCTATGCACAGCGCTCGATCGGCCCGACCTGGGCAAATCGCCTGAATACGCAACCCTCGAGCTTCGCTTTCGTAATCGGCCGAAACTCACTCCCCTCCTGGCGGAAATTTTCAGGACCAAGCGCTCCTCCCATTGGCTGGAAAAGCTCGAGGCGGAAGGCGTTCCGGCGGGACCGATCTACAGGCTCGACGAGGTTTTTGCCGATCCGCAGGTGAAGCATCTCGGCATTGCCGTACCGCTGCACCACCCGACGCGTGGCGATATCCGCGTCGTCGGCCAGCCGATCACGCTGTCGCGCACTCCGGCAAGCATCGTTTCACCCTTGCCCGAACCGGGCGAGCACACCGACGAAATCCTGCACGATATCGGGTACAGCGATCGCGAGATCGATAATTTTCACGCCAAAAAGATCGTCTGACGGATTTGCGATGAAAGAAGATGTGACATTGGTCACGGGCGCAAGCGGCTTTCTTGGTCGTGCCACGATGAAGCTGCTCGAAAAAAACGAGCACCGTGCCATCGGGTTGGATCCTCGCCCCTCGACGACCACGCAAGTGCTTGACGACCTATCGGATCGATCAAAACTCAAGACGCTGCTCGTGGACGAAAAAATCACCCGCATCGTCCATGCGGGCGGCGTGTCGGGTCCGATGGTCATGGCGGACGACCCCATTGGAGTGATGGGCATCAATGTGATCGGTAGCCTCAATTTGCTGTTTGCCGCGATCGAAGCCGGCGTCAAAACCTTCATCTATTGTTCGTCTGTCTCGGCGATTGGCAATTTTTACGAGAAGGAGCCCATCGGCGAAGACTACCTATTACGCCCGACCTCAGCCTACGGCGCCTCAAAAGCGGCGATGGATATGGTGCTGCGCGGGTTGTGGCGCAAAGTGGCGCTCGATCTGTGCTCGTTGCGTTTCACGGTGATTTATGGGCCGGGAAGGCAGACTGTGTTTACGCTTGAAAGAATCATCGGTGCCGCGCTGGCGGGCCAAGCGGTGCAAATCGAGGCGACGACCGACTGGCCTTACGTCTATATCGATGATGCAGCGCAAGCCGCCGTCTCGGCTTGCTTTTCAGCGGGCCGCAAGCAACTCAGTTATTTCATTGCGCACCCTGAAATGGTTACGCTTGACGACATGGCGGCCGCTGCAGCTGCGGCGGGAAAGCCGGTCAGCATCGAGGTCGACAACAGCAAGCCGGCCGCGGCGCGCGGGCCCGTGGACACCGAGGCCGCCGCGCGCGACTTTGGATTTCGCGCCAAAGTTGGCCACCGCGAAGGCATTCGCCGCGTGATCGAGGCGGAGCGGTAACAAGGCAGGTTGCCGAGCGGCGATGCGGCGGTCATAGTCGCACCGGTCTCATGTCTGCGGGGAGCGTCACGCATGGATTTAAAACTTGGCGGCAAGACCGCTTTGGTTACAGGCGGCTCCAAGGGAATCGGAAAAGCTACTGCCGAGATTCTGGCGGGCGAAGGCTGCAATGTCATTATCGTATCACGCAGCGCGGATGCGCTTGCCGCTGCCAAATCCGCGATCGCGCAGAAGTCAAACGTACGCGTCGATACGGTTGCCGCTGATTTATCCGACAGTGCAAATGTCGACCTGCTCGCGCGCGACTATCCGGAAATCGATATCCTTGTGAACAATGCTGGCGCTATTCCCGGCGGAGCCCTGCTGAGTGTGGACGAGGCAACCTGGCGCAAGGCCTGGGATCTGAAAGTCTTCGGCTACGTCAATATGTGCCGTGCCTTCTATGCATTGATGCAAAGGCGAAAACGCGGCGTTATCGTGAATGTGGTCGGCAATGCGGCCGTTACGCATGACCCGGAATATATCTGCGGCGTAGCAGGAAACGCCGCGCTATCGGCGTTCACGCAGTCGCTCGGCAGCGTCAGCGCCAAGGATGGCATACGTGTTGTTGCGATCAATCCGGGCCCCGTGGCCACAGACCGCCTGGTCGGTCTGATGAAAAGGAAAGCGCTCGATCGCACCGGCAATGCCGACAACTGGAAAGAGCTTTTCAAGCCATTGCCGTTTGGCCGCGGCGCGACCCCAGAAGAAATCGGAGCCGCCATCGCGTTCGCCGCGTCGGAGCTCTCGGGGTACACAAGCGGTTCTGTCATCACAATCGACGCCGGACTTTCAGCGCGCGCCCAGGCCTTTTAAACGAGGAATTCATGCCGCATCTGACGACAGACGACGGGGTCAAGCTCTATTACGAAGAAACAGGCAAGGGAATCCCGATCGTTTTCATTCACGAATTTGCCGGCGATTACCGGTCCTGGGAGCAGCAGGTCCGCCACTTTTCAAAGTATTACCGCTGCGTGGCTTTCAATGCCCGCGGCTATCCTCCATCGGACGTGCCCAAGGATCCCGAGCGATATTCGCAAGATCGAGCACGTGACGATATCCGTTCGGTTCTAGACGGCCTCAGAATCGACAAGGCCCACATCGTCGGGCTCTCGATGGGCGGGTTTGCGGCACTGCATTTTGGCTTCACCTATCCCGATCGCTGCCGCTCGATTGTGGTTGCCGGTTGCGGATATGGCGCGGCGCCCGGCGAGCGAGCGAAATTCGCCGAGGAGGCAGAAGCCTCCGCCAAACGTTTTGAAGAACTGACAATGAAGAAAGCGGCGGAGGCCTATGCGCTCGGGCCGACTCGCGTGCAGCATCAGAACAAGGATCCGCGCGGCTGGCGCGAATTCGCAGATCAACTTGCCGAACATTCAACGGAAGGTGCCACGCTCACCATGCGCGGCGTGCAGAAGCGGCGTCCCTCGCTATTTGACCTGGTCGAGAAGATGAAAACAATCACCGTTCCAACCCTGGTCATGACGGGTGACGAAGACTGGCCCTGCCTCGAGCCCGGGGTTCTGATGAAGAAAAACATTCCGACGGCTGCGTTGGTCGTAATGGCAAACTCCGGACACAACATAAACCTGGAGGAGCCTGCTCTGTTCAATATGCACTTGTCCGAACTGTTTCTTGCGGCGGACGCAGGCGCATGGCCGAAGCGTGACCCGCGCGCAATGGCAGGCAGCATCCTCGGCCGTTGAGCTTCAAATCGCGTTGTAACCACCGTCGACCAGAAGGTCCGAGCCGGTCATGAAACTTGACGCATCGCTCGCCAGAAACACCGCAGCAAGCGCAATTTCTTCGGGTTGACCGAGCCTTTGGACCAGATGTTTTGGGCCGGCCGTGCGCCTCGCGGCTTCCATATTCCCAAAGCGTTTTACCAAGCGTTCGGTCTCGACCGCGCCGGGTGACAGCGTATTCACCCGGATATTCTGTGCCGCATGGTCGGCTGCCATGGCTTTTGCAAGTTGGATCAACGCGCCCTTGGTGGCGCAATAAGCCGCGCGCTGCGGGGCGGCAACGCTGCCGAGTTGCGAAGCGATATGAATAATGCTGCCGCCACCTGCGGCGATCATCGCAGGCAAGGTCGCGCGGCTCATCAGGAATGCACCCCCGACATTGACGGCAAATACCCGGTTCCACTCGGACAGACTGAGATCGAGGACCGTGCCATTGGGGTCGTAACCGGCGGCGCCGTTTACCAGTATATGGACGACGACAAATTCGCCGAGAATCGCCTTTACCGCACGTTCGACTTCTGCCTCGCTTGCTACGTCGCAATGTACGGGCAAGGCCCGCCCGCCCTCATCCGCAATTGCAGCGGCCGTTGCGCCGGCGGCTTTTGCGTCGAGGTCAACGCATGCGACCGCAGCGCCGGCCTCCGCGAAAGCGAGCGAGATCGCCCGGCCAATTCCGTTCCCGGCACCGGTGACCACTGCCGATTTTCCTTTCAGCGAATACTTCTCGGA